>JAJSAM010000016.1 GCA_024274785.1 Planctomycetota bacterium | reverse complement strand
GAGGTGGCCGGTCAGGGCGGCCTTCACCGCAATCTCGATCGTTTCCCGGTCTCGAATCTCGCCGATCATCACGACATCCGGGTCCTGCCGCAGAATGGATCGCAGGGCCGCAGCGAAGGTGAGGCCGGCCTTGGGGTTCACCTGCACCTGATTCACGCCTTCCAGTTGGTACTCCACGGGGTCTTCCACCGTGACGAAGTTGTCCTCGACGGACATGACTTCCTTCACCGCGGAGTAGAGTGTCGTGGATTTGCCACTACCGGTCGGCCCGGTCACGAGGATCATGCCGTAGGGCGAGTCGATGGCCTTCTTGAAGTCGGTGAGGGCCTGCTCCTCGAACCCGAGTTTCTCGAGCGAGAGGGCCAGGTTTCCACCATCCAGAATACGCAGCACCACCTTCTCGCCGTGGACCAGGGGCAGGATGGAGACACGGAAGTCCACCCTGCGTCCCTCCATGCGGATCTGGAACTTCCCGTCCTGCGGCTTCCGTTTCTCGGCGATGTCGAGGGCCGACATGATTTTCAGCCGGGAGACGATCGAGTTCAGCATCCGCTTCGGGGGAGTGTAGGTCTCACGCATCACGCCGTCGTTGCGGAACCGAATCCGAATCGACTTTTCGAACGGCTCGATATGGATGTCGCTCGCCCCCTCCTTGACTGCGTTGTAGACGATCATGTTGACGAGCTTGACCGCTGGTGAATCCCCGGAATCCGTATTGTCCAGAGTCAGGCCATCGTCATCATCCTGCTCCGCGGCCTCCTGCAGTTCCACGTCGGTTTCGCTGATACCGTCGAGGAACTCGGTCATCTCGGCCTCGCCCGCGTTGTAGGCGCGGCCGATGAGGTCCGTAAGTCCATCCTCGAGTGCGATCACCAACCGAAGCTCACATCCGGTCACGATTCGGATGTCGTCGAGCTTGACGACGTCATACGGATTCGAAACGGCAATGGTCAGCAGTTTGCCGATCCGGGACACCGGAAACACGCCGTAATATGTCGCCAGATCCTGGGGAATCGTCTCCAGCACGGACGGGTTCGGCACGATACTCCGGATGTCGATAGGGGGGAACTTCAGGCGCTCAGCGAGCAGGCCGAGGAGTTCGGCCTCCACCAGCCATCCTTCCTTGATCACGACTCCGGAGAGCGAGATCTTCTCCTGGGAGGCCTTGCGCAGGCCGGACTGGATCTGCTCGGCGTCCAGTGCGCCCGACTCCTCCAGGATCCTCGTGATTCTCTTGTTGAAGCTGACCATTAATCTGCCGCCTATCCGGCCCGCTGAAACGTTCTCTTCAGGTCCTCGGGGTCGAGAGTCCTGCTCAAGGCGTCGTCGTAGGTGATCAGATTGGCCTTGTACAGTTCGAAGAGGGACTGGTTCAGGGTGCGCATTCCCTGCTTGCCTCCGGTCTGGATCACGGAGTAGATCTGGTGGGCCTTGTCGTCCCGAATCAGAGCCCTGATCGCCGTGGTGGCCACCATCACCTCCATCGCCAGTGCTCGCCCGCGGCCGTTGGCCCTCGGGATGAGCTGCTGGCAGAACACCGCCTGCATCACGAAGCTCAGCTGGGTACGGATCTGCTGCTGCTGGTACGACGGGAACACGTCGATAATCCGGTTGATGGTCTGGATGCAATCCGAGGTGTGCAGTGTCGCGAAGGTCAGGTGGCCGGTCTCAGCCAGGGTCAGGGCCGCCTCGATGGTCTCCGTGTCACGCATCTCGCCGATCAGTACGACATCGGGATCCTGTCGCAGCACGGATCGCAGCGCGTTCTTGAAAGCGAAGGTGTCCGATCCGACCTCACGCTGGTTGAAGAGACAGTTCTTGTTGCGGTGCAGGAACTCGATCGGGTCCTCGATCGTAACGACGTGGGCGGAGCGGGTCTGGTTGATGTAGTCGATCATGGCCGCGAGCGACGTCGACTTGCCGCAACCGGTGGCCCCCGTCACCAGGATCAATCCCTTCGGCAGCTGGCAGAGGCTTTCCGTGATGGCCACCGGAAGCCCCAGTTCGGAGAAACCCTTGATCTCGTAGGGAATGACTCGAAGCACCGACGCCACGGTGCCCCGCTGCTGGAAGACATTGACCCGGAATCGACCCAGTCCGTCGATGCCGAAAGAGAGGTCGAGCTCCAGCTCCTTCTCGTACTTCGCGATCTGGTCGCTGGTGAGAACGGAGTATACGAGCTTCTGGGTCGTGTCGGGGGTCAGCATCTCGTGCTCGGTATTCACGAGCTTGCCGTCGATCCGGATCTTCGGAGGAGATCCCGCGGACAGGTGCAGGTCCGAACCACGCCTTTGGACCAGAAGTGTGAGCAACTCCTCGATGGTGATCATTGCATCTCCCGCAATCGTTGACGGCCCGTGTCCCGACCCACGGTCATGTGTCTTATCGGGAAATGCGACGCGGATGCTTAGCGGTAATCACCGCATCTCAGGTTGATCTCCTTCTTGCCCGATCAGCCCCGACGCGGCACCGCCCGCGGTCGTCACGCCTGTGCCGGAGATCCGTACGCCGTCAACTCGCCTGAAGATGCGGATGTCCTTTTCCGCGCTGAGATGCGGACGGTCTGGTCTTGTGATGGCGGACGATCTGCGGGCACAGGCGGATCTTCCGGGGAAGACGATCGAGTGGGTGTGGTCGAGACGGCGCTCGACCCGCCGAGGGGATTCCGACACTCAGGGCCCGAGTTGGCTTGATACCTCTTGCGCGAGCCCCGACCCGCATTCCTCACGATGGCCCACGATCCGAGGGGCGGTCGCAGCGCGCACACTGGTGAGAAAAGCGGGTTAATCGTCCGCTTCGGCGTCCTTTCTGGACGCGGCGATGATCTGGTTGGCCAGGTGCGTCGGGACCGGGTCGTAGTGGGAGAATTCCACGGTGTAGGAACCCTCGCCTCCGGTCATGGACTGCAGATCCGCGGCGTATGTCAGGATCTCGGCCTGCGGGACCTGGGCCTGGATCACCTGCATGCCGGCCAGCATGTCCATGCCGGAGATGCGGCCGCGACGGGTGTTCAGGTCACCGGAGATGTCGCCCATGTTTTCCGGCGGGAGCAGGATCTCCACATTCATGATCGGCTCGAGCAGGACCGGCTTCGCCTGGTGGACAGCCTCCTTGAACGCATTTCGCGCGGCGATCTGGAACGCGATGTCCTTGGAGTCCACCGGGTGGTGCTTGCCGTCGTAGACGATGGCCTTGATGTCCACCATCGGGTAGCCGGCCACGGCGCCGGTCTCGAGAACGGCACTAATGCCCTTCTCGCAGGAGGGGATGAACTGAAAGGGGATGTTCCCGCCGACGACTTCACTGGCGAACTCGAACCCCTCGCCCCGCTCCCGCGGCTCGACGCGGAGGTGGACATCGGCGAACTGGCCGGCGCCACCGGTCTGCTTCTTGTGGCGGTAGCGGGCCTTGCCCTCACCGGTGATGGTCTCGCGGTAGGCGATGCGCGGCCGTTTGGTGTCGACCTCCACGTTGAAGCGGCGCTTCATGCGGGACATGAGGATGTTCAGGTGGAGCGTGGACATTCCGGAGATCACCAGCTGGTGGGTATCCGCTCGGCGCTCCTGCCAGAACGTCGGATCCTCTTCGGCCAGGCGGCTCAGGGAAGTGCCGATCTTGCCTTCATCGCCACGACTTTTCGGCTCCACGGCCACGGTGACCATGGGCTTCGGGAAACTCGGCGGCGCGACGCGGCAGATCTCGTGCTCATCGCAGAGGGCATCGCCGATCGACAGCGATTCGAGCTTGGTCACGCACCCGATGTCGCCGGCCACCAGGGAATGGAGCGGGTTCTGATCCTTGCCCTGGGCGACGAACACTTCCTTCACCTTCTCCGATTTGCCGATCTGCGGGTTGTAGACGCTCGACTCCGCCTTCAGTTCCCCGGCGAAGACCCGCAGGTAGGAGATCTTGCCGACGTAGTCGTCGGTCATGGTCCTGAAGACCTGAGCCAGGAACCCGGAGTCCGACGACTTCTCGATTTCGTCCTCACCCTCTGCGCCGGAGTAAATGGTGCGGGCGATGGCGCCCTCGGGGGAGGGCAGGGTCGCGGTCATGAAATCGAGCAGTTCGGTGACGCCGATGTTCTTCTCGCCGGCGACGTAGAGCACCGGCACGACGGTCCCGGCCTTGATAGCCGCGGCTACGCCGGCGGAGAGCTCGTCCGGAGAGATCTCCTCGCCGCCGAAGTAGCGTTCGAGAAGCTGGTCGTCCGCCTCGATGACGGCTTCCATGAAGCTTTCGTGGACGCTTTCCGCCTCGTCCTTCATGTCCGCCGGGATATCGTCGGGAAGGTTGAGTGTTGGAACGACGGCGGAGAATGAGCCACCGCTGCCGTTCGGCAGGTTGGCCGGGATCAACCGATCACCGAATGCCTTGCGCAGTTCGGCCAGGAGCTCCTCGGTCTCGATGTTGTCGTGATCCATCTTGTTGATGACGATGATCCGGCCGATGCCAAGCCGTTCCGCCTCGAGCCAGGATCGGCGGGTGTTGACGCCGAGGCCCGCGGAGGCGCTGACCACGATCGCTGCGGTCTCGACGGCGGCGAGGGCGCCGACCACCTGGCCGAAGAACTCCGGACGCCCTGGAGTGTCGAGCAGGTTCAGGTGCCGCTTGTTCCAGTCGAGGTGCAGAATCGCGGCATCGATCGAGTGCCCGCGCTCCTTCTCCTCGATGTCGAAGTCGGCCACGGTACTCTGATCCGCCACCGCCCCCAGCCTGGTCACGGCCCCTGCCGCGAACAGCATCGCCTCGGCCAGAGTCGTTTTTCCGGAGTCGGAGTGCCCGCACAGGGTGACGTTCCGGATGTCCTTCGTTCCATACGCTGCCATGGGAAGTGTGTCCTCCGAGATGCGTTTGGCGCTGTGGCCATCAGGCGGGTACCGTCCGCTGCCCGAGCCATTCCCGCACCGTTTCCGGGGGGATGAACGGGCGAAGTACCGATCGTAAGCCGCCCCAACTTCCGTACAAGAAAAAAGGCCCATCGGCCCCGCCCACCACAAGCGAACAGC
Organism: Planctomycetota bacterium; assembly: GCA_024274785.1. Classification (GTDB taxonomy): domain Bacteria; phylum Planctomycetota; class JAJSAM01; order JAJSAM01; family JAJSAM01; genus JAJSAM01. Next base: position 172 of record JAJSAM010000016.1, on the reverse strand, counting down.
GAAGCGCCTTCGCGTCCTCCCGCCCCCACCACGAGCGAACAGCGAAGCGCCTTCGCGATGCCCGCAACAAACCGCCACGCCCCATCGCAGACCTCCGCCTCCGGCGTCAGCGTGTAGGGGAGGTGCGCGCGCAGCGTAGCGAGCACGTGCCGTGGGGGACCACGGTCCCCCT
>JAJSAM010000002.1 GCA_024274785.1 Planctomycetota bacterium | reverse complement strand
GGGCACCACCCTTCGGTCGCTTGGCGACCTTCGGGTCGGCGGGACGCTGGCGCGTCCCGCCGGGTCGGAACCCACCAGCACCTCCTTCGTCGGCGCTGGTGGATTCCTCCCGGTGCATCACTCAGGGGGACCGTGGTCCCCCACGGCACGTGCTCGCTACGCTGCGCGCGCACCTCCCCTACACGCTGACGCCGGAAGCGGGGGTCTGCGATGGGGCGTGGCGGCTGGCTGCCGGCCTCGCGAAGGCGCTTCGCTGTTCGCTCCTGGTGGGGGGTGGGCACCGCGAAGGCGCTTCGCTGTTCGCTCCTGGTGGGGGGTGGGCACCGCGAAGGCGCTTCGCTGTTCGCTTGTGGTGGGGGCGGGCCTCGCGAATGCGCTTCGCTGTTCGCTTGTGGTGGGGGCGGGCCTCGCGAAGGCGCTTCGCTGTTCGCTTGTGGTGGGGGCGGGCCTCGCGAAGGCGCTTCGCTGTTCGCTCCTGGTGGGGCCTCACCCGGGCGGTCGATGCAACTCGGGGCCGCTCTCGGTAGAATGCTTCCCTTCCCGGATGACAATTGAAGGAGACTCGACTCATGAAGCTGAAACTGGTGGCGACCCTTGCCTTCTCCCGCTCCTGCTCCTTTCCGGACCGGCGACAGCTCAGGATCTCCCGGTGGCCGAGCCGGCCGGGGCGGAGCTGTTTCTGGCCGGGCTCGCCGGGTTCGATGAAGGGGTCTGCGGTGAGACCGAACTCGCCGTTCTCGTGAGTGGCGGGTCGATCGGGAGCGGAAAGCTCGTCGTGGAGAAGGCCGCGGACGGGAGCGGGGGTGTCTACCGGGTCGCCATCGAACTCGAACTCGCCATGGGCCCCATGAAGATGTCGATCCGGGAGGTCTCGATCCTCGACGAGAAGTTCGCGCTGGTCTCCTCCGAGTCCCGAAAGGTTGCCGACTAGGAGGGTGGGCAGGAGATCGAGGAGAAGAAGATCTCGCGGGCGGACGGGAAATGGACTCGCGTGAAGACCGACGGTGAAGAGTCGACGACACTCGTCTTCGCTTCTGAAGGACTGAACCACGGCAGCATGCTCTCCAGCATCCTCCTCGCGCGGAAACTCGCCGGATCGCCTTCCGGCGAGTACGTCTTCACCGGCATCGACTGGGGTGACGAGGACGGCGAGCCTGAGCGTGAACCGAAGTCCCAGACTCTGACGATGACCGTGAAGGAAGCAAAAGCGGCCACCTTCGCCGGCAAGGAACTCGAGGTTCGCCGGATCCAGGGAGCGAAACAGGACGACCCGGAGAAGGTCGACTTTGTCGTCGGCACCGATGGCCGGCTCGTCTCCTTTGCCCCATCCATCACTCCGCTGGTCTTCATGGCTGCGGACCTGGCCGGGGACGCGACCGCCGCTGAAACAGTGAAGCCCGGTACGGACTCGCCGCTGGCGGCGGTGGCGCTCTACCTGAAGGTCTTCACCGGCACCGTGCCGGTCACCGAGATGAACAAGGTCATGGACTGGCAGGCCATCCACAAGGAGATGAGTGCCGCGGACCCGAATATCGCCGCCCTCGGTGTGGATGCCCTCCGGAAGATCCTCATCGCTGAGTTCGGAAAGCAGGTCGGCGCCGCCACCGCGGAACAGGTCGACCTGCTCATCCCCATGCTCACCGTCAAGGAGGACGCTGACAAGGCGACCGTGACCATGCCCGGTCGGGCCGATTCTCCGTTTCTGCTGAGAAAGACCGCGACCGGATGGCTGATCACCCGGTTCCCCCGCTAAGGAAGGCCGTATCGATGCGCCTGCGACCGGAAATGATCGTGCTGTTGATCGTCGGGTGCCTCGGCTGCGCCGGGTGTCGGAGTAAGGACCCCACCGTCACGCCCCCGGCCGATGCTGAGGCTGAATCTGAAGCCCGGGCCGAAGCCGATGCGGGAGACTCCATCTGGAACCAGCAAGGGGAATCGCTCCTCGGCGAAGGTCCCAGCGAGATTCTGACGGACGTGGAGGAGGTGATCGGGGAGTACATCCAGCAGCCTCCCCTGACCGTCGGCTCGCTGAGCGATGACCTTCCGTTGCTGACGAGCACTCCGCGCGGCGTGGTTGGAATCGAAACCCCGCCGCCGGACGAAGAGAGGCTCGTCATCATGCCTCTGCCGTTCATCGATGCGACCATCGGTGCCGGACTCGGCTTGAGCGTGGGCCTGGTCCGCCAGCCCCCCGAAGGGCTCGATCGGCCCCGCCTCTCCGTCCTGGGATTCGGTGGCTTCGCCAGTCTGAACGGCAGTTGGGGCCTCGGGGTGGGGTACCGAGCCCACACGGCGGATGGCGAGCACCGAGTGCTGCTCGGCGCCGGACTGGGCCGGATGCGCTACGACTTCTTCGGCATCGGCACCGAGGCCGGCGACAAGGCGGATCCGGCGAGGTTCGCCGTGCAGGCCGAGTATCGCGACTACTTCGATCCCCGAGTCGGCATGACCGTCTTCGCGGGCCTGGGGGAGGTCTCGCCGAGTATCACCCAGTGGTCCTCGCAGGATCTGCTGCACAGTGTCGGGATCGGAATTCGATACCTGGTTTCCAGGAAGTACCGGTCCCTCGTACGCCTCGACTTCGCCTTCGTCCGCAATGGTGTCGTCGTGCTGCTCGGGATCGGGGAAAAATTCTGAATGGGGACACCGCTTGCTGGGAGACTGGTATCGCCCGGATCAGGGCACCAGGGAGGCAGACGATGTTGAGACTCATCGCGCTCATGACGCTGTTGCTCCTCACCCCGCTGACCGGCTGCTCCGCGACCAGCACCGGCGCCGACTACAACGAAACGGTCGATTTCCGGGTCTACAGGTCTTTCGATTGGTTGCCGAAGGATGGCTGGCGGAAACCCGACGCCATGGCTCAGAACGACCGCGTGGCGCGCGGCATCGCGAACGCTATCGCGGACAATCTCACCCGCCGCGGTTTCCGGCACCTGGCCGACAACCCGCAACTCCACGTGTCTTTCCTGACCGGCATCCAGGACTCGCTCGGGGAGACGGCCTGGGGCTACGGCTACGGCGCCCGGGAGAAACACGGCGGCTGGATCCCGACGATGAACTACCGGAAGGGTCGTCTGCTGATCGACATCCGCGATGCGCGGACCCAGGCGCTCGTCTGGCGAGGCTGGGCGGACACCGAGGTCGGCGGCTACGACGACGCCATGACCCGATTGCGGGAAATCGTGGACAAGGTGCTCGCTCCGTTCCCGCCGCCGCCACCGAAGCCGAAGAAGAAGAACTGACGACGGCGGGGTTCGTCGTGGGGTTCTGACCCTACAACTGCGGCGAAAACAGCCGGGCCACCGATTCCAGCAGCCGGGACGGCAGGCGCACCTTCTCCCGGTCTTCGGCCTTCAGCTCCCTCGTGTGCTGGAGGTCCTTCACGAACTGCGCCGCCAATTCCCCGGCGGGGTCCGCGCCGTAGAGGATCGCCACGACCTCGAAATTGAGCCGGAAACTGCGGTTGTCCATGTTCGCGGTGCCGATCACGGAGATCTCGTCGTCCACCACCAGGGTCTTCGCGTGGAGCATGCGCGGTTCGTAGAGGTGGACCCGGACACCGGATCCGATCACCGCATCGTAGAAAGTGCGCGCCGCCGCATCGACGAGCGCCGAGTCCCCCTTCGCGGGAACGAGAACCCTCACGTCCACTCCGCGCAGGGCGGAGGTGCGCAGCGCCGTGACGATGGCCTCGTCGGGCACGAAGTAGGGGGTGGTGAGCAGGATCCGGTGTCGTGCCCCGGCGATCGCCGAGAAGAACAGATCCCGGATGGCGGGGACCTCGCGATCCGGACCGGAAGGGACGATCTGAACGAGGTATTTTCCGGTGAGGGAATCCGGCGGATAGTAATCGAGGTCCGCCAGGGGCTCGCCCGTTGCGAAGAACCAGTTTTCCGCAAAGACCGCCTGAAGAGCGCGGGAGGCTATCCCTTCGAGCTTCAGGTGGGTGTCCCGCCAGGCCTGCTCGCCGGAGAACTCGGCCGAGTGCCCGTCGGTGATGTTGGTCCCGCCGATGAAGGCGGTTTTGCCGTCCACCACGACGATCTTGCGATGCGTCCGGAAGTTCACCAGGCGAGGGAGGAACCGGGTCAGGCGGGCGGAATTGAAGGTCGCCACCCGCACCCCCGCAGCCTCGAAAGGCCGGCGGAAACGGGGGCTGAATCGCTTGGATCCGAGGCCGTCCACCAGCAGGCGCACCTGCACCCCCGACGCGGCCTTCCGGATCAATGCCTCCCGGAACCGCGTGCCGATCTCGCCGGGATCGAAGAGGTAATACTCGAGGTGGATGTGCGAAGTAGCGCTCTCGATGATCTCGAGGAGCGCCTGGTAGAGGGGGGCACCCTCGAAATAGGGGGTCAGGTTTCCAACCGGCATCGGTGGGCCGCCACCGTCTCGCTCCGCCATCTCGGCGATGAGGCGAGCGCCCGGGGGCAATTCCCGGTCCGCGCGTTCCTCCAGGCGTTCATGGACCGATCTCAGGAGGTCCCGGGCCTGCGACAGTACGAGCTTCTTGCGGTTGAACCGGCGGGGGCCGAGGAACAGGTAGATGAAGATGCCGATCCCCGGCATGGACGACAGGGCGAGGATCCAGGCGATCGTGGCGGCGGGGGAGCGCCGCTCAAGGAGAATCCAGCAGGAGATCCCGATGACCCAACCCATCAGAACGATCGTCGTGATCGTCGGCCACATGCCGGACAGCCTAACTCCCGCCCCCTCACCCGTCATGGTGGAAAGTCCTTTACCACGGCCGGATCCCGCCCGAGAATATGCGGTCCTCTATGGTGTGGCGTATTCTCTCCGGACAATCGGTGACTTCTCTTTGATGGGAGCGACGAAATGGACAGGTGCATCGGCCTTGCGGCCCTGTTGATTGCGATGGTGGCATTCTCCGGCATCGCGATGGCGGAAAAGGAAGAGATGATCCTGAGGGACGGCGTGACCGGCTTCGCCGATGTCCTCGAGACCCGAAAGGACTCGGTCAGGATCGCTTTCAAGAAGGACGGCGCTGACATCTCGCTCGTCCTCAGCGCGGACAAGATCGATCCGCACTGCTTCTACACCATTCGGAAGAAGTACATGGATCGGACCGCCGCAAACCACTTCGACCTGGGGATCTTCTGCGCGGAAAACGGGCTCTACAACCGCGCGAAGCACCAGTTCGACGTGGCCCGCTCGATCGACTCCGAGTTTGTGGACAAGCAATCCGCGATCCCCGGCCTCCGGCAAGGCGTCGCCGAGAAGATCCTCGCCCGCGCGGAGATGCTCTTCGATGCCGGCAAGCTCGACCAGGCCGAGGAAGAGATCGACCGGATCCTGACGCACCTCGCCGACACCGAAGCGGCCGACGACGCCCGTTCCCTGCTCACGGTCATCAACCGGCGCGAGGCCGAGATCGAGGAGGAGCAGGACGCCGAGGCGATCGCAAAGCTCGACGCCGAGAAGCAGAAGGAGGCGGATGCTCTGATGAAGAAGCTCAAGCCCGCCAAGATGAGCTACGAATACGCCAAGGAACTGGCGGCCCGCGGGCTCAAGGAGAAGAGCCAGACCAAGTCGAGAAAAGCGTTCGACGCCGCCGGGGAGGAATTCGAGAAGGCGCTGAAGAAGGCCCGCGCCGTGATGAAGAAGGAGGGCGTCGAGGATGTCGCCGGCCGCTGGGCCGCCGCCGAGGAGCGCATCATGAGCGAGGCGGTCGAGGCGTACATCAACGCCGGCCGCATCGAACTGGCCCGCAGTTCCTACGTCTCGGCCGGCAAGTACGCCAACAAGGCATTGTCCGTCGACCCGACCAGTGCCGCGGCGAAGGACTTCCTGAGCCGCGTGGAGATGGGTTCCGCGATGAACAGCGACTGGGGCGCGCGGGGTATCAACCGCGTGGGTAATCGAGGCGCAGGAGGCGGCGGTCGCAGGTAGATCGACCGGAACTTCCGAAAACGGCCGTGTGTGGAACCGCATGCGGCCGTTTTTTCGTGCCGCCTCAGGGCTGCCGGCGCTTCCCGATCATGTTGATGTGGCACATCGGCAGGACCTTTCGCTGGCCCGTGAGCCACCGGTACATGGGAAAGACGCGGAGCAGGTCCACGAAGAGGGCACGCCACCACCGGCCCCTCTCCCGGTAGTAGCTGCCGCGGAGCTGGATCCTGCCGAGGTCGTCATCGAGGGGATGGAGATCGCCCCCGATTCCGGTGGTCAGGCAGTTTCCGGGGTGGTCGAAGTCGAGGTCCGGGAAGAGTTTCTTCACCCCCTGCGGCGTGAACCGCCAGTAATCGTCGGGGTAGGCATGATAGACAAAGGCGCAGGGAACGGAGAGCACGAGCGCACCACCGGGCAGGCGGAGATCCCCGACGCGCTTCGCCATGAGAACCGGTTG
>JAJSAM010000015.1 GCA_024274785.1 Planctomycetota bacterium | reverse complement strand
TCGCTTTTCCTTGGCCGTGTACCTGGGCTTCTTCTTGTCTTCCTTGCTGCCCTTGTCCTTACTTCCCTTGCCAGCCATACCTGTTTCTCCCTGGTTGAAAGCGAACCGGGCCGAACTGTGCAGAATACGGTATCAGGATTATCCTACCGGACTCCGGCGAAACGACCCTGTTTCCCCCACATGCTCGAACCGGAAGACCTCGGCGACGACGAAACTCCGACCGAGGGTCAGGCCTCGCGCGGCGATGCTCTTCAACGGCTCCGGATCTGCTCCCGCAAGTGCGCCCGATAGGCGATGCACGATCCGAGGAAAGCGCAGACGAAGAGGTGACCGACCACCCAGACCAGGCCGCCCCACCACGCGGGCGTCGAGAACACCGCCAGGTACGCGGCGCCGAGCGGCCAGTAGAACGCGGGCTCGGTTCCGCCCTTGTAGACCGGGATGATCGGCAGGAACAGGGTGACCGCCCACGTCACCGACAGACCGAGCCAGAACACCCGCGACCTTACCGGCCGAAAGGGCTTGTCAGTCATTCTCGCTCCCATCCATGACGTCGCTCCATTCGGCCGGCCTGTCGACTGTGGCCACCTGACGCGGCGGCGCTCGATCCGCTGGTTGAAACGCCGCCCGATCCCGATGATAACCCGCTGACGGCCTGCTTCGCGGGGTTCGCCACGCGCGACTTGAAGAGCACCCGGCAGCGACTGATGGAGCTGCGGAAGGCGGAAGAACGGCTGCTGCGTTCGCTCGAGTAGTGCACCGTCCGACATGCGCGGCGGAATACTGTTCCCGGTATTCCGGAATCTACGCGGGCGGCAGCCCCCACTTCGTCAGGTGCTCTTCGATGAACGCGACCACCTGCTCCTGGGTCTCGGCGCCGCGGCCGGTCACGGTCAGTGGCTTGCCGAAGGCGAAGTTCACCGGGATGCTCGGGTCGATCTTCCCGAAGTCCTTCAGGCCACGCTTCCTCATGCCCCAGGCGTCCGAGCGGATGGCGATCGGCACCACCGGTACGTCGGACCGGGCCGCCATCTTGACCCCGATGCTGTTGAACTCGTTGCGGTCGAAGGCAGTCGTGCGGGTGGTCTGCGGGAAGACGATCAGGGAGCGGTTCTCGCTGAGCCTCTTCTTCCCACCCTGCATCATGGCCTTCAGGTCGGCCCGGGGATCCTTCCTGGTGACGACGATCGGATCCCGCGAACGCATGACATACTTGAAGATCGGGTAGTCGATCAACGACTCCTTGACCACGAAAGTCACCGTCCGGAGGGGCTGGATGAACCCCGGAAGCACCATCGTCTCCAGCATGCTCATATGATTGCCGACAAAGACGCAGGGTCCGTCGAGGGCGGCCACGTGATCCAGGCCGTCGACCGAAATCCGGACTCCCGCGGCTTCCAGCGAACGGACCACCTCAATGCTGCTCGACGCCCATTCCGCGTTGCCGTAGTCGCCGCGTTTGGCCGCGCCGGCCGAGCGCCAGACGGTCCCGACTAAGGTGCGGTAGTGTCGAAAAGAAGGAAACCAGCGGGCCAGCGTCGACGGTCGCCGGTCCGGGGAACGGTACGTTCCCTGATCGAGATCGAGCCCATCCATGGACCCGAGTGTATCTCACATCGCCCGCTCCACTCTGTGAGATCGAACTGGTACGGCGGCCGCTTGCCGGGTACCGGACGCTGGTCTTGTTGTACTGACGTTCAAAATCTTCGCGGCGCACGCGGATTCTGCGTGACGCTCCCGGACCGCCGGCACGGTCGCCCGGAGATCGACCCTCCATTGCGGCTGGGCCGCGCTGTGATCTGCGGTCTATCCCTGCGGGCCCATACGCGCGAATGCGTCGAACGCCATGGTGACGGCCGCCGCGACGACGACGAGCGCGAGGGCCGCCCGCAGGAGCTTCGGACTCGTGCGATGGCTCAGGACGCTGCCGATCTGAGCGCCGGGCAGCGCCCCCAGAATCAGGAACACGGCCAGTACGCCCGGAATCTGGCCCGTGGCGAGCTTTCCGGCGAATCCGGCGAGTGACGAGAGGAAGACGAGCGCCAGGTTGCTCCCGATGACGATGCGGGTCGGCAGCCGGAGCACATGCAGCATGAGCGGAATCAGGATGAACGACCCACCCTGCCCGACCATCCCGCCGAGGCTCCCGATCGTCAGCGCGATGAGCAGCGCCGCCGGCCGGCTGAACTTCACCCGGCCCGGATCCGGAGTTCCGTCACCCTCTCTTCGGGGCAAGAGCATCAGGATGGCGGCGCACGCGGCGAGGACCGCGAAGATCATCATCAGTGCTTCGTTCGTCACACCGCGGGAAAGGGTTGCTCCCGCGAGAGCGGCGAGAACGATGGCCGGCCCCATCCAGACAACCAGCGGACGACTGACACAGTGGTACTTGTAATGGCGGAAGGCCCCGGACAGACAGGCGAACAGGCCCTGGGTGATCGTCAGCCCCGCCACCTGCCGCATGTCGAGGGCGCCGACGCCGAGGAGGGAGGGAAGGTAGAGCAGGGCCGGCGCCATGGCAATGCCGCCGCCGATCCCGATGAGGCCGGAGAGAAAGCTGATGGTGAACCCCAGAAAGAGGATCAACAGGATCAGGCCCGGCTCAGGCATGCGGGTCCTTCCCTCTCCCACGTTCCGGGTCGATGTGCGAGCCCGGGCGGGGCGTGGGATCGCGGCCCGGGAGCCGTCAGGGTACGCCCCGGCAAATCATGATGAAAATGCATTATCTGACTAGTCACCATGCGTGATACGTTGGGTTAGCCATGAACCCCCGACACCTCCGGACCTTCCTCGCCGTCCGAAAGCACCTCAACTACACCCGGGCCGCGGAGGAGGTATTCCTCTCCCAACCGGCGGTCTCCCGCCAGATGCGCCAGCTCGAAGGTGACCTCGGCGTTTCGCTCTTCGAGCAGATCGGCAAGTCGCTGCACCTGACCGACGCCGGACGGACCCTGGCTCCGGAGGCGGAGAAGCTCCTCGGAGCCATGGAGCGCGCCACCGAAGCGGTACGGGCTCATCGGTCTCCGGAACAGGGCACCCTCCGCGTCGGTGCCAGCACCACCCCGGGGCTCTACCTGCTCCCGGATCTGCTCGGGCGCTTCCACCGCCGGCACCCGCAGGTGGCGCTCCGCTACTCCGTCGAGAACTCTCTCTCGATCGAGCGGATGATCGTCGGAAACGAACTCGACCTCGGGTTCGTCGGGGCGCATCTCACCAACCGCGACCTGGTCCTCAAGCCGGTCGTGGAGGACGAGATCGTCTGCTATGCCCATCCGGCGCATCGTCTCGCGAGAAAGCGCCGGGTCGCGGTTTCCGATCTCGACGGAGAGACCTGGGTCCTCCGGGAAAAGGGCAGCGCCACGCGACAGCTCTTCGAGAGCTGGCTGGCGGCGAAAGGAGGCCGGATCGGGCCGGCGATCGAGCTCCACTGCCCCGAAGCCGCCAAGATCCTCATCGCCGCCGGCGTCGGGTTCTCCTTCATGTCGCTGAACGGGCTGAAGGACGAATTCCGGGCCCGGCGCCTGAAACGGGTCCGACTCTCCGGGCTGAACCTCACCCGCCCGATCTACCTGGTTCATCACGCCGACAAGCACGCCTCGCCGGTGATGGAGACGTTCCTCGAGATGGTGCAAGCCGGCCTCGCCGGACACCGGTGAGTCCGTTGCGAGCAGCTCTTCCGGAACGGGGACGGGGCAGTGACCGGATCGGCGATGCACCCGAGGGGACACCAGGGCTCGCCGCGCTGAGGGATGCCGCGTAACTTCGCCTGCGGCTCAGCCGCGCCATGGGCTATGCTCCGGTTGCCATGAACTTCCCGAGGGACGCCATGATCAGCGAGCGAAAGGTCCGATGAGCCCCGGGCAGATCATGCTCCTCGGCTGGCCGGTGGTGGTGCTCGTCCTGTTCAGGTACCTCCCGGCGCACCGCGCCCTGATTGCGACGCTCCTCGCGGGCTGGCTCCTCCTGCCACCGGCGCACCTGACCGTAGCTGGAGCCACCATCGCCAAGTCGGACGTGGAGAGAATCCCCGTCCTCCTCGGCGCGCTCCTCTTCCACCGCCGTCTGCTGGCCTCATTCCGGCCGCGCTGGTTCGATCTCCCGGCCGTCCTCTTCTGCCTCAGTCCCCTCGTCTCCGGGCTGGTGAACGACCTGGGGCTCCGGTTCTCCCTGATCGCGACCTGGCGGGAGAGCATCTTCTGGCTGCTTCCCTACCTTCTCGCCCGGGCCCTGATCCGCAAGCCGGCCCACTTCCGGGAGTTCGGAATCGCCTTCGCCGCCGCGACCGTGCTGTACGCGCCACTCTGTCTGTTCGAGGTCAGGTACGGCCTGCGTTTCTCCGAGTGGCTCGTCGGCAGCGCCACATCGAGGCAGGTTCTCGGTTCGAATCGGGGCGGGACGTTCCGGCCGACCGTGCTGCTCCGGGACGGATTTGTCCTGACGATGATGCAGGGCTTCGGAGTGCTCCTGCTGTTCTGGCTCTGGTTCGCCCGAGTACGCCGGAGATGGGGCCCGATCCCGCTGGTTCTCTTCGCGGCAGCCCCGCTGACCGTGGTGGTACTCGCGAAATCCTGGGGCAGTACCTTCCTGACCACCCTCGGCCTCGGGACGCTCCTCGCCGTACACCTCTCCCGATCCCGGATCTGGCTCGCCGCGCTCGTCCTGACGGTCCCGCTCTACATGGGCGTCCGACTGTCCGGGGCGATCTCCACACAGACGCTCGTCGCGCCGATCAGAAAGGTGGCCCCCAGCAAGGTGAAGAGCTTCCGCTTCCGCCTGAAAACCGAGGACCGGGTCGCGGAGCGCATGCGGGAGAAGCCCATCTTCGGTTTCGGACACTTCGGGCTCTGGCGGCAGGGCAGGGAGCCCCATCTCGATGGCTTCTGGCTCTTTACCGTGACACGCACCGGGATCGCCAGCCTCGCCTGGTGGGTCGTCTTCGCGCTCCTGCCGGTGGTGATGTTCCTCAACCGCACGCCGGCGCGCCTCTTCGCGAGTCCGGGGGAGGGTACCGCGGCGGTCGTCGCCGTGTTTCTCACGTTGATCACGATCGATGCCCTCATGAACAACTACGTGGCCGCGCCGTTCCTCGGGTTGCTCGGCGCCCTGGCGTCCCATTCAGGCGAACGGGAACTCTCTCCGGCGGAAACGACCCCCGAAGCCTGACCGCGACCGCTCGAGTCACCGCCCGCCGAGCTTCACCGAAAGCGTGACCTCCCGGCCATCGCGCACCACCACGACCTCGACTTCGGCGAGCGGCTTCCGGCTGCGGATGGCGGTGGCCAGGTCCGCCTGGCCCTCCACCTCCTTGCCGCCGAACCGGATAATCCGATCGCCGTCCAGCATGCCGGCGGCGGCCGCGGGTGTTGCCGCCATCACCGAACCGACCACGACACCGGGCTCCCGGTCGCCCGGGCCGAGAGTAATGCCGAGGCGCGGTCCGCGGCCACGCGGGCGGGGGACGTTGACGAAAGGCGAACGTTCCGGGAGAGCGTCGATGCCGGCGACGACCTTCGCGGCGAGTTCCACGATCCTCTTCTCGTCGGGATAGTTGATCTTGTTCCAGTCGTCGGTGGTGCGGTGGTAGTCCGCGTGCATACCGGTGAAGAAGAACAGCGTCGGGATCTTGCGCCGGTCAAAGACCAGGTGGTCGCTCGGGGCGACGCCGGAGGGGTTCTTCCGAACGGTCAGGCCCGAGTTCTCCGCGGCTTTCGTCACGAGGGCGTCGAAGGGCGCCGCGGTGCCGGTCCCGCCGATGGAGAGGCGCCCCTCCTTGCTGCGGCCGATCATGTCGAGGTTCACCATGGCGATGGTGTCCTTCAGCGTAACGGCGGGATCTCTCAAGTAGGCCGAACTGCCGAGCAGGCCGAGTTCCTCCCCCGCGAAGGCGATGAAGATCATGGTGCGCTTCGGCCTCGTCTCCGCGAGCGCGAAGTGCTCGGCGAGTTCCAGCATGCCCGCCGTGCCGGAGGCGTTGTCGTCCGCGCCGTTCCAGAGGCGCCCCTCCGCCGGAGAATCGAGACCACCCATGCCGTCGGTACCGAGGTGATCGTAGTGGGCGCCGACGACGATCGTCTCCGCCTCGAGCGCCGGGTCGCTTCCGGGAATGCGACCGATGATGTTCATGCCGAACCGGGGCTCGGACTTCACCACCAGGCTGATTCTCACGTTCCCGAGCGGGCGCGATTGCGGGCCGTCTTGCTCGATGGCGGCCGCGAGCTGATCGGGGTCCTCACCGGCGGCGGCGAAGATCGGCGCGGCGGCGGCGCGCGTCGCGAACACATACGGGATCTTCGGCTTTTGTGGCGCCCGGCCGATGTTCGTCGGGCACTGGTCCGCCTGCTTCGGATAGTGGTATCGATCGTCGATGAGGATCACTCCGGCCGCGCCGTGCTGCTCGGCGACGATGACCTTCGTGGTGAAGCTGAGGTGCTGCCGGGCACGGCCCTTGAAGCGGGTCTTCGCCCCACCGGGGCCGCGCCGCATGATCACCACGATCCTGCCCTCGACGTCGATCCCCTGGTAGTCGTCGTAGTCGAGCTTCGGCGCAGCGAGACCGTAGCCGGCGAAGACGACTTCCGCGGCCTCGACCTCGCCGTCCGGCGCGAAACCGAAGGGACGCCAGGGCCGGCCCACCCCGAACTCCTGCCGCTCGCCCTCATCCGGTATCACGGTAAGCCCGCACTCCGCCGGGATCGGCTTGCGGGAGGGGAGTTCGAACCTCTTCAGGTAGGTCCCATCGGCGCCGGCCGGCTCGAGCCCGGCGGACATGAAACAGGCGGAAATGTACGCCGCCGCAAACTGCTCCCCATCGGTCCCGGTACGCCGCCCCGTCAACTCGTCCGAGGCCAGGAACTTCACGTGCCCGCTCAGTTCGTCGACGCCGATTCCAACGGACAGGCCCTCTCCGGGCGGCTCGAGAGCGAAGGCGGCGGTGAGGACGAGCGTCAGGAACGAGACGAGGACGGCGGTGCGCATGGCGATCTCCCGGAGGTCTCCCTCCGTTTACGAGTCAGGGCCGGCGACGGAGCACCAGATAGACGATGTTCCCGACGACGAGGGCGAACAGGGGATAGATCATCACCGCCCGGGGATGAAAGGCCGCGGCGAAGCCCGCGCACGCCAGCACCGTCAGGCGCAGGGTCGGGCCGAGCAGGGTCGATAGCAGAAAAGCTGACTTCGGCACCGGTTTGCCCTCGGCCGCCCGTTCGTTCAGCCGCATCTGCCCCCGATGGTAGGCGGTCAATCCGGCCTGGCCGATCCGGGCCGGGATGCCGCGGTCCGCGGCCAGCGACGCGAGGATCTCCTCCTGCCGTTTCACGTGCTGCCCCGGGTCTTCGCCGAGGGTCGCGCGGTAGCGGAACTTGATCGCCTCGAAGACGTTGCTGTGCAGGGCCATCATCAGACCGGAAAGAAGAATCCCGACGACCGCCTCGATCCGCCACTCGAAGGAGAGGGCCGGCATCAGCCAGATCCCGATGATCAGGCCAACATGCAGCGAAAGGGAGATGACGTAGTCGCTTGCGCCGTCGAGGAGATATCCGTAGGGGCTGCCGCCGCCGCGCGCCCGGGCCAGTTGGCCGTCCACGCAGTCGAGCACCAGCGCAGCCCCGACGAGCAGGAACCCGACCAGACGCAAGGTCGGCGTCGCGAGCGCGAACGCCACCCCTCCGGCCACTCCGCAAAGCGCGGCGACGAGCGTCACCTGGTTCGCGGAAACCGGAGTGGGCAGCAGCGCCCACGTCACCGCCCGGGCCAGGGGACGATTCAGATATCGGTCGAGCGGTTCCTCGGTGAGGGGGTTGGGCATCGGAGATAAGGTAGCGGCACTCCGGGAAGATCCGAACATTCCACGCACCCGGCACGCGGCCGATGAGGACCTCCAGTGCTTCACAGCGCGGCCCAGCCGCAATGGAGGGTCGACCGCCGGGCGACCGTGCTGGCGGTCCGGGAGCATCACGCAGAATCGGCGCGCGCCGCGAAGATTTTGAACGTCAGTACTACAGGGCCCGTCTGGAAACAACTGCTGCATTCGAGGGCCGCGGCATCGCGCCACGCTCTGTTGCTCGTCGGTTGAAACCAGCAAGGTTACGCCCTCCCCGCGCCTTGCTTTCCCGGGCGGCGGCGCTCTCGGCGCAACGGGCGCACATATTTCCAGACGAGCCCATGGCTCGAGAACCAGATTCCCCGATCCCCGGCGCTCCCGTATGATTGTCTCCATGCTTCCCCTTGCTGCCATCGAAACCGGAAAGGTGGTGATGGGCCTCATCGGCGGGCTGGCCCTCTTCCTGTTCGGGCTCGGGCTGATGACCGACGCGGTGAAGGCCGTGGCCGGTGGCAGCATGCGCGTCCTGCTCGCGCGCCTGACCGGGAACCGATTCACCGCCGCCTTTTCCGGGGCGTTCGTCACCGCGGTGATCCAGTCGTCCTCCGTGACCACCGTGCTGCTCGTCGGTTTCATCTCCGCCGGGCTCCTGACGCTCGAGCAGTCCATCGGCGTGATCATGGGAGCAAACGTCGGCAGCACCGTGACCGCCCAGGTGATCGCGTTCAAGGTAACCGACTACGCGCTGCTGATGGTGGCTCTCGGGTTCTTCGTCCGGTTCATCACGAAGCGGGAGAAGCCGGTCCTCTACGGCTCCGCGCTGCTCGGCATGGGCCTGCTCTTCCTCGGCATGCACCTGATGAGCCAGGCCACGCAGCCACTGCGGAACTACGAGCCTTTCCTCGACCTGATGCGGAGCATGGAAAACCCGCTCCATGCGATTGTCGTCGGGACGGTTTTCACCGCGCTGGTACAGAGCTCCGCGGCCACCACCGGCATCGTCATCGTGCTGGCAAGCCAGGGACTGGTGACGCTCGAAGCCGGAATCGCCCTCGCCCTCGGCGCCAACATCGGCACCTGTGCCACGGCACTGCTGGCGGCGATCGGGAAACCGCGGGAGGCGGTCCGGGCCGCGGTCGCGCACATCCTCTTCAACATCCTCGGCGTCATGGTCTGGGTGGGACTGATCGGCGTGCTCGCGAACCTGGTGCGCTCGATCGGCGGCGACGTCCCCCGCCAGATCGCGAACGCCCACACCTTCTTCAACCTCGCCAACACGCTGGCGTTCATCCCCTTCACCGCTCCGCTGGCGATGCTGATCCGCAGGCTGGTTCCGGAGCGGAAGGGCGTGAAACGCGATCCCGGCAAACCGGTCTACCTCGACGCCGCCGTCACGGCCGCGCCGGAGCTGGCGCTGGTCAACTGCCGGCTGGAGATCGGCCGCCTGGGTGGACTGGCCGGGGAGATGCTCGATCGAATGCTCCCCGTGGTGCTCTCCGGTGAACAGCCGGACCTGGAGAAACTCGAGAAGTGCGGGGACGACGTGGATCGCCTCTACCAGGCCACCGTCGACTACCTCGGCAAGCTGTCACACTGCCGGCTCACGCTGAACCAGAGCGAGCGACTGACGACCTGCACGGCCATCGCCAACCACATCGAAAACGTGGCCCTCACCGTTCAGGCCAACTTCCTCACCATCGGCCGGGAGCGCCTTCGGAAGGGAGTCCGGGTGAGCGAGGCCACCCGGCGAATGCTGCTCCCGCTCTCCGACCTGGTGCGGGCGGCTTTCGCGACGGCCATCGATGCCCTGGAGTGCGAGGATCCGCACCGTTCCGAGAGTGTCGTGGCCCTGGCGGAGAAAGTGGACCGCCTCTCCGCCGAAGCCAAGACGCACCTGCTGGAGCGACTGAGCGCCCTCGAACCGAACCGCGCCTGGACGTTCCGGGTGGAGTCCGACATCGTCGAGAACCTGAAGCGCGTCTACTACTTCTCGATGCGGATCGCGATGGCGGTGACGGGGATTTGCGAAGCGGGGTTCAGGAAACCGCCCGCATCCTGACCGGGCGCCGAGGAAACCGGCAGCTGAGCCTGGCGGGAAACTCCAAAAAGAAGGCCTCCGGCCGACTCTACGACTCCTCGACCGGAGGCTCTGTTCCGCCAGGCTGGCGCGTCCCGACTGCCGGCGGGACACGGGTGCTCGTATCGCTCCTTCGCCACTCGATTTTGCGGCGCCAGAATTCCAGGCATTAGTTCATCGGCAATCCGACCATGAAGGTTCAGTGAATTCCGCCGAAGAGTCCGGTGGGGGTGGCAAAAGGTACAATCTTCGCCATGGTGGCCCCCTGCGATGTCTACGTCGGCCCGGCCGGCTGGTCCTACGAGGACTGGAAGGGGGTGGTCTATCCCCATCCGAAGCCGCCGAAGTTCGATCCTCTCGTCTACCTCTCCCGCTTCTTCGACCTGATCGAGGTGAACTCCACCTTCTACCGTCCGCCCACACGCGGAATCACCGAGTCCTGGGCCCGGCGGGTGCGCGATCGGGAGCGGTTTCGATTCACGGTGAAGGTCTTCAAGGAGTTCACCCACGGGACGCGCAATGCCGTGTCGAAATCCGATGCGGCTTCGTTTCTCGATTCGATGAAGCCGCTCTACGGTGAGGGCCGGCTCGGCGGACTGCTCTTCCAGTTCCCGTTCTGGTTCGAAGACCACCCGGACAGCCGCGAGCGCCTGCGACGCCTTGCGGACTGGTTCGCCTCCCCCATCCCGATCAACGTGGAGATCCGCCACACCTCCTGGCTGAAACGCGAGCCGATGACCTTTCTTCACGAATTGGGCTACGGCTTCGTCAATATCGACCTGCCGCAGGGAGGCACCAACCCTCCACCCACCGCTTTCGCCACCACGCCGACCGGATACGTCCGCCTGCATGGCAGGAATTCCGCGGCCTGGTTCAACCGCACCGCCGGACGCGATCAGAAGTACGATTACAGGTACGGGAGGGAAGAGGTCGAGGAGTGGATCCGCAGGGTGCAGACCCTGCAAGGCAAGACCACCGTGACCTACGTCGTCACGAACAACCACTTCCGCGGCCAGGCGCCCGCCAACGCGCTCGAGATCATGGCCCGTCTGGCCGCCCGGAAGATCCCCCTGCCCCGCGCCCTGGCCGGCGCCTACCCCGACCTCCTGGAGGAAGGGGAGATCATGGATGGAGCATGATCACGTTTCGATCGGAAGGTCGAGCTCCGTCTCGGGCGAGCAGCGTCCGAAGGGAGTTCCGAAAACACGGTCGGCGGGGGCGGACGGTGTAACATCTGCGCCCATGAGCGCACCCCGGACCATCGTCAGGACCCTCGATCCCGCAACCGAAGGCGAGGAGCTCTGGCACTCCCTGAAAGCCGACGGCTTCACCCCCCACAAGAACCCCGGCGCGCGCTGGTCCTTCAAGGGGCCGGGTGTCACCGTCGCCTTCTACAACTCGGGGAAGTGCGTGGTGCAGGGCGGCGGTGCGGAGCAGTTTGCCGACCGGTACCTCGAAGGAACGGAAGACGGGCCGTCCGGCAGGAGGTCGGGTGGAGCGAGCAGCCTCGAAGCGCTTCCCGAAGACCTGGTGGGAACCGACGAGTCCGGCAAGGGCGATTACTTCGGTCCGCTGGTCGTCGCTGCGGTGCTGGTCCCGGCGGGGCAGGAGAAGGTGCTCCAGGAACTCGGCGTAAGGGACTCCAAGCAACTGTCCGATCGCGCCGCGCGGGAAACGGCGAAGTCCATCCGGGACGGCTACGAGAACGAGGTGGTCGTCATCGGGCCGGCCCGCTACAACGAGCTCTACGAGGACTTCGGTAACCTGAACCGCATGCTCGGCTGGGCCACGGCAAAGGCGGCGACCGCGCTCCTGAAGCGAGCCCCCTGCGAGAACATGCTCTCCGACAAGTTCGGCCCCGACCGCCACATCGCCGATGCTCTGCGGTCGATGGGACAGGATGTGAATCTTGTCCAGAAGGTGCGCGCGGAGTCCAATCCGGCGGTGGCGGCGGCCTCGATTCTCGCCCGGCAGGTGTTTCTCGATTCCCTTGGCCGCCTCTCCCGGGAATGCGGCGCGAAACTGCCGAAGGGCGCAGGTTCCCCGGTGATGCCGGTCGCGAAGAAGCTCTACCACGAAGGCGGAATGGAGGCCCTGAGACAGGTCGCCAAGCTGCATTTCAAGACGACCATCAAGATCGCCGGAGAGCTGTTCCGATGATCCCGTTCACAAAGATGGAAGGCCTCGGCAACGACTACGTTTACATCGACGGCGGCAAGGTCGACATCGCGGACCCACCGGCGCTGGCGCGGGAAATCTCGAACCGGCACTTCGGGGTCGGCTCGGACGGCCTGATCCTGATCCTCCCCTCCGACATCGCGGACGTCCGCATGGAGATGTACAACGCCGACGGATCCCGCTCCGAGATGTGCGGCAACGGCCTGCGCTGCGTCGGATACTACGCCCGAAAGCACGGCCTGGTCGAGACGGACGGGATGGTGGTGGAGACCGGCGCCGGCATCCTGCCGCTCACCGTCGTCGAGGAGACGAGCGACCACTGCGCCCTCGTCCGCATCGAACTCGGCGTCCCCCGGCTCGAGCGCCTGGAAATCCCCATGACCGGCGCTGCGGGGAGGGTGATCGAGGAGGCCATCGAGTTGGACGGCGTGCCGTTCGACATCACCGCCGTATCCATGGGAAACCCCCACGCGGTCGCCTTCGTCGAGGATGCCGCCGCATTCCCCCTGTCGCGATTCGGACCGGTCCTCGAGCACCACCCCCTGTTCCCCAACCGGGTCAACGCGGAGTTCGTCGAGGTGGTCGGCGAAGGCGAAGTCATCCAGCGCACCTGGGAGCGCGGCACCGGCGAGACGCTGGCCTGCGGCACCGGCGCCGCCGCGGTCACGGTGGCCGGAATCCTGACCGGACGCACCGTGTCCCCGCTCACAGTCCACCTCCGGGGGGGCGACCTGCTGCTTCACTGGGACGGCAAAGGCCCGGTGGTCCAGACCGGCCCGGCAAAGATCGTCTTCACCGGCGAGTGGTCGTCGCGACGGCACGATCTATACTGAAGTGATGCGCCCCCGGCGCTTTCTGCTCGTCCTGCTCCTCCTCTCCACCGCCGGATACGCCGCCACACATCGAATACTGAATTTCACTTTGCGCCGGCGGTACACTGGGCAGTCCTCTCTGATAGGAGCCAAATCGATGAGTTCTGACGCCCAGCCACAGATGGAAGACCGCAGTTTCCATGATCTCCTGACCTCCCTCGTGGGCTCGGTGGTGACGATCGCCAACCCGGAATCCTACGAGCACGCGCCGATGGGCCGGCAGCTCAAGGCCGGGTTCTACAAAGCCAGGCTCACCGCCATGGGCAGGGACTACCTGGTTCTCCTGACGGAAGACATCAGGCAGGGCAAGCGGGGCGAAGAGCCCGTGAAGGAGCCGGTGAAGCAGTATCTGCCAATCTCCCGCATCAAGCGCTTCAGCCACATGAAATCGGACCGGATCCTGCACCTTTAGTATGACCGGCCGCGGTGACTACCGGATCCACACCGACATCAAGTTCGACGGCCTGACACTCCTCGACATCCCCCGCCTCGTCGAGGAGTGCCGGGATCCCTGGTTCAATCAGACCCTGGTCCGCGTGAACGACTCCGTCGTGCGCCTGGGGATCGTCGAGGGTGAGTTCCACTGGCACACCCACGAGGATGACGACGAGTTCTTCCTCGTGCTCTCGGGCCGACTGCTGGTCGACGTGAACGACCAGACCGCTGAACTCGGCCCGCACCAGGCGATCACCGTCCCGAAGGGGATGCGGCACCGGACCCGGGCCCCGGAGAAAACCGTCATGCTCATGATGGCAAGATCCGGAGTTCGCCCGGAAGGCGACGATCCGCTCGACGGTTGACGGGTCCACCTTCCGGCCTATGCTTGAACGCGTGAGCGTGATCCGCATCTCTCTCCGGAGGGTTTCATCCGTGTCTCCCGTTTCCCAGGGCTGCTGACATGCGGACGCGCACGCTCCTCATCTCCGCAGGTTCCGTCCTGTTCGTGGAGAACGAGCACCTCTGCCGGTTGGCGTGGAGCTTCTGATGGGACCGATTGCCGCGGGAAAGGACCGGAGCCCCCTGGGGATTGCGGCGGCGATCATCCTTCCCGCCACGCGGAAGGAGTGGCCCCTGCTCCTGACCTATCGCCCGCCTCGAACGACCGTACTCCTTCCCCTGCCGTCGACCTCACCCGAGAGTGCGGCCCTGGCGGTGCGGTCCGGCGCCGCCCCGGACATTTCGGTAGCGGTCATCGACGCTGGAAAGCACCGCGATCCCGAAACCGTGAAGGTGATTGCGGAGCTTCTGCCGGGTGCAGAGGTCCTGGCGGTCGATCCGCGAGCGGCATTGCGCTTCTTCTGGTTCTACCGTGATCATCACGACCCCCTGGCCCTCGGGCACGCCTGTTCGCGGTCACTGCTCGACGCCAGCTTCGGGCAGCGACCGGTGCCGGACATCCGCCGCGCGCACCGCAGAAGGGAACGCCGGAATGCGGAGCGGGACATCCGGCTCCTGGTCCGGGAGATCGGCGCCGGACTCGGGGTGGCGCCCCCCCTCCCACCGGTGGCCCCGGCGGAGAACGGCTGGAGCGCGTCTCGTCTCGCGGGGCTCTACGACGCCTGTGTGGGACTCATGACGATCCTGCTCTGCAGGTGGGGATCGACGCTGGCGTTGGTTGAGGATGCCGAGGAGGGGATCCGATCGGTTCGCCTGGCGGATGTGTGGATGCGCCGGAGCGAGAGGATCAGCTGACTGCTGCCGCCGGCCACCCTCGGTCAGACCAGGCCCTTCGGAGGGACGAAGTCCGTCTCGGCCGCACACCACCGCCGGAGAACGCTTTCTCGACCAGCGCAGCGGGATGCAGCGGCCCTCGAATCCCGTCGTTCTTCTTGCGCGGCCCCTAACGCCGCAGGAGTTCGAGCCACTCCTCGACCCGGGGGTCGGTGCCACCTCGCTTCAGGTACTCTTCGTAGGCCCGGATCGCGGGATCCCGCCGGCGGAGCCTATCCTGGTAGATGAGGCCGATGTTCATCCAGGCGGTCAGGTTGTCCGGATTCTGGTCCACGACCTCGAGGAAGCAGAGCACCGCCTTCTGGGCCTCGTCGGCGCCAACCCACGCGAAGCCGAGGTCGAGCAGTGCGTCCTCACTGCGATCGGAAAGATCCACCGCGCGCGCGAACGCCTTCGCCGCTTCCTTCGACCGCCCCTGATTGGTGTAGAGCACCCCCAGGGCGCGGGGGTAGTCGGGGTTCGTATCATCGAGACCGGCGGCCTTGCGGTAGGCCTTCTCCGCCGCCCGCACCTTGCCGCTGTACTCGTTGCTGAGCCCGAGGAAGTAGTGGCCCTCCGCAGAGGACCCATCCACCCGCAACGCCCGCTGTACCCAGGCC
The DNA here is from genome assembly GCA_024274785.1 of Planctomycetota bacterium. GTDB lineage: Bacteria > Planctomycetota > JAJSAM01 > JAJSAM01 > JAJSAM01 > JAJSAM01. Next base: position 13,593 of record JAJSAM010000015.1, on the reverse strand, counting down.
ATCGCCTCATCCGGCTCCGATTGAAGCAGATTCAGGTAGCCGAGGTTCAAGAGGGTGGTCACGTCCTTCGAGTCGAGCGCCAGCGCCCGGGTAAGCGCCTTCTTCGCGAGATCGTACTGCTCCAGGCCGAAGTACGCATTGGCCAGCAGGTTCAGCGAGGCGGCGTTGTTGCTCTCCAGGTCCACCGCCTGCTGGTAGTACTCGATGGCCCCCTCGAAGTCCTGGCGTGACGCCTTCACCATCCCCAATCCGAGCAGGGGCATCGGGTCCGCCGGCGAAAGATGGGCCGCCTCTTCGAGCACCACCTGAGCATCGAGAGGGCGCTCCAGGCCGATCAGAAGGATCCCGAGGTTGAGCAGGGAAACCGGGGATTCGGGGTCGAGGGCGATCGCCGCCCGGTAGTACATCTCCGCCAGATCCCGGTCCCCGGTGGCCTCCGAAAGCCAACCGAGCGCATTTACCGGGATCGGCGATTTGCGATCGAGCCTTTCAGCTCGCTCGAGGGCTTTCCGAGCCTTTACAAACTGGCCCATCTTCGTGTACTCCGAGCCGATGGCACAGAGCGCGAAAAAGTGCCTGGGATCGAGCTTCAGGGCCCGCTCAAGGCTGACGATCGCCTTCCTGCCGTCGAGGAGACGGCCATACAGGAAGATCTCGTCGGCGGTGGAACCCTTCCTGCGGGCTTTGTAGGAGTACTCGCCCTGCACGGACTTGACTTCGCCCCTGGCCACCCGCAGATCCTGGTAGGCCATGTGGGCCTTCAGGCTCCTGGGATGTCCCTCGACCAGGAGGGCGGCCCTGGTGAGAGCCTGATCGTATTCGCCCCGCGCCCGCATCAAACGGATGGCCGAAAGCTCGGCGGTTACCGTTGCGGGAGCGGCCTCGTCCTCAGGGGCGGATAGGCCCGGAGAAGACGAGACCGCAAAGACGATGAAAAACAGAATAAGCCGTGAGAGTTGCTTCATTAGCTATCTGAAGTGGGGCTCTGCACTTCCGGCTCATCCTCGTCGTCATCGAAGGGGCTGTCCCCGGGGTAACTCGGGCTCTTCGGCCCGTACCTCCGGTGGCCGCCATCAGCATCGTCATCGTCGCCACCGGCGCCGGGGGCGCCGCCGATCGGACCACCCTTCGGCTGCACCTTTCCACCGATCGGGCCACCCTTCGGCTGCACCTTCCCGCCGCCCTGGCCACCTGCGGCAGCCTGACCGCCGGCCTTGATGGGGCAGTTGCCGTTGGCGGCGGCGCGGTTCAGCATCTGCATGACCTTCTTGATGAGGTTGCCGTTCACTTTCTTCACGGCATTGAGGGCATTCTTCAGCTGGGCCTGCTGGTTCTGCATCTGCTGGTTCTGGCCGATTGCGGCGCCGGGCTTCTTCGCCGGGGGCTGGTTGTTACCCAGCGGGCACTTGGCCGGAAGAAGTGGCAGTGCGGGCACCTTGGCCTGAGCATTGCCGTTTCCCTGGGCGTTGCCGTTCCCCTGGGCGTTGCCGTTCCCCTGGGCGTTGCCGTTGCCCTGGGCGTTGCCGTTGCCCTGGGCGTTGGCCGCGGCATCCTTGGCCCTGTCCTTGGCCTTGTTCGCGGCATCCTTGGCCTTGTCCCGGGCCTTGTCCGCCGCATCCTTCGCCTTGGCCGCGGCAGCCTTGACCTTCTCCTTCACCTTCTTCATGGCGCTTCTGGCCTTGTTTGCGGCGTCCTGGGCGCGGTTGGCGCCTCCACCGCCACGGGCGAGAACCTCGGCGCTCGCGGAGAAGACGAGAACGATGCCCGCTACCATCAGTGACAAAATCAGTTTCTTCATGTTATCGCTCCGTACTCTTCCTTGGTTGCCCGGTACTGAGCAACCCGCGTGCCACGCCAATTCCGTGCGTGGACAACGCCGGAAGGCCAACGAATTCGTCCGAAGTCCGACGTTATTGTCGGATCCCGATGTGGCCGCTACAGGTCGTACTTCTTCAGTTTATACCGCAAAACGCGCTCGGGGAGACCAAGTGATCGCGCCGCCCGGGCCTTCACGTCGCCGGATTCGGCCATGGCGCGCCGGATGGCCCTGCGCTCGATCTCCTCGATGAGTTCAGGCAGGCTCCGACCATCGAGCTGCGCTTCCGCGGTTTCCGACTCCGGCGGGCGGCTGACCCGTTCCGGCAGGTCGCCGATGCCGATCTGCTCGCCGGTGGAGAGGATCACCGCCCGCTCGAGGATATTCATCAGCTCGCGTACGTTCCCTGGAAAGCTATAGCCGAGCAGCAGGTCATGGGCCTCGCGGGAGATGTGACGAGCACCGGTGCCGGAGTCCCGGGCGAACCGGTCGAGCAGGAGCGGAATCAGGGCGGCGATGTCCTCCCGACGCTCCCGGAGCGGTGGAATCACCAGGCCGATCACCTGGATTCGATAGAACAGGTCTTCCCGAAACCGCCCATCCTGAACATCCTGTTCGAGGTCCCGGTTCGTCGCCGCGATCACCCGGACGTCCACCGACCGGGCGATGTTGTCCCCCACCCTGACGATCTCCTTCTCCTGCAGCACGCGGAGGAGCTTCACCTGCACATTCGGAGAAATCTCACCGATCTCGTCCAGAAGAAGCGTCCCCCCGTCCGCCTCCTCGAAGCGCCCTACCCGATCCGCGTGAGCCCCCGTGAACGCGCCCTTCACGTGTCCGAACAGCTCGGTCTCGAGGAGGCCTTCGGGCAACGCCGCGCAATTCACCCGAACGTAGGGTCCGTCGGCGCGGGGACTCTGGGCGTGGATCGCCTCGGCCACGCGCTCCTTGCCGGTGCCGCTCTCTCCCAGGATCAGGATGGTCGTCCCGGTCGGGGCCACCCGGCGTACCACGCTGAGCACTTCCTGCATCGCCCCGGACTCGGCGACGAAACCCTCGATGTCGATGCGCTCCCGCAGCCGATCCCGCAGCAACCGGACCTCGCGGTCGAGCTTGCGCATCTTGAGCACTCGCCGGATCCGAAGCTCCAGCAGATCCAGGTCGAGGGGCTTCTCGAGAAAATCGAACGCGCCGAGCCGCATCGCTTCGACGGCATTCTCGACGGTGCCATAGGCGGTGATGACGATGAAGTCGAGGAGCGGATTCGCCTCCCGCGCCGTCCGCAGCAGGTCGAGTCCGGAGTCCCCGGGGAGTTGAAGATCCGTGACCACGACGTCGACCGTCCAACTGAAGAGCAGCGTCCGGGCCGCCGCGGCATCGCCGGCCTCGATCACCTCCGTGGCCAGCCCGCGCAGAAACCCGGCCAGCTGTTCACGCTGCGCGGGGTCGTCCTCCACCACCAGAATGGTCGCTCGTTCGCTCATGCCGGATCTCCCGGCGGCAACGTCAGCGTGAACCGGGCGCCGCCCTCGGGCGCATCGTCCACGGTGAGTTCGCCGCCATGGCGTTCGGCCACCAGCCGCGCAATTGCCAGACCAAGGCCCGTTCCTCCGGTGCGATGGGTCACGAAGTGGAGGAAGATGCGCTCCCGCTCACCGTCCGGGACGCCCGGGCCGCCGTCACGCACCTCGATCGCCGTGCCATTCTCATCGTGATGCCAGGAGACGACCACCTTCTCTTCACCCGCCACCTGCTTCGCGTTCCGAACCAGGTTGCCGAGAGCGCGGCGAAGTTCCTCGCGGTCGGCGCGAACCGGGTGGCCATCTTCACCCGGAAGCACGCGGGCCGCCGGGGCCTCCGCCGCCACGATCTCGGAGACGAGTGGGCCGAGCTCCACCGCACCGAGTTGCAACGGCCGCTCCCGGGCGAGGTCGAGGAAGTCCTCCACGGTCCGGTTCAGCCTCGCGACTTCCCGCTTGATCGACTCGAGGATCTCTCGCGCATCCGGATCGTCACCCGCGGCCCGCAGGAGCCGTTGCCCGGCCATGGAGATGGCGTTCAACGGGCTGCGCACCTCGTGGGCGACCGCTCCGGCCATCCGGCCGAGCACCGCCGCCTGCTCCCTCCGCCGCAGTTCCTCCTCGAGCGCCGCCTGCTTCCTGCCGGAAGAGCGCGAGACGAGCACCAGCGCCACCGCGCCCACCGCCCCGACCAGCACGGCGATCGCCGTGAAGAGCAGGATGCTCCGTCTGCCGCGGACCAGGATCGCCTGCACCGGCCCCTTGGCGAGCCCCACCCGGAGCGAACCCCCGTCGGACCCGGGCCACGAGGCCGGCACCGAAACGTCCAGCACCTCCGTCCCGCCCTCCGGCCTCCAGTCGGCATCGCGAGGGAGCGGGGCGACGAGATCACCCACCCGGGTGGGATCCGAGGCGGCGAGAATCCGCCCCTCGGCGTCATGCAGCAGGAGATAGGAGATGGCGGGGGACTTCGCAGAGGCCTCGATCAGCCGCTGCACGCCGGCCTTCTCCCGAAGCCCGCGCAGGGTGTCGGCATTCTGACGCAAGAGGAGAAACCGCCCCGTCTGCGGCAACCGGACCCCCACCAGGAACTCCACCGACGACCCGAAAGGGCTCTCTCCAAATCCCACCACCACGGAGTCCTGCGCACCGAGGCCCGCCCGCCGGGCGCGACGAATCAGGTCTTCGATCACCATCGGGGTGAGTCGCGAGGAGCCGATCGGAGAGTTGCCGGGATGACGCTCCGCACGCGGCCCGGGTCCGGTGGAAACCACCACGGAAAAGTCGAACCCGGCGAGCACCGCTCCCTTCAGGTGCTCCCGCGTCACGAATCTCCTGAGGATCGCCTCTTCGCGCCCGGGGCTCCCCTCCACGTCCCGGCCGACATCACGGGCGAGCGAGAGCAATCGATCGGCCAGCAGTCCTTCCACCGCCCGGCTCGCGAGCAGCGACCGCTCGATTCCCGCCGAGACCGCGGTCAGGAGCGCCCGCCCCTCGGCCTCGGTCGCGGCGAGCACGGTCCGCCGGGTTTCGACGAGCGAAAAGCCCGCATACGCGATCACCAGCAGGAACAGCAATACGACGCCGCCCCGGATGAGGATGTTTCGGCCCATGCCAGAGATTAGCAGACCTCAATCCGCCGCGACACGTCCGACACGGCCCCGGTGTCCGGACCGCCCGCGGTTTCCCGGCACAGGCGGAACTTCCGGGGAAAATGGGCGGGTGGGTGTGGTCGGCCGAGCGACGAGGGGTTTTCCTTCGCGAGCCCGGAACCCGGCCGACCCGGTGGAGATCGTGAAGACGGTCCGGCCAGGCGCCCCCGTCGCCCGACTCCCCGGGAATCGATAACCGGGCCTCGCACTCTCGCGCGGGACCCGGTCGGAGCGGAAGTTGCCAGCCAGTCAGTCGGCTTCGGCCAGCAGGTCTTCCTTGTTCTCGACCCACCACTTCGCCCAGGCCGTGGCGTCCTCGCCGAAGTCCTCGCTGGTGAGCTTCTTCAGCGAGTGGCGGATAACCCGGCGCTCCAGGATGTCGGCTTCGCGACTGGTGGAGATCACCTTCACGTCGAGGACCATGCCCTCCTGGATGATGCCCACGATGGGGTCGGCGATGAAAGCGGTCTGGGCCACCTCCACGTCGAAGTCCTGGATGAACGAGAGCTGGTTCGCGAGGTAGATGTGGCTCCTGGTGCCGACGCCGCCGCCGTGGGCGGAGAGGTGGTAGACCAGGTACTCCACGCCGCGGATGTCGCCGAGTTCACCAACCGCCTTCGCGGCGTTGATGCGGACGGACTGGTTCGGGGAACCGAGCGCCTTGATGTAGGGAGCAACGGTGTTCGGATCACCGAAGTTCACGACCGCCGCCAGGGTGGCGTTGCGGACCGGCTCCGAGGGATCGACCAGACTTCGATAGATCAGTGGCCGCAGGGCTCGCTGGTCCTTGATCCGCCCCAGTTCCCCGGCGACGAAGACGCGGACGTTCTCCGCCGGGTAGCGAAGCGCATAGGACATGGGCTCCACCTTGTACCGGTCCTCGATGCCGTCGAGCGCCTTCACCGCCATGCGCTCCACGCGGGGCTCGCCCGCCTGCATGGTCTTCAGGAGCTTCCGGACGCGCACCTGCTCGGCCTTCAGCTTCTTCTTCTCGATGGCCGGGAGGAGCAGGCGCTCTACCTCTTCCGGGAGCATCCAGGCACCGTCGTGCAAGACCAGGCCCTTGGCCCGCATCGCCTCATCGTGCGTGAGCCAGCGTCCGTCGCTGCGCTCATAACCGAGTTCCCGGCGGGCGCCGCGGTGGTCCGGAGAGAGCGAAATCACCTTGTCGAACTGAAGCCGCGCCTCGTCCGACAGACCCTGCTGCCGGCACCAGAGGCCCAGCAGATAGTGCCCCGACACGTCTCCCTGCTCGAGCGCGGCAACCTTCTCCCGGTACTCGACGGAAGCCTGATCCGGGCCCCCGAACGCCATGGGCGCGAGCAGAGCGGCGATCAGCAGCAGCAAAACCGACTTGTACATTTGAGTCTCCTTGCAGGGGCCTTCACCGCTCTTATTAACGTCAGGGATCCGACTGTTTCTCAGTCATTTGCGGCAAATTCCCGACTGGGGTATAAGGGTCTGATGCCCCCCGCAGCTAGCTCCCGAATTGGCTCCCGGATTATCGTCTCCCTGGTGCTGGTGCTCGTCTTCCTCGCCGCCGGCGGCGGAATGTTCTTCTTTTTCGTGGAGATGACGAAGAAGGCGATCAGGGCGCCGGGTACGCCGCCGCGTACCGCGGTGAAGGTGATCGTGGCGAAGCGCGGGCCCTATCGCGAGGTTCTCTCCGGCTACGGCCGCGCCCGGGCCCTGCGGGAGACGAAGATCGGAGCGGAGGTCGGCGGCGTGGTCCGCTGGGTCTCCCGCGCCCTCGAGGCGGGCGTTGCGGTCGACAAGGACGAGGAACTCGTCTACATCGACCCCCGGGACTACGAGCGGGCCCTCGAATCCGCGGAAGCGCGTCTGTCCCAGGCCGAGACATCGATCACCCGGCTCAAGAGCGACCTGGCGAGCATCGCCCGCCGCCTGACTCTCACCTGCGAAGACCTCGAGGCCTCGCAGCGGGAGCTGGATCGCGTCAAGGAACTCGCGGAGGAGGGGGTCGTCACCAGGAGCGAACTCGACCGCCAGCGGATCAGTACCAGCCTGACCGAGAAACAGCTCCTGACCCTCGAAGCCTCGGAGTCCTCCACCACCCAGGAACTGGCCCGGTCCGAGGCGGAGATCAAGGCCGCCACCGCGGCGAGGAACCGGGCGAAGCTCGACCTGGAGCGCACCGTGGTACGGGCGCCCTATGCCGGGCGAATCCTCAACCGCATGGCCCGGGTCGGAGCCCAGGTCGCCCCGGGAGCAGCGCTGTTCGAGATCGTCGACCTCTCGCGGATCGAGATTCCAGTGGCGCTCGGAGCCTCGCAGTTCGGGGAAGTGCGCCCCGGCGCCGGGGCCTGGATCCGGCTCACCGAGGGTGGCGAGGTGGTCTGGAAGGGCAAGGTCGCGCGGGTCTCCCCCACCGTGCGGACGGCGGATCGCACCTTCCTGGTCTACCTGGTCATCGAAAGCGGGGCCGGGGAGACGCCTCCGGTGGCCCCGGGCGCATTCGTGATCGCGCGGGTGGGCGGGCTGGTTCACGAGGGTGTCATCCCGATTCCCCGGGCGGCGTTCGTCGGGCATCGAATCTACCTGGCGAGACGGGCTGAAGACGGGGAGGCGGTGATCGAGGAGCTGATCCCCGCAGTCGAACGCCTGCTGCCGGAGGAGGCCCTGATCCGGACCGGGCTGACGGAAGGCGACCTGGTGGTCATCACCAACCTCGAGCAGATTGCCGACGGATCCCGCGTTCAGATCGTGGACGAGGAAGGGACGCGTTGAACCTCGCGCGCTTCTCCGTCAGGAACCCCGTCACGGTGAACCTCCTGATGTGGTTCATCATCATCGCGGGCATCTACTGGTGGTTCAACCTCGTCCGGGAGTTCTTCCCGAACGCGGTCCCGGAGATGGTCGCCATCACCGTGCCCTACCCCGGCGCCACGCCGGAAGAGGTGGAGAAGTCGGTCACCCGCCGCATCGAGCGGGAGATCGAGAACGTGGACGAAGTGAAGGAGATCACGTCGCGCGTGCTCGAAGGCGTCACGGTGATCCAGGTCCGCCTTGAGGACGGGGCCGATCGCCAGCGCGTGCTGAACGACCTCCGCAGCGAGATCGACAAGGTGAAACCGGACCTCCCGGACGGCGCGGAGGACCCGGAGATCAAGGAGATGCGCCCCACGCTGCCGGTGATCGGCGTCGTCATCTTCGGTGAAGTGTCGGAGCGGTCCCTCCGCGATGCCGCCAGGAAGCTGCGGGACGACCTGCTCGACCTTCCCCTGGTCACCGAAGTGGTGCTCTCCGGCATCCGCGACCGCGAGATCTGGGCGGAGGTCTGGCCGGAGAAGCTGGAGGAGCACCAGCTGACCTTCGAGGAGGTCGGCCGAACCATGGCCATGGCGAACCTGGACCTCCCCGGCGGGCAACTGAAGAGCAGGCAGGGCAACGTACGAGTCCGGACCGTGGGTGAGAAGAACCGGGCCTCGGAGCTCGAGGGAATGGTCATTCGCAGCCGCGAGGACGGCACCGCCATCCGGTTGCGTGACGTCGCCGAAGTCCGGGAGACATTCGAGGACCGGGTCGAGCGCGGCCGCTTCTCGGGAAGACCCGCCGCCCTGGTCACGGTCTTCAAGACTCCGGAGCAGGACGCGGTCCGCATCAGCAAGGCAGTGAAGAAGTTCGTCGCGGACAATCCCACGCGGCTCGGCGGCGCCCTTGAACTGGAGGTCACCACCGACCTCGCGCGGTTCATCGAACAACGCCTAGACCTGATGACGCGGAACGCCCGGCTGGGGATCATCCTGGTGCTCTTCGCGCTGGCGTTCTTCCTCGATCTCCGGGTGGCGCTCTGGGTGGGCGTGGGGCTCGCGATCTCGTTCCTCGGCACCTTCATGCTGATGCACGTGTTCAACGCCTCGATCAACCTGCTCTCGCTCTTCGGGCTGATCGTGGTGCTGGGACTGATCGTCGACGACGCCATCGTCATCGGGGAGAATTTCTATACGAAGATCGCCGAAGGTCTATCCCCGCCGGAAGCGGCCATCGCCGGCACCAACGAGGTGGCGAAGCCGGTCCTGGCCGCGGTGCTGACCACGATCGCCGCGTTTCTGCCGCTGATGTTCATGGGAGGGCGGATCGGGACCTTCCTCGGCGTCCTGCCCATCGTCGTCAGCGCCGCCCTGATGGTCTCGCTGATCGAGGCGTTCATCATCCTCCCGAGCCACCTCGGCCATCAGAAGATCCGGGATCCTTCGCTGCCGCCTCGGTTCGGCGCCGTCGGCCGCTCCTGGATGGCTTTCCGAAAAAAGCAGCGCGAGATCCTCGACGTGCGCATGCCCGCGGTCTACGAGAAGGTGCTGCGGTTCGTCCTGAGGTGGCGGTACGCGTCGATGGCCGCGGCGGTCGGTCTCTCTGCCGCCGTCATCGGACTGGTCGCCGGGGGCATCGTCCCGTTCGTCCTTCTCCAGGAGACGGACGCCGAGACGATTTCGATCACCCTGGAGATGACCGCCGGCACTCCCGAAAGCGGCACCCTCGACGTCATCCAGCAGATCGAGACCATGGCGCTCTCCTGCCCGGAAACGAGGACCGTGTTTTCGACGGTCGGATCGGCGTTCGACGATCGGGGCAGGGTCACGCCCGCCGACCCGGCCACCGTGGGACAGCTCGTGATCGAGCTCGTGGCGGCCGAACAGAGGGAGAAGCTCGGACAGCGGAACTCGAAGGCCATCATTGCGGCGTGGCGCCTGCGATCCGCGGGGATCCCCGGAGTGACGAGTCTGCGGATCGTCGGCCGCGGCGGCGGCCCCGCCGGCAAGGATATCGAAATCCGCCTGCGAAGCGATGACCTGGACGCCGCGAACCGGGCTGCGGAGTACGTCAAGGAACTCCTCGCGGGCTATCGAGGGGTCAGCGAAATCGAGGACGACCTGACCGAGGGCAAGCTCGAGGTCCGGCTGGCGCTGAAGGACACGGCGCGGGCGCTCGGCCTCACCACGCGGGATCTGGCCCTGCAGGTGCGCCATGCCCTCTTCGGCTTCGAGGTGCAGGATCTGCAGGAGGAGGACGAGGAGATCACGGTGCGAGTGGTGCTGCCGGAGGCGGCGCGGCGCGACATCGCCGACCTCGGCCGGTTCCGCCTGCAGACTCCCACCGGCGCACGCGTACCTCTCTCCGAGGTGGCCCTGCTCACCACCGAACGCGGGTACTCCTCGCTCGTCCGGGCGGATGGGAAACGCGCGGTCACGGTGACGGCGGAAGTGGATGACGAGGTCACGAACTCGAGCCGGATCACCGGTGAACTCGGTGACAAGCTCGCCGGCATCGGCCATCTGTTCCCCGGCGTCACGGTCTCCTTCGAAGGCCAGAAGAAGGAGACCATGGAGTCGGTCGGATCCCTGAAGATCCTCTTCCCGCTGGCGCTCCTGATCATCTACTCGCTGATTGCCATGCTCTTCCGCTCCTACGTCCAGCCGATTGTGGTCATGGCCGCCATCCCCTACGCTTTCGTGGGGGCGGTCCTCGGCCACCTGATCATGGGCTATCCCTTCACCATCCTCTCGATGATCGGGGCGGTGGCGCTGGCGGGTATCGTGGTGAACGACAGCCTGATTCTGGTGGACTTCATCAACCGTCGCCGCCGCGCGGGCGTGGGGACCTTCGAAGCGATCATCGAGGGAGGCAAGTCCCGTCTGCGGCCCATCCTCCTGACCTCCATCACCACGATCTTCGGAATCGGCCCGCTGATGCTGGAGCGGAGCTTCCAGGCGCAGTTCCTGATCCCGATGGCCATCTCGATCGTTTTCGGGCTGGCGCTGGCGACCGTGCTCACGCTGGTGCTCCTGCCGACGCTCTACCTCGCTTTCGAGGACCTGCGGGGATGTGTCCGCTGGCTCCTCACCGGCAGCTTCCATCGCAAGCTGCGGGAGCACCCGCTCTACGACCTGAACCACCGCGCGGAAGGGGAAGAGAGCCCATGAGCATCGAGTCGCTCGGCCACGTCTACGCCGAAACCCTCAGCGGAGGCGCTCCCGGGCGGCCTCGGCCAGGCGACGCCCCTCCGAAAGGCCACCGAAATCGGCTGCGGACAGGGCTGCGTCGAGCGCCTCCCGGTAGCGACCGAGGAGCAGCAACGCCTTCGCCTTGTTGAGCAGCAGCGGGCCGGCGTCGGTGGCGGAGACCAACATCGCTCCCGGCGTTCCCTCCGGGGCGAGCTGGATGTTCTTCAGGTAGTACCCGAAGAAGGCGTCCGTCGTCCTGACCACCTGCTCCGCGTCGGCGCGGTCGCGGGTCTGCTCCATCCGTCTCGTCTCGATGTCGGAGCGGTAGCGAAGCCCCTTCGGGGACTCGGTGACGGCGAGTGAGGACTGCCAGAGCGCGTCCTCCGAGAGCCAATCGAAGGTGCGGGAGAAGGTCAGGGCGAAGCAGCAGAGGAATACGATCGCGCTGATCCGGGTCCGGGCCAGCAGCCATCCGGCGGCGAAGCAGAATCCGATCGAGGGGAGCAGCAGAAAACGCTCCTCCGTGGGGATGACCAGGCGGATGAGCAGATTGGAGACCGGAAAGATCGTCACGAGGAACCAGCCGAGTGCGAACCGGGTCTTGCGGGAGGCAATGAGCGCCCCGACGGCGATGAGCAGGACCGCGATGATCGAGACGACCGTGCCGGAGTCGAGCGTCGACCGGGCGGGCAGGTGGTAGGCGACGGCCTGGTTCACCGGGAGGACGAGGAGCTTCAGGTAGTAGAGGAAGCCCTTGGCCATGGTGGCGAGATTCATCAGGTACGACCCGCCCCACCACGCCGAGACCTGCCCCATCTCCCCCGGTTCGCCCCCGGCCACCAGGAAGAACCAGAGCGCCGTGAACCCGGCCGCGATGGCGCCGTAGACGCCGTACCAGCCGAAACGGAGCTTGTCGCGCCGGTAGAGATCGGTGAGCAGCGCCGCCCCGGCGAAGACCACCGCCACCTCCTTGGCGAAGATCGCGACGAGAAGCAGGAGCGCCGCGCGGATCCGGTGACCGTCGAGATGCGAAGTGAGGGCGGCGAGAAAGAACACGGCGCAGAGGAGATCGCCCCGGCTCGAGATCCAGGCCACGCACTCGGTGTGCACCGGGTGAAGCGCGTAGAGCAGCGCCCCGCACCACGCCGCCGCCGGCGCCTCACCCGGTGGCGCTCCGGAGAGCCGCCGGAACAGCCCGAGGACGAGCACCGCGGAGAGCGCATGCCAGATCATGCCGCGCAGATGGAAGAACCACGGCCGGCCGCCGGAAACCGCCCGGTCGATGGCGAATTCGAGCGTCCGCAGCGGCCGGTAGATCCCCTTGAAGGCGTCCGGATCGACGGTGGTCGGATCAGTGAAGCAGGAGATGGCCATCGCGGGTGACAGCGCGTGGACCGCCGCATTTGTCTCGACGAAGCGGACGTCGTCGTAGACGAAATCCCCGAAGAGGGATGGCAGGTAAGCGAGGAGTGCCAGACCGGCGACGAGGATGGCCGCGCGCCGGGATCCCAGGGATGTGAAACCAGGTACCAAGTTCAGGCTCCGATCGGCCGCGATGCGCGAACCGGCAACATCGCCCCGCGGGAGTTTGTACCTGCTACGATCCGGCGATGCGAATGACGGATGGACTCCGGCAACCGGTTGCTGCGGGTCGAGCACTTCATCGAGGCCGGCGTGGACGTGGTGCTCGTCGTCGGCTGCTCCGGCGGAGTCAGCGTGCTCTCCATCCTGCTCGAATGGGTACGGGCGGTGAACCCGGCGGTGGTCATCATCAATGTGGATCCTCACAAAGACTGCGTGAAGGGGGAGCATCTCTTCCTTCCGGCGCCCGCCGCAGAGGTGCTCACGCTGCTCGACGGGGCGTTGCTCGGCTGACCGGCCGGCTCCCGTCCGGCGCGCCTTCAGCCGCTGGTGGCGGATCGGCTTCGACGCTACACTTCCATGGCCCGTTTCCGCCCGATGACAGGAGGCCACCATGAACGCCAACGGACCCCAAAGCGCCCTGATGGAGCAGGCGGTGCGCATGGCCCTGACGAACATCCGCGACACCGCGGGCGGGCCGTTCGCGGCGCTGGTCGTTACCGGGGCTCAGGTGGTCGCCGAGGGAGTGAATGCCGTCGTGCCCACCAACGACCCCACCGCCCATGCGGAGGTGGTGGCCATTCGCTCGGCCTGCGCCTCCCTCGGCAAGGTGAGCCTGAAGGGGTACGTCCTCTATTCCACCTGCCGGCCGTGCCCCATGTGCCTGGCCGCGGCCCACTGGGCGGGGATCGACCGGGTGTACTACGCCCTGACGAGCGATGACGCCGAGCGCATGGGTTTCCAGGACGCCCATCTCTACGAAATGATGACCGACCCGGGCGCCGCCCACTCCCCCATTCCGGTCCAGATGCCATCCCCGCAGGCCGGCGAGATCGTGACCACCTGGCTGGCGAATCCGGACCGGGCGATGTACTAGCCCGCTTCAGGCTGAACTCTCTCCCGTTCCTTCGGATGGTCGGGCGCCGTCTCGACCAGTCCCGCCTGTGCCGGAAAACGACCCGCGGTCCTGAAGGTGAAGGAGCATCGCGGCACATTCGGGATTCCACGCGGCACTCGACCTGCGGGCCAGGGCGATCGGGGCTCTTTTGCGCCGGGGCAGG
>JAJSAM010000014.1 GCA_024274785.1 Planctomycetota bacterium | reverse complement strand
TCAGGGTGACGTGGAAGTGAATCACCTCGTTGATGAACCGCTCCACGCGCAGGTCGTGGATCAGGAACTTCACCTCCGCGACCTCTCGCTTCAGCCCTTTCCCGTAGTCACCCATACCCGGTTGGCTCCTTGCCCGTTGATCGGGGTCGACGGTTTCGCCGCGACCGCCAGGAGGGGGGGAAGATACTCCCCGAGGAGCAGATCACGAACGATCGGGTTCTCCCCTCACCTCGATCTCCCGGTCGCCGAAGCGGACGATCTGTCCCGGGCGGATCTTGCAGCGTTTGCGCGTCTCGAGTTCACCGTCCACCGTGACCATGCCCTCGGCCACCACCCGCTTTCCCTCCCCACCGGACATGACGAGATTGGCGGCCTTCAGGAGCTTGCAGAGCTCGATGTACTCATCCCGGATGGTGAATTCCAAAGCTTCACTCCTCCAGTTTCCGCCGCAGCTTGCGGACGAGTTCCAGAGTCTCGTACTTGGCCCGGCGCCGGTTGACCATGCCCTCGAGCCGCTCCTCGAGATACCGCCAGTCTTCGGCGGTCGGCGGGGAGTCGTAATCCCACCCTTCCCGGTCGGATCGCTTGAACTGCCACTTGACGATCCGCTTGCCGGGAAAGCTGATCCGGACGGTGCGCTTGACTCCGCCGTCGATCTTCTCGTCCCACTCGATATTCCGTTTCACAGGCCCTCTCCGATCCGGGAGCAGGTTGGAAATCCGGTCCATGGAATTCAAGGCCCCCGCCCTGGATACCGATAGTACGGTCAAGGTTCCTGCTCCTGGCACGTTTCCCATGCAAGGCCATCATCACGGGGAAGGGAAGGCACGTCATGCCGGTTGATCTGGAAATCAGTGAGGAGAGTCTGTCTCTTCTGGCCTGTCCCCAGACCCGGGCATCGCTCGAAGTGGATCCCGAGTCGGGCCTGACGACCACCGACGGCGGGCACACCTACGCCGTCCGGCACGGTGTCGCCAGTTTCCTCTCCCGGCAGACCTGGGATTCTCCCCATCCCGCACACCGGCGCCGGCTGATCGAGGTGGCGCGTGCCGACGGCTATCAGCAGGCCTTCGAGACGGTGCTCGACAACCCGGCCCACGTCACCAGTACGTCCCGGATGCCGTACCTCGACCTCCTCGACCTGAGGAGCGACTCCCGAGTGCTCGAGATCGGCGCGAGCCTCGGCCAGCACACCCGGGCCATCGCGAAACGGTGCGGTCGTCTCGAAGCGCTCGAGGTGATTCCGGAGCAGAAGCTGGCAAGACTGAGGGAGGACCAGGAGTTGCTCTCTTCCGGCCGGGCCACCCGGGTGCTCCTCACAAAGATCCCGTTCCGGGCCAAGTTGTGGTTCGCGCCCTCCCTCGTCTTCCTCGCAGGCAAGGCCGACCGGACTTGAATACGAACCCGGAGAGCACCGATCCCGAAGGCTGCATCCGCGAGATCATCGATTACGTCAGCCGGCGGTCCGACGGCCGGTACGACCCGCGGGCGCTCACGGAGATCGACACCCCGGACTTCAAGCGGGAGGTCGACGATAGCGCCACCAAGCTCTATCTTCCCGGTGTCCGACCGGAACACAACGCCGTCCTGATGATCTCGCAACGAGCGTTTCCGGATGCCGTGGAGCGAGCGGTGCGGAATGCGGTCCGGGCGCGCTCCACTCTCTCCGGTCGCTGCGCCGAGGTCGTTTCGGAACCGCTCGAGAGCGGTCGTCGGCGCGGCCTGAGCTTCGCGGTCTGGCCGGAATTCCGTGCACTCAGCAAGTCCCGGCTCATCCGGGGCGTGCAGAAGAAGATGCTGATCCCCCGCGTCTGCGGGTGGCTGCGGACCGTGGCGCTGCAGTCGATTCACCGGCTCGAGGACGAGGAGCGGATCCACCGGTACCTCCGGCTTCCGCTCGAATCGATGGTGGAGCACGAAGCCCTCCCCGAGCCCGTCCGCTCGGCCGCCGGCCGTGCCCTCGGCGTCCTGGAGCAGGGAGCACACCCACCGGTCACGGTGCTGCAGCACTCCGACTTCTGGCTCGGCAACATTCTCCTTTGCCCACGGCGGCGGGACGGCCTGGCGCACCCCTTCGGCTTCCGGGTCATCGACTGGGGCGGCGCGCGGTTCCACGGCGCACCGTACTTCGACCTCATCCGATACTGCATGTCCTCGACCATGGGACTGGCGCGCGCACGCCGGCACCTCGGGGCGTACACCGCCGCGTTGAACCTGAGCCCCGGTGACGCATCGCTCCACGTACTCGCGGCGCTCGGCCGGATCGGCCTGACCCTCGAGGAGTTTCCTCTCGAACGCTACGTGAAGTTGTGCGACCAATCGGTGCGGTTCCTCGAGCACACCGGGCTCTGGGGATAGTCCGGGGAGGGGCAAGACTGCCCGGTTCCGACCAGGCTACGAGCCGACCGCGGGCCCCGAGGCGGCCCGGGATGGATGAGTTTCCGCGGCGCCGACGAGCAGCCACCCACGCAATTCCCCGTTTTTTTTCAAAGCAGGCCCGCATTTCGGCCATTTACCGGTGAGCTTGCGTGAATCGCGTGGCTCAGAGGGAAGGGTACGGAGGGCGCCAATCTCCGTATTCGCGTTTTCGAGCATTGCGGGCTCGCCGAAACGCACCGGTGCCGCAGTGGAGGCAGGATCATGATGATCGCGAGCAAGAAGGCTCTTTATGTGAAACCCCGATGCCGGGCTGTTCAGATCAAGGCGCCGGCAGTGCGAGTGGAAGACCTGCTGGGTGACTTCTCGGAGCAGACCGGAGCACTGTTCGGCTGAGCTCCATCGTCCCGTTCCGGATCGGCACCTCTGCTACCCCAGCTTCACCTTCAGCACCGTCAGCAACGTCCGGCCGTCGATCGGTTTCTGGAAGACCCCGTCCAGGCCCAGTTGCCCCGGGTCCACCGTCATCGAGAGGTTGTCGCCCACCGAACTCAGCATGTAGACGGGGACGCCGGCGCCGGCGACCTTCAGGTCCTTCACGAAGCTCGTCCCGGAATCGACCTCCTCCATCATCAGGTCCACGATGACGAGGTCCGGTTCGACCTCGCGAAAGAGCTGCAGCCCCTCCTCGGCGCTCCGGGCCTCCACCATCTCGTAGCCTTCCGCTTCGAGGATGGCGCGCAGCATGTCCAGGTAGTCCTGGTCGTCGTCGATGTAGAGGATGACCTTCTTCTGATCAGTCATGTTCGCCCCTTGCCTCGAGGAACGGCCCGATGAAGTCTATCGCCTGATCGAGGTTCGCCCTCGCCTGGTCGGTGAGCCCCTCTTCGAAGGACTCGAGGTCGTAGCCCCGGATGCCGAGGACGTAGGCCCTGGCGGTCGCTCCGAAGTGCTCGCGCGCGAGCGACAACACCGCCCCCGGCGAAGCGGAATGCGTCGAGAATCCCGGCGCCGGATCCGGCTCCACTTCCGTCAGCAGGAAGGGCGGCTCGCAAGTGTGGTGCGCGTCGGCGAAGACCACGAGATCGTGCTCCGCCACCCGGGCGGCATCCTCCACCATGAGCTGGTAGCTCTGCTCGACGGACACCCCGGCGAATCCGCGCGCGACCACCGCCTCGGCCAGCGCCGGTCCCAGACCGTCGTCCTTCCGGCCCGGGTTGCCGTAACCGATCACCAGTGCCGTGCCGGCCGGCATCAGTTGCGGGTCCTCTCATCGATGACATCCCCGTCCGCGGAAACGAGACGCACGGTGAGCGGCATCTGCCCGAGCGCGTGCGTTGCACAGGAAAGACAGGGGTCGTACGCCCGGATCGCCACCTCGACGTGGTTCAGGAGCCCCTCGGTGATCTCCTGGCCGGAGAGGTACTCCTTCGCCACGCTCTCGACGGCGCGGTTCATCGGCTCGTTGTTGCTCGTCGTGGAGACGATCAGGTTGGCCATCTCGACGAGGTCGTCGTCGCCCACGCGGTAGTGGTGGAACAGCGTCCCGCGCGGCGCCTCGATGATGGCGATGCCCTCGTTTCGCGGCTCGCCCTCGACCACCAGGTCCTCGCCCTGCAGGTCCTTGTCGTCGAGCAGTTCCGCGATCTTCTCGATGGCGTGCAACAGCTCGATCATCCGCGCCCAGTGGTAAGCCATGGTGACGTGGACCGGACCGCCGCCTCCGAGCTCCATGAATTCACGGCGGCACTCCTCCGCCTCCGGGGTATCGATGAAATCGCAGGTATTGATTCGCGACAGCGGGCCAACGCGATACCAACCGTCCTGCGGGCCGATCGACTTGATGTACGGGAACTTCATGTAGGACCAGGACCGGACCCCCTCCGCGAGGACATCGAGGTACTTCCGGCTGTCCACGTGATCGAAGATCCTGTTTCCATCGGCGTCGATGGCCCGGAGACCGCCGTGATAGAGGTCCATGGCCCCGTCGGCGCGGACGATGGAGAGGTGGTTGGAAGGAAAGGTCCCGAAACCGGCGATGTCGGAGAGGTTCTCCAGCGTGTAGTCCTTCGCGATCTTCACCGCGGAGCGCCCCCACTCCTTCATCCGGTCGAGGTCCTCGAGCAGGAAGTCGCGCTCCGGAAGGGAGAGGTTCTTGTTGATGCCGCCGGGGATCGCGCCGGTGCCGTGCACCTTCTTCCCGGAGGTCAGCCGGATCACCTCCTGCCCGTACTTGCGCATCAGGATGCCCTGTTTCGCCAGTTCCGGGAAGGCCGCGGCCACACCGAAGACGTGACGATTCTCGACCGGCGAGTCGAAACCGAAGAGCAGATCCGGGCTCGAGAGGTGGAAGAAGTGCAAGGCGTGGCTCTGGAAGATCTGCCCGTAGTGCATCAGCCGGCGCATCTTCTCGGCGGTTCTCGTCAGCAGTTCCCCGCCGACGATCCAGTCCACCGCCTTCGCCGCGCAGAGATGATGGGAGACCGGGCAGATGCCGCAGAGCCGCTGCACCGCCACGGGCAGCTCCCAGTAGGGACGCCCCTGGATGAACCGCTCGAAACCGCGGAACTCCACGATGTGCAGGCGGGCCTGTTCCACCTCGCCGTTATCGTCGAGCAGAATGGTGACCTTGCCGTGCCCCTCCACCCGGGTCACCGGCTCGATCACGATCCGCCTGCTCTTGCTCGAAGTGCTCACGAAAATCTCCGATCAGTCGTACTTCAGAAGCTTGTAGGGAAGGTCGAGGGGCTTGCCGGAAAGCAGCGCCACGAGCGCGGTCCACAGCGTATCGGCCGGGGGCGGGCAGCCGGGCAGGTGGTAGTCGATCTTCACCACCTCGTGCGCCGGATAGACCTTGTTCAGGAGCAGCGGGATCTCCGGATCGTTCGGAATATCACCGGACTCGTTCACCGTCGAAGGGCCGTTCCGATAGGCCTCATCCAGGCACTCCGAAAGGGGAATCGTGTTCCGCAGCGCGGGGATGCCGCCGCTGATTGCGCAGTCGCCGACACTGACCAGCACGTCGCACTGACGCCGGAATTCCCGCAGCACCTCGACGTTCTCCTCGTTGGCGCAGCCGCCCTCGATGAGGCCCACCGCCGCGCGGTCTTCGATCGTCTTCAGGTCGTTGATCGGCGACCGGGAGAACTCGACGATTTCCGCGAGGTCGAGAATCCGCAGGTCGATGTCGAGCAGCGACATGTGGCACCCGAAACACCCGCAGAGCGAGGTCGTGGCGATCTTCGGTTTCTCGTTCCCACTCATTCGGAAACCTCCTCTCCCCGGGCCTCGATCTCGGTGCCGATGGGCTCGTGGTCGAACTTCCGCTTCCCCACCGGGTCTCGATAGCCCTGTCCCTTGCGCAGCAGCGCCCCCACCGGGCAGACATCGAGCGCCTGGTCGGTCACGTCGGCGTCGGTGCCGGCGAGCATCGCGTCCCCGTTCACCGCGATCCTGCGTTCCGGGCCGCGGCCGATGAACCCGAACACCCGCTTACCGTCCAGGTCCATCGAGGCACGCACGCAACGCGAGCAGAGGATGCAGCGGTTTCTGTCGATCAGGATGCCCGGGTGGGAAGCGTCCACCTCCCGCTACGGGAAAAGGAACGGATACTGCGGCGCGGTGATCCCCAACCGGTAGGCGAGAGCCTGCAGTTCGCAGTTCCCGCTCTTCTCGCAGAACATGCAGAAGTGGTTGCCCGAAACAAAGAGCATGTCGACGATGCTCTTCCGGAATTCGTTCAACTCGAGGGAATCGCTCTCGACCACCATGCCCATCGTCACCGGCTGCGTGCAGGCGGCGGACTTGCGCCCGTTTGCCGTGACGGTACAGACGCGGCAGCCGCCGTAAGGCTCCAGGCCGGGCAGGTGACAGAGCCTCGGGATGTAGACCCCCGCTTCGTCCGCCGCGTCGATGATCGTCTGGCCGGCACGGGCCTTGATCTCCCTGCCGTCGAGGATGAAGGTCAGCTCAGCGCCCATCGTCGCCTCCCTTCCGGCCGGCATGTTCGGACTTCCGCCCGGCGATGCCCTCCGCCTGTGAAACCTCCGCCTTCAGGTCGAAGGAGCGGCAAAACCCATCCGGATCCGAAACGACCTTCCCGGCGAGCAGATCGGGGAACGCATCGAGGGCGGTCACGAGCGGCCTCCAGGATGTCTGGCCGAGACCGCACCGGCTGGTCGCCTTCATGGTCTTGCCGATCGCCCGGAACTGCTCGAGGTCGTCCGGCTCGGCGCGGCCCTCCATAACCCGCAGGAGACCATTCTTCAGGAGTTCGTTGCCGACGCGACAGGGAGTGCAATAGCCACAGCTCTCCTCTTCGAAGAACTCCATGTACCCGTACATCATCGCCAGCAGGTCGCGATCCCTCCCGAACACCACGAGCGCGCCACCGGTCGACAGATCCTCGTAGGTGATCGCCCGGTCAAACCCCTCCGGGCCGACCAGCTGACCGCTCGGACCGCCGACCTGCGCCGCCCCGGCCTCTTCGCCGCCGCACATCACGAGCACCTCCCGGAGAGTCACGCCGAAAGGCACTTCGTAGACGCCCGGACGGGTCACGTCGCCGGAGATGGAGAGCAGCTTCGTACCGGCGCTCTGTTCAGTGCCGTACTGGCAGAAAGTGGCGACGCCGATTTCCGCGATCCGGGTGACGCAGCAAAGCGTCTCGACGTTATTGACCGAGGTCGGATAGCCGAGATAGCCGCTCTGGGCGGGGAACGGCGGGCGGTTTTTCGGATCGCCCCGCAACCCCTCCATCGAGGAGATCAGGGCCGTCTCCTCGCCGCAGACATAGGCCCCGGCCCCGAGCTGAATGCGAATGTCGAAGCTCATCGAGAACTTGCCCTCGATATGGTCGCCGAGGAGACCTTCGACGCGACGCTTTGCCAACACCTCCTCGAGGTAGGGAACGAGGTAGGCATACTCGGCGCGCAGGTAGAGGATGCCCTCCTCCGCACCGATCGCGTATCCGGCGATGGTCATGCCGGCGAACACGCGGTCCGGGAATTCGGTCAGGAGCACGCGGTCCTTGAAGGTGCCCGGCTCGCCCTCGTCGGCGTTGCAGATGATGTACTTCCGCTCGCCCGGCGCCGCCCGCGTGAACTCCCATTTCATTCCGGCGGGGAACCCGGCGCCGCCGCGTCCGCGAAGCCGCGCCGCCTTGATCGCCCGGATCACCTCGGCCGGGTGCAGCGACAAGGTCAGTTCCACCGCCCGCCCGCGCTTACCGGGGGAGAGCAGGATGGGCCCCGCCCGGCGGATGTGATTGCCGACCATCGACAACACGAGCGGATGGGCGTTCTGCCCGTCGCCGAGGCGATTCACCAGTCGCTTCGGATCCCCGTGCTCGCGGAGTCCGCGAACGATGGCCCGCGCGGCTTGCGGAGTAAGATCCGTCAGCACCGTGTCGTTCGCCAGGGCCGACGGAGCCTGGTCGCACATCCCGATGCACGCGGTCCGCGTGAGGGAGATGCTCCCATCCGGGGTCTTCTCCCCGAGGCCGATGCCGAGTTCGTCCCGAAAGGCGGCGAGCACCGCGTCGTAGCCGGCCATGCGGTCGACGACGTCGTCTGAAAGGCGGATGACCACCTTCCCCTCCGGCTCCTTCGAAAGGAACGAGTAGAAGGAGACCAGACTCTCCACGTCGATGCGTTTGACGTCCAGGTGCGAGGCGATCAGGTCCATCGCCGATCCGGGCACGCAGCCCAGCCGTTCCTGAACGATCCGGGCCACGTCGAGCAGCCGGGTGCGATCCCGATGAACGAGATCACAGGTCCCCCGCACCAGGTCCCCGAGGGTCTCCATCATGACAGTCCTCGTTTCAGCAGATCCTTGGCAACTCTTCGCCATAGGGCTTTCCGACCATCCGGCGCCCACCGGCCTTCGTCCGAAGCACGACGAGCCCCGGATCCCGATCCACGAAGCGACCGATCACCGCGGCCTTCCCGCCCTGGCGATGGTTTCGCAATGCCGGGAGAGCGTCTTCCACATCCGTCTCCGGCACCACCGCCATCACCTTGCCCTCGTTCGCCACCGTGAGCACATCGAGCCCGAGCAGTTCCGCGGCCCACTGCGTTCCCGGACGGACCGGAATAGCACTCTCTTCGAGCAACAGGCCGAGCCCGGAGTCCCTTGCCAGGTCCGCGGCCACTCCCGCCAGGCCACCGCGGGTCGGATCCCGGAGGAACCTGGTGAGCGGAGCCGCCTCGAGCAGCCCGCCGATCAGCCCCGCCAGCGGAGCGACATCGCTCCGGATCGCGCTCCGCAGCCGCGGCTGGTCCGTCCGGGAGAGCATCACCGAAATCCCATGGTCGGCGATGGTCCCGCTGACCAGCAACACATCTCCGGCCTCGATCGAGTTCACACCGGGCAGCGGATCCCGAAGGAACACTCCCACGCCCGCGGTGGTCACATACATTCCGTCCGCCTGGCCACGCGGCACCACCTTGGTATCACCGGCGACGATCGCCACTCCGGCCTCCTCCGCCGCGGCCCGCGCCGAGTCGAGCATTCGTTCGAGAACTTCGAGGGGCAGCCCCTCCTCCAGCACGAGTGACAGCGTCAGCCAGCGTGGCTCGGCCCCGCACACCGCGAGGTCGTTCACGGTCCCGCAAACCGCAAGCCGTCCGATATCTCCGCCGGGGAATTCCAGGGGAGAGACGACGTAGCCGTCGGTGGTGACGGCCAGGCGTCCGCTCACCTCGGGCAGAACCGCGGCGTCATCGAGGTCCGGCAGATCGAAACGGGGACGGATCCGCTCCCGGATCAGGAGGTCCGTAAGTTCGCCGCCGCCGCCGTGCGCCATCACGATCCGTTCCGTCAACTCACCACCTCCGCGCGCCGGTATCGATACCACGCCCGGCACGCACCCTCGCTGCTCACCATACACGGACCGACCGGTTCGACGGGAGTGCAGGACTTCCCGAAAAGCCCGCACTCCGCGGGTTCAGCCTTCCCGGTGATGACTTCTCCGCAGCGGCAACCGGAAATATCCCGCTCTTCGGGCAGCGTGAGGCCAAAGCGGCTGAATGCGTCGAACCGCCGGTACTCCGGGCGCAGTTCAAGGCCGCTCGCCGGGATCGTACCGAGCGCGCGCCAGATGGAATCGGCGGGTTCGAACACTCGATCCAACAGCTCCAGGGCCGCGGGATTGCCGCCCGCACTCACGACCGAAGGATAGAGGTTCACGAGTTCCGCCCGGCCGCCGGCGGCCTGCGCGGCGAGTGCCACGATCCCCTCCATGATCATCAGCGGATCGAACCCGGCGACCACGCACGGCCGGCCATGATGGTCCACCACCTCGCGGTACGCATCAGCCCCGATGATCACGCTGACGTGCCCGGGGCAGAGAAACCCGTCGATCTTCACGTCGGGATCGACGAGCAGCGCGCGCATGGCCGGCAATACGAGCTTGTGGCAGCACATTGCGGAGA
The DNA here is from genome assembly GCA_024274785.1 of Planctomycetota bacterium. GTDB lineage: Bacteria > Planctomycetota > JAJSAM01 > JAJSAM01 > JAJSAM01 > JAJSAM01. The sequence goes on along the minus strand of JAJSAM010000014.1, from coordinate 93,178 downwards.
AGTTCCGGAGGTCGAGCGTCGCTGCCATCTCCACCGCCACCGCCGTCGCCGGGGCGGTCGTCTCGAAGCCGATCGCGGCAAAGACCACCTCACGGGCGGGGTTGTGCACAGCCAGGTCCACCGCCTCGAGCGAGCTCGAAACGATCTCGACGGCGGCGCCTTCACTTCGCGCGCGCTCCAGCGAGCCACCGGAGCCGGTCACTCGCACCAGGTCGCCGTAGGTGGCGAGGATCACTCCGTCGCGACGACCGAGGTCGATCAGGGCGTCGATGTAGCACTGCGCGGTGACGCAGACCGGGCAACCCGGGCCGGAAAGCAGCCTGACGCCTTTCGGGACCAGCGAGTGGATGCCGCCGCGACAGGCGGAGACGGTGTGGGTGCCGCAGACTTCCATGAAGTTGAGTGGCCGGCCGGCACGGTCGAGGTGCCCGGCGAGGTCAGCGACGAATGCGGCCATCGTCGCGGCCCGACTCACGGCGCCCTCTCTTCGTCGCCGAACATCTGCTCCACCATCTCGAAGGTCTCGCGGGCCTCTTCCTCGGTCAGTTGCTGGATCGCGAAGCCGGCGTGCACGAGCACCCACGCCCCCTCATCCGCCTCGGGGGTGAGCACCAGGCTCGCTTTCAACTCGGTCTCGCGAAGGCGCACCCACCCCTCGTCGCCTTCACGCCGAAGGACCTTCGCCGGTATCGCCAGGCACATACGTCACTCCTTTCCCATCGCCGCGGCCACCGCCGCCTGCCCCAGCGCCAGTCCGCCGTCCCCCGGAGGAACGACCCGGTGCAGAAGCACGTTGTACCCTTCCGATTGGAGCCGACGAACGACCAGGTCGGACAGGATTCCGTTCAGAAAGACGCCGCCGGTGAGCGCCACCGTATCGTTCGTGGCCGCGCGCGCGGCGAAAGAGGCGGCGTGAGCCAGGGCCCGGGCCAGGGCGTCGTGGAAGAAGAAGGCGATGTCCTCGACCGGTTCGCCGGCCAGGGTCATCTCGATCATCGCCGCGAGCAGGGGCCGGTGGTCCAGTTCGAACGGGCGCCCGGGGACGAGGGGGATGACGCTCTCGCCGGAGGGACGCCGCTTCGACCGCGACGCCGCCGATTCGAGAGCCATCCCGCCTTGAGCTTCGAACTCGTTTCTGGCGCACCGCCCGGTCAGCGCGGCGGCCGCGTCGAAGAGCCTTCCGGCGCCGCTGGAGACTGGGCAGTTGATCCCGCCGACGAGCATCTCCGCCATGGCCCGCCGGCGCTCCGCATCCGGCATCACCTCGATTGCCAGGGGGTGACCGTGAAATCCGGGACCCAGGAGATCGTAGAGCCAGGCCAGCGCGCACCGCCCGGTCTCTTTCGCGGCGGCATCGCCACCGGGCAGCAGCAGGGGGCGGACCCGGCCGACGCGCACGCACTTCGAGAGATCCCCGAGGAGCACCTCCCCACCCCATGAGGTTCCGTCGTCCCCGTAGCCAACGCCGTCGAGGGTCAGCCCCACGGTGGGCTCCTCCCGCCCATGCTCCGCCATCACCGCGGCGAGATGCGCGTGGTGGTGCTGCACGAGGTGAAGGGGGATGCCGAGGTCCGCGGCCATCTCCCCGGCGAAGGTGCGAGATCGATAACCGGGGTGGAGATCAGCGGCGATCCAGCGGGGCTCCACCTCGAAGAGCGCGAGCAGGTCGGCGACGGTCTCGCGGAATCGCCGGCAGGCTTCAGGGTGCTCGAGGTCGCCGAGATGCTGGGAGAGGATCGCCTCGTCCCCGCGCACGACCGCGACGACGCTCTTCAGGTCTCCCCCCACCGCGAGGCCGGGTTCGGCGGCGGCGATCGGCAGGCGAATCGGCGCGGGCACGCAGCCCCGCGCACGGCGCACCGGCATCGGTCCGGAAGAGTGGTCGGCGAAGATGGAGTCATCGACCGCCCGTTGGATCTTCCGGTCGTGGAGGAGGATGCCACCGACCCCCTTCGGCCCGAAGCCGCAGGCGGCCTCATCGTCACTGACCAGCGGGTCGTCGGTGCGGTTCAGGCTGGTCATCACGAGGGGACCTTCGAACCCGGCGGCGAGCAGGTACTGGATCGGGGTGTTCGGGAGCATCACGCCGAGACGATGGGAGTCGAACGCGACCGACCTGGCGACGCCCTCGCCGACCCGATTCGCGAGCACAATCGGTGCCTCGGGAGAAAGGAGCAGGGGTCCCGCCGACGGGGACAGCTTCACCAGTTCCCGGGCCGCATCGAGGTCTCTCACCATGACGGCAAACGGTTTCCGGTCCCGACCTTTGAGCTTGCGCAGCCGCATCACGACATCGTCGTCCCCTGCGTCCACCGCAAGGTGGTAGCCGCCGAGCCCCTTGACCGCGAGGATGCTGCCGGACTCGAGGATCTGAAGCGCGGCGGCGATCGGATCAACGGCGGAACCGAGGCGAAGCCTGGGCCCGCAATCCGGACAGCAGACCGGTTCGGCGTGGAAGCGACGATCGAGCGGGTCCTCGTACTCCGCGCGGCACGCATCACAGAGGGGGAACTCCGCCATCGTTGTCTTCGCGCGGTCCCAGGGCGTTCCGGTGGCGATGGTATAGCGCGGCCCGCATCCGGTGCAGTTCACCAGGGCGTGGCCGTGGCGGCGGTCGTCCTCGTCCCGCAGTTCCAGGACGCATTCGATGCAGCATCCGGTATCCACCGTGATCCGCCCGGCGGGTCCACCCGAAGCACTGGCGATGATGCGGAAGTCGAGATACCCGGAGTCGCCGGCCCACTCCTCCTCGACCACGAGATGTTCCGGCCGGGCCAGCGCGGGAGCATCCTCAAGGAGTCGTCGCTGGAACTTATCGAGGATCTCCGGCTCGGCCGCCGCGATGATCGAAACTCCACCCGGGTGGTTGCGCACCGTCCCGGAAACGAACAGCCGAACCGCCACACGGTAGACGAAGGGCCGGAAGCCGACACCTTGCACCTGCCCGGTGATGGTGAGCCGTCTGGTGCGCACTCCCGGTTCAGAGATGAGGGAAACCTGTTCGTTGCGGTCTATTCGGCAAGTTCCGCCAGCCCGTCCAGCGGACCGACGCGGCAGAGGAGGCCAGAGAGCGCACGTCGTTCCAGAACTGCACCGTCACGGTCTCGCCTCCACCGTCGCCGGGGTCGAAAACGCGAGCGTCCACGTGAACGCCCTGCCCATCAGCCGCCGGCCGGGGTCATCCGGAACCTCGGCATCTGAGCGACTCTCCCGGTAGAGCGGCCTCCGACCTGGGTGGGCGACTGCCAGGACCAGGATCCGATCCTCGAAGGCCTGGTATGCAATCGCAAACGAAACCGGAGGAGGCAGGATCATTTCGCCGGACTCTGGAACATTTGACCCGGAGCAACCCTGCGCTCATGCCGATCATCACGCCATGGGTGTCTTCCGACCGGAGCAGACTTCCAACAGAGGCCATTGTCAGCCCGATGGCCGGCAGCAGGCTACGCATCAGACCGGCAGGCCGCCCGTGCTCCGCGTCGCTACAGTCACGACTTCACCTCCCCGGCCTGGTTCGGGTTGACGCCCTGCCGATCAGCCGCCGGCGATGCCGGTCGGCTGCGACGGCCGGTCAGGCATTGCCCGACCTCGAGTGATCACCCTCGCCGAGGACCAAGTCGTACTCGTACCGCGCCCTGGAACCCGGCCCGTTCTCTGTTCCAACACGCCAGCACAGTCCAGTCTGTCTCCGCCAGTGGCCGCAGGGTCACTGCGTATCTCCGAACCTCCCTTGACACGGACTCCGGTAAAATGACCCTCCCTCCTCCTGCTCCCGCGCGGGTCAAGGGCTCATCGAAATTCCCGACACGAATGCCCGAAGCGGAACGGCGAACAGCCGGTCCCCGAAACCGAGACTCGCCTCGCCATCGTAGAGAACGACTCCCGCGCGGAACCGCTCTCCAGATGCCCGGGCGAGCTTCCGAAGGCCACGGAAGTCCGCGGAGGTCACTGTGGCCGCCGCCTTCACCTCGACTCCAGCCACCTCGAAGCCGCCGCGCTCCAGGACAAGGTCCACCTCCACTCCATCTCTGTCCCGAAAGTGGTGGAGTCGGACCTCCTGCCCGCCCCAACTGGCCTCGCGCCGGATCTCCTGGACCACGAACGTCTCGAGCAGATGCCCGAAGGTCTCGCGGTCGCGCACCAGAGAGTCGGAGTCGACGCCCAGGAGGGCGCAAGCCACGCCGGTATCCCCCACATGCAGCTTCGGCGTCTTGATCAACCGACTCAGACGGTTGGTGTGCCACGGTGGCAGAAGTTCGAGCAGGAACACGCGCTCGAGCAAAATCACGTAGTCCCGGATCGTAGGTCGACTCACCTGGAACGGGCTGGCCAGGTCGCTCACGTTGAAGAGCTGCGCCGTCTGTCCGGCGCTGAGCTTCAGGAGCCTCGGCAGGATGTCGAGGGAGCGGATTCTCGCAAGATCGCGGACATCCCGCTCGACCAGCGTCTCGATGTAGTGGCGGTACCAGGTCGCGCGACGCCCCGCAGTTCGTCGAACCAACGCCGCCGGATATCCACCCGCCACGACCTGCTCCACAAGCTGCTTCCCCATTCTATCAAAGGTGTCCATGGCGAAGGATCTGCCGAACAGGCTGTCGAGGAACCAGGGCTCTCGCTGCCCGATCTCGCATTGAGCGAATGGAAAAAGGTGGAGGATCTCCATCCTTCCCGCGAGGGAATCAGCCAGCTTCGGCAGCAAGAGGATATTGGTGGACCCGGTGACGATGAACCGTCCCGGCACCCTGTTTCGATCGACCTCGATCTTGATGGCGCTGAACAGTTCCGGAACTCGCTGCACCTCGTCGAGAACTGTCCGCACCGGAGCATCCGCCACGAACCCCATCGGATCCGCCCTGGCAGCAGCGAGAGTCGCGGCATCATCGAAGCTGAAGTACGTGTACCCCCGTGGAGCACCCACCATCTGAGCGAGCGTCGTCTTCCCGCACTGTCGGGCACCGTGGATCAGTACCACCGGAGTGTCCGCGAGCGCCTCGAGAAGGCGGGACTCCGCTTGCCGGTAGGTCAGCTGCATCTCGGACATGTCGGCAGATTGTAAGAAAACTAACCGGCAGATTGCAAGAAAGCAAGTCGGCTAATTGAAATATCAAGACAGAGCCTGCTTCCTCTCAATGAGCTGGGGGTCGATCGGCGACACCCTCTCCGACCCGCTTCTCGAGTACGATCGGGGCCTCGGGAGAAGTGTGCATTCCATCCAAGGAAGCACCAAGACTGGAAGTTCCACTGGCGGTACTTCCAAGAAATATCCTGCGGCGCGGAAGGAGGCAGACCACCGGAGGAGGCAGGATCATTTCGCCGGACTCTGGAACATTTGACCCGGAGCAATCCTGCGCTCATTGGTTGAGCTGCCGGAGCCTGGTGGTTGCGGCTCCGTGCATCCGTTGCAGCGCCCTGGAGTTGGAATCACCGGAGTTCGTTGCGGGGGAGAGGTTCGGTATAATCAGGACATGAATGCGGATCCCATTCTCGAACGGGGCAGAGAGCGGCGCGAACGGATCGAAGTCAACACGGCATCGTCTTTTGCGGAAGCTGAAGCGTGGGACCTCGACTTCTGGCTGGCCAGGACTCCGGAGGAGCGCCTCGAGGCCTACATGGCCCTGCGGGAAGACGTCGCGAAAGTGCAGGCTGCCAGGGCTTCGACCGAGTCCTCGTCATGAGGGCCGTCCCGGACTTCGAGGACATGCTGACCCTGCTTCATCGACACCGGGTGCGCTACCTCATCGTCGGCGGGATGGCGGTCATCTTTCACGCGAAGCCGCGCTATACGAAGGACATCGATCTCTGGCTGGCCGATGACGAAGAGAACGTCGAGCGCGCCAATCGTGCCCTCTCGGAATTCGGGAGTCCCGGTCTGCTGGACCCGGGGGCCGACAATCAGATCCTGCAGATCGGGGTAGCCCCGAACCGGATCGACCTCCTCCGCAGGCTCTCCGGGGTGGACTTCGACTCCGCCTGGAACCGCAGGATCGAGAGCAGTTACGGCACCGCACCGGCGCATTGGGTCCACCTGGAGGACCTGCTCAGCATCAAGGCTTCCATCGAGGTCCCGCGGCACCAGGAGGATGCCCGCGTCCTCCGCGAAGTGCTGCGCCGGCGCGAAGCGGAGTAGGCATAAGGCCCCAACTTCTCCTTCACGTGGGTTCGACCACAACACCAGCCTCACCGGTCCGGCCAGGCAACTCCGGAAATTCGACAGACTCTCCCGCGGAAGGTGTCTAATCTAGCGGACTTGCGACGGAGTTTCATTGGGATCGGAACACATGAAGGTCATCGATCACATCCGGCAGGCCGACCGGCCCCTGATCAGTTTCGAGATCATTCCACCCCTTCGCGGCGGGAACGCCAAGGGTCTGCTCCAGCTGATCGAAGACGTCATGCCCTACCGCCCGCCGTACATCGACGTCACCAGCCACGCCGCGGAGGTGGCCTACGAGGAGACCGCGGACGGCATCCGGCGAAAGGTCAAACGCAAGCGTCCGGGCACCCTCGGCATCTGCGCCCTGATCCAGAACAAGTACAACGTCGACGCGGTGCCGCACATGCTGTGCTACGGATTCACGAAGGAGGAAACCGAGGACTTCATGATCGAATTGAAGTTCCTCGGGATTGACAACGTCCTCGCGGTTCGCGGCGATCACAACGGTCCGATGAAGCCCCGCCAGTCGGGTCGCACGCACAACGAATACGCCGTCGACCTGGTCAGCCAGATTACGGACATGAACGCGGGCAACTACCTCGAGGACGACCTCCTCGACGCGACGCCGTCGGACTTCTGCATCGGAGTTTCCGGTTACCCGGAGAAGCACTTCGAGGCCCCGAACCTCGCCGCGGACATCCGGCGGACGAAGCTGAAAATCGACGCCGGCGCGGACTACATCGTCACGCAGATGTTCTTCGACAACGCCTATTTCCACCGCTTCGTCGCCGAATGCCGCGAGGCCGGGATCGACGTCCCGATCATCCCCGGCCTGAAAATCCTCACCCTGAAGAGCCAGCTCACGAGCATCCCCCGGAACTTCAAGGTGGAGATCCCCGCCGCGCTGGCCGATGAGGCGGCGGCGGCGAAACCCGAACACGTGATGGACATCGGGGTGGAGTGGGCGAAACGGCAGGTCGAGGACCTGATCGCCAACGACGTCCCCGCAGCGCACTTCTACATCATGCAGAGCTCTACGGCAGCATGCCGACTCATGGACCAGCTCAAGCTTTCGTGACCGAATACGTTATGCCTGACGTCGATCTTCCGGCGAAGGCGGCGGACCGGGACGGCCGGACGGCGGCTCTCCTCGCTTCCCTCTCCGAGCGGATCCTCGTGCTCGATGGCGCCACCGGCACCGGCCTGCAGGATCTCTCCCTGGCCGCTGACGACTTCGGGGGCCCGGATCTCGAGGGGCTGAACGAGATGCTCTGCGTGACGCGGCCCGACGCGGTCGATCACCTCCACGAAACCTATCTCGCCGCCGGCGCGGACATCGTCGAGACGAACAGCTTCGGCGGCACGCCGCTCGTCCTCGCCGAGTACGGGATGTCGAGGCGAACGTTCGAACTCAACCGGGATGCGGCCCGCCTGGCCCGCGCCGCCTGTGCCCGCCACGACCAGCCGGGCCGCCTGCGTTTCGTCTGCGGCTCCATGGGGCCGACCACGAAGGCGATCTCGGTCACCGGTGGCGCCACGTTTACGGAGATGCGCGAGAACTACCGCGTCCAGGCGCTCGGGTTGATGGCCGGAGGCGCGGACTACCTGCTCCTCGAGACCTGCCAGGACATGATGAACGTCAAGGCCGGGCTGATCGGGATCGAGGACGCATTCGAGGCATCGGGCTGGCGGATCCCGCGGGCCGTCTCCGTGACGATCGAGACCACCGGCACGATGCTCGGCGGCCAGGACGTCGAGGCGCTCACCGCCGCGCTCGGGCACGCCGACCTGCTCTACCTCGGCTTGAACTGCGCCACCGGTCCGGACCTGATGGTGGATCACCTCAGGACCCTTTCGGACCTGACGAAGACGTATACCTCCTGCGTCCCGAACGCCGGATTGCCTGACGAAGACGGCTGCTACCACGAGGGGCCAGAGGAGTTCCTGCGGATCTTCTCGCGTTTCCTCGAGGAGGGCTGGTTGAACCTGGTGGGCGGCTGCTGCGGATCCGGTCCGGCCCACGTCACTGCTCTTGCGAAATTGGTAACGGGAGTCGCCCCGCGCACACCGCCTTACCACCAGCGCGCGCTGGTCTCCGGACTCGAGGCGGTGGAGCTTACCGACGACAACCGGCCACTGTTCATCGGCGAACGCGCGAACGTCCTCGGCAGCCGCAAGTTCAGGAACCTCATCAAGGCCGGTGATTACGAGGCCGCCGCTGAAGTGGGTCGTGCCCAGGTGAAGGCCGGCGCACAGGTCCTCGACATCTGCCTGCAGGACACGGAGCGGGACGAGGCCAGTGACATGGCCGCATTCCTCGCAAAACTCAACCGGCTGGTGAAGGTCCCGCTGATGATCGATTCCACCGACCCCGAGGTGATGGAGCAGGCGCTCAGACTCTCCCAGGGCAAGGCGATCCTGAACTCCATCAATCTCGAGGACGGCGAGGAGCGGTTCGCGAAGGTGGTACCGCTGGCGAGGCGGTACGGCGCGGCGCTGGTGGTCGGCGTCATCGACGAGACGGGGATGGCGGTCGACGCCGACCGGAAGATGGAGGTCGCGGAGCGGAGCTACCGGATCCTGACCGAGGATTACGGCGTGCCGCCCGAGGACATCTGGTGGGACGCGCTGACCTTCCCCTGTGGTACCGGCGACGTGGTCTATCTCGGCAGCGCCGGCGCAACGATCGAGGGCGTCCGCCGGATGAAGGAGCGCTTTCCGCAGTCGAAGTCCACGCTCGGTGTTTCCAACGTGAGTTTCGGCCTGCCCACCGCCGGCCGCGAGGTGCTGAACTCGGTCTTCCTCTATCACGCCACGAAGGCGGGGCTCGACACGGCGATCGTCAACACACAGCGGCTGGCCCGCTACGCGGAGATCCCGAAGGAGGAGCGAAAGCTCGCGGAGCGGCTGATCTTCCTCACTCCCGGCGACGCCGATGCGGGTCGCGGCGCGGTGGAGGAGTTCACCGCGCATTTCCGCGGCAGAAAGGGCGTCGATACCGGGCCGAAGCGGGAGGACCTGCCCCTCGAGCAGCGGATCTCCCGGGCGGTGGTGGAAGGCAGTCGGATCGGCCTTACCCAGGATCTCGATCTGGCGCTCGCCGACAGGCGATGGCCCGGCGCCCTCGACATCGTGAACGGTCCCCTGATGACCGGCATGGACGAGGTCGGCCGGCTCTTCAACGACAATCAACTGATCGTCGCCGAGGTGCTGCAGAGCGCCGAAGTGATGAAGGCCGCGGTTTCCCATCTGGAGCCGCACCTGGAGAAGGGCGACGACGCCGGGCGCGGCAAGATTCTCCTCGCCACGGTGAAGGGCGACGTCCACGACATCGGCAAGAACCTCGTCGACATCATCCTCGTAAACAACGGATTCAAGGTGGTGAACCTCGGCATCAAGGTCGTCAGCGAGCGGCTGATCGAGGCCGCCCGAAAGCACCGGCCGGACGTGATCGGGCTCTCCGGGTTGCTCGTCAAGAGCGCGCACCAGATGGTGGCGACGGCGAAGGACTTCAATGCGGCCGGGATCGACACCCCGCTGGTGGTCGGCGGCGCGGCGCTCTCCCGGCGCTTCACGAACCTGAAGATCGCCCCGGAGCACGGCGGGTTCTGCACCTACGCCGCGGATGCGATGAGCGGGCTGAAGATCATCGGGAGGATGGTGGATCCCGCCGAGCGCCCGAAGCTCGAGGCGGAGGTGGCGGAACAGACCCGCACCGACGCCGCGGCGAAGGCGGGCGCCCCGGTCACCACCGCGTCCGCCCCGGCCCGGCCGAAGCGGGAGGTTCGAAGGGACCTCACTCCCCCGGCGCCCCCGGACACCGAGCGCCACGTGGAGACGATCAACCCGGATGAAGCCTGGGACCTGATCAACCCCCAGATGCTCTACGGCAAGCACCTGGGCGTCCGCGGGCCGGTGGCGAAGCTGATGGCGAAGGGCGACGAGAAGGTCGCCGGTCTGGTGAGGATCATCGAGGAGATCCAACGACTCGGCCGAGAGGGCCTGATCGCCCCCCGGGGGGTCTGGCGCATCCTCCCCGCGGAGACCGACGGCAATTCGCTGCGCCTGATCGACCCGGAGACCGGCGCCCCGGCAGCAGAGTGGCGCCTCCCCCGCCAGGAGACCGGCGACGCCCTCTGCCTGACCGACTACGTTCTGAAAAACGACCACGTGGCGATCTTCGCGGTCACCGCAGGCGTCGGCGTCAGAGACCAGGTCGAGATCTGGAAGGAGCAGGGCGAGTACCTGAAGAGCCACGCCCTGGCCGCTCTGGCGCTGGAGACGGCGGAAGGGTCCGCAGAGTGGCTGCACAGAAAGCTCCGAGCCGCCTGGGGCTTCCCCGACCAGGAAGACGCCACACTCCGCGACACGCTGGCCGCCAGGTACCGCGGCAAACGCTACAGCTTCGGCTACCCGGCGTGCCCGGATCTCGCCGGCCAACGGCAGCTCTTCGAGATTCTCAGACCACAGGAGATCGGCCTGACCCTGACCGAGGGCGACATGATGGCCCCGGAAGCGAGCGTCTCCGCGCTGGTCTTCCACCATCCGGATGCGCGTTACTTCCGGGTGTAGGCCAATGCCCCCTCCGTGAGTCGTCTGCGGGGGGTTCATAAGGTCGGGGCGAATCCCGTAGTTAGGGTTCATCCGGGAAATGCACACGCGGCAGGAGGATGAATCTTGAAGGTGTGGACACGCCTGTCTCAACTGGACTTGTTCCAGCAAGTTCAGAGGAGACCAGGACATGTCCACGAGCCTCTTGTATCACGCCTTCGGAATTCGCGGGTACCGCTATGTGAGGTCCGAGTACGTAGACGGCGGAGTCGTCTTCCGGATCAGGCAGGATCGGGAGCAGCTCTCCTGCTCAGGTTGCGGTAACTCTCCGGTGGTGGTGATGGTGATGCGGATCCCGGTGGGTCGAGAGGCTTGCCGGCACAGGCGGGGCTTCCGGGGAAGATGAGCGGGTGACGGCGGCGAAGCGTTCGCGCTAACGCGGATCGAATGCTATCGTGCCCCTCTCAGCTGATACTCCTGATGGTCGATCAAGTGGATTCCCACCCATGACAAATCCGAAACCCAACGTGGTACCTGGCGAGGCGGCGCTGGTTGCCCGGTCCTTTGTGTTCGAGAATAGAGACGCTCTCGGGATCGATCCTGCGGTGATCGTCGAGCGGCTTCTGGCCGCCGGACACGGGAGCGACATCCCGGCCGAGGTGCGCCGGAAGAGGCTGAAGACCTGGGCTCTCCAGGTACTCCGACGGCTCCGCAAGCGCGGATGGCTCGAGGCGCCGGGAGAGAACGGCTGGCCCCCCACCGCCGCGCTGAGAGCATGCGCGAGGTCGCACGCCCTTGGAAAGCCGGCCCCGAAACGGACTGCACCGGCATCCAAGGTGTTCACTCCCCCCCCGGCCCGGCACACGCCGGCACCGCAGGAATTCGCATCCGCACCGGTCCGGCATGCCCCCCCGGCGCGGGAAATCGCTCCCACCCCGATCCGGCACGCGCCGAAACCGCCCGAATCCTGGTCGACCTTCATCGAGGACTGGGTTTTCAACCACCGGGAGAGAGGCTTCGGGGTCGCCGAGGTGGCCGTCGCCATCGTGCAGGGCGGATTCGGTTCCGGAGACATCGGGGACCGGCTCGACGACGCCCGGGAACTCGTGGAACTGGAGTTGGGATCCCTCGAACACGCCGGGCTGCTCGCCTTCGACGAGCAAACGGAACTCTGGCAACCCACCGACCTGCTGCAATCCTGGCCGGAGACGGACGAGGCGTAAGGGCCCGCGCAAGAACAAGTTCGCAGGACCGGGAGCGCTGCTGTGCCCGCCCGGCAAGGCGCGAGGAGCGCGCGACCATACTGGTTTCAACCGACGAGCAACGCAGCCGGGCGGGATGCAGCAGCCCTCGAATCCCGAAGTTATTCTTGCGCGAGCCCCAAGCCGGGATCTCACCGGTGATCCACGCCACCCATGGATCGATCGCGCCGGGGACGACGGTCGACATCGGGCAACCGAGCGCCCCTGCAGAGCGTTGACGAAGCGACGCTTCGGAGGGACGAGTTCCGTCTCGTCCCCGCATGACCGAAGGCGACCGCCCCGGAACATTACCAAGACGTAATCCCCCCGAAATCCACCCGTAATCCTGACCCGGTACCTTTCCCCCCACAAGCCGAGCAACAGGTGTTCGGCACTGTCGGGAGAAAGGTCAGGCCATGCGGCTCGCCACGGAACAGAACCTGCCGGAAAAGCGGATCGATCGGGCCACGGTGCCCGGCGGTCCGTGGCAGAGCGTACGGCTGGTGAACGATGCCGTCCACGCCGCCTCCGGCTGGGTTGCGCCGCTCCGGACCGAACTGAAGCGCGCCGTCGTCGGACAGAACCGCCTGGTGGATCGCCTGTTGATCTGCCTCCTTACCGACGGGCATCTCCTGGTCGAAGGTGGATCCGGTCTCGCGAAGTCCCGCACGGTGAAGTCCCTGGCCACTGCCATCGGCGCCGACTGCCGGCGCACTCCCCTGTCCTCGGACATGTTGCCCGCGGACCTGCTCGGGGATCTGGACCTCGACACCGACACCGGTCTTCCGGCTCCGGGGCCCGGCTCGCTCTTCACCCATCTGGTCCTCGCCGAGGATCTCCACCTCGCTCCTCCCATGGTGCAAAACGCTTTGCTCATGGCGATGGAGGAGCGGAGCGTCACCATCGCCGGCGAGGCCTTGCAGCTCTCGGACCCGTTCATGGTCGTGGCCACGACCCCGAGCGCGTGCGCAGAGCCCCATTACCCTCTCTCGAATTCACAGGCCGACCGGTTTCTCATGCAGGTCGCCCTGGCGTACCCCAGTTCCACCGAGGAGAGGGCGATCATCGACATCGCCGGCAACGGACGCCGCGGTCCGGTGGTGAGACAGGTCCTCACCCTCGCGGAACTCCGGCGCGCCCGCCGGGTCGTCCATTCGGTCTACGCGAACCGGATGATCAAGGACTACGCCGTCGCCCTGGTCTCCGCCACACGAGAACCAGCGAGACGCGGAGTCACGAATTCAAGCCCGGATCGGAGCACCTTTTCAACCTTGACTGCCCCAGGCGCGTCCCCCCGCGCCACGGTGGATCTGATCCGGGCTGCCCGGGCCAGCGCCTTTCTGGCCGGCCGGGGCTACGTGACTCCCGAGGACGTGAAGGCGGTCGCGCCCGATGTCCTTCGGCACCGGTTGACTCTGAGGAGCCGGGCCGAAATGGCGGGGATCACGACGGGAGACGTCATCCGCCACATCCTCGACACCGTAACGGTGCCATAAACCACTCTGAAGGGATGGACCGATGAGAGCCGAGAGACTGCTGAACCCTGCGGAGAAAGCGCTGCGGCGCCTGGACGAAGCCGCGGACTATCTGAACTCGAACGAGGGAGAGGTGTTTTCCCTCGAGGTGGCGGACACCGTGCGAAACTACCTGCTCAGACGTTTCGAGCTGGAGACGTTGCCGAGGTCCCTCTCGGAGTTCGCCAAGGCCATCCCCGCAAAGCTGGTGCAGCACCAGTCGGTGCTCGAGCACTTCGCGTCACAGCTCGACTTCGCGGAGTCCATGGGCTTCGCGTTGAGTGTCCCCGATCTCGAAGCGATACGGGACGCCGCCCGACACGTCATCATCCGAACGAGCCTCACCAGCAACGGCGCAGGAAAGGCGCGCTGGTGATCGGAGCTTTCATCACACTCGCCCTCGTGCCCTTCCTGGCGGTATGGGATGGGCGCAACCGTCGGACGACCGGCGGGAGCCCTGGTGACAGGATCGCAGGAAACAAAGCAGACCCAAACCACGCAGGAACAGTGAATGTCATGCTCAACCGATCCGTCCCGCTCTGTGTGGAGCGGGGGTCGGCGGCAGACAGCCCCAATTCGCTGGGCCGTAAGTCGTGGTTTCCGGGTCTCCTGGCAAACTGCACACCATCCTGGTTCACCGGGCTCCTGCGCGGCCGTCCGTTCCGGCGCGGGGACTCCCCCGAGCGCGCCCTCCGGCGAGAGATGGAACGTGAGACGCGGGCCGCGCTGGAAGCCATGGATCGCGCCGTGGCCGAGGTCGACACGGAGGGCTTCTTCCGGGCGTCACGGCAGGTGGTACGGAACCGGATCGCCAGCCGCTTCAACCTGGTAGCCGATGCCATCGCCGCCGGTGACGCCCGCAAACTCCTCCTGGAATCCGGTCTCCCCGAAGTGCTCGAAGCAGCGGATTGCATCATCTACTCCGGCCAGATGCTGCCACAGGAAGACCTCGCCGCCTGGCGCGACCGGCTCCTCATCGATCTCAGTAGGTTGGCGGAGTAAACCTCACCGGAAGTTCCACGGTGAAAGTCGTTCCCTCTCCGGGCACACTCTCGACAGCGACCTCGCCACCATGGGCGGCCACGATCGACTTCACGAAGCTGAGCCCGAGTCCCAGTCCCCGCTGCGTCCGGCTGCGGTCGCCCCGATAGAGCCGGTCCCAGATCCGATCCTGATCCTCCGGCGCAATCCCCACCCCCTGATCGGCGACGCGGATCGCCACCCGCCCCCCCCGCCTCTCCGCGGAGATGCTGACGGTCTGGCCGCTCCACCCGTACTTGATCGCGTTGTCCACGAGGTTCGCCATGATCTGGCGCATCCGCACGGGATCGGCCTCGACGGTGATGTCGTCCGAAACCCCCACCCGGATCTCGACGTCTTTCTCCTCCGCCACGAATTCGTAGAGATCCGCGACATCCGCCGCGACCTCCCCGACCGAAACCCGGGCAACATGGAGGCGCATCACCCCGGTATCGGCCTCGGCGACGTCCATGAGAGTCGTCAGCATCCTGAGCACGCGGTCCGATTCCTCCATGCAGTCGGCGACGGCCTCTCGACACCGCCCCTGGTCGTCCGGGTGAGACAGTGCGGATTCGGCGGTGGCGCGCAGGCGGGTCATCGGCGTCCGCAGGTCGTGAGCCACGTTGTCGAGCGATTCGTGCATACCGCGGATCAGCGATTCCCCGCGATCGAGCATCTTGTTGAAGAGGCTGACGACATTCTCGACGTCACCGGTCTCTCCCTCCGTGGACACGCGGGCGCTGATCTCCCCGGTGCGAATGATCTCCCGGACCGTGGCCACGACGCGGCGCATCCGGTTGGTGGCGCGATAGGTGACGTAGATACTTCCCATCAGGGCGATGAGCCCCATCAGGAGCGTCGGCAGCACCATCTCGCCGGTGAGTTCCCGCTCCAGAGCCTCACGGAGTTCCAGGTTCGGTCGAGCCCGAAGCTCCGCCTCGCGCAACGCGATCTCCGACCCGGTGAGCCTCGGCTCGAGAGACCACGCCCGCGCCTTCTCCCAGGGAACGAAATCCCACTGGGCCTCCACCGCGTCCCCGATGAGATCCGTGGCGAAAACGCTCATCCCGACCGCGGCGATCAGAAAGAAGAGAGCGATCGTCAGCGTCAGTTTCAGGCTGAACGTGAGGGCCAGCTTGCGTTCAAACCTTGAGGGCATAGCCGGCCCCCCTGATGGTCTGGATCAGCCTGGTGTCGTGGCCCTTCTCGATCTTGCTCCGCAGGCGATGGACCAGGACGTCGACCACGTTGGTCTGGGGATCGAAGCTGTAATCGTAGATGTGCTCGAGAATGGTGGTCCGGGAGACGATGCGCCCCGGATTGCGCATCAGGTACTCGAGGAGAGCGAACTCCTTCGGCTTGAGCTCGATGATCGCGTCACCGCGGCGGACCTCCCGCGACATCAGATCGAGCGTCAGGTCACCGCAGGTCAGGCTCGTGGGCTCCGCGGCCCGCGTGGCTCTCCGGATCAACGCCTGGACCCGGGCCAGCACCTCGGAAAAGGAGAACGGCTTGGTCATATAGTCGTCGCCGCCGGCCTGGAGCCCCCTGACCCGATCGTCGACACTGCGCTTCGCGGAGAGGATCAACACCGGCGTGTCGATCTGCTGCTCCCGCATGCGCTCGATGATCGCGAGACCGTCCACTCCCGGGAGCATCAGGTCGATGACCGCGGCGTCGTAGCTCCCGCTCGTCGCATGAAAAAGCCCGTCGGTGCCGTCTGGCGCGATGTCCACGGCGAAGCCGGCCTCCCGCAGTCCGCCCGCCAGGTAGTCGGCAATCCGCTTGTCGTCTTCCACCACGAGTACCCGCATGGTTGCTCCCTCCGTACCACTGCGGATTGTACTCGCTCGGCCGGCGTGATCAGACGGCCGACTTGCGGATGGCGATCAGATCCCGCACGGCTTCGGAGAGGCGATTCAGGAGCAGGATGGCGAGCGCCCAGCCCACCGGGAGCCAGAGCGGGATCCCGAGGAAGTCCGGGTGAGCATAGGTCCACGCACCGCGCCACACCGCCGCCGCCTCCGCCGCGGGGCCGAAGATCGCACCGGCGAGCAGCGTAAGTCCGTCCTCGGGATGCGGGTCGAGACGCCAGGCGACGAAGGCGCAGACCGCGAGGAGAAGAGCGACGATCGCACCTCGTTCGTGGAGGACCGCGGTCGTGGCGACGGAGATCGAGAACAGGAGCAGGGCGAGGCAGAGTTTCTTCATGACGAGGCGGAAGGATACTGCACCAATGCACCGGCATGCACCTTCCGCCGGGCCCCGTCGAGCCGGGGGGGAGTACGATGCCGCGGCGTCGGAGCCGGTCCGGATCACCGGGAATGAAGGAAACCCCTGGTGGGCTGGCGTAAGATCGACAGCCCGATGAGCAAGCTCTCGACCCGCCAGAAACTGCTGACCGTCGTCCTCGCTCCGGTGATCTTCATCGGGCTCCTGGAGGTCGTCCTCCGGGTCGCCGGCTTCTCCTACGATCCGATCGCCGAAGGCTCTTCGTCCACTCCTCACGGGGCCTGGACCGATGTCGAGAACTACCGGCAGGATCCGGAGCTCCTGTGGACCCTGAAGCCGAACGCCCGGCTCGATGACGTCGACCTCGGCTTCGTGCGGGTTCGCACCAACTCCGCCGGGCTCCGCGGCCTTCCGCTGCCGGGCCCCAAACCCCCCGGTGAGATCCGCATCCTCTGCCTCGGGGACTCGATCCTCTTCGGACTGGCTCTACCGGAGGAGGAATCGGTCCCGGCGCAGCTCCAGCGCTTCCTCGACTTCGGCCCCCTCGCAACGAAGCACCGGGTGCGAGTCATCCCGGCAGCGGTGCCCGGCTGGTCGGCGTTGCAGGGCGTCCGGATGCTCGATCGGCTGGAGAAGCTCGAGCCCGACCTGGTGATCTTCTGGTTCGGAATGAATGACGCCCAACCGGCCCGGGTGTTGCCGGACGCGCGCCTCGGAGCGTCCGACGAGCGGATGGTCCGGACCACGAACGTGCTCCGCTCGCTCCGGAGCTTTCAGCTCGTCCAAAGCCTCACCCACTCGATCATGGGCGGAGTGAAGGCGCCCCGCCGGGTCTCGCCGGAGTTATTCGGGGAGCTCGTCCGGAATCTCCAGGCGAAGGCGGCAGAGGGCGGCCCGCAGGTGCTCTTCATCCGTTGCCCGAACCTCCTCGACCTCGCCGTCACGCAGAAGGAGAGGGTGGTTGCCCGGGCGGAGCAGGAGGGCGTCGATCGGGTCTGCGGTCCGTTTCGGCTCCTGTCCCCCCTCAACGCCGCGCCGCCGGGCTCGGATCTGCTCGGACACCGGGAGAGGCAGGATGGGGAGCCCGTGCTCGTCTTCGACGGAGAGGTCGTGGATATCCTCGGAGAGGTCGAGACACTGAAAGAGAACCTCGAGTTCCTGAAGGGAGTCCGAAGCGCACTGAAACTGAATCTCCTGACTCTTCCCGCCGATGCCCTCACCCCGGGGCAGGTGTTCGGCGCCGCGCCGAGGTACGAGTTCTTCATCGACGTCTGCCACCTGTCGCCGCTCGGCGCGCAGATGGCGGGCCGATCGCTGGCCCGGGTCATCGAGCAGCGGCTGGCCGGGGAGTAGCCGGCCCGCACTTCTCACCTGACGTGCGCCACGACCACCCCTCAGATCGTTCGCAATGGTGAGAATGCGGGCTGGCAGCCTGCTGGAGCATTAGTTCTGTCGTGCATTTGGGCCTCGCGAATCGCGCTGTGGTGCAATAGGAGCAGGCTCCGACGGCGTTTTCAGCGATAACGTGAATCCGGTATCCTGTTACCCCGACAAACTGCTAGGGAACCGGCACCTCCGTCTCTCCCACGACCTTGAACGGGCCCGTCTCCACCACGAACCGCACGGTCTTCACCTTGCCGACCGCCGGGGGCTTCACCAAAGCCCCTCCGCCGCCGCCTCAGCCGTACTTGAGGGGTCCCTCGGCGAGGACGCCGCCGTCCGCAGCGAGGAGCTGGTACCACATGACGATACGCCTGCCGTCCTTGAACACCGACAGTCCGCGCCGGTCCTTCGTCGTGAACCCAAAGCCGAGGAAGATCCCGTTCGCCTGCCTCTTCACGTTCGGCTTGAAGTGGACTTCGTTGCCGGGGTCGAACTTCGTCTCGCTGCCGGCGATGAGCTCCACCGGCTCCCGATGTGGCCCGGTGGAGGAGGAGAGGAACCACCAGGTACCGTCCTGCTCCATCGCGAGCCGGGAGTCCCGCAGGCGATAGCTCCCCGGGGGCAGCGCGAACCGGGAGATCTCCCGGGTGCCGTCGGCGAGCAGGGTAACGTCACCGTCGGGACCGGCCAGGGTGATCCTCCCGCAGAGCCGTCCCATCGTGACGATCGCCATAGCCCCGTTCCCGGTGTTCCCGGTGTTCCCGGTGGCGAGAGGAATGAGCTTCGGCCGCTCCGGCCGGTCACCGAGCAGGTGCTTCTTGAGGACCTCACGGGCCCTCATGGGGATGCCCGTTCAGGTCGTGCGCAAAACCTGGTCGGCCCACGCCAGGTCGGTCGGCAACTTCGGGTTGGGCATCACGTGACACATGGAGCACTTGCTCTTGAAGAACGGCCCCGGTTTGAACTCGCCCTCGCCCTGACCGATCGCCATGGATGCGATCACCAGGAGGAGCACGAGCGGGATCAGGCGCAACGCCCTGTTCTTCATCGCTTCCCTCCGTGATGCCGGAAAACCCCGCGACAGTGCGGTGCAGGGTATCCGCGAGCTCGTGCAAGCTCCACCCGATAATCCACCCGGCGTCCGCCCGGTTCGTCACATGATGCGAAGCACCCTCCGGACCGAGCCCTCCGGCAGACCCGGGTCCAGGTGATCGGAGAGGCGGGAGAGGGTCGGCACTTTCGCCTTCTCCACCACGCGTCCGAGAGCGATGGCGGCGAGGGTCCGGGTCGCATGGGAGTTCTTCGAATCGGCGAGGATCGCGACGAGCATCCCCGCCTTCTCCGGAGGGACCAGGTAACCGAGCGCGAGAGCGGCGGCGCCCCGGGTGTACTCGGACTTCTCGGTGGCGAGCTTCTCGATGAGGATCCGCACGGCCTCCTCATCGGCCATCATGCCGAGGGCGAACGCGGCGTCCCAGGTCACCCGGTGGTCGCCGCGCTCCACGATTCCGCGGCGGAGCGGCTCGCGGGCTCGATCGTCCCCGATCATCCCGAGGGAGGTGGCGCACTTCCCCCGAAGCCACACGTCACTCGAGTCCCCGTACACATCGATCAGGGCGGCAACTGCTTCCGTGTCGCGCGCCAGGCCGAGGGCGATGGCCAACGCACCGCGAAGACTCGAGGAGCGGCGCTTCACGAACTCCGCGCGGATCATCGGGACGATCTTCTCGCGAACGCCGGGCGAACCGGCCTCGTGCACCAGGAGCCCGAGAGCCAATGCCGCGTACTGCACTTCAACGCTGCTGCCCTTGCGATAGAGGTAGAGAATCGAGTCCGCGCCGGCCACCGACCCGATCTCACCAAGGGCCAGGGCCGCGTACCCCTTCAAGGTCGAGTCGCGTTCGCAGGCCAGGAGTCGAATCAGGTCCGCAACCACCTCCTCGTCCTCCGGACCGGCCAGCGCTCCCAGCGACAGCGCGGCCTGCCGGCGAACCCAACTCTCACGATCATGCAGAGCGCGGCGAAGGGCCGGCAACGCCTCCCGGCTCCCGCACTTGCCGAGTGCCGCCGCCATCATCGCGCGAATCCGCGGATCGGTCGTGCGGACCGTCGGTTTTCCGGAAACCGCCCGCGAAAAGTCCGGCACCACAAACTCGCCGCCGGCCAGGCTCGCCGCCAGGATGCTCGCGGCCGGCACATCCCGCTGCCGCCCGGTGGAGTTGGCGTAATGCATCAGCACCGGCAGCGCCGCGGCATCTCCGAGGAGACCGAGGCCGAGCGCGGCGGAGGTGCGCTCTCCCACGGGGCGCTCGTTCTCACCGAGCGCGATGGCGAGCGCATCCCGGACCTCGTCGACCTTCAACCCCAGCATCCCGAGCGCGAGCAGCGCCGCTTCGCGCTCCACCCGGCGCCGCCCCGCGTCATTGCCGATCCGGATGAGGAGCGGGACCGCCCGCGCGTGGCCGGACTTGCCGAGGGCGATGATCGCGCTGGTAGCGACGTGCTGGTCGGGATCCCGGCAGGCCTGCTCGATCACGGTCAGCGCCGCGGCGAGAGCATCCCGGCGCGGCTCCGGCCGGACGTTTCGTGGGGAACCTTCTCCAAAGAAATGCGGAGCACCGCCGGAGCGCAGCGCCCGGCCGCGAGTCTCCCGGCGGCTGCGGAGGTCCGTGAAACGCTCCCGGTTCAGCATCCACCAGGTGGACCAGTGTTCCGGGGAGTTCGTCTCGGAGGCGGGGCGGGGCTTGCCGCCCCGTTTCGGAATTCCCGGGCGATCGGGCTGCCGGGGGCGGGGGACCCGGGTCCCGGGAAGCGGCCCTTCGATCGGACCGGTTCCGGGCCGGTTGGGCTCGGGGAAATCGGAGCTCGGATCGCCGGGCCGGCGTGGAACGTCGACTTCCCCCCGGGGAAAGTCACCGGGACCGGGAATCACAGTGGGACGCTCCCCGTCGTGTGGATAGGCGACGGTGGCGAAGAGCAGGCAGACCAGGAGTGCGCTCAGACGGATTCGCATGGTTTGACCGCGTCCCATCCTATCCCCGGGAAACCGCGACGTGGATTCAATCGTCGGGAAACGCAATCCGGAGGAGCGAACTCCGCCTCGTCCACGCAGGACCACCAGCGGCCGCCTGCCCGGCTGAGGGCTCGTCTCGAATGCGGCAGTCATTCGAGACGGGCCCTGAGAGTGTGATCCCCGCCCCGGGGACAGGCATCAGTCGATGCGGATCTCCACCACCACCTCGATGTCGTCCTTCAGCGAATGGAGCACCGAGCAGTACTTGTCCCTGGAAAGATCGGCGGCCCGCTCGGCCTTCTCGCGGGTGACGTCCTTGCCGGTGAGGTTCAGGATCATGTGGATGCGGTGGTAGCGCTGCGGCGGCTCGGGGTTGCGCTCGCCCTCGATCTCCATGGAGAAGGTCTCCGGCGCCGCGTGCATCTTCTTGAGAATCGAAACGATGTCGATGGCCATGCAGCCCGCCACGCTCATGAGCAACCCTTCCACCGGCATGCAACCCCACTCCACCCGGGCATCGAACTCGAGGTCGTAGCCGCGGGGGGTGGTGGCGGTGAAATAGAGATCCCGCTCCCATTTCAAGGTGGCCCGATTGAGGGGGTTCACGCCGTGCTTGTATTCGCCGAGTTCGTCGTTCACCGGGGTTCCTTTCAGTGTCACCGTTTGCCGGAGATACCCGGCATTCCGGACCCGTTCAGGAGACCACGCCAGGTGGGTATTCTCCGACCGATTTCATACGGCAGATCCCTGACTCTGAAGACCCCATCGAGGCCCGCGCCGCCCATGACCGCGTTCGCCGCGACGGCGGAGAATACTCACTGGCAATGGTGGATGGAGCAGAGTGGGGGCCCGGAAAAGTCGCAGCAATCCGGATTGCACAAGTCGGGATTCCCATCGCAGTCAAAACCGCCAGACGCTACGATTCAGGTACCTGTGACGGGCGTTCATTCAGGAGGTATCAAAAATGCGGAAGATGTGGGGGGTAATGCTGCTTCTCCTGGCGGCAGCGGTTTTCGGCAGTGTCCCGGTCATGGCCGCGGATGCACCGGTCCTTTTGGCATCGAACCCGGCCGACGGCAGCGTGGGGATTCCGGCACGTTTGGGCGGGATCCTCCTGGTCTTCGACCGGGCCATGGACCAGGGGTCTCACTCGTTCGTGCTCTCCGACCGGGGAGAGTTCCCGGCGATCAAGGGCGACGTCAAGTGGTTCAACGAGCGGACCTTCTTCCTGCCGGTGAAGGGGATGGTCGTCGGCAAGACCTATGCGGTCGGACTGAACAGTGCAAAACACCATGGGTTCAAAAGTGCAACGGGAGTTCCGCTTGCGCCGACATCGCTCAGTTTCACCGTGGGCGACGGATTCCCGGTCGTGGTGGGAACGGAGCCCAACACCGGCGAGACCGGGGTCGATCCCACCACCGAGCGCATCGTCATCCACTTTTCGGAGGAGGTGAAGGCCGGACGGATGAGCCTCGTCCGCCTGGCGGGCACCAGGCCGCTCGGCTACGTCCCCGGGAAGCAGCCCTTCCTTCACGACCCGCAGACGCTCGTCATTCCAGTCGAGCTCGAGGGGAACACGACCTACGGCGTCGGGGTGAACGGTCCCGGTCGCTTCGGCTTCGTCTCCGCGGCGAACGACAAGCCGGTCCAGCCGTTCCAGGTCATCTTCACCACCGGGGCCGCGAGGAAGCCCCCCGCGCCGGTCACCGGGGGCCTGATCGGTCACTGGAAGTACACCGCAGGTAACGGCGAGGTGCAGGTGAAGCTCAATGCCGACGGCACGTATCTCTACTACGAACGGGGACCGGACGGCGAAGACCGGACGAGGGGAACCTGGACCGCGGCGAACGGCAAACTGACGATCCGGGAGGAGGGCAAGACCGAGCCACTCATCTCCGACTACCGGCTCGAATCCGCAAACCGGCTCTCGATCAACATGGGCGGAGACTGGATCCCGTTCACGCGGGTCGGCGGCGATCGACCACCACCCCCACGCCCGCCATCGGCGGAGCCCTCACTCATCGGTCATTGGCGGCTCACCGCGGAGCAGGGCGTGGTCGAACTCAAGCTGAACGCCGACGGCACCTACACCTATTCCTCACGCAGTCCGCAGGGCGAGAAGAACGCAAAGGGCACCTGGAAAGCCAGTGGCGGCAAACTGGAGATCCTCGCGGAGGGGAACTCGAGGCCCATCACCGCCAGCTACCGCCTCGACAGCAACGAGCAGCTCTCCCTGGATCTGGGTGAGGGCTGGTTCTCGCTGAAGCGGGTCGGCGGCGATGGCTCACCACCGCCGGCACCGCCCTCGCCCTCGCCCTCCGGAAACGCATCGATCGTCGGCACTTGGCACTGGAGCACCGAGGACAAATGGGTCACGCTGGTACTGTTCCGCGACAGGCGCTACCTCTACCGGGCGGGTTCGAAGGAAGGCAACGAGTCCGCGGAAGGCTCCTGGACGACTGAGGGGAGCAACCTGATCGTCACCCAGGACGGCGCCGCGGAGTCGCTCCGGGTTCCGTTTCAGGTGCTGAATGCGGATACGATCGAAGTCGAACTCGAAGGCCGGAAGATCCCCCTCAAGAGGCAGGATACGGGGGAGGACGTGCCGCGCGAAAACCGCCTTCGCGGTTCGATTCTGTTTACCCGTTACCAGGTGCGAAAGCTCCCGGCCGGCAGCCCCGTTCCCGAGATCATCCTGCCGAAGCTCTACTGCTACTACTTCGGCAGGTTCCGGACGGGGCCCATCTGGGACTCGGACACCAAGGCTCAATACACCTCGGTCCAGGACCCATGGTGGTCGCCGGACGGGCTCACCCTTCTCTGCGCATCGGACTTCGCGAACTGGAATAGCGCGCTCTTCATGGATGTCTGGATGCGCAACACGAACAAGTCCGACTTCACCCGGGTCACCGGGAATTCGAGGTCTCCGGCGAAGACCGGAAAGACGGGGAACATCGAGTTCTCGGTCGACGACGTTCCCGGCAAGGGCGATCGCAAGTACTTCGTCGCCTGGCAGGGCGGGAACGACAAGTCCGGGGGGGGCCGCCGGAAGGGCGGGTCGCTGATCAAGGACATTCCCGCCGGCAAGATCTGGGTGAAGTTCTGGATCACCAGGCACGAAGGTGCATTGAGGATAGTGGACGTTCCCCCCGGAGGCACGGTCTCGGTGAATGCCAGCCTGTCCGAGGGCAACTACCTGGCCTCCTACCCCAGCATCACCCCCGACGGGAAGTACATCGTGTGTCTTTCCCAGCATGCGTTCTACGGCAAGGCGGAGCCGAGGAGATCGTCGGGAGGAATCGACGGCAAGGGCAACGACTACGAGTTCGACCGGCTGGGCTACGGCAAGGGTTTTGATACCGTCGCCGCAGTGCGAACGGAGGACGGGCAGCTCGTCGCCCTGTGGGAGCCGACGAAGCACGGCGGCGCGTTCGCCAAGGACCCGCGGCTGTCCCCCGACGGCAAGTGGATCGCCTTCGCGATGGGAATGCCCGGCATGGAATCTCTCGCGGTGATGTCCCTCGAGGGCTTCCTCAAGGGCAAGGCGGAGCCCCGGGTGCTGGTGCCGGGCGACCGGGTCCTCGGCCAGGGCACCTGGGGGAACGTCTCCCCGGCCTGGTCTCCGGATGGGCGCCAACTGGTGTTCGTCCGTTACTTCATGACCACGAACATCAAGGGGAACCTCCACGTCGTGAACTTCGAGGGCGGAGCTTCCCGTCCGTTGACGAACCTGGGCGAGAACCAGTGCCCCACCTATCCATCGTGGTCACCTTACAATGAAGGGATCGCCTTCCAGCTCGTCACGGGCAAGGGGCCGGTCCTGGGTGTCCTGGACATCCCGAAGCTCAACGTCACGTCCGACATCTGCGTCGTCGGAGCAGACGGCAAGAACCCCCGGCGCCTGACCAACGACGGCCGCAGCGGCCAGCCGGCCTGGGGCCGCTACCCGGAGTAGGAGGCCGCGCAGGAATAACCACGGGATTCGAGAGCAGCCGCGTCCCGCCCGGCCGCGTTGCCCGTCTGTTGAAACCAGCAAGGTTGCGCCCCCCTCGCGCATTGCCGGGCGGGCGCATTCCGCCCGACAACGCTGTTCTTTCACGGGCCCCGCCGAGCCGTTACCTCGATCGGGAGAACTGGATCACCGTGCCGCTCGAGCGCCAGGTCAGGGTCAGTTGATTCCCGTTCAGTGTGAAGACGACCTCTTCGGTGGTTCCCTTGGCGGTCCGCGCGCGGATGACGTTGCCTTCCACACCGTAGACCCCCTGGTCCGCCAGGCTGCCGGCGAGGTAGACCTTGTAGTCTCTGGCACCGAACACGATGACCATTCCCTGATCCGCGGTCCGCCAGGTCCCCACCAGTCCGGTGGGGGCGGCCGGCTCCCGCTGCGGTGGCTGCCGCTCTGGTGACTGCTGCTCTGGTGGCGGCGGGGGTTGACGGCGGGGAACACCGCCCTTGCGAACGAGCAGGTAGACCTTCCCCATGAACACATCCTTCAACAGGAACTGGTCTGCACCCTGGCTCGGCAGGTGGAAGGCGATATGCATCTCGTTGCGCTGCCACTCACCGCGATCGTCTCTTGCGAAATAGATCAGGCAGGGCGCGGCCCGCGTCTCGACGAAGACCACACCGTTCGGCATGTCCCGGGTTGGTGACTTGAACTCGTAGAGTGTGAGCTTCCGGTTCTCCGAATCCGGGCCGAACCGCGCGGTGATATCGGTCTTGTCGAAGCGAAGCTGGGTGGCGCCCTCCGGCATGACCCCGTTCAGGAGGTCCCACTCACCGTAGAGATCTTTCGGCTCGAACCGCCCACCCCGCTTCACCAGGTCGTCGAACTGAGGATTGCTCTTCTGCTCCCAGACCACCATCTTGCTGCCGGCGGAACCCTCGATCGACTCCGCCGCGATCACCATGCCGTAGCGGCCGGGATCCTCGAACACCGGGATCAGCGAGAGCCCCCGCCCCCACTTGACCGTTGCGGTCGGAAGCAGCTTCAACCCGTCCTTCTCGGTGATCACCTCGTAGAGCAGGGTGATCTCCGCGTCCGATTCGGGCAGGAACTTCTTCGGCATGAAGCCGCCGCCGGAGACCGGGGTGTAGCCGACGATGTACGCTCCCCGGGACCAGTTGACGTCGAACATGATGTCGCAGCGGAACTTGCCCTGCGTGGGGTGGCTGTAGATCGCCGGTACCCGCGCGAGTCGCATCTCACCGGGGTTGCTGTAGTCGATGGTGGCCTCGATCAGCCGCTCCCCGTCGGTGACCCGGTAGCCGAGCCCCCCCACCTCCTTCTCGATCAGGTTGTCGCCGTCGTTGTAGATCGGCATGACCATGTCGACGAGTTCCGACGCCATCT
Organism: Planctomycetota bacterium; assembly: GCA_024274785.1. Classification (GTDB taxonomy): domain Bacteria; phylum Planctomycetota; class JAJSAM01; order JAJSAM01; family JAJSAM01; genus JAJSAM01. The sequence goes on along the minus strand of JAJSAM010000014.1, from coordinate 66,717 downwards.
CCCGCTTGCGTGTCTCGTAGCGCTGATCCACGACGAACGTCCTGAACATCACCGCCATCCCCTCGACATCGGCCTCCTTCACGTGTTTCACCTGCTGGGCGAGCACCCAGAGGATGTTGCGGCCCGAAACCGTAACCTTCACATGGGTGCCGGACATGCCCACCACTTCTTTCGTGGGCCTTCCCTGGCCGTCGAGGAGCTGGATGTCCTTCACTTCGGGCAGGCTCATGTTCTGCTTCTGCACGACGTGCACCCGGTCGAGGAACTCGAGCCACGGACCCCTCTTCGCGAACGCGGTCTGGCGATAGGCCGAATTCAACATCTCAGCGCGAACCGGACCGTAGATCGCGAGCCCCTGGCTCAACCTCCAGCGATGGCCGGTGTAGTTGTCGAGGAGGCACGCATCGAGCGCCCGCTCGAGTTGCCGGTACTCTTCTTCCGCCGGAAAGTTCTCCATGTTGGCGCGCATCCGCCGGAGCGCGTCGATGAGGTCGATGCTCGAAGTGGCATGAGCCCCCATCCGGTAGTCCGCGCGCCCCATGTAGTTCTCGGAGAAGAAGAGCGAACGGGACAGCGTGGGCCAGGCCCGGTCGACGACGCCGGTGAGACGAACCGCCACGGCATCGATGGCGTCGAGCAGAGGGGGGAGCCGGGTGAGATCGACCGCCGACGCGGTAGAACCTTCATCCTTTTTGGCGCGGTAGGTCTGCCGATAGACCTCGACCATCCCCGCGGCGGCGGCGCGCGGATCCGGCTGCCCGGAGAGGATCGTCATCAGGTTGCCGAAGGGTACGACCGAACAGGGGATCATCGCCTCCGACGCGACCATGGTGTCGGAGAAGGGCATCATCTCCGTCGCGATCTCCACCTGGCCCATCAGGCACATGTGGAAGTTCAGCAGGTCGAACTTCTCGCGCCCCGCACCCTTCAGTCCCCGGGCAATGCCGTCTCTCGTCTCAAGGAGCGTCAGTTCATCCGGGCTTTTCTTCGAGCCCGGCGCATCCAGGTCGACCGTGCTGTCGCTCCAGCCCGACCCGTGGTCCCACAACATGAGACAGATGCGGCGGGCCGGGAAGGTCCTGAGCCCGGCGGAGATGAACGCAGCCAGCGTGTCGGCGGAACCCATGTTCAATTCGCCCAGGTTGGCGATGAGTTCCGATTCGAAGGTGTCGGCGCTGCTTCCCCGCCTCACCCGGAAGGCACGGGTGTCGGTCCAGTTGCCGACCTTCTCGTCGTACCCTTTCGCCCGGTCGAAGAGGACCACGATCTCCACTCCCCGATCCGGAAAACGGGCCTCCAGGTCGTTCAGGGTCACGTTGGCGTACCACTCGATGTCGTTGTCCCCATCCAGGTAGACCAGCACCGTCCACAGCCGATCGGGATCCGGCCGGACCTTGCCGAAGTCCATCCTGGCGGGCTTCACGGGAGGAGGCAACGGGTTCGGGTCGAGGGGATCCCGCGCGGATGAATCCTGCCCCTCCGCGGTGCGGAACGCGATCACGGTGTCCGGCAGCGGTTCTCCCGTCGCGGACCGGAATCCCCGCTTCCCCCGCGGCGAGTGATTGAGCCGGATCGCGTAGGTCGTCCCCGGGAGGAGAGTCCCGATCCTGATCGAAAGTGTCCGGTCGTTTGTGAAGGGAGTCTCGGGGATCGGTTCGAGCGGTGGCAACTCCCCGCGGTCCGACCCCCACAGCGTCCAGGAACCGGTGTTCATGTCCTGGTCGAACAGCACGCGGATCACCCCGATGTCCACCGGTACGCCGACCGTACCGTTCTCCGGTTGCGACGATACGACTCTCGGCGGCGCCGCGAACGCGGTGGCCGAAAGAAGCAGGAATACAAGCATGGCCACGGTGGTGCGCATGGAAGAGACCTCCCCATCTGACGGACTCCAGACGCCGGGGCGGAGCATCACCCCACCGACCGCGCCAGGTCAGTTCAGGCAACCACGTCAGTCTAGGGAAAGCCCCGGCCGGGTCAAGGGGTGAGCCCCGTGCCGCCGACTACCGCGTCTCTACCGCGTCTTCTTCAGTTGCAGGACCATCCCGTTCGGGTAGGTGAACGTCATCCGGTTCCCGGAGCGCACGAAAGTGATCTCCATGGATTGCCCCCGCGGGTTCCGGGCGTAGACCTTGTCGCCCCTGACCTCGTAGCTGCCCTGATCGGTCAGCATGCCGTCGGTGTAGGCCTGGTAGTTTGTTTCGTTCATGACGATCGTGATCCGACCGTCCGCGGTCTGCCAGGTACCGGCCAGACTGGCGACCTGAGACGACGGTGGCGGCGGAGGCGTTCCGCCCTTCCTCACCAGAAGGTACACGTTCCCCCTGAATACGTCCTTCAGGATGAACCGATCCACGCCCTGCTCGGGAATGTGAAACGCGATCTGGAGTTCCGAGCGCTTCCATTCGCCCTTCTCGTCCCGCTCGAAATAGATCAGGCAGGGCGCCCCTCGGGTCTCGACGAAGACCACTCCCTTCGGCACCTCTTTCGTCGGAGACCGGTACTCATACCGCAGCACGTTCGGCTCCTTCGGATCCACGCCGAACTGAACGGTGATGTCGGTCGGTTCGAACTTGAGGCCACCTCCCTCCCGGGACACGCCATGCCGCAGGTCCCACTCACCGATCAATTCCCGCGCTCCGAACCGCCCCCCTTCCTTCGTCAGCTTGTCGAAGGCCGGGTTGCTCTTCTGCTCCCAGACGACCATCTTGCTGGCGCCGGAGCCCTCGATGGACTCAACCTCGATCATCAACCCGTAGCGACCGGGATCGTCGAAAACGGGAATGATCATCAGCCCGTCCTTCCACGTCACCTTGCCGGTCGGCACGAACGTCACCTTGTTGTCCTCGGTAAACACCTGGTAGAGCAGGGTGAGCTCCGCGTCGGGCTTGGGAATGAACTGCTTCGGCATGAAGCGACCGTCGGCCATCGGAATGTAGCCGATGACGAAGACCGCCCGGGACCAGTTGACATCGAACATGATGTCGCACCGGAACTCACCATCCTCGGGGTGGCGATAGATGGCCGGCACCCGGAGAAGGCGCAACTGGGAGGGATCCGAGTAGTCGATCGTGGCTTCGTAGAGTTTCTTTCCGTCGGTGACCCTGAAGCCGAGCCCCCCCGCTTCCTTGGCGATCGGGTTGTCGCCGTCCACGTAGATCGGCATCGCCAGGTCGATGAGTTCGGTCGCCATGTCCGCCTTGCGCTTCTCGTAGCGGTCATCGACAATGAACGTCCGGAACATCACCGCCATGCCCTTCGGCTCCCGGATGGGCCTCACCTGGTTGGCCAGCACCCACAGGATGTTGCGCCCTTCGACGGTGAACCGCACCTGGGTCCCGGAGAGTCCCGTCACGGTTTCCGTGGGGCGTCCGGCAGCGTCGAGCAACCGGATGTCCTTCACCTTCGGGGGAGACATCTGCCTCTTCTGGGCGGCATGTACGCGGTCGAGGAGGCCGAGCCAGCCGCCTCGTTTTCCGAAGGTGGTCTGCCGGTAGGCCGCGCCCAGGTTCTCGGCGCGAATGGGACCGTAGATCGCGAGCCCGCGGCTGAGCTTCCATCGCTCCCCGGTATAATTGTCGAGCACGCATGCCCTGAACTCCTGCTCCAGCCGCTGGTACTCCGGCTCCGCCGGAAAGTCCTTCGAGTTGGCGCGCATTCTCCGGACCGCGTCGAGCAGGTCGATGCTGGCGGTGGCGTTCTTCCCCATCCGGTAGTCGGTCCGCCCCATGTAGTTCTCGGAGAAGAACAGCGAACGGGTGAGTGTCGGCCAATCGCGATCGGCCGCGCCGACGAGCCTTCCGGCGAGAGCGTCGATGGCATCGAGCAACCCGGGGAGCCTCGCGAGGTCGATCGCCGAGGAAGTCGAGCCCTCGTCCTTCTTCGCCAGATAGGCCTGCCGGTAGATCTCCACCATCCCCGCGGCGGCGGCGCGAGGGTCGGTCTGCGTGGCCAGGCTCGCCAACAGATTGCCGTAGGGCACGATCGCGCAGGGGATCATCGCTTCCGAGGCGACCATGTAGTCAGCCACCGACATCATCTCCGTCGCGATCTCCACCTGGGCCATCAGGCACATGTGAAAGAGCACGATGTCGAGCTTCTCGCGCCCCCCGCCCTGGAGCCCCCGGGCCATACCATCCCGCAGTTCGAGGAGGGTCAGTTCGTCCGGGCTCTTCTTCGCCCCCGGCGCATCCACATCCACCGCATTGCCTCCCCAGCCCATGCCGTGATCCCACATCAGGAGACAGGTGCGAGGCGCCGGGAACGTCCGGAGGCCGGCGGCGATGAACTCGGCGAGAGTGTCGGCGGAGCCCATGTTGAGCTCGCCGAGACCGGCAATCTGCTCCGACTCCAGGGCGTCATCGCGGTTTCCCCGCTTGACCCGGTAGACGCGGGTGTCGTGCCAGTCCCCGTGCGAACGGTCATACTCCTTCGCGCGGTCGAAGAGCACGATGATCTCCACCCCCCGGTCCGGGAAGCGGGCCTCGATGTCATTCAGCGCCTCGGGGGCGAAGCGCTCCACGTCGTTGTCAGCAGCCATGTAGACCAGCACCGTCCACAGCCGGTCGGGATCGGTGCGGACCGGGCCCAGGTTCATCTTTCCGGGCTTTCCGGGCTTTCCGGGCTTTCCGGGCTTTCCGGGCTTTCCGGGCTTTGCGGGTTTCGCGGGAATCGCCGGCTTGTCGGGCTCCTGCGGGGCTGGCGCCGCCGAGTCCGCGGTCCGGAACGCGATCACGGTGTCGGGAAGCGGCTCTCCCGCCGCGGAGCGGAAGCCGAGCTTGCCGCGCGCGGTGTTGTTCAGCCGGATGGCGTAGGTCTTGCCCGGTTCGAGCGTCTCCATCGGAAGCTCGAAGGTGCGAGCGTCACGGAACGGAGTGTCGGAGATCCTCTTCAGGGGCGGGAGTTCCCCTCGCTCCGACTTCCAGATCGTCCAGGAGCCGGTGGCCATGTCCTGGTCGAAGTGGATTCGAAGCATGCCGATATCCACGGGCACGTCGATGGTGCCGTTTTCCGGTTCGGAGCGGACCACGTTCGGGGGCGCCGCCAAAGCGGAAGAAGAGAGGAGCACGAGGACGAGCAGCGCCGCGGCGATACGCATGAAGAAATCTCCCCGGAAGCCCAGGACAATGCGACACAGGAGGAACAGCACCCCCCCCCCCGACTATGCTACTGACGTTCAAGACCTTCGCGGCGCACGCAGATTCTGCGTGACGCTCCCGGACCGCCAGCACGGTCGCCCGGAGATCGACCCTCCATTGCGGCTGGGCCGCGCCGTGGCAATTCAGTCTAGGTAATCGATTTTTCCGGTCAAGAGGCTGCACGCCCGCTTCCACCTCTTCCCCGCCGCGCGTAGAATCACCTTGCAGGGAGGCAGACATGAAACGCCTGGTAACGATCACACCGGTCCTGGCCCTTCTCTCCATCACCGCGGCCGCGGGATTTGCCGAGGAGGACGGCGATGCCCCCGCCCCGGCGTTTCGCGTCGTCAATATGGTCGATGACTTCATCGCCTACCACCGGACCTGCGCGGAGAGTGACGGTCCGACCCGGGATCGCCGTTGGACCGAGATGCTCGAAATGAAGTACCCGCAGTTCTTCGCCGACGCGATCTACCGGCGCAAGGAGGGCGACGACCGGATCGCCTACCGGCAGGTCTGCATCCGACGTTTCTGGGAGGAAATCGCCCCCCGGATCGACGCCATCGCGAGGCGGAACCAGGGGATCGTCTCCGTGGTCGAAGGAGTGGCTCGGGATTTCCGGAAGGCGCTGCCGGAGGCGCGAGCGGCCACCGATATCTTTATCACGATCTCCTTCAGCTTCCGGGGCAAGGCGCTGACGGTCGGCGGGAAAGAGGTCGTCGCACTCGGGCTCGAGTCCTTCACGAAGCCCGGCACACTGCAACTGCGCATCACCCTCGCACACGAGCTCTTCCACTTCCACCACCTCCGGACCTTCGATGGCGGTGGTGGGCTGTACCGCACCCTCTGGGCGGAGGGCCTGGCGACCTACGCTTCCGCGGTGGTGGTGCCGGGAGAAAAGCGCAGTACATACCTCGGTTTTCCGGTCGAGAAGATGAACCTCTGCTACGACCTGCTCCCCCAACTCGCCGCGGATCTCAGGAAGAACCTCGGCGAGAACGACCATCGACTGAAACGCCTCTACTTCGGGGCGGAGAGAAACGACACGCAGGTGCCGCCGGAGGCCGGGTACTACATCGGGCTGCTGGTCGCCGAGAGCGCGGCCGAGGGCACGACCCTGGGGAAGCTGGCCCAGCTCAATCCGAAAGAGGTCTTCGCCATCCTGGCCCGGGAACTCGACAAGCTGGCGCAGCGGTCGGAGGAATCCGACTAGCGGTTTGTCGGGGTAACAGGATGCCGGACTCACGTTGTCGCTGAAAACGCCGTCGGAGGTGCCGGGATGGTTCCCCCTCGAGGTCGCCTTCGGTGACACGCGGACGAGAAGAAGCTCGTCCCTCCGAATGGAGGACTCGAAGCCCGCGGAAGTCCTTCGGCGAAGTTCACGCTCCACTTGACACCAGGCGCTGCTTCCGCTTTCATTCCCCTGAAGCGCATGGCCGCAATTTCTCGTCGTGTGAGTGAACCGCGCCCGGTCTCGGAGGCTTCGATGAGGCTGGACGGGTCGGAGCACAGGGAGTGCCGGGGTGCCGCGATGCCGGGGAGACTTGTGACTATCGGTTGCGTTCTGGTTGCCGTCGGGACGATCGTCTCTGCGTGGGAAACCGCATCGGCAGGACTGTTGACGTTCGATGATCTCGGGTTGATCGGCAAGGGGGATGGCACTACGACGGCCCGCAACGCCGACGGGACCTACTCGGAAGCGCTGATCGGGTCGAACGATGGTGGCCCCTGGTACACGGGGCGCAGGGACCATGTCGGCGATACCTACGGTGGCCTGGTCTGGAGAGGCTCGGCGGATACCTATGGCTACAACAGCCTGAACGGCCTGTGGGACGGCAACGGCCCGATTCCCGCCGCGACGCCGACGGGCGTTCTGGTCCAGACTTACACGCGGGCCAATGGTCTGTACGGCGGCAGTCTGAGCGACACCGACAGCTTCGCGTCCCTCGGCGGTGACACGGGAGACGTGCTCTACGAAATGGTCGTGACTCACAGGGCCGGCCTGGACTTCGTACTGCACGGCGCCGATTTCGTGGGCAGTTGGGCCGACAATGGCCAGACTGCCGGTCCCTGGCTGTCGGCGTCGAATGTCCGTATCACGGGTTACGCCGATGGCTCCTCCGTCGGCAGTGTCACGATGGCCCTGGATCCCCAGTCCTGGCAGTACCTCGACGCTTCGAGCCTGGGCTTGATCGACCGGTTCGTGGTCTCGATGCCCGGTTACGCTCTCGGCACTCCCGATGCCTGGAAGCAGTGGGGCGAGGGTGCCGAGTTCCTCCAGATGGACAACCTCTCCTACACCAGCACCCCCGAGCCATCGACCCTGGTGCTTTTCTCGGTGGGGCTCATCGGCGTCTTCGCAGCCGCGCGCCGCCGGCTCCGGAGGCGGTAGAGAAAGAGGAAGAGTCGCGCGGAGGGCGGTGCTCCGAACTCAGCCTGAGTCGCGTTGATACCCCCTGGGCCGGGTACCTGGAAGACGTGCGGGTGGTGAACACGGCCTGGCCATTCGACCGCACCACCTGGGCCCGCAGCGGATCCGCTCCGGCCGGCAGCAGGCGGAGCGAAACCACCGGGCCGTCTCTGCCGGAATCCAACCACCAGGGTCATCCCGGAGGATGCCTATGGCAGCAGGCCCTCCACCGTCTTCAGAAGTTCCTCGTGGTCCACCGGCTTGCCCAGGTAACCGTCCGGAGGCGGCACCTGGCGACGTGAGGAGATGAACTCCCTGAAGTCGTCGGAGACGCCGGTCACCACGATGATCGGGATGTCTTTCGTGTCGGCGCCGCTCTTCAGACTCCGGTAGACGGAGACGCCGGACTTCTCGGGCATCGTGATGTCGAGGGTGATGAGGTCCGGACGCGCCGTCGCGACGTGTTCGAGCGCCTCCTCACCGTCCGCGGCCTCCGCCACGGTATAGCCGGCGTCAGCCAGCACGGTCACCAGGTAGCCGCGCTCATCGGGAACGTCGTCCACTACCAGGATGTTCTTCGCCACTTCGGCCATGATCAGCTCCTCGGTTGGGAACTCTTCGCACTCATTGTATCCGCATCCGCATTCGCTCCTTCCGGAGCGGTACGCGGAAGCCTGACGTGGAACTGTGTGCCGACTCCGGGCTCTGACGTCATCTCGATTCGCCCGTCGTGGGCGCGAACGATCTTGTTGGCGATGAACAATCCGAGCCCGGTTCCGGAAAGTCCTTTGCTCGAGAAGAAGAGACTGAACGCCTTCTCCCTCGTCTCCTCGTCCATGCCGATTCCGTTGTCCGAGATCGAAAACAGGATCGAACGGCCAGTGCCCCTCACCTCGACAGTCACCCGGTGAGATGGCTTCTTCCGGTCCAGGCGGCAGGCATCGAGGGAGTTCTCGATCAGGTTGACGAGGAGGGACCGGAGCGCCTGCGGGTCGGCATCGAGCTTCCCGACATCCTCATCGAACTCCCGGACCAGTTCGATCTCGAGGTCGGCGGCCCTCGACTGCACGAGGTCGCAGGCGTCGCGCGCCGCGCCCGTGGGACTCAGTGGCTCGCGGAGCACTTCACGGTCCTTCGCGTAGTAGAGGATGTCACTGACCATGCTCTTCACCTGGGCGACGTTGCGCTTGACCATCTCCCAGCCCTTCAGCATCCGCGGCCGGTCCTCCTTCCTGAGCCCGGAGTTCACCAGGTACATCCCTCCCGCCAGCCCGTTCAGGAGACCCTTCAGCCCGTGCGAAATGGAACCGACGAGCATACCGAGCGAGGAAAGCTGCGACTGCAACTCCCGCAGAGTGGTGATATCCGCGGCCATCTCCATCACACCGTCGATGTCACCGTCCGGGGAGCGGATGGCGGAGGTCGTCACGAGCACGTGGCGTGACTGCCCCTCGAGATCGGTGAGGACTTCCTCGTGGCTGTGGGTTCGGCCATCCTCGAAGGTCTGCTGCACCGCACAGGGAACACACTCCTCCGTGCGCTTGCGGTAGGCCTCGTAGCACTTGCGCCCGAGGCAACTGCCGAAGGTCTCCTGGCTCAGCCGGTTGGCCTCGACGATGTTGAGCTCCCGATCCTGAATCGATATGTAGCAGGGGACCTCGTCGAACAGGAGCCGCAGGCGGTTCTGGCTTCGCTTCAGCTGGTCCGAGAGCCTCTTGATATGAGTGACGTCCGTGGACATCTCGATGACGGACTCGATCCGGCCGTCCTCCCCCCGGATCGGCGTGGCATCCACCAGGACGCAGACTTCCCGGCCGTCCCGGGCCCGCACCAGTTCCTCGCTGCGGTGGCTCTGGCCGTCGTGAAAGACCCGCTCCACCGGGCAGACCTCGCACTTCTCGGATCGGTGCTTGTAGACCTGGTAGCATAACCGTCCTTCCCAATCCCCGAAGTCGCCACGAAAGCGATCGTTGGCGTCGATGATCCGGAAGTCCCGATCCTGCACGGTCAGATAGCAGGGCAGCGCATTGAAGTACTGCTGGTATGGCTTGCCCATCCCGCGCCTCCGTTTCGCTCTTGCTCAGGAAGTCTCGAGGACCTTCCTCACGTTTCGCAGCAGCGATTCTTCCGTGATCGGCTTGTCGAGATAGCCCTCGGGGCGCCTGAGGTCCTGATCGTAGATCAGCGCGCGCAGTTCAGGGCGTCCGGTGACGATGCAGATCCTCAGTTCCGGAAGTTCGTCACGTAGCCTCGCAAACACATCTTTCGTGGGCGTACCCGGCATCTCGAGGTCGAGCGTCAGCATGTCCGGCAACTCCTTCCGGCATGCCTCGAGAGTCTCGTCGCCGTCGGCTGCTTCGATGATCTCGGCGCCGGCATCCGAAAGCACCGATTTCAGGTAGATCACCTGGTCCGGGTCGTCGTCGGCCACCACGATCCGCTTGCCCGCCAGGGGCGGTTCCTCCGAAGCGGAGGCTTCCTCCGGATCCGGATCCAGCGCCACCTCCGGCTCCATCTCCGCCGGGACTCCCTCGGGAATCTCCGGCTTCCCCGGCGCGGCGGGCATCTCGTCCCACACCAGCGCGTTCGCCACGAGCGTCACGAGCTGCGTCACGCCCATGCCGAGCTTGTAGTGCCGGATGCAGTCGGCCAGACCATCGACGCAGTTGTGGCACGAGGTCACCACCGTCTTCGCTCCGGTCGCTTTCAACTGGTCGGCCTTGATCTTCGCACTCTTGAGCCGCCTCGGGGTGTACTCCGACATGCTCATCGCCCCACCGCCGCCGGTGCAGCAGTAGTTGTCCTCGCGGTTGGGGTACATCTCCTGAAAATCCATGCAGACGAGCTCCAGGAGTTCACGGGGCGGCTCGGTCAGACCACAGCTTCGCGCGTTGTTGCAGGAGTCGTGGAAGGTGACCTTGTCGGGGTTCTTCGTCTTGTCCACCTTGATGCGGCCTTCCCTGATGTACCGCAGCATGGTGTCGACGGAGCTTTCCATCTCGAACGGGATGTCGAACTTCGCCCAGTTGGGACCTTCACAGCGGGTGGAGCGATAGCCGTGCCCGCATTCGGAGATCACGAGCTTCTTGCCGCGCAGATCGATGACCTTGTCGTAGACGCGCCGCGCCACCACCCCGCCGAGGTCGTCGTCACCGGAGAACAGGCCGAAGTTGGTCATGTCCCAGCCTTCGCTCGGCATAGTCCAGTTTTCGCCCGCGGCGTGGAAGATCTTCAACGCGTCGGCGATGGTCCGGGGGTCGTACTTCACCTCCCGGGGGTTGATGGTGTAGACGATCTCCGCGTCCATCTTATCGACGGGAATGACCGCCGCGGGGTCGTCCAGTTCCTCGGAAACCTCTTCCGACATCCAGTCGAGGGTGTCGAGGTAGTCCTCCTTCAGGACTCCCATCTGGTTCCCGATCTCCCACTGATCCTTGCTGACCACGGCCACGCCCTCGGGCATGATGCCGACGGAGACGAGCAGGCAGCGCGCCATGCGGTTGAAGGTGGCGAGGTCGACGCCCATCGGGCAGTTGAAAGTACAGCGGCGGCAGTTGGTGCACTTGCCGAACACCGTATCCTTCAACTCCTCCAGGTCCTCGTCGGTCATGACGTCGCCGGCCTTGACCCACCAGGGAAAGACCTTGCCGGTCCAGTCGAAGTGCTTCTTGAAGAGCTTGCGGATCCGGTCCGCCTTGTAGGCCGGGGCGTAGGTGGGATCCCCCGGATTGGCCAATACGTAGTGGCAGCTATCGGTGCAGTTGCCACAGTGCACACAAGCGACCAGGGAGCCGACCACCTGTCGACTCAGCTTCTTCTGGTAACGCTCGAGAACCATCTGCGCCTTGTGGGACCGTCCGGTGTGCTCGCTCATCGGTCTGCTCCCGCGGTCGTCGGCTGACCGGCAGTGTGCTTCAGTGGGAAGACTCCACGCCGCCCCAGGCTCTTTCCGAGGTAATAGCGGGTGAAGGGGTAGTAGAGGTAGTGGGAGATCTTGGAGAACGGCACGTAGAGCAGGAAGAAGGTCTGGACTGCGAAGTAGATGATGAGCAGCGTACTTCCTTCGGCCTGCAATGACGGCACCCCGAAGGGCGCGGCCGCCGCGGCGACGCCGAACCACACCGTCAGCAGGATCACCGAGAAGTAGTCGTCCGGTGAGCTGATGGCCCGAACGTACTTGTCGGTGAATCGGCGGATGATCCGCATGACTCCCACGGCGCAGGCGCCCCAGATGAGCACCCGGAACGTCAGCACCACGGCGGCGTTGTTCATCAGTATCGAGAAGTCGGCGATCACGAAGCTCATGGTGATGGCCGCCACGACGCCGAGGTGGAACACCACGAACTGCAGGTAGAGGAACCAGTGCGTGCGGTAGCTCTCCATGCCCTTCGGACTGGCGACATTGAGCCAGGAATAGATGATACCCGCCTTCGAGTTGACGGACCCGGTGCCGGTTGGCGGCTGGCGCTCCCTGCCCGCCGGAAAGCTCAGAAACCACAGGATCCGAATCGCGTAGACAACCATCATCACGGCCAGGGCCACGTAGTGAATGATCTGGATGGTGTGCAGGTCCATGTCGGTCCTCTTTCTCCTTCAGCTCGCTTGCGTTCCCTCGATCATGGGCTTGAAGACGTCCATCTCACGGCTGTCCTGGACGCAGATCACCACTTCGGTGAGCGTGGTGTCCCCCTCGAGATGCCGCTGGATCTCCTCGACCATGACCTTTCCGCAGAGGTCGATGGGAATACCGTAGTAGCCGGCGCCCATCGTCGGGAAGCCGAGCGACGTGAGCCCCGCCTCCTTCGCGGCGGTCAGACAGTTCCGCATCGTCCTGCGGAGCTTGCCCTCGACGTCCACCTCCTGGAATCGAGGGCCCACCGCGTGCAGGATGTGTTTCGCCTTCAGGTCCCCCGCGCCGGACAAGTGCACGTCGCAGGTCTCGAGGGGTCCCTGGTCGTTGAGCCCCTCCTGAATCCCGACGCCCCCCCTGGCGGCGATGGCGTTGCCCCATCCGGATCCCAGTACGAGGTCGTGCCGGGCGTAGTAGACGAAGGCGTCGAGTTCGAGGGTGGTCAGATCGTCTCGGACGAGACGAAAAATGCCGTTTCGCATCATCTTCTCCACGGGCCTGGTCGGCGGAGAGCATCCGTCCGCTTCGCGTGCGGCGCCCCGGAGAACCCGGGAACACCGGGTGAACATCGTGAGGTGAACTACGCCGTTTCGGACGCAAATCCACCCAAACCACACACCAAACATACCCCGTTCTTTGGCGTGGGCGAGGCTAAAACACTGGTTCACTGAACTTTCCCTGGAATTCAGGCCGGAAGTGGGCGATCATCCAAACGGTACACTTGCGCATCGAAGTGTTCCGTTGAGGAATCCGCCAAATGCCTGCTCCGAAGAAGTTCTGGACCGATCACGAAGACCGTACGATCCGACGCCTGGAGGAGATACGTCAATCGCTCGCGATGTCGATGCGTGAGATGGCCGAAGCGCTCGACATTCCTTTCCGCACGTACCAGAAGTGGGTCTACTCGCGCCAGCGGCCACGCCACCGGGAGGAGATGATCGTCCGGGCCGAGGCGATGGTGGCCCCACGCAGGATCAACTGCTGGGAGTATCTCCGGTGCGGCCGCGAGCCCGGCGGCGACGATGTCGGCCCCGACGGCCCCTGCCCCGCGGCGATCGGGAGGCACGGCGAAGGCGTCAACTCGGGAGTACGTTCCGGCCGGATCTGCTGGGCGGTTTCGGGAACGTTCTGCGGTACCCGCACCCAGGGTACCGAGGCGAGCAAGATCATCTCCTGCCTGAACTGCGGCTTCTTCACCCGCGTCCTGCGCGAGGAGGGCCTGGCGAACTTCAAACTCCTCCGACCGGGCCAGAGCTACACGCAGGAATAGGAAGTGGCTCCGACCCCTTGCTGCCGTACGGGTACCCGAATCCAACGAAGAGCCGGTGGTTCGCTTCTCCGTGGGAGCCATGGGCTCGTATGGAGAGAAGTGCGACCGTTGCACCGAGAGCGCCGCGGCGCCCGAGAGAGCAAGGCGCGAGGAGGGCGCAATCATACCGGTATCAACCGACGAGCAACAAGGCGCAGCGGGATGCAGCGGCCCTCGAATGCAGCAGGTATTTCCGGACGGGCCCTATACTCTTCGGGATGCCCGGCGAGAAACCCAGCCCCGCGGAGTTGACGTACCGGTCCCGAAAGCGGACCTGGCTGGTGTTCCTCGTCCTCGTCACCGTCCTCTTCATCCTGCAGATGGCGGCGCTGGCGGGGGTGATGGTCCTCGCGGTGATCCGCGGCGTCGAGGAATTCGGCGGTCTCCCGCTCACCGCCGAGGAGCGGGGCGTCCTGGTACGCATTGACGACCTCGTCGAGGATTCCGCGGAGACGGACGAGATCCTGCGCAAGTGGCGTGGGCGTCACGGCGCCACCCATCTGAGAAGCCGGGGCATCGCCGAGCGGGAACGGGGCGCGGTGCGGGTCTACTGCGAAGTCGTGATCACCGGGGGGCCCGACGAGGCCACGCAGCACTACCTGCAACTGTCGATGAGCCAGGATGCCCGGCAGTACGTCGATCGGCGGGGAGAGTTGGTCTCCACCGCACAGTCCGACCTCTACACCTGGGGCGAGGAGAGCCAGGTCTACACCCTTGCTCGAGACCATCAGCCGGCCGGGATCCTGTTCCTCGCCCGCAAGGAAGGGACGGTCTTCCTCCTCGCGATCTCCGGTCGAAAGCTGGAGGATCCGAAGCTCATCGAGATGCTGCTCGGCCCGGTGCTCCGAAAGGTGGACCGGTACGGGAAGTAGGGGCGCCGCGAATTGACTCACGGCCATCGCGCCACCTTCGGGGGGACGTGTTCCGTCTCGCCGCGGATCATCAGGATCGAACGCACCGGGACCCGCGCGGCGCCGGAGATGAGTCGGCCCAAGGGTCGTGTCACCGGCGCGGGGTACCCTTTGGCATGGTCTCCGAGCCCATCCCCGCCGCCTGCCTGCTCGCGCTCGGCCTGGTCCTCGGCCTGCTCATGGCCCGAGCCCGGATCCGCTACCGGGCGGCCAGAAGCCGGGAGATGGGTCGACGGGGCCAGGATCGCGCCGTACGCATCCTCGCGCGGGCGGGGTACCGGGTCGTGGGAGCCGAAGTGGTGGCCAACGGGCTCATCCGGGTCGACGGAAAGGAGGTGACCTACCGCGTGCGCGCGGACTTCATCGTGCGCCGCTGGTTCCGGCGATACGTGGCGGAAGTCAAGGGCGGCGCGGAATCGGCGGCCCCCGGCAACCGGGCCACGCGGCGGCAACTGATGGAGTACGCCCGGGTCTTCAAGGTCTCGGGAGTACTCCTCGTCGATGCCAGCGCCGGCCGGATCCACCGGGTGGAATTCCCCCAGGGAAGTACGCGGTGACGGTCCGCACCCGGGCCGAGGGAGGAGCCTGGGACGGACGGAAGTCCGAGAACATCGAACCTTCGGATCAACCGATGGTGGTGGACCTGACGAAGGAGTAACTCAGGGGCCGAGGTCGGGACGCTCCAGGCCGGCGACGTAGAATGGATCCTGGTACTTCTCTTCCATGTCTCCGAGCACGCGCCAGACCTCGCCCATGGCGGTCTCCCACCCCTCCGGGAGGTAGCCTTTGAAGTCATCCGGGATGTGGATGGATTCGAGCGCCTCGCGGACGCGGCGAAGCGCGTCCCGGCCGCCGTCGACCTTGCCGGCGGTGTAGAACTCGATCCCCAGCTTCTCCTCTTCCGGAGAGAGATTGTCACGGTGCGCGAAGGGCAGATTTGCCACGAAACCACCTCCTGATCAGGACCGGCGTATGTTCACCCCCGGCTCTGCTGATCGCAAGTTCCACCGGCCCGTGATATCGTCCCTGCGTGAGCTACGAACAGGAACCTGTCGATCTGCCGGTGAGGATTCCGATCTTCCCGCTTCCGAATATCGTCCATCTCCCCCACTCGATTCTGCCGCTACACATCTTCGAACCGCGCTACGTCGAGATGATCGAGGACGCGCAAGAGGGAGACGGCATCATCGGGATCGTGCGCATGCTGCCCCGGCGGGAGGAAGCCTCGACGGAGCCGCCGGCTATCGCGCGGATCGGCTGCGCTGGACGGATCACCGACCTCACCGAATTGCCGGAACACCGCTTCAACCTGAAGCTGGCCGGCCTCCGGCGCTTTCACATCCTGGACACCGACCACTCCGGCTCCTACCTCGTGGCCAGGATCAGCGCCCTCGAGGACCGGAACGAGTACGCTCGCGGCAAATCCGCCGACGCCGCGCTGAGCCGGCTCCTCACCCTGCTCGACACGCTCGCGCGGGACCGTGGCGAGGGAGCGTTCAGGGACACCGGCCTGCCCCCGAGGGTCCCCTTCGCCGCCGCCGTCCACAACCTCGCCCTCCTCGCCCGGCTGGATGCGGATGACCTCCAGGGTTTGCTCGAGGTCAGCGACATCTACGCGAGGGCCCGGCGCGTGGAGCGGATCCTCAAAGGCCGCCTGGAAGCCCAGGAGCGCGCCGCCCGGTGGCGCAGTTTCGCCCCGGACGACCCCGCCGCGAATTGAGGGGCCGCGCAAGAACAACGACGGCATTCGAGGGCGGCCGCATCCCTTGAGCCGCGTTGCTCGTCTGTGGAAACCAGTAAGGTTGCGCCCTCCTCGCGCCTTGCTTTCTCGGGCGCAGCGGCGCTCTCGGTGCAACGGTCGCACTTCTTTCCAGACGAGCCCTGAGGTTCCGCACCAGAGGCGAAATTGGACACCAGAGCGAATCAGAGCGACAGCCGACAGCGGATGAACGCGTTCACGCCCGGCGCCGACGCGTCACTCGTTCCATGACGTCGCGGCGCTCCTGCTCCGTCATGTCCATCCATCCGGCCACCTCGTCGAGAGTGCGGAAGCATCCCTGGCAAAGCTCCAACGCGGCGTCGTAGTGGCAATCCTGATTGCAGGGAGAGGGTACGGGCACGTTCATGGCCGGAAGAGTAGCGCATGACCCGGAAATCACCGTGGAAATGGTCCTTGGCACCCGCCTGCAATCGCCGACCGCGCCCGTCTCCCGCCGCAGGAAACTCCGTAGGCAGGTCAGCGGGCCGGTTCGTGCAGGGAGTAGAGAGTGTAGCCGTCCCCGACCGGCCCCGGATCGGTCTGCCTTCCGTCGAACCACGCCTCGAGGCAGGGTGCGGGAGCGCCCTTGACGAGCACGTGGGTGACGCGATACCGGCGAATGATCTCGTCGCGCTCCGCGAAGGTCGCCTCCGGCGAGAAGAACAGATTCGCCGCGAGCTTCCGTTCGGTGGTATCGGGGAGAAGCGGGTTGATGTGCTTCGGGTCGACGATCTTCACGCCGAAGGCAGGCAAAGGCCAGGTGTCCAGGCGGTGACCGATCACGACGGCGCCCTCCCCGGCGAGGTCGGCCATGCGCCGGTAGCGCAAAACGACGTCCGAGGGGCGGCCCGGCGTCCGGCCGTGCAAGGCGCGGCGGAGGTGAAGGTCGGTCAGTCTCAAGTTGTGACCAACCATCAGGAGGAGCAGCAGGATCACCGGGGCCTGTCCCAACCAGGGTCGGCGAAGGGGGGTCGCACGCTCGTGATAGCCGGGAGAGACCATCAGCAGCATCCACACCAGCCCCACCTGCAGGAAGAACACGGTGAGCAGGATGAACCGGGACCCGAGGGGGATGCGAGTTACGAAGTTGAGCAGGAACGGAACGAGCATCGCCAGGGCGGAGAGCGGGATGAACAGGTGGCGCCGCTTCACCAGGAGGATGACGATGGCCGCCAGCCCCGCAATCGCGAGCCCGAGGGTCTGCATCACGGCACCCAGGTCGAAGGAGTCGGTTACATAGATCGGATCGCGCCCGCCGGATCCGCCCAGGTGCGCCACCCAGCTCTGCTGCCCTCCGCCGGTCCCGAGAATCACCTCGAGTACGGAGAAGTATGGCCAGAGGAGGGCGAGGAGGCAGCCCGCGACCGTGGTCGTGAGCAAGAGTGCGCGGATCTTCCATCGCACGCCCGGTGCGGTGAGTGCGAGAAGCGCGGTTGCGGTCAGCGCCATCATGGCGGTTACGGCGTGCGTCAGCAGGATGTATGCGAGCAGCACTGTCAGCAGCAGCAGCCGGCCGGCGGGAACAGTCGGCGACCGGGTCACGCCGATGCAAACGGCGAGGGCGATCATCGTCAGGCCGACGCAGGCGATGGAAGGATAGGCCGCGATGCCGAAGAGGATGTGGAGTTGATAGACGTTGGAGTACATCCAGGCGCTGTACCAGGATCCCACCAGTACGATGAGGCCGTAGAGGGGGGCACGGGAGTCGCGAAAGAGGGCCCGGAAGAAGAAGAATGCCCCGATCACGAGCAGAGCGATGTTCACCGTCGAAGCGAGGGCCATCGTCCGCAGCGCGTCGAAAGAGAGCATCCGCCCCAGCGCGGCCAGGAGCACGAAGTGGGGCATGTAGCGCGGCGACCCGGCGTCGCTCACCACCATCGGTGAGGGGGGGGGAAAGCCGTCCTCGAGCAGGGCCCGGATGGCCGCCGAATGCTCGTAGAAGTCGGAGCCTCTAAACGAGGTGATGGCCTGGGTGGTAAACGCCTCGGTGCCGATAGCGAAAACGAGGCTCGCCCCGAGAACCCAGAACAACACCGTCCAACGGAAGCCCGAGGCTTCCGCATCCCGACTTCCACGATCCGTATCCGGCGATCCATCCACTCCCGGGTCCTCGCCTGGCGAAACCCGAAGTGTATCAGGGCCGGCTTACAGCGTGGAGAGCAGGATCGGGAAGAGCCACCAGCTTCCCACCCCTTGCTGCGGGGATGCGGCCCTCCCGGCGGTGAACCGCAAGGGTCAGCGCTTCCTGCCCACCGGCGAATTCGCCGAGACCATTGTTAATGTCGCGTCTCACTCTCATTTATTACACGAGTTCCGTTTTGCTCTCTGGAAACGGGTATTCACGGAGCCGCGGCTATAATGTGCGGTCATGAAGACCGCGATACCTCGATGCCTCGTCCTGCTCCTGTTCCTGCTGGCCCCCGCCCTGGGCGCCGATGACGCTCCGAAGTGGGATCGGCGCAAGAGCAAGGCCGCCGTGGAACTTGCCACCAGGTGGTGGAAAGCCCGTCCGAAAACCCGGTTCGTCGAGTGGGACGCATCGGTGCGCTCCGCCCTCAGGAAGGAAGCGATAGCGTTCGGAGAGATCCCCGAGGGCAAGCTCGAGGATGTCGTCAAGGCGCTCTGGAAACCGGTGAAGAAGTACGGACCGAAGCACGCCCGCGACGGCAGCATCGAGACGCCCTACGGCAAAGCGACCTTCATCCTGAACGGAAACGGCAGGAACAAGGGCCTGGTGCTCGGCCTGCACGGCGGTGGCGAGGGCGCGGGGTCCGCCAGCGAAGCCACGAAGTGGAAGGCGAAGAACTGCATGGGGATCTACCCCCAGGGCATCCGGCTCGTGCACGACACCTGGAACACCGTGCATGGCGAGCGATTCATCCTGTCGCTCATCGAGATCGCCAAGGCCCAGTACGACATCGATCCGGACCGGGTCTACTCGATGGGGTTCAGTATGGGCGGGACCGGTTCCTGGTTCATGGCCGGGCGCCACCCGGACCTGCTCGCCGGTGCGATCCCCGCGGCGGGGGTGCTGATGGCGTCGCCGAAGAGCCAGGTGGCGACGAAGGAAGAGGTGTCCGCCATGCAGCACGGGTTCGTCCCCAACGTGCGCAACCTCGCCATGTACTACTACATCGGCCTGGCGGACCAGAACTGCATGCCGGGCACCTACCTCTTCGCCTGGGACCGCCTGGCCGAACTGAAGGCCGAGGACCCGGAAGGCTACGGGTTGATCCGGTTCAAGACCTATCCCGGGCTGGCGCACACCTTTCCCCCCGGCGAACCGGGCAAGGGCATCAAGCACATCGAGCAGCAGGTGCGCGAGACCTTCCCGAAGACCATCGTCTGGGAGTACGCCGCCTTCCCCTTCCCGATGCCGGACGCGGAGGACAACGCGAAGACCACCCGCTTCCAGAAGCGTTACTTCTACTGGCTCTACTGCCGGAACCCGCGCGACCGCCAGGTGGTCAAGGCGTCCATCAAGGGCAATGTGATCACTATCGAAGGAACGATGACGGACGGTTTCACGATCTTCCTGAACGACAAGATGATCGACCCGGAGAAGGAAGTGGTGGTGATGAGCAACGGCATGGAGCTCTATCGCGGCCGCCCGGTTCCGGACTTCTGGACGGTCCTCGAGACGCTGGACGCCCGTCTCGACAAGAAGATGGTCTTCGACCGCCGGATCGAACTGTAGGGCCACCGGGGCGGACGCCACCAGGACCGGCGCGCCGCATCGGGCGGACGAACTCCCCTACTCGTACCGCAGCGCCCCGATCGGGTCCATTCTCGCGGCGCGGATCGCGGGCCACAGGCCGGCCAGCACCCCCACCACGCAGGAGATGCCGATAGCGAGGAACATCGCCCAGGCGGGGACCACCGCGGTCCAACCGGTCCAGGCCTTGAGCGCCGGCAGGAACAGGATGCCGAGCAGGAGGCCGAGAACTCCTCCGGCGGTGGCCATGGTGATCGTCTCGGTGAGAAACTGCGCCACGATGTGGCGGCGCTTGGCTCCGAGGGCGCGGCGGACGCCGATCTCGCGGGTCCGCTCGGTGATGGTGGCCAGCATGATGTTTGCGATGCCGATGCCCCCGACGATCAGCGAGATCAGGGCAATCGCGATCAGGGTGACGGAGAACACCTGCTGGGCCTTCCGGCGCTGGGCCAGGAGTTCCAGCGGAACGATCAGCTCGTAGTCGCGATCCCGGTGGAAGGTCTCGAGAATCCGCTCCACCATCCGGGCGGTGGGCAGTACGTTTTTCTGGTCGTCCACCTGAATCACGATCTGGTGAAGTTCCACGTCGGTGGCGGTGAACGAACCGGATTTCCGCACCATGCTCATTGTGCCCTGGCGTTTCAGCACCGTCTGGTACGGAGCATAGACATCGAGGTTCCGGCTGTCCGCGTTCAGCGCCTTCTTCGTCAGCCCGGTGAACTCCAGCTCCTTCAGGACGCCCACGATCTCGTAGAACTCCTGCCCGAGCTGGATCCGGTGGCCGAGAGCCTCACCGTAGTACCCGAGGGCGCGCAGGAGCCCGGGGCGCACCAGGCAGACCCGCTGCAGGCCGGCGTTGTCCAGGTCGGTCAGGGTGCGGCCGGCCAGGATTTCGAGCTTCAGAAGTTCCATGTATTCCGGCAGCACGCCATGCACACGAGCATCGACCTTGTTGCTGCCATGCCAGATGGTGTCGGAGGAGGTGTGCACCGGCAGCACCACCTCCGCGCTTCGCACCGTCGCCTCGATCTGCCGGGCGTCCCTGAAGGTCAACCCGTAGCGGGAGATCCAGGAGGCGCGCCCGGTCCCGGGTCCCTGCTCGTTGTCGGGCGGCGGGATCGAGTTCACGATGATGTTCTTGATCCCGAAACGGCCGATCTGCAGGAGGATCTCGCGCTGCGCTCCCTCCGCGGTGGCGAACATGGCGATGACCGACGCGATGCCGAACGAGATCGACAACATCGACAGGAACGAGCGGAGCTTGTAGCCCCACATGTTCCGGAGACCGAGGGCGAACATCTCGGCATACTTGCCGCCGATCATCCCTCACCCTCCCGGGGATTCCGGTGGTCCTCGATGACCCGGCCGTCTTTCAGCCGTACGCAGCGCTGGGTGCGCGCCGCCACTTTCGGGTCGTGGGTAACCATGAGGATGGTCCGCCCGCTCTAGTGCAGCCGGTCGAAGAGTTCGAGGATCTCCGCGCCGGTCTTGCTGTCGAGGTTTCCGGTGGGCTCGTCGGCGAGCAGGAGCAGCGGATCGTTCACCAGCGACCGGGCGATCGCGGCGCGCTGGCGCTCACCACCGGAAAGCTGGCTCGGCTGGTGCTTCACGCGGGCCTTGAGCCCCACCGTCTCCAGAGCTTTGAGCGACTTCTCGTGGCGCTGGCGGCGCGGCACTCCGGCGTAGAACAGCGGCACCTCGACGTTCTCGAGGATCGTCAACTGCGGGATGAGCTGAAAGGACTGGAAGACGAAGCCGATCTCGCGATTCCTGATCTCGGAGAGCTTGTCGTCGGAGTGGCGGGAGACGTCCTGGTCGTGCAGGCGATACATCCCCGAAGTGGGCCTGTCCAGGCAGCCGAGGATGTTCATCAGCGTGGACTTCCCGGAGCCGGAGGCGCCAATGATGGCGATGTACTCGCTCTCCTCGAAAACGAGGTCCACGTCCGCCAGGACGCGGAGAGCGAGCTCTCCTTCGCCGTAGACCTTGTTGCCCCCGGCCAGTTCGATGAGGGGGGTGCTCACTTCCCGCCCGGCCTCCCACCCTTGCCACCCTTGCCGCTCCGGCCGCTGCCGCCCCCGGGCCGGCCATTCGGCGGACGGCCTCCACTCTTCCGGCCGGAGGCGGCCTCCTCGCCGCCATCGTCCTCGGACACCAGCTCGGGGTTGGTCAGGAGCACCTTCTCGCCGACTTTCAACCCATCCAGCACCTGGACGAACTGTTCGTTGGAGCGACCGAGCGAGACCCGGCGTCGCTTCACCTGGCGGTCTTCCTGCACGAAGACGCTGAACCCCGAACCGGTGGATGACACCGCCTGGAGCGGAAGATAGATCACGTCTTCGAGGTCGCCGAGGTCGATCTGCACCTCGACCGTCACGCCGGCCCGGAAGCCTTCGACGCGATCGTCGAGTTGCACGGTGACGTCGAACCGCTTGACCGGATCGCGCCACGAAGTGCTCTGGGCCACCGAACCGATCTCGGTCACGGTGCCCTTCTGCTTGCCGGCGCTCTTGTCCGGGAAGGTGACGAGCGCGGGCAGGCCCTTCCGGAGCTTGCGGACGTCCGCCTGGTGGACCTGCAGCTTCACGTCCATCCGGGAGAGGTCCGGCAATTCGATCAGCGTACGCCCGGGGTAGGCGGTGGAGCCGACCTTGATCTCGTCCTCGACGTTGCCCCACCGGTCCCGCCGGCCGCCGTAGATGACGATGCCGTCCTGCGGGGCGACGATGGTCAGGTTCTGGAGCCGCTCCTTCTCCTCCTCCAGTTTCCCGACGGCGGTCTCGAACTGCCGCTCCTTCTGACGGACGACCGCGGTCTTCGCTTCGAACCGGGCCTCGGCCCGGGCCTTGACCCGTTTCAACTCGCGTTTTGCCTCAGTGACGTCCGACTGCTTCTGCTCGAGGGTCATGGGGTAGGTGTACTTCTTGTAGTTTTCGAGCTTGAGTTGGGCGGACTCGAAGGCGAGCTTGTTCTTCTCGGCGTCCACCACCGTGACGAAGCCCTCCTCGAGGAGCTTTGGCATCTTCTCCCACTTGTCCCGGGCCTCGTCGAGCTTGAGCTCCAGATCGCGAAGCTCCAGTTTGGCGTCGCCCTCGACGTAGCGCTCGAGTCCGAGCCGGGAGAACTTGAGTTTCAGGTCGGCGCCCTCGATATCGCTGTCGTTCGTGGCTATCTGGATTTCGAGGTCGGTGCGGGCGTTCTTCAGATCGGCGGTGAGCTGGATGACGTTGTCCTCCAGCCGCTCGATGTCGTCCTGCACGGACTCCTTGTCGAGTTCAGCGAGGATGTCGCCGGCCTTGACCAGCGTACCCTCCTCGATGAGGGAGAGGATCTGGGCCTTGACCTTCGACCGGATGTCGACCCGGTTGCGGGCCTGCAGGGTACCGGCTTCGGTCAAGGTGATCTCCATGTTGCCCTTCTCGACCAGGAAGGTCTCGACGCCCTCGGCTCCGGTGCCGTTCTCATCGGCGCATCCGGCGACGAGAAGGACGGTGAGGATCAGGAGGGGAACAGCGGCAGTTGCTTTCATGGCTTCGACTCCGACACCGACTGGGACTCCGACACGGACTGGGACCGGGGCTCCGACTGGGACTCTGCCCCGGGCTCAATCCACATGCCCTGCTGGTCGATGAACAGGATCCCCAGGTCCCGGAGCAGTTGGACCCGCGAAGTCTCGAAGTCCACGAGGTCGGCGATGTAGCTGTTCCGGGCCCGGCGTACCGCGGCCTGCGCCACGGAGACGTCCTGGTTGTCGGCCTCGCCCTCGTCGAAGCGATAGCTCGCGGCGCGCTCTTCCCTCTCCGCGGCGTCGATCTCCCGTTTGCGAATGTCGAGAGTGGCCTGCACGCGCCGCAGCCTGCGAATGGACTCGCGGACTTCCAGGACGATGTTGTCCTCGGTGAGGGAGAGACTTCGGCGCGACCTCTCCATCGAAATCAGCGCGCTCCGGAAAGCGTTGCGCTCCGACACCCGTTCGAACGGCAGGTCGAGGCTCAGACCGATGGTGTAGAAGTTCTCGTCGAAGGCCGGGGAGAGGGGCGTGCGTCCGGAGGTCGAGGTCAGGCGATAGGTCGCATCGAAGTCCAGGTCGGGCAGCAGGTTATTCGATGCGACCCGGACTTCGCGCTGCGCGTCCTCGAACTGGTCCTTCGCGGTCAGGAGATCCAGGCGATTGTGGAGCGCCGCCGAGACCGCACTCTCGAGGGAGACCGGGATGTCCTTGTAGATCGGATCCTCCGGCCGGATCCGGAGCGGAAACGAGGTCGGCAGTCCAAGGAGGATCTTGAACCGGTCGATCGCCAGACGGAGAGAGGCCTCCTGCGTGATCACATCGTTCTTTACGCGCAGGTACTCACGTTCGGAGCGGAGCTTGTCGACCTCGGTCGCGTCACCGACTTCGAAGAGCGCGATCGACTGCTCCGTCGTGAAGACTCGAGACTTCAACTCCGCCTGCGAGTTCTCGAGTCCCCGCATCAGCTGGACCAGGTCGTAGTAGCGCCGGGTCACCTGGATCGTGAAGTCCTCGCGGAACAGCTCGAAGTCACGGATGGCGTAGATGACGTTCCGCTCGGCCTGGGTGAGCTGGTTGTGTGAGGTCTCGTATCCGGCGTCCCGGAGCAGCGGTTGGGCCAGGCTCACCGCAATCGAAGAGTCGCCGACGTAGCCGCCCTCTCGGCCGTCCCCCGTGATGATCGTCTAACCGTCCACCGACAGCGTGCCGCCCGTGGGCAGAATCTTGCTCACACCGAGTCGGGCGCGGTTGACATTGGAGTGTTGAATGGCGTCGGTGTCGGTGAGCAGGGAGGCCAGGGTCCCGGTGAAGAACCACGAATACCGGTTCCGGACCGTGATCAGGTTGAGCGCCGAGAGGATCAGGCTCTCCTTCTCGGAGAGGAAGTTGCGATTGAACTTCGTGGCGACGAAGAGCGACTCCTTCAGGCCGACGATCCGGGGGATCTTCTCCAGTTCTTCGGGAGTCGGCCCGATCTCCCCCTCGTCCTGCTCCGCCGGCATGATCAGGTCATTCCGGCGAAAGCTATTGAAGCCGGCGCTCTTCTCCTCGATGACCCTCGCCGCCTCGATATCCGCCTCCTCCACCCAGTACGAATCCGCGCAGGCGGGGAACCAGATCAGGAGCAGCAGGAGAGCACCGGAAACGACCTTCCGCATGACGGGACTCAGACCTCTTTGAATCGGGCGGTGAAGTGCCGGAGGAATGGGGCTTCGTAGGTGATCTCGAGCCCCCTCAGCGATTCGCGGCGCTTGTAGACCTCGACGATCACTTCGACCACGTAGTCGATGTGACTCTGGGTGTATACGCGTCTCGGGATCGCAAGACGAACCAGTTCCATGGGAGAAGGGATGTCCGCCCCGGTGTCCGGATCCTTCCTGCCGAACATCACCGATCCGATTTCCACGCCGCGGATGCCACCCTCGAGGTAGAGCGCGCAGGCCAGGGCCTGCCCGGGGAACTGCGACGGAGGAATGTGCGGGAGGAACACCTTGGCATCGATGTAGATCGCGTGGCCGCCCGGCGGCTGGACGATCGGAACGCCCTCGGCCGAGATGTGCTCACCGAGGTAGCGGGTCGACGCGAAGCGGTAGCGGAGATAGTCCTCCTCCAGCACTTCGTGCAGCCCGACGGCGATGGCCTCGAGATCCCGGCCGGCCAGACCGCCGTAGGTGGGATAGCCTTCGGTGAGGATCAGGAGGTCCTTCTCCTGCCGGGCGAGATCGGGATCGTTGGTGCAGAGAAAGCCGCCGATGTTGGCGAAGGCGTCCTTCTTCGCGCTCATGGTGCAGCCATCGGCGTAAGAGAAGATCTCCTGGGCGATCTCCTTGACCGTCTTGCCGGCATAGCCCTCTTCCCGGAGCTTGATGAAGTAGGCGTTCTCGGCGAACCGGCAGGCGTCCATGTAGAGCGGGATACCGTGGGAACGAGCGATCCTGCTGACCGCGCGGATGTTCTCCATCGAGACCGGCTGGCCGCCGCCGGAGTTATTCGTCACCGTGATCAGGATCATCGGAATCCGGTCGGCGCCCACCGTCTCGATCAGATTCTCGAGCGCCTCGAGGTCGACGTTGCCTTTGAAGGGGTGGTAGGTCTCCGGCTCGCGCCCTTCGGGAATGACCACGTCGACCGCCTCGGCGCCGGTGAACTCCACGTTGGCCCGGGTGGTATCGAAGTGGGTGTTGTTCGGGACGACGTCGCCCTTCTTGCACGTGATCCCGAAGAGCAGGCGCTCGGCGGCGCGGCCCTGGTGCGTCGGGATGACATGCTCGAAGCCGAAGATCTCCTTCACCGCCGCCTCGAAACGATACCAGGAGCGGGACCCGGCGTACGACTCGTCACCCTGCATCATCGCCGCCCACTGGTGGTGGCTCATGGCGGACGTACCGGAGTCGGTCAGCAGGTCGATCAGCACGTCTTCCGCGTCCAGCAGGAAGACGTTGTGACCAGCCCCGGTCAGGAGCTTCTCACGCTCCTCGCGGGTGGTGATCCGGATCGGCTCGACCGTCTTGATGCGAAAGGGCTCGATGATCGTTTTCACGGGAAACCTCCGGTCCGAAATAGTGGCAAGCTGTGAATTGTGGCAACCGACCGCCGGGCGCTGAAAGGTAAATGTGCTCGCCGCAGCGGCCGGAAGTAGACTCTTTCCCATGGCAGACGAAAAGTTGACCGCGAATGTGTCCCTCACGGAGGGGCTCAAGGTGTCCGTCGATGCGAGTGGCCACGTCCTGATCGCGGACGAGCCGGAGGACAAGGGTGGGACGAACGAGGGTCCTACTCCCATGCACTATTTCCTGGCCGGGCTCGGCGCCTGCACGGCGATGACGCTTCGCATGTACGCGAACGTCAAGAAGTGGGACCTCGGCAAGGTGGAGATCGAGATTTCCCAGCAATGGGTCTCGCGCGAAGAGTGGCCGGAGTTTCCGGAGAACGAGGAGCGTGACCGGGTCCCGCGCATCACCCGGGAGATCCGGGTCAGCGGCGCGTTCGACGACAAGCAGATGGAGCGGCTCCAGTACATCGCCAACCGTTGCCCGGTCCACCGGGTGGTGACGGAGAATCCGTACGTGGTGGATGAACTGATGCGGGCGGAGTGAATTGCGTTCGGGACGAAGATGAAATGTGAAGGCCAGCCTCCGGAAAAGCCGCTGAGCGGGCCGCCATCAACCAGTGACGGCCCACGCCGGGGATGCCGCCCGGCGGGGTGAAGGCCGGCGTACCAGGCAACTCAACCGGTGCGCTGACTTGTGAATTGTCCAGAATATTTTCTAATGTTCGCGCACTCAAATCCCCGAAAGATTATAGTGCGGATGAGAATCATTCGCTTGACTGCACCTAAAGTCTTTTCAGCAGGGGGGTTTGCGCGATGTGGACCGAGTCACCCATCGTACGCGGCTTGCTCGACGGGATGAGCGACGGAGTGTTCTTCGTCGACCTGAAGGGCCGGATCACTTTCTGGAACGAGGCGGCGGAGAGGATCACCGGATTCACGCGCGAGTATGCG
Organism: Planctomycetota bacterium; assembly: GCA_024274785.1. GTDB lineage: Bacteria > Planctomycetota > JAJSAM01 > JAJSAM01 > JAJSAM01 > JAJSAM01. The sequence goes on along the minus strand of JAJSAM010000014.1, from coordinate 39,331 downwards.
GTAGGCCGGGCCTGCCGCAGCATGCTCGTGCATGTGGACGAGGAGGGCACCGGGCTCTGCCATCACCACGGTTGCGTGATGGCCTGCTCCCGAAAGGAAAACACCGAGTGGAAGGTGGAAGCCTTCCTGCGGCATGCCCTGGGCCACCGGATCCCGGTGACGATCAACACCTCTCCGCTCTACGACGAGGACGGAAACGTCATCGGCGGCATGGAGGCCTTCAGCGACCGTTCCCAGCAAGTGGCCGCGCTCGATCGCCTGCGTGAACTCGAGGAGGTCGTCAATACCGATGGCCTGACCGGGGTGGGCAACCGCCGGGCCACGGAGCGGATTCTCCGCCGAAAGGTCGACGAACTCTCCCGCTACGGATGGCCGTTCGGCGTCATCTTCGTTGACCTGGATGAATTCAAGGGAATCAACGACGAGTTCGGCCATGAAGCCGGGGACATCATGCTCCGCACCATCGCCCAGACCCTCGAACACAATCTCCGGTCTTCGGACTTCGTGGGACGCTGGGGCGGCGAGGAATTCGTCATCCTCGCCTCGGAAGTGAACGCCGCCTCCCTCCTGCGCGCGGCGGAGCGCTTCCGGGCGCTCATCGAAACCAGCCTGGGCCGCTTCAACGGCCGGGAGATCAGGGTGACCGCATCCCTCGGCGCCACGGTCGGGCGCGGCACGGACACGGTCTCGTCGCTGGTGGAGCGGGCGGACCGCCTGATGTACGTCAGCAAGTTCAGCGGGAAGAACCGGGTGAGCATGGAGGAGGGATTCCCGATCGAGGCGAGCGACCTCCGGGCGGTGTAGGGCCGGCGGACTTTGCGAACTCGGGACAACCTTTTTTCGCGGAGGAGCGGGGACGGGATATCCTCTCCGAAAAGGAGCCCCACCCCATGGCCGGAAACCAGACCCCGGAGTTCACGCCGCTCGACCCCGAGAAGGTCTCCATCACCGACAGCGGCCTGGGATACCAGGTCATCGCCGAAGGCACCGGCGGCTCGCCCGGCGCGAAGGACAGCGTGACCGTCCACTACACGGGTTGGCTCGAGGACGGCCAGGTCTTCGACTCCTCGCACCAGCGCGGGCAGACCGCCACGTTTCCCCTCGACCGGGTCATCAGTGGATGGACGGAAGGGCTGCAGCTCATGAAGGAGGGCGGGACGACGAAGTTCTCGATCCCCGGCGAGTTGGCCTACGGCGACCGTCCCCCTCCCGGCGCGGGCATCCCCCCCGGAGCGACGCTGGTCTTCCTGGTGGACCTGATCTCGGTCGGCTGATTTCGCGACCGGTATTTCCCGAGGAATCGAGGCACCCCCGAACCGGGCACCTCGATGAAGGCGAAGGGGATCGATGCCCAGCGCTTCGTCGCGGGATTCAATCGCTCCACGGCAAAGTGGAGATGTGGTGTGGTGGACCATCCGGTGGATCCGGAGAAACCGATGGGATCGCCCTGCCGCACCCGTCTTCCCGGATCGACCATCGCGCCGCCCTTCCCGAGATGCAGGTAGACCGCCCGGGTGCCGTCCGCGTGGCCGATGTGCACGTAGTTGCCGTCGGCCGCGAATTCCCGATCCGATCCGCCCCGGTCGGAGTCCTCCCTGACGTCGAGGACCACGCCGTCCCGAGCGGCGAGCAACGCGGTGCCTTCCGCCATGGAAAAGTCGACCGCAAACTCGTCCCGTCCTTCGTGGCTGTAGCTGCCCGGACCGGTCTGAATGCACCGATGGGACTCCCCGGCAGTCCAGGGCAAACGGTAGAAGCGCTGGTCCTGCGCCCGCTTGTCCCGCTCGGCGAGGGAGAAACAACCGGGCAGGAGAGCCAGGAAGATGACCGCCATGAACCGTGCCATCGCGGCAATGTAGCACGATCGCGAAGACGCTTCGGAAACGCTCAGGGGCCGTCTGGAAGTAACTGCTGCATTCGAGGGCCGCTCCATCCCGCCGGGCTGCGTTGCTCGTCCGTTGAAACCGGTAAGGTTGCGCCCTCCTCGCGCCTTGCTTTCTCGGGCGCAGCGGCGCTCTCGGTGCAACGGCCGCACTTTTTCCAGGCGAGCCCTCGGGTGACCGCCGCATGACGGCCGGGGAAGAGGATGGCGCCGGAGGTGTCACATGCGCTATCACGCTCTCTGCCTGTTGATCGTCTTCCTGGCCGTCCCGTCCCTCGCCCAGGAATCCGTACCGGACCGGAAGGTTCTGCAGATCTTCGACATTCGCGACCTCGTCGATGGAGATGAGGAGGTGGCGGATCTTGTCCGGGAAGTGAAGAAGATCGGCGCGGAGGGGATCGAGCAACTGGTCCCCGGGGAGGGCTACGTCCTGGTGGTCGTCGCCACGAAGGAGGCCCAGTTGCGGATCGCCGATCACCTGGCGGAACTGCGCCGGCTGCGATCCCGGATCATCACTCTCGAAGTGCGATTCCTGAAGCTCCCGAGCGCGGCGGGCCTCGGGCTTCCCACCGGCAGGAGCGCGGGGCCGGTCGATGCCGACCGCGTCACCGCAATCCTGACCGGACTCGCGAAACCGGGCGGCGGTGAGCTCGCGAGTGCCCCCCGTCTGGCTTGCTACGCGGGGCAGGAGGCGGAGATCGTCATGGGGCGGCAGATCAGCTATGTCCGCGAGTTCGAAGCGAAGAGGACCGAGAACGGAATCGTGGCCGACCCGATCATCGACACGACTCGGGACGGTTTCTTCCTGAAAGCGACGCCGGCTCTCTCCGTGACCACCGGCGCCATCGACATCGACCTCGACCTGACCCTCTCCGAGGTCGCGCGGCCGATCCTCACCCGCAGCCGGATCCTGAACCGCGGCCAGAAGATCCCCGTCGAGATTCAGATTCCGCAGGTGACCGAACTTCGCATCGTCCGCTCGGGCACGGTTGCCGATGGGGGCACCTACGGCTTCGACGCCGGCGCGATACCGTTTGCGGGGTTCGGCGGCAACCACCTCGTCATCCTGGTCACCGCGACGAAGACCACGCTCGAAGGGATGGAGAAGGAGAAGTAGCCTCGCCGCGACCTTCCGTCTGAAAACAAGAGCCCTTTGCGGATCTGCCGACTCATGGTCCACTACCCGCGATGAGAGACTTCGACATCGACGGTGAGGGCAGCAAGGCGCCCGACTTCACTCCGGGCCAGCTCGTCCGCCATCGCCAGTACGGTTACCGCGGCGTGGTGGTCGAGGCCGACCGGACCTGCCGGGCCGAGGAAACCTGGTACTACGGAAACCGCACGCAGCCCGGACGAAATCAACCCTGGTATCACGTTCTGGTGCACGGATCTCCGTCGGTGACTTATGCCGCGGAGGAGAATCTCATGGCCGACGGCTCCGACGAACCGGTGGAGCATCCGCTGATCCCGCACCTCTTCAATGGCTTTGCCGGCGGGAAGCACCACCGCAACGAGGAGATCTGGGCCGGCTGGGAAATCTAGCAACTCAGATCGAGTGTCGGAGTGCCGGTCTCCATATCGGCTGCGCATAACCGAAGGCGGGCGGAAAAATGACCCCATCCGCCCCGTGATCGTTTGTGAGTCGCACCGATGGCAGGCAGAATGGCCCGCCATTGGGGGTATCAATCAATCCGGCTCGCGCGGACCTGCGGGGGCCCACAGGAGGAAGCATGAAGAAGTTGTGGATTGCGTTCGCGCTCATGGCCTGCCTCTCGTTCGCCGCCTGTGGCGAGAGTAGCGACGGTGGCGGCGACAGTGCGGAAGAAGCCGTATCGCCCATGGTGGGAACCTGGGTATTCGACACCGACACAGCCGTGGCCGCCATCGAGAAGAAGCTCGCCGAGGACCCGGTCCCGATGGGTGGGATGATGCTCGACATCGTGAAGTCCATGAAGGCGGAAATGGTGATCAGTGAGGACGGCACCTTCACGGCCGACATGAAGATGCCCGACCCCATGACCGGTGAGTCGAAGTCCGAGACCGCCAGGGGGACCTGGAAACTCGACGGTGACCAGATCACCATCACGACCACCGAGAAGAACGGCAAGGTGGATGAGAACCCGGACACGCAATCCGCCACGGTCAAGGATGGCGTGATCACGGTCCCCGCCCAGGGCGGCTCCCCCTTCGAAATGGTGTTCAGGAAGAAGTAGGCCCCACCCCCTCCACGCCCTGTCCCATTCCGCCCCGGGGGCGGAATGGGACAGGCTCCGTCGGCGCCAGGGCCGCGTACAGCGCGGTCAGCGTCGAAGCGCCGTGCGCGTCTTCCACCTTGCCCCGGAACAGGTACGGGCCGTAGCCCCGAAGCAGGTGGCCGAAGCGGCGGTAGACGTCGGGAAACAGCACGACTTCCACCACGCCGGTGCGATCCTCCAGGGTGATAAATCGCATGAAACCGCCGGAGCTGGTGCGAATCCGGCGCGTGGTCACGAGCCACCCCCCCACCGAGATGATCTCCCCGGCATGCTCCGACACCTCCGCCGCGGCGGTCACGCCCTTCTCCCGAAACCACTCCTCGAAGAATTCGAGCGGGTGGGCGGTGGCGGAGAGGCCGAGCACCTCGAACTCCGACTCGACGCGCTGCTCGACGGCGTAATCGCGGATCTTCGGGAAATCGATCCGGGGCTCATCGAGATCCGCTTCCGTCCCGAAGAGGGTCCGGGCCTTCCGGCGGGCCGGGGAGCCTTTCTCGCCGAAGAGGATCCGGAGCTTCCACAGCAACTCGGGCCGGGGCAGATCGAACGCATCGAAGGCGCCCGCCAGGACCAGGTTCGCCACCTCGCGCTCCTCGGCGGGGACCCTGCTCACGAAGTCGCGCAATGAGACGAAGGAAGACGCACGCCGCTCCTCGAAGGTCCGGTCGAGGGTTTTCTCCTTCAGGGCGCGCACCTGGGAAAGGCCGATCCGGATGCCGCCGTCCATCGCGTCCCAGGTTCGCGCGGAGCGGTTCACGTCCGGGAGCAAAATCTTCACGCCGAAGCGACGCGCCTCCTCCATGTAGGCCCGGGCCTCGTAGAAGCCGCCCTGGTTCGCCAGCACCGCGGCCATGAATTCCGCGGGATAGCGCGACTTCAGCCAGACCGTCTGCCAGGCGATCCGGCCGTAGGTGGCGGCGTGGGCCTTCGAGAAGGAGTAGCCAACGAAGTTCTCCACTGCGGCCCAGACCGCGGCGGCCGCCGCCTGTTCCGTACCACGCTCCACGGAATGCGAAACGAACGTGTCCTTCATCTCGCGGATGCGCTCATGCGAACGCTCCTTCGAGATCGCCCGGCGCAACTGGTCGGCCTCGGTCAGGGTGAAGCCGGCCACGGCGTGCGCCACCTTCAGGATGTCCTCCTGGAAGAGCATCACCCCGAAGGTCTCCTCGAGGATGCTGACCAGCGACGGGTGCAGAAAAGAAAGCGGCTCCTCCCCCGCCTTGCGGAGGACGAAATGCTCTTTCATCCCCCCCGCGGAGGGACCGGGGCGAATCAGGGAGAGCCCCACCATGGCGTCACGCTGGTCCTTCGCGTTGAGCATCTTCAAGAGGTTCCGCGTGCCCGGGGACTCCACCTGGAAGCAGCCCATGGTCCGAGCCGTCGCGAGCAGTTCTCCGGCCTTCCCGTCCTCCGGGGGAATACCGTGAATGTCGACGTCGACGCCGTGGTTGCGTTTCACCGTGCGGACCGTCTCGGCGATGGCGGAGATCGAGCGTTGCCCCAGGAGATCGATCTTCACCAGGCCGATCTCCTCGATGGGGTCCTTGTCGAACTGAGTGATGACCAGCCCCTTCGCGGAGCGCTGCACCGGGACGAAGTCCACCACTTCGGTAGGAGTGATCACGATCCCGCCGGGGTGGACGGAGAGATGGCGCGGGAACCCCTCGATGCGATCCGCCACCTTCAGGATCGTGCGGAAGGGCTCCTTTCCCACCGGCAGATCGCGGCACTCCGGCAGCACCCGCACCGCCTCCGCAAGCGGGCCGGAGTAGAAGTGGGGCAGCCGTTTCGAAAATCGCGACACCTCACTCGGGCCGAGCCCCACGGTCTTCGCCACCTCGCGGAAGGAGGAGCGCCCCTGAAAGGTGTTCAGGGTACAGATCATCGCCACCCGGTCCCGGCCGTAGGTTTCGTAGACGTGCTCGAGGACCTCGTCCCGGCCCTTCCAGCAGATGTCCATGTCGATGTCCGGCGGATCGGTGCGGGCACGGTTCAGGAAACGCTCGAAGGTGAGGTCGAACGCGATGGGGTCGACGATGGTGAGCGAAAGACAGTAGGCCACGAGCGAGTTCGCCGCGGAGCCGCGCCCCACCATGGGGATGCCCCGCTTCCGCGCGAACCGGGTGATCTCGGCAACGATCAGGAAGTACTAGGAGAACCCCAGTTCGAGGATCACCGAGAGTTCCTCCCGCAGCCGCCGGACCACCTTTGGACTCATCGGCCGGTAGCGCTTCGCGGCGCCGGCGAAGCTGCGCCTTGAGAGCAGGGAGTACGCCGTCTCTCCCCCCGGGAGGCGAAAGCCGGGGAAGACGGCCTTGCTGCGCGGCGCCTGAAACCGGCAACGGTCGGCGATCGAAACCGTGTTCGCGAGCGCTTCCGGCACGCCCGCAAATCGCCGGGCCATTTCCTCACAGGTGGCGAACGCCGCGGATTCCGGCGCGAGAGCCGAGGACGGAACGGTCCGCACGTGGAGATTCCGGTGGATGGCGGTGAGCACCCGGTGAACTTCGCGATCCCGCACCTTCGGGAAGAACACCGGTCCGGTAGCCACGACCGGCAGCTCGAGTTCCCGGGCCAGTTCAAGCGGGTCACGCCGAGGCGTACCTCGAAGCTCGACGTACAGATTCCGGGGCGGAAGCTCACCGGCGAGGGACCGCAGCAGAGGCTCGTCGTCGGTGAGCACGATCAACCCGGCGCCCCACTCGAGCAGCGCCCCCTCGATGGAGAATTCTTCAGGCAGAAGATGCCGCTTAGAGATGATCCGGCAGAGGTTCCCGTAGCCCTTCCGGCACTTGACCAGTAACACCGCGCGAGCGCCTTCCCCTTCCCACTCCCCGATCCGGTTCACCTCCCGCACGCAGGCCCCGATGATCGGCCGCACCGGGGTCTGCTCCGCCGCCCCGAAGAACGGCAGGAACCCGTAGAGCCCGTTCGTGTCGGTCAGCGCCATCGCCCGCTGCCCATCCCGCGCGGCGAGAGGCAGGTACCGCTTCGCGGGTGCCGCCCCTTCGAGCAGGGAGGTGCAGCCGTGGAGGTGGAGGTGAACGAAGTCAGGAACAGGAGCCATTCGACACCTGATCCAACATCGAGGGGCTGCGCTCCTGGCGCCCGCGGATGGCGCTCACCTCGTCAACGACGGCGTCTTCAAAACGAAGCCGTGCTCGTTCTGCTCATACCGGCCGAGCAGTTCGATCGAGTGTCCCGCAGTGATCGCCTTGAAGCCGAAGCGGCCGCGGATGTCGTCGATGCCGGCGGTCAGCTTCGCGGTGCGGCTTCGTTCCTCCTCCGTGAAAAGGTCTCTCTGGCCTCCTCCCTCCCGTTCCAGCCCGGACAGGGCCACGCCGATCAGTTTCAACCGCACCCGCCGGGTAAAAAGTGCGGTAAACATCTTCCGGGCCGTCCCGAACAGCTCCCGCTCCCGGGCCGAAGGGCGGGGCAGGGTACGCGAACGCCGGTTTCTCGGGTGATCGTCCCCCGGACCGTCTGCATAGCGAATCTTCACCGAGAGCGTGCGAGCGGAAAGACCCTCCGCGCGCAGCGCCGCCGCCGCGCGCTCAAGGAGATAGAAAAGCATCCCCTCGATCACGTCGTAGTCCGCGGTCGCGGGGTCGAACGAGGTCTCCCGGCTGACCGAGCGGGGGCCACGCCCGGGCACCACCGGCTCTTCGTCGACGCCGCGGGAGCGGTAGAAGAGCAACCGCCCCGCCGCGAGGCCGAAGGTCCGGGCCAGGAGTGCCCGGGGGATCCGCGAGAGTTCGCCGATGGTCTTCACGTTGTAGCGGTGAAGCGCCTTCTCCGTACGGCGCCCCACCCCCGGGAGGCGGCGGATCGGCAACGGCGCCAGAAACTCCGCCGCCCGCCCGGGCAGGATCTCCATCACCCCGCCGGGCTTGGCAAAAACCGTAGCCACCCGGGCCACCGTCCGGTTCTCTCCAATCCCCATGGACACCCGAAATCCGACCTCGCGCGAAACCTCCCGCCAGATCCGCGCCGCTACCTTCCGGGCCGGCCCGAAGAGCCGTGTGGAGCCGGTGACGTCCAGGTAGCAGTCGTCGAGCGAGGTGACCTGCACGAGCGGCGTATAGCGCCGGCAGATGTCGAAGGCGCGCTCCGACAGGCGATGGGCCACCTGGTAGTCACCCTTCAGGAAGACCGCTTCAGGCAGGAGCCGCGCCGCCTCGGAGAGGATCAACCCCGGCATCACTCCGTGGCGCCGCGCCTCGTAGGTGGAGGAGAGCACGATCCCCCGATCCCCCTTCTCTCCACCCACAATCACCGGGCGTCCCAGAAGAGAGGGATCCCTCACTTGTTCCACCGACGCGAGGAAAGCGTCGATGTCGACGTGTATGATGTTCCGGTTCACTGTAACCTCGCCCACATCCAGCATACACGAACAAATGACGAACGCAAGAAGGATAGCACATTGGTCCCCCACGAATTCCGCCGCGGGTGCCGGTTCCGCAAGCCGCACCTGGCAATCCTGCTCACCATGATCCTCCTGGCCACCGCCTGTGGAAACGGCGCGGAGACCGCGAAACCGCGCGGTTTCGACCTCTCACCGCGGTGGCGCGGGCAGGAGAAGGTCGAGATCCGGGAGGAGCGCGTGGAGCGGCAGGGACCCGGCCCCTTCCCGGCGGCCGGGGATCTCGAGAGCTCCGCGAAAAAGATGGAGCGGGAAGTGGACGTCTATGAGGACATCGTGCTCACGGGCACGGGAGTGGTGCTCGACGCCATCGTCCGCCGCTACCTCAGTTCCGTGCGGACCGTCGACGGCAGGAGCAGGAAGACGGCGGTGGACGGCAGAACCTACATGATCGTCGACCCCTTGAAGACCTGCAAGGTGTGGCGGGAGATGCCCGGCGGAGCACAGGTCGCGGCGACGCCGGAGGAGCAGAAGAAGATCCGCCGCTCGGTCCTCCGGATTGCGGCGAGCCTCCTGCCGTCAAAGCGGGTGCGAGAGGGCGAATCATGGCTGCCCGGACGGGACCTGAGCGTCCTCGCGCTGCAGGGCAAGGTGGAAGCGGACATGCGCGCCAGGCTTCAATCCGTCGAGGAGAAAGAGGGCCGGAAACTCGCCACGATCACCTGCGAGATCGACGCCCGGATCCCCGACGGCCAGCGGATCGGCGCCCGCATCTCCGCCCGCGAGACCCTCCTCTTCGACATCGACGGCGGCCGCGTCTTGACCTACCACGCCGCCACCGAGCGCTATTATCCCCCCGCCCCCCTTCGGAAGGAGGGCTGGGTGAGGACGGTGACAAACGTCTCGGTGACGAAGAAGCGGTAAGGGCTCGTCTGGAAATGAGTGCGCCGGTGGCGTTATCCTGTTTGGGGATTGGTTCATGATTCCTCCATCCGGATCGCCGGCCTCTCCTGGTTCCCGGTGGGCCGGTCGGGCCACGGTGTGAGGTTTCAGCATGTCATCAGAAGACGGCGGAAGCGGGAACGCGAGTCGCGAGATCGCCGGGTACTACGACCGGGAGCGCGCCGCTTCGTACCGGAAGCGCGCTGCGACGACGAAAGCCGAGTTCCGGGTCATGTCGAGACTGTTGACGGGCATGCCACCCGGTGCGGTGATTCTCGATGCTCCTTGCGGGAACGGTCGGCTGGCCCCGTTCCTCAGATCCCTCGATCCCCGACACCTGATCGGGGTGGACCTTTCGAACCAGATGGCGGGGCAGGCCGTCGACGGCTACGATGAAGTGGTGGTCGGGGACAACTTCGCGCTTCCCCTCACCGACCGGTCCGTGGACCTGGCGGTCAGCGTCCGCCTCCTGCACCACTACCCCGACCCGGAGGACCGCGGAGCGATTCTGACCGAGCTGGCGCGGGTGGCCCGCCATCGCGCCCTGTTCACGTTCTATCAGTCCCGCTGCCTCGAGGGCCTTCGCCGCGGGCTGCCCTGGCGGAAGAGATCCGCGAGGTGTTCCCTGCCGGTCGAGTCCGTGGTGGCCGAGGCCGGACAGGCGGGTCTGAAACCCCTGCGGGTCCGATCGCTCCTCCCATTCGTGCGGGAGCAGACCTTCCTGCTGGCGGAGATCCGGGACTGACTACGAAGCCGGGCTTGACGGGTGCTCGGCCTCCTCCGGCAGCACCGGGATCTCCACCGTGAAGGTCGCCCCTTAGCCCGGAACACTCTCCACCCGGACCGTCCCGCCATGCGCCCGCGCGACCCAGGCCACGATGGCGAGGCCGAGGCCGGAGCCCTCCTTGCCGCTGTCGCCTCCGACGCGATGAAACCGGTCGAAAACGCGGGCCTGTTCCTCCTCGGGGATGCCGGGCCCGGTATCGCCGACGGAGAGCGTCGCGTGCCCGCCCCTCTGCTCGAGCACGACCTCGACCAGACCGCCGGGCGGTGTTAATTTGAGCGCGTTGCCGACCAGATTCGCAACGAGTTGCGACAGGTAACGGCTGTCCCCGAGTACCCGGACACCGCGGCCGGCGCGGCAGGTGAGATCGATCCCGTTCGCATCCGCCACGGCCCGGACCTCCTCACAGAGCGTGGCGGTCAGGTCGCCAAAGTCGACGGGAGTCCGCTCGAAACTCGAGGCATGCGAGTCCGCGCGGGCCAGCGTCAGGAGGTCCTCGGTAATCCGCTGCATCCGCACGGCGGTCCGGTGCTGGCGCGTGAGCCCTTCGACGTAGTCATCCACGGAGCGGGGACGGCGAAGCAGGAACTCGGAGTTGGCGAGCAGCACGGACACCGGCGTCCGCAGTTCGTGGCTCGCATCCGAGGTGAAGCGCCGCTGACGTTCGAGCGCATCGCCGAGGCGATCGAGGGCGAGGTTCAGGGTCTCGGACAGACTGCCGAGTTCGGTGACCACGTGGCCGGGTCCCAGGCGGCGACTGGTGTCCTCCGGCGAGAGTCGCGCAGCCTCTTCGGTCATCCGGCGGATCGGGCGGAGGACCCGTCGGGAGACGAGCAGACCGCACAGAATGGAGAGGCCGATCACCCCGGCGCCGGCCGCGGCGAGGAAGAGGGCGATCTGCCGCAGCCCGGCGTCGCGCTCGCGGGTGTCCGCCGCCAGTTGGAGTTGGAAGCGTAGCTTCTCCTCGGGTGGGGCCTCCCATCCTTGTTCATCCTCCTCGTCTCCATCATCTTCGAGCCGGACCCGGAACGGGATCTCCACCATGGCGCAGGGAATCCCGTCCGGGCCGTCCTCGAGTTCCCGGTAGGAGATCCCGCCTTCACGCCAGGCCGCGGGCTTCGGAAGCAACTGGTCCGAAAGTGACGGCGACCGGGCGAAGATCTCGCCGTCCGGATCGTAGAGCAGGAAGTAGGCGCCGGACCCGCGCTCCATGTATTCCGGCATCGCCCTGATGGGAACATCCCACTCGAGCCCGTCGTGATCCAGGGTGAGTTCGTAGGCCATGGACTCGGCACGAACCGTCAGGTTGTCCCGAAGGGAGGCGTAGGCCAGACGATGGGCGCGGACATAGACCGCCGCCGCGAACGCCACCGTCGCCACGGCCACGCAGGCGAGAATCCCACCGAGGATGGTGGTCCGGAGACTACGCGTGATCGCCTCCCGCCAGCCGGTAGCCGACCCCACGCACCGTGGCGAGAAGTTTCACTCCCGCACACCGATTCAGCTTGCGCCGCAGCCGGCTCACGAAGACGTCCACGATATTGCTCATGGCGTCGAACTCGTCGTCGTAGACCCGCTCGATGAGTTCGGTACGGGTGTGGACCCGCTCCGGCTCCCGGATCAGCACCTCGAGAAACTGGAACTCCTTCGCGGTGAGGTCGACGTGGCGGCCGGCGCGAGTGACCACGTGGCGGGCCGGGTCCATCTCCAGGTCATTGTGGCGGAGCGTACCGCCGGAGCCCTTCGCTCCCCGCCGCAGCAGCGCCCGGAGACGAGCGGTCAACTCGGAAAACGCGAACGGTTTCACCAGGTAGTCGTCGGCGCCGAGATCGAGCCCGAGGACGCGGTCCGCAACGGTGTCACGCGCGGTAAGCAGGAGAACCGGCGCGTGGCGGCCAGCCTCACGCATCCGCCTCAGGATCTCCAGACCGTTCACACCGGGCAGCATGATGTCGAGGACCGCAATGTCGTAGTCCATGGTGGTCGCCCGCCACGCACCGTCCTCTCCGTCGAGGGAGATGTCCACCGCGTATCCCTCCTCCTCGAGGCCGCGCCTGACCACCTCCGCCAGGTCCGGCTCGTCCTCCACCAGTAGTAAGCGCACGGTCGCCTCCCGCATGGATTATAGGGCGATCTTCATGAACCGCGGGTGACAGATTTCCCGTCCGGCTCTTGCTGCCCGGGCAGGCGGTCGAGCGGGAAAGCCGGGGAATTGACTGCCCACAGTCTCCCGTTTCTGGTTGCCCGCCTCCCCACCTGCGATATACTCCTGCTGGACCGCATTGTCTTCTGGCACTCGGGGCCTGCCCCGAGGGAGGAAGTCTCTATGAAGAAGTTCATGGTGATCGGGGCGCTCGGCGCTCTGCTCATCGTCGCGAGCTGGTACGTGCTGCCGGCCGCGGCGGAAGCAGGCTGAGGCGGAGGCCGCTGTGGTCCTGCTCGTGAGCGGGTTCAGATCCAGTGGAAGGATCTGCGCCTGACTGAGAACACGAACGGAGCCGCATACGGGGAGACAGCCCTCCCCGTGGAAAAGAAGCTCGCAAAGCTGTTCCCGGCACTCGTCGCGACGAACCGTCCCAGCATCGTCTGGTTCCAGGACGTCTCCGATGAGAAGACCATCAAGAAGATCGATGGCGCCATCATGGGCAACGAGAGCGTGGGGATTGCGCTCAGGCGGTTCAATTGCTTCCGCGTCAACGTCATCGAGCTGCCCGAGGGCGACATGAAGAAGCGGTACATGAAGCAGACCCCTGCTTTCTACTTCTTCGACCCGTCCGCGAAGCTGATCAAGAAGGTTTACGGCAAGCGCGCCACCTCCCTGTCGAGCGTCAACAAGCTCATCGAGTACACCTGGAACAAGAGCTTCACGAAGAAGATCAAGAAGTTCGCCAAGGAGTACAAGGGGATCCTCGACCGGCTTGACAAGTGGGATGTCAAGCGTCAGTCCGTCGAGAAGGACCGCGCCAAACTCGACGAACGTCCCAACCGGACCGTCGAGAAGAAGGTCAAGGCCGCTGAAGAGGCCCTCGCCGAGCTTCGCAAGAAGATCGAAGAGGACGAGGCGGAGATCATCGCCTCATGCCAGCTCCGGCCCGAGTTCCTGCCGGAACAGGCGGCTGAAAGTCGGTAGCAAGCCGATTCAGCCGGCTTTGTTTCTGGAAATACGGGCCTTCTGGAAAAACGGGCCTTCTGGAAATACGGGCCTTCTGGAAAAACGGGCGCCCCGGTTTTCGAACCGGGGCGTCTCTTTGATTCCCGGCCGCGCCATGCCCACCGCGATCGCCTTCACAGCCAGCACCCTCCGCTCTCACCATTTCAGATTCTCCCTTGCCCTTATGCGAATGCGAGATACACTCAGTCGCATCGATATGGAATGAACGCAGCCGTGGACCACGGCGCTTTCGGTGAGGAGAGGCAGATGAAGAAGTTGCCATGGGTGCTCCGATCGGCGCCCGCAGCCTCGCGGATGAGCGGGAGATTCTGGATCGTGGCGAGTTCAGGTCCAGGTACCGCCGCAGAGAAACATGCCTCGCTCGAGCGCTGAGTGGAGCGGCGCCCTCAGGGGGGTTCATGGGGGGCGCGTTGTCGGGGGATCAGCACGTCGAAGGCCGGCACTTCGGTGCCGGCCTTTTTGCCGGGCGGAATTCGACGCCCACTCTGAGGTCGTCTGACCCGCAGAGAGCCAGACTCGCCACACGCACCGGCTCTCGAATGTCAGGCTGGAGGCCGGCGTCACATGCGCCGGCCTCCTCTGGATTCCGCTCCGCACCGGCGCTACGACCCCGCGATCGGAGGGACGAGCTTCGTCTCGACCGTGCTGGCAGTCCGGAAACGTCACGCGGATTCCGCGAATGCGACGAAGAATTCAAACGTCGGTACTGCAGTGATCCCCGGTCTTCTGCCGGGGGGGGGAACTGGACATTCCGCGAGAGCCCGTACACTCGGGAGATGAAGTACACGAGCGCTCTCCTGCTGCTGGTTCTGCTCATCCTGCTGATTCTGCTCACCCTGTCCCCCACGGCGGCCGGGGACGCGAAGCCGGTATGGCTCGTCGTCGGGCCACCCGGTCTGACCGAGGCGGTCGCCCCCCTCGCCGCATTTCGCGCCGGGGAGGGCTTCGACGTCCGCATCGCGGCGCCTCCCGTCGCCCTGGCGATCGCGGCGCTCGGACGGGATCCCGCGTTCGTCCTGATCGTCGGCGACTTCGAGGCCGGGCAGGACACGGAAGAGTGGCAGGTCGCCCCGATGACGCGGCCTCTCTACCGCTGGCGTCCCCCGCAGCGAAAGACCTTCTCCACCGACTCGCTCTATGGCGACAGCTACGGCGACCTCAGGCCCGATTTCCCGGTCGGCCGGATCCCCGCGCGGACGGCTGCGCAGGTTGCCGCAGTGGTGACGAAGACGCTCGAGTTCGAGCGGCGAATTCCAACGACTTCCGATCTCCGCATGCTCGCGTGGGCCGGCGCCCCGGGTTACGGCGGCGTAATCGACTCGATGGCGACCGGCCTGCTCGTCTCGACGGTGCGGAAGTTCGCGCCGAAGAGTCTCGACCGCTATCTCATCTCCTCGCTTGCCGGCAACCCGCTCTGCGGCTGGCCCCCGGATCAGCCGGCGACGTTCAATCGCGAGTGGAGAAGCGGGGCGGTACTCGCCGCGATCGTGGCCCACGCTGGGCCCCGGTCGGTGTTCGCGATGCGCCACGGCGACGGAGCCGTCCGATACGGTCTCGACGATGTCAGATCCGGACTCGCGGGGAAGACTCCGGTGGCGCCGGTGGTGTTCCTCACATGTTCGAGCGGCGAGTTCGACGGGAAACTTCCATGCATGGCCGAGGTGATGCTCGCCACTCCCGGGGGACCGCCGGTGGTCATCGCGGCGACCACGGAATCGCATCCCCTGACGAACCTTTTCACCGGCCGCGCGCTGCTCACCCGGCTCGGGACCGGCGGTTCGCGAATCGGCGACGTCTGGTTGGACGGTCAACGCAAGGCCGCCGGGATGCGCGATTTCGTCATGGAGAAAATGCTGTCCGACGTGGAGGGCAAGCTCGAGGACGAGATCGACCAGGCGAAGCTGAGACGGGACCAGCCGTTGCTGTACGCGATCCTCGGTGACCCGGCGGTGAAGCTGAAAATGCCGGCTGCCCTCGACGTGAGCATCGAACGGATGGACACCGGCTGGAGTTACACCGTCGAGGAGCCGGAAGGCGCCACCTTGCTGGTCGTCGGCCGTCGCCAGCTGCCGAAGCGTGGCCGCCGCGAAGCGGGAGCGGCCCCGGACAACCCGGAGCAGGCCGCGGACCTGCTGGCGGCGGCCAATGCCAGAGAGCAGTATGCCACGGTCCGCGAAGCGGGCGCAGGCGACAACTGGGCCGGCGAACTCACCGAGCCGGGCTGGTATCGATTCGTGGTGGCCACCCCCACCGGCCTGCTCGTGGCCGCCGTCGAGTTGCGGTAGGCACCCACTCATCGGTGGGACAAACTCCGTCTCGTCCGCTCAGGGGCCGGGCATGGTCGACGGCGAACGCGGGGGGTGCGGGCCCTCCTACCTCGCCCGTGGCGCCGGCTTGCGCTGCGCGAGCGCCTCGCGGCCGTCCGCCGGCTTCAGCCAGATGATGTACGGCCGCCGCCGCTTCACCGGAAACTCGATCTGGCCGTAGAGGATCATGCCGGGCTCCAGATCGATCAATTCCACCCCCTGCTTCGTGCCGGACTGGAGGCCCGATCGCTCGATGACGATGTGGATGTTGGTGCGGCCGGGGTAGCGCTCCCAGCAGAAAAAGTCATCCTCGCCGATCATGCCGAGGCGCTCGTCGTCCTGATAGATCGTAACGTAGTGGGTGGTTCCGAACTCCTGGTCGTTGCGGAAGAGATAGATGCGGGCGAAGTTCGGATTCTCGATCGCAACGGACAGGTCGGGCATCTCCACCTCCTGGATGGAAGGCGAACTGCCGCAGGCGACGAATGACAGGCCGGCAGCGATGCAGAACAGGCCGACGATGGCGGATTTCATGGGGGCTTTCTCGAGCGCGGTCATTTCTGCTGCTCCCGGCGAAGCTGTCGAAGCAACTGGCGCGCACTGATGTCATCCGGGCGAATCCGGATCAGCTTCCCGGTGTAGTGGATGGCGGAAGAGAGTTTGCCCACCTCCTGGTTGAAACGAATCAGCGCTACGATGACATCGACGTCGTCTCCGTGACGTTGATGCACCTTCTCGAGGGCGCGGATGGCCTCCTCGATCTTCCCCGCGGAGTGCAGAGCGACGGCATGCGTGTAGCCGTAGCGAGGCACGTCGGGCTGCAACTCGCCGGCCCGCTCGAGGAAAGTGAAGGCTTCTCCCATCCGCTTCTCCCGGACAAGCAGCAATCCCAGGGCGTGATGGATCGGAGCCCCGCCGGGGTTCGCCGCCAGACCGGCCCGCAGGACCTTCTCGCCGGCATCGTCCCGCGCGACCATCCGGTAGAGGTCGGCGAGGTTCACAGTGGCGATGATGTCTCCCGGCCTCATGTCGAGCGCGGTCAGGTAGGAGCGCTCCGCCGCGGCGAACTGCCCCATCCGCACGAGAAGCGAACCGATGTTCGTGTGGGCGTAAGTTCGGTCCGAGTTGCTCAGTTCGGAGCGGACGTACTCGACGGTGGCTTTCGAGAATGCGGCGCGCTGCTCGGGACTGAGTTCCTTGATCCGGACACCGGCGAGGGCCTCGATAGCGGCCACGCGCACCAGCCGAACCGGATCATCGAGCAGCGCGAAGGCCCGGAGGCGTTCCTCCGGCGGGTAGTCCTGAAGAGCGAGCGCCGCCTCTGAGCGGACGTTCGGGTCGGGATCGCCAAGCGCGCTTTCGATGGTCCGCAGCACGGCCGGTCCCGGCCGAATCGAAAGCTCCTGGATCGCCGTCGCGCGGGCGATGGCCGGCTGACTCTGGTTCAGGGCGAGCCGGCTGAGGGCTCCGGTCGCCTCCGGCGCGCCGGTGTGCGCGAGATACAGCGTCTCGCCGAAGTGCGCCGGACGGCGACGCTTCGCGCCATACCACTTCGCGACAGCATCCTCGGACCACTGCGGCGTCTTGTCGTCGTGACAGCCACTGCAGGCGTTCGGGGTGCCGATCGAGAGGGTCAGGTCCGGGCGCGGGATGCGGATGCTGTGATCGCGGCGCGGGTCCACGACCATGTAGGTGCGCTCCGGCATGTGACACGAGACACAGGCCGCCCCCTCCGTGCCCGGCTCATGGAAGTGATGCTCCACCACGTCGTACGTCTTCGGTTCGTGGCAGCGCGCGCAGAGGTCGTTGCCCTTCGCGTAGACCTTCATGCTGTGCGGATCGTGGCAGTCCGTGCAAGTGACGCCCTCGTGGTACATGCGGCTCTGCAGGAAGGAGCCGTAGACGTAGACCTCGTCCTTGATCTGACCGTCCGCGAAGTAGTGGATGTCCGTCAGGAGCACCAGGCGGTGGGCGTCGCCGAACGGCTTGCCGTATACGTACTCCGGCCAGACCGAGGTGCGGCGGGAGTGGCAGCGCGCGCAGGCCTGGATCAGCGCCTCTCCCTTCAAGGGGGCCATTTCCTTCCTGCCGGCAGCCGCTGCCGCTTCGCCGCCGGCGAGACCGGTCCGCGCTTCCGCCCAGGCGACGTGATCGGAACCCGGACCGTGGCAGGCCTCGCAGGAGACGTCGATTTCAGACCACGTCGTGTCGTAGGTGTCGGTGGCGAGATCGTAGCCCTTCTCGAGATTCGTCGAGTGGCACTCCGCGCACATGTAGTTCCAGTTCTGGTTCTCCCCCGTCCAGTGCAGGATGTCGGAGGGAGGAATGTACTCATCCGGATAGATATGGAACCAGCGCTGCCCGCCCTCCTCCTTCGCGCGCGTGTCCCAGCAGAGCGGCAGGGTCTGGTAGCGGCCACCGGGGAACGGAATCAGGTACTGCTGCAGCGGCCTCACCCCGAAGACGTACTTCACCTCGTAGTCGTGCAGCTTCCCGTCCGGCCCCTCGGTGTTCACGAAGAAGCCGCCGTCCTTCCTGAAGAACCGCGAGGTCACGCCATTGCGCTCATACACCGCATCGTCGAAGTCGCCGAGCACGGTCTTTTCGGTGGCCACGTCCATGGCGAGATCGTGATCGGAGCCCTGGTAGAGCCGGTCCTCGTACTCATGGCAGACCTTGCAGCTTCCCCGTCCGACGAAGGTCGCGGTCTGCGCCGATCTGGCCGGAGAGCCGTAGGCGGCCTCAGTTGCCGTCAGCGGAATGACGGGCACGAGTGGATCGAGCCCCTTCCCGGTCTTCGGCGTCGTTCTCCCCTGGCCGTCGGAACAACCCGCACCGATCAGCGGCACGAGAAGCAGCAGAATGGTGAATGCACGCATGGGTCAGATGGTAGTCCGGATCACACACCGGGGCACACGGTTTCGGGGGCGATCGAATGCGACGGGCAGGCAATTCGCCCTCCGGTCTTCCAGGAAACCGCGGGAAGAGTCGGGGCTCGTCTGGAAACAAGTGCGACCGTTACACCGAGAGCGCCGCGGCGCCCGAGAAAGCGAGGCGCGAGGAGGGCGCAACCTCACTGGTTTCAGCCGACGAGCGACAAGGCATAGCGGGATGCAGCGGCCCCCGGATGCAGCAGCTTATTCCAGACGGGCCCTCAGACCGATATGGTCACCAGGTCCACACCGTTCACACCGAGCCCCACCTCCTCCGCGTAGGCGAGTTGGTGCCGGCCGTCCCGATCCGGGTAGCTCATTTCCTCGAGGGTCCGGCCGGAACGCTCCACCACGAGGTCGAGGACGGCGCGGTCGATCGCCACCGGATCGGTGGAGGCGAGGATCCCGATGTCGGGCAGCAACCCCTCTTCGGAAACGCCGAGACAATCACAGTTCTTCGTGATGTTCATGGCCACCGTGACGCAGGCCAGGCGGCCCGACTTGCCACGCGCCACTCCGACGGCGTGCTCCACGATCCGCTCGGAAAGTTCCTCTCCCATGATGCCCCAGTCGAAAGTCACCGCGCCGTCGCGGCAGGTGGCCAGGCACTCGCCGCACCCGATGCACCGGCCTTCGTCGATCGCGGCGACCTGGTCGATCCGGATGGCGTCCACCGGACACCACTCGGCGCAGGTCCCGCAGGCGGTGCAGGCTGCGGATTCGATGCGGGGCTGGTGCCCGTGGTGCTGCCGGAGCTTGCCCTTCCGGGAACAGCAGCCCATCCCGAGGTTCTTCAGGGCGCCGCCGAATCCGGTGCCGAGGTGGCCGGTGGCGTGGGTCAGAAGGAGCATGCTGCGGGCCTGCAGGATGCCGGAGGCGATCGCCACCAGGTCATAGTGCTTCCCGTCGACCCGAACCTCGATCTCGTCGGCGCCGTTCAGTCCGTCGGCCGGCACGAAGGGCGCCCCCACCGCCTGAAGGGTGAACCCGTGGTCATGGGCGACCCGGGTGTGGCCGACGCCATTGTCCCGCGGGCTCTTGTAGAGCACCGAAGTATCGGTGAGGAAGGGGGTGGCCCCCTGCTCGCCGAGCAGATCCACCAGCACCCTGACGATCCCCGGCGAGACGTAGGTCTTCGTGCCGGGCTCCCCCACGTGCAGCTTCAGCGCCGCGAGGTCGTGCTCGGTGAAGCAGCCGGATAATCCCGCGCTGTCCCAGAGCGCGCGGAGCCTTGCCTCGACCGTCTCCGCGGAGTCCGCGGCGGTCATGGGTACGAGATAGACCTTGCTCATGGGGCTGGTGTACCACTTCTCTGTTCCTGTTGGCCAGCCGGGTTGCACCCCGGCCGCCCGGGAGGGAAATCCGAGAGGGGGGAAATCCGTGGTGTGAGCCGTCTCCGGGGGCATGATACGAGCGTGCGACACGATCTCGTTTCTACTCTGGTGCTGGTGATCCTCATGGCCTTTGGAAGCTCGTGCAACGGTACGGAATCCCCCACGCCGTCCGATCCCGAAGAGAAGGCGGAGAATCCGGCCGGGGAGCCGACCACCTCGCGGACCGCGGTCTTCGCCGGTGGTTGCTTCTGGTGCACCGAAGCCGTGTTCCAGTCCCTCGACGGCGTCTCGGAGGTCATTTCCGGATATGCCGGCGGGAAGGAGGCGACGGCCGTCTACGACCTGGTCAGCTCCGGCGCCACCGAGCACGCCGAATCGGTCCGGATCACCTACGATCCGGCGAAGGTGAACTACGATCGACTCCTCGAGATCTTCTTCGTGAGCCACGACCCCACCACACTGAACCGCCAGGGCCCGGATTCGGGCCGGCAATACCGCTCCACGATCTTCTACGCCGACCCGGCCCAGAAAGCCGCCGCGGCCGCCTTCATCGAGAAGCTCGACGCGGAGGGGAACTTCGACGCGCCGATCGTCACGACGCTGGAACCGCTCGAAGGGTTCTATGAGGCCGAGGAGTACCACCAGGACTTCGCGGACAAGAATCCGAACCACCCCTACATCCGCGCCAATGCGGTCCCGAAGGTGGAGAAGGTGAAGAAGATGCGGAAGTGAGGCCGCCGCCGAGTTCGATATGATGGTGGGATGGCCCGAAGATTCAGCCCCCCCGCACTCACCTTCGCCCTGCTGTTCCTGCTGACCATCGGCCCCGCTGTCGCATCGCCTCCGAGATGCACCTGCAAGGACGGCCAGGCCTGCTATCACTACCTGCTGGCCCCGGTCGATCCGGCGGACGACCCCTGCCACTGCCCGCAATGCCGGGCGAAACGCGGTTCCTGCGACCGACGGTTCCCCCGCGATTGGGACCGAACCTGTCTTCAAAACCACAAGTTGGAGTGCTTCCTCCGCCGGCACGCGGCCTCCTGGAAGCTCTCCTGCAGCGCGCGACTCTCCGGCAAGTGCGCCTGCAGGAACCCCCACCCGGAGCATTGCCCGTCCTGCGGGACAAAGGGCCAGGCCTGGGACACGGAGGGCCTGGCCCGGATCCGCAGGCAGGTGGAGATCGAACGGAAGCTCCTGGGGCCGCGGCGGAAGTTCATCCTGGTGGAGAGCCCGCACTTCTACCTCGTGACCGACATCCGCAAGCTCAGGATCCGCACCCAGGAGGCGGAGAAGCGGTTCATGGGCATGCACGAGATCGCCCACTTCTTCATCCAGCGGGCCGAGATCGCGAGACAGGAGTTCGTCGAGACGTTCGGCGAAGGGCTTTACGGACCACGGCCGAGCGCCATCTACCTGCTCGAGAAGCAGTCCCTGAAGGAAGAGGTGGCGCTGGCCGGTTTCGGCCATCCCGAACCGGAACTCATCTACGGCGGCGATGTGAAGCGAATCGCGGGCGGCTACGCCTACAACGGCCTGGCGATCAGCAGGCAGAAGTACGGCGAGGACCATTGGCTGCACCTCCAGATGCGCCACCTGATCGGGCACCTCCTGCTCTCCTGCTGGAAGAAGGTGGACGGACGCAACGAGTTTCTGCCGCGCTGGGCCTACGCCGGGATCGGGCACTGGCTCTCCCGGAACCCCGAAAACCTGAAGGAGATGGCGAACTTCTGCGCCGGTGAAGGCCGGGAGGTCCGGCACAGTGGAGAGCAGTGGCCGAAAATGCTCCGGGTCATCGCACGCCGACCGAAGGCCCATCCCATCCAGCGGATCTTCGACGTGAACACCCTCGGCGGACTCGACCTCGAGATGCACCTGCGCGCCTGGTCCTGGTTCGAGCTGTTCCTCGCCGAGGATCGCAAGCCGTTCCTCGCCTTCCTGGCCTCGCTCCGTCTGGGGCGGGAGCAGCGAGCGGCCCTGAAAGACGCCTTCGGCTGCAGTCCGGAGGAGTTGCAGGCCCGTTGGGCGGATCGGATCACCGGCAAGCGGGAGTCCATCGCCCCGACGCCGAAGGAGATCGATGCGGTGCGGCCCGACGCGCCCGAAGCGAAGGAACGGGCGGAGATCCGGGCGGAGACGGATCCGAACACGCTCGCCGCCCGGATCCGCGCGCTGGAATCCACGCGCGACCCGCTGACCGCGGCGACCCTGCTGCCCCTCTTGGCGCACGAGAGCGAACTGGTCCGCGAGACAGCCGTGCTCACCCTTTCGCGTTGCACCGATCCGCAGGTCCGGCAGTGGCTTCGGACGAGCGGACTCAGGAGTTCGCAAAGCCTGGTCCTGGCGAACCTGGCCCGCATCCTCGGCGACCACGGCGACCGGACCGCCGGTGCGGCCCTGCTCCCGTTGCTCACCAACGGCAACTGGCTCGTTCGCGCGCACGCCGCCCGTGCGCTGGCGCGCCTCCGGTACGAGCCGGCCCTCCGCGACATGGCGACGCTGGCGAAGGATCGCTCCCCCAAAGTCCGCCTGATGGCGATGGATTCGCTCGCCATGTTCGGCAGCCGCGCGGCCTTCGCCTGGGAGCCGGTTTCCAGGGGACTCTCATCGCCCCACTGGCAAGTTCGCTCCGCTGCGGCGGATTCCCTCGGCGCCCTTGGCGATATGCGCGGGGTCGAGCCTCTCATCGCGAGGATGGAGATCGAGACCGGCCGGATCCGCCAGGACATCCGGCGGGCGCTGAAGAAGATCACGAGGGACGATCTCGGGAACGACCCGAAGCTCTGGCGCGCCTGGTGGGTGAAGGAGGTGGAGCGCGCCGGTGGAATCCCCGCGAACCCCGGCGAGGCGAAGAAAGCCCCGGCCGGCGAGCACACTTACGGCGAGCCGCCGACCTATTACGGCATCCGCGTGTACTCCCGCGGAGTGTGCTACGTCGTCGACACTTCGGCTTCGATGGTCTATGAGATCGAACTCGATCCGGATTGGATCAGGCGCCACCGCCGCGGCTACCCCGCCCGCGCCCGCAAGACGGACCTGGCGAAGCGGGAGATCGAAGCGAGCCTCACGTCCCTCGATCCCCGGACCCGGTTCAACGTGATCTTCTTCCGGACCGTGGCCGGCAGTTGGCAGTCATCGATGGCGCCGGCCTCGAAGAACAACGTGGTGTCCGCGCTCAGCCGAATCACGGCGGAGCAGCCGAGAGGCAACTTCGGCCGGCAGCTCTATCGCACGAACTACGTGGATGCGCTTCGCCTCCTGCTCGATGAGAAAAAGGGCGAGGATCCCTCCGGGGGATTCAAGGACACGCCCGACACCGTGTTCTTCCTCACCGACGGCAAGCCGACGGTGGGCGACATCACCGAACCGGATGTCCTCCGTTCCTGGTTCGAGGAGCGAAACCGCTTCGCCCGGATGCACTTCAACGTGATCACCTTCGGCAGCCAGGAGACCAACGACCGTTTCCTGCGCCGCCTGGCCGAAGACAACGGCGGAAAGTTCGTCATGGTCCCATCGGCGCGGTAGTCGCCCCCCCGCCCGGGCACCGGATGCGCGATACTCCCGGATCCGGACGTTCCCGCCGAC
Organism: Planctomycetota bacterium; assembly: GCA_024274785.1. Lineage (GTDB taxonomy): Bacteria > Planctomycetota > JAJSAM01 > JAJSAM01 > JAJSAM01 > JAJSAM01. The sequence continues at coordinate 15,775 of JAJSAM010000014.1, read as the reverse complement.
GGGGACTCCGTGGTATGAGTTGCAGCCGCCGGATTCCCCCGGTTCGGTACGAAGGTCCATGGGAACTGTCGAAGGAGGGTGGATGAGAGTGGGGCTCGATTTCCGCCCGGCCGTCCTCGGGCAGAGTGGGATCTCCCGCTACACTCGAAATCTGGCGGTCGCCCTCGATTCTCTCGCTCCGGAACTCGGCCTCGAGCTTTCGCTGTTCTCGGTGTTCTGGAGGAACAAGGGGCTGTTGCCTCTGCCACCGGAGATCCGCGCGAGCCACCTTTCGCGCTCCCGCTTTCCCGGGCGATTGCTTCAGCTCCTGGGCTCGCTCCGGCTTCTTTCGGTGGAGTACTGGACGGGGGAGCTCGATCTTCTCCACTCCACGGATTACGTACACCTCCCCCGGCGTTGTCCATGCTCCACCTTCACCCTGCACGATCTCGCTTTTCTGAGGAATCCGGATTGGTTCCCGCCGGGCGTTCCCGGGGCGCTGCGCCGCTTCGTCGACCGGGAGCTGGCGGCATCGAGCGCGGTGGTGGCCGTATCGGAAACCAGCAGGCGCGATCTTCTCGATCACTATGACGTCGATGAGAGCTCCGTCTTCGTCACGCCCCTCGCCGCGGATCGGCGCTTCTTCGAATTCGCATCGGCGGCATTTCCGGCGCGGAGAGTCCTCTGCGTCGGAACCCTGGAGCCCCGCAAGAACCAGCTCGGTCTGCTGCGGGCGTTCGAGAGCGTGGCCGAAAGCGTTCCCGAGGCGAGCCTGGTGTTCGTGGGGCGTTCCGGTTGGCTGGACAATGACTTCCAGCGGGCGCTGGCGCAGTCGAAGTTCGCTTCCCGGATCACCTGGAGAGGCGCTCTCGGTGAGGAGGAACTGGCGTCCGAGATCGCCGCGGCGAGCATCATCGCCTACCCGTCGTTCTGGGAGGGTTTCGGGCTTCCGGTGATGGAGGGGATGGCCGCCGGCAGAGCAGTCCTCACTTCCGATCTCGGGGCGATGAAGGAGACCGCGGGCGATGCGGCGCTCCTCGTGAACCCGCACTCCGGTTCTTCTCTCACGGATGGTCTGGCCACGCTGCTGACGGACGAACGAATCCACCGGGATTTCGTCCGCAGGGGGCGGGAAAGAGCGCGCCTGTTCACCTGGGAAGACTGTGCCAGGAGGACGATCGCCGCGTGGCGGTGGGCGCAGGAGAGAGGCGCAGACGACGGGTGATCCGGGTCCCCATCGGAGGGACGGGCAGTGCCCGTGAGAATTGACACAATCGGGGACGAATGATCATCGTGGCCGCCGGGAAGACGAACGGAGACCGGAGTGACAGCCGTGACCATCGAGCCGGCCACGAGCGAGGGTGGATCTTGACTGCTCCCGCGTCGTGCGCTCCTGCCTCGCCGGCGCTCTCGTCGGGGTGCTGGCCATCGTATCCGTCGTGGTGACGACAAAGATCCTCGAGAATCCGAAGCTCCTCGGCGCATCCACCACCTTCGTTCGCTCGGCGGGGCCGATCGAAAAAGCGGTGGCGCCCGGACACGTCGAGGGCAACGCGTACCCGGCCCTGAAGTCCACGGCCCTGACCTGGGGCAGCCTCGGCAAGATCACGCGGCCCGGAATCCTCGGGGTCTCCCCCTGGATCGTCATCCCGCTTTTCACGGCGGGGTGCTGCTCTTGTTCGGGCTGTTCGAGAAACGGCGGATCCGATGGTCTGATCCCGGGAGCGGATCTCCGGACTCCGGTGAGATGAAGGGGACCGCCTCGCCGAGCCCGGGGCGAATCAGAAGGTATCTTCGAATACGACCTCGTCGAGCGTGAGCTGCCCCGGCTTCGGCCAGGGTTCCTTCGTCCCCTTGCCGATGGCCACCATGGGCCCCATGACGTGATCTTCGGGCAGCTTGATCAATTCGGCCACCTGCTCGATGTCGAATCCGATCATCGGGCAGGAGTCGTAGCCCATCGCCTTCGCGGCCAGCATCAGGTTCTGCATCGCCATGCCGATCGAGCGCTGCGCCTCGTCCCGCTGCAGCCACTCCCGGCCCTCGTGGAAGGGGGCGATCCAGTTGGTCAGCAACTCCGCGACCTCATCCGGCGCGTTCTTCCAATAGCGGGCCGGCTCCTTTCGCCAGGCCATCACGTCCGCCGCCACGACGACCAGCAGGGACGCGTCGGTCATCTGCGCCTGGTCGTTGCCGAACTCGGTACGAATCCGTTGGCGCAACGCCGGATCCCTGACCACCACGAACCGCCAGTGCTGGATGTTGAAGCTGGTCGGCGCCTGGATGGCCGCGAAGAGCAGCCTCTTCTCTTCTTCCTCGGTAAACCGGTGCTCCGGATCGAACGCCTTGATGGAACGGCGCGCGTGGATTGCTTCGAAGGTTTCCATCGGGAACTCCTCTCGTCTCTCGGATGAACTTCGGCCTCACCTGGAAAGAGGTGCGCCGTTGCACCGAGAGCGCCGCCGGGCGGGATACAGCGGCCCTCGAATGCAGCAGTTCTTTCCAGACGGACCCTTGGAGTCTGCGGCTCAATCGCAAGAAGTACCAGGAACACCCGCTTCGAAAACGGGTGAAGGGACTTCCCCCACTGTGGAAGCCGCGGGGCGATCACACCAGCGGAGTCCGAAAAAACGATCCTGGCCCGGTATCATCGGATCGTCTGGAGCATCAGGCAGCGACTTGACGTCGTGGAGGAGCCATGAAGACCGCCTGGACCGTTCTCGCCCTCGCCCTCGCCCTGCTGATCGCCGCGCCGCTCCTGGCCCAGCCGGATCACGAGACGGGGGATTTCGTGCTCACCGCCCCGAAAGGCGCGACCTACACCCTGATCGTCCCGAAGTCCTATGACCGGAAGAAGGGCGCCACGCTGCTCTTCTGGCTGCACGGCGCCGGCGACAACCACGCCAACGCGGCCCGTGGCCTGAAGAGCCGCAACTTCAAGCCCGACTGGATCGTGGCCATCCCCGACGCCCGCGCGAACGGCTCCTGGCAGATGGACGAGGAGGCCCGGGTGATGGACGTGCTCGACCAGGTCCAGCAGGCCTATACCGTGCGCCGGACCTTCATCGGCGGGTTTTCGCGCGGCGGGTTTTTCACCTTCGGTTTCGGGCTCTCCCACACCGATCGGTTCGCCGGCTATCTCTGCGTGGGGGGCGGCCTCCCCAATCCGGCCCTCGCGAGAAAGGAGGACGCGGACAAGTTCGCCGTCGCGATCGTCCATGGCGAAGCCGACGGCACGGTCCCCTTCGACAACGCGACCAGGACGCGGGACGCTTTCCGGAAGGCCGGCTGGAAGAAGAAGCTCTTCTTTCGAAGTGTCCCCGGGCTGGGGCATCGCATCGACCAGGCCGCGGTGCAGGCCGCGCTCGACTGGCTCGATGAGAATGCCGAGGTGCTGCAGACGCCGAAGGACTACTACGAGTACGGCATGAAGCTCTTCAACGGCGGGAAGCCCGCCCGGGCTTACTGGGCCCTCAGTGAGATCAAGGAGGAGGAGAGCGGCCGGGAGAAGTTCTGGAAGACCGTGGTGAGCACGTTGAAGAAGATCGAAAAGGCCGCGGAAAAGGACGGCAAGAAGGTGAAGCGCGCCATCGATGCCGACCGGAACTCCAGGTGGCTCCCGGACTGGCGGGTCTACTTCCAGAAGTTCGAAGGCGTCCCGTTTTGCGCCGAGGTGAAGGCGGCGTTCGACAAACGGGTCACGACGCAGAACGAGGCGGCCGACGAACTCTGGGGCCGGGCCGAGGCCGCGAGAGACATCGATGACGTGAAGGGCGCGATCAAGGCGTGCCTGGCCATCCGGGAGGACTGCTACGTCGCGGATGGCGAGAGCGTCGGGAGGGCGAAGGCGATGCTCGCGGCATATCGGAAGGACAAGGCCGTCGCGAAGAAACACCGCCGGCTGCTCAAGGGGACGGAGGAGTGGGAGTAGTCGTTTGTGGCCCCACAGCGCGGCCCGGCCGCAATGGAGGGTCGACCTCCGGGCGACTGTGCCGGCGGTCCGGGAGTCTCGCCGAGGCGTTCGCAGGCTGAAGCAACCTGTGAGCGGCGAGGGGTATCAAGCTGACTCAGGTTGAGTGTCGGAGTCCGATCGGATCGGAGGGTCGAGCGCCGTCTCGACCAGCCACAAGGCGACACCGTCCGCGGTGGTCACGCCCGTGCCGGAAAACCCGCACGCAGTCCCCCTTCACTTACGGATCGACCGCACCTCGCGCTTCGCCATTTCCATGTCGTGGCGGAACTCCTCGTTCGAGGCAAGACGGGCGAAGGTTGCCGAGCCCATGATGTAGCCCGCTTCCACGTCGCTTTGCCAGTGGACGTTGAGAACCGTGCGGCTTCGACCGAACTCCAACCCGCGACGGATGATCTGATCCGCACGTTCGGGGACCAATTCAGCGAGAACCAGGGCCCAGACGAAGCCGGCCGCGGTGTGACCGGAGGGATAGGACCCGTCCTTCCGGTAGGACTCTTCGTCAGCGTCGGGGACACCCATGGGCTGGCCGTTGACCATGAACGGGCGAGGCCGCCGGTAGTGTTTCTTGGCGCTCTCCGTGGAGAGCCCGGCATCCGCCAGCGTGCGCCGGAGCACATGGTAGATCCACGGCGTGTCCTTTTCGGTGACGGCGAACCCGATCGCCTCCTCGAAACGTTCCGCGGCGTCGGGAAACCGCAGGACGGCGTCTTGCATGGCCCGGTCCCAACGCTCGCCGCCGCGAAGGGCGAAGGTGGTGCGAGCCACTTCCTCGTCACGGGCCTGCGCGGCCGAGCCGGGCTTCGGCGGAGGGGGAAGAATGGCCAGGCTGTCGGGGCGATCATCGGCCGCCAGGTAACCGTTCAGGTAGCCGTGCATCACCTCGCCCACGTCGGGGGGGAGGCCGGCGGCGCCGGTGCTTGCACACGCCGTGAGGGACAGGGCCAGCAGGAGGGTCAGAGCCACATGAGACTTCAGCGTGTTCATGCGCATCTCTCCACACCTTCCTTCAGAACTCGAGGTCATGCCGCAGACCGGGAGTGACCGCATTCGCCACCCCCGGCCGGAAGCGGCTACTTCACGATTTCCGGATCGCCCGGCATCCAGGTCCTGTCGTAGAAGGCCTGCATGGGGCCGTAGAGCCGGAAGATGGTGTTCCACCCTTTACCCGGAACGGTCTGGATCCAGTTGTTCTCGAAGCCTTCGGGCGGCGTCGGGCTGAAGTAGATGTCGTAGGAGCCATCGGCGTTCTGCTTCATGTCCGGCTTGTTGTTATCGAGCCCCGGGAGTCGCTGATCGGTCTGGAGCATGGAGCGCGTCTGGTTGTCATACAGCGTGAAAGACCAGAAGTCCCTGGCGGGCACGTTCGGCGGCAGGTGAATCCGGTAGGTCTTGCTGCCGTCCAGCGAGTTGCCCTCGTTGTCCAGGTAGGCGATAGCGTATTGCGACCCTTTTCCCACGTTCTTGATCGCCATCGCGGGCGTGATTCCCGTGGCGTAGAAGTGCATGTAGACGCGGGAATCGAGCAGGCGGGCGCCGTTGAGCAGGAAGTCGTAGCGACCCTCGATGAATGGGTTCGTCCAGACCCGCTTGCCGGGGTAGAGGTAGAAGCGCTGGTCCCTCGGGCGGGCCGCAAGGGCTCGGGCCGTGACGGAGCCGACCTTGGCCGCCTCGGTGAGGATCGTCTTCATCCGCGCATCGGGATCGAAGGGCTTCCCTTTCTCGATGCCGATGGACGCGAGCAGGCCGCGGGTTTCGGGGTTCAGGCCCTCGAGCGGTTCGGCCTGGATGGTCTCGTTGATCTCTTCCCAGTAGCCGAAGTCCATGCGGTGGATGGTGTTGTGATACTTGCCGGAGACATTGACGAAGTTCAGCTCCGGCGGGTTGTCTTTCTTCGACAGCGGGTACATGCGGAACAGCTTCCTGGTCGCATCGATCGCCGGCTTTGGCGAGCCGTCGACCTGGAATCCACGCCAGACCACCCAGTTGCCGTTGGTCGTGGTGCGGGCCACGTAGTAGCCCTCCGGCACGTCGCCGTCATAACCAGGCGGGAGGATCAGGAACTTGCCGCCCTTCCCCCGGTCCGGACCGGCGTTGCCGAAGTCCACCACGAACTGGAACCAGGCGTCATCGACGAAGCCGAGGACGTTGGGCGGAGTCTCGATGACCATGGGTTCGTCGCCGAGTTCCATCCAGCAGGCCATGTAGACGGAGACCGTGTTCGCCGTGAGCCACAGGGCCCTGGAGTCCATGAGGTCTTCGAAGAGAAGCACGGTCGTGTTGGCGGGCCCGAACCCGGAGTAGCCCTTCTTCATCCCGTAGAGCGACGCGATCGGCAGGGTCGTCAGGAAAGCCTGGGTGGCGCGCTGGAAGTCCAGGTTGTCGTAGACGAGTTGCGTGGTTCCCGCATCGGGCACGCCGTCGATCGAGGTCAGGGTGCCGATGGGGGTTTCCAGCGTGTCCGGCGTCTCGACTCCCTCGGGCACCCGGGTCTTCATCTTCATCTTCGTTTTCGGCGTCGCGGCATCCTGCGCCCGCGCCAACGGGAACTGGTCGACGACGACGTAGCCGACGAGCAGCGAAAGCACAACAGCGAACAACAACAGGCGTTTCATCGAATTCTCCTGGGTAGCCTTCGAGGGACTGACAAGGTGCGGTGGCCGCATTCTATCGCCGGATCCACGGTCCCGTCAGAATCGCCCCGAGACAATGAGCGGCGCGGGCCCTTCCACCAATGATGGGCGAAACGTCCCGGAGCGAATTCAGCCTGATCGGTGAAAGGTACCGCCTCGATCAGTCGGGCTGGCCAGGTTCGTCCAGGTCGTTCTCCGTCACATTCCCAGGCTCTCGCAACCGGCAGGACACCACCTCGCCGATCCTGCGCTGGCCGCGAGGCTGCTCGGTATGGGTTTCGACTCGCTCATCGGCGGAAAGGAGGGCGGCCCACCGGTTCCTCGCGACGGTCCGTTGCTCGGGCATCTGTTCGGCTTCTCCCTGCCACTCTGGAGCCGCATCCTCACGTCGTACGCGTCCGCGGAACACACCTGCTGACGGGCAGGGTCTCGCACCGTGCGTGTCGAACCCGGTGCGGTGGCTCGTGCAGTTCAGTCGCCGAGTCGCTCGAGGGCGTCTTTCGCGGCCGTCCGGACGCGCTTCTCCTCGTCTTCGGCCGCGAGCACACGGAGCCTCTTCCGCACGTCCTCTCGTGCGGCCCCGATGAGCCCCAGAGCCTCGGCCGCAGCCTCGCGCACCATCATGATCCGGTCGTCCAGCAGGCCGAGGAGGGAGTCCGCTGCGGCGGCAGCGCGCGGTCCCAGCTTCCCCAACACGACCGCCGTGCTTGAGCGGCGATCCCAGTCCTTGTGGCCGAGTGCGGCGATCAGTCGAGGTACGGCGGGAGCGGCCTCCGCCCCCATCGCTCCGATCGTGTCCGGGACGTACATGGAAGCCAGGTCATCGCTTCCCAGGAGTTCGAGCAGCGCCGATAGCGCGCTCGAGCGCGGACCGACCTTCGCGAGCGCCTGAACGGCTGCCGCGCGAACGTCCTCCACGCCGTCGGCGAACGCCTCCACGAGCGCGTCGTGCGCGACATCGGCCGCGGGTGCACCGATCCCGCCGAGAGCCGTCGCGGCCGCCTCACGTGCATGGCGGTCCTCGTCACGGAGCGTCGTAACGAGCGCCGGGGCGGCGGGGGCCGCGGCGGTACCGATCTCCCCCAGGGCGCGCGCAGAGACGGTGCGCACGGTCGAGTCCTCGTGGGAAAGGTTCCTCGCGAGGCGCTCGACTGCCTCCACCGGCGCAGGGTGCATCCTGCTCACCGCGCCGGCCGCGTGGATCCGTGCCCAGGAGTTGTCGTCACCGAGGGCATCGACGATCGCCGGGACGGCGGGGGCGCCAATGCGGGCAAGGGCGGATTCGGCCATCTCGCCGGCACGCAACCACCGCAGGGTGTCACGGGTATCTCCCGACCCGATGACGATGATCTTCCTCAGCACCGCCGCGGCGGCCGATCCTCCCGCACCGAGCTGTTCGATGGCGCGCCTGCGGAGAGTTTCGTCTTCGCTGCCGAGTTCATCGGTCCACGCTTCGACATCCTTGCCGTCGAAGCGTGGACTCGCTGCCGCCTCGTCCCCTCCGCAGCCACAGAGAAATGTGGCGGACACGACCCCGATCACCAGCGACGCGGCGAGCGGGAAGACCGCCCGCACTTTTCCCGGATGTCCGCGACTACCCATTGTCACGCCCCCCATGAACGCGGTGAGCCTGCCGGTCATGCCACGGGGGAGGCAAGCCTCCGCCCGGCAACATCATGACTTCAAACACATCAGGAGGTCTACCTCGAAAACCATCCTGACCAGCAGTGCCACCTGAGTCGGGGAACCGAGAGAACCTGAGAATGGGCTGGATCGGGTGGTCCCTCCCGTTGCCTCTTAAGCGGGCAGGCCGCGTTTCCTGAACCACCTCGCCGCTCCCAGCAGGCCGAGCAGGCCGAAGCCGAGCCATGCGGCGGAGGGGAGGGGTACGACGGTCGTCAGGGTGAACCATGCGGTGTCATAGGAAACCATCTCCAGGTTGGACACCTGACCTGCGAGACCAGGGGTCCGGCTGACTGCGAGAGGCCAGGGCCCGGCGACATAAATGTCGCTCCCGCTCAAGAGCCACAGTCGGTTGGTGCCGAACACCTCGTCAATGTCAAAGTCATCAATGGGGTCGAAGAAATGACCGTGATCTCTATAAAACTTCGATGCATTGAACAGGTCGCCGTTGGTCTTGAGCACCCAGAGTTCACCGTCGCTCGTAAACCAAACCTCCTCATCGCTCTTCATTTCCATATTCGATATCTCCCCGCTGAAACCGGAGGTCAAGCTGGGTGAGATGGTTCCAAGGGCGGTGACATGAATATCGTTTCCGCTTTGGATCCACAGGCGGCTGCGGCCGAACTCCTCGTCACTGTCAAAATCATCAATCCGGCCGGAGAAGTGACCGTGATCTCTATAAAATGCCGACACATTGAACAGGCCGCCGCTGGAGGTCAGTTTCCAGAGCTCACCATCGCTGGTGAACGTGGCCTCATCAAAGGTCATCATTTCCAGATTCGTTATCGGGCCGGTGAAACCAGCCGTCAAGCTGCTTGAGAACGCCCCGCCTGACGAGTAATAGACGTCATTTCCGCTTTGAATCCAGGTAGCGGTCAGGCCGAACGCCTCGTCGTTGTCGAAGTCGTCGATGGGGCCGACGAAGCGCCCCTGATCCGCCCACAACCGGGAGAGATTCGTCAGGTTGCCATGGTCATCAACCTGCCAGAGTTCAGTGATCTGCCCCGCGTTCGCATTGACGGTCATCGTCGTGATCACGACCACTATGCCCAATATGGCCAATATTGCTCTTCGTACGTTCCGCATACATTCCTTCCAGTCCCGTGCCTCCTGATGATGAAGGAGGCGCCATGCCGAGGCGAGCCACACCAAGAGACCCGCCAATTCCGTGCCCAAAGGTACAGGGGGAGCGTCCATGCCCAGAGAGACGGACTCCAGCGCCAGATTGCCTGGCCCGCAGCTGAGAAACCAGCTCGATCCCGTCTTCTATTGGGGAAATCGCCGGGAACTTTTCACATAAACAGAAAGATTGCAGATTCTTCAGACCGATGGTCACGCGGCCTTGCTTTGCAATCCTTCGGGGTAGAGGTTCCGGTGGTTTCGTTCCCACTCCCCCCGAAGATGGAAGTGCCGGTACTCCTCGAAATCTCCGCTCGAGCGCATGGATCGAAAACGGCGCACCGCTTCGGCGCCGGGCACGCTCCACCTGGCGTCCGAGATGTCCAGGCGATCCTTGATCTGGTAGAGGCGGGCTCCTTCGATCACGCCCGTCGCGATCGACGATCCCGTGGTCGGGCGATGGCCGGCACGACGTGCATGCCGAACAGCGTCTTGTCCAGGATCGCCTGGTGGGCCAGGTCGTGGCCCCACAGCGCGGCCCGGCCGCAATGGAGGGTCGACCTCCGGGCGACTGTGCCGGCGGTCCCGGAGCGTCACGCAGGTTTTGCAAGTGCTGCGAAGATTCTGAACGCCAGTACTGCAGAACATGCGGAGCGAGAGTTGGGCCTCCACCTCGGTAGATGGGGGAAACTCTGGGGACTGCCAGAACCTGGTGAGCCGGTCCGCATCGAAGTCAGCCCGCGACTGCGAGTCTCGCTCGGCCGCTGCATCCCCCATCAGGGAATCATCAGGTTGCACCCGGAGCTGTTCGGTTCGTTGTCCCGAGCCCTGGAAGAGACGCTCTGCCACGAATTCGCCCACGTTGCCGTCCACCAAATCCACGGCCCGTCCCGCAAGCCGCACGGAAAGGAGTGGGCATCGCTTGTCCGAGCGGCCGGCTTCGAACCCCGGACACACATCACGGCGAAGCTGACTCCGACTCCCCGCCGCTCCGCCGGGCGAGCGACCAGTGTCTTCGTTCACCGCTGTCCTGTCTGCCAGGCATATCGAGGGGCGCACCGGTCCGTTTTGCAGTGGCGCTGTGCGGCTTGCGTCGAGGCGGGTCTGGACGGGCGAATGGAGATCACCAGGAGAGGTCGCGAATGACCGAGGAAGCTTGTCCGCTCTGCAGTCCATCGGCATCCCGGGTCTTCTATGAATCCGAGTTCGTCGTTGGCTTGTGGGAAGGACGCGTTCAACTTCGAGTCTTCGAGACTCGCACTGGCAGCTTCCACCCCAAGGCCTACATCTTCCGTGATGCGGCCGGCGAGGGCCTGGCGTTCATAGGCAGCTCGAACCTGTCCGAGTCGGCGCTGGTCACGGGGCTCGAGTGGAACTATCGGATCCTGTCGTCGCGCGAGCATGCCGGGTTCAGCGAGGTGGCGCGAGCATTCGACGAACTGTTCCGCCACCGGTCCACTGTGCCGCTCACTGCGGAGTGGGTCGATGCTTACGAGCAGCGCCGCCGACCGGAGCAGGCACGCCCGATCGAAGTCATCCGCGAGAGACCGGATGCGCCCCCCAAACCCAACGATATCCAGCGGGAAGCACTGCAGATGCTCACCGCAACCAGGGCAGAGGGCAATCGCGCGGGACTGGTGGTGCTCGCAACCGGAATTCGGAAAGACCTGGCTCAGCGCGTTCGACAGCAACCGGCCCGAGTTCCAGCGCATCCTGTTCGTCGCACACCGGGAGGAGATTCTGGCTCAGTCGCTCGACACCTTCCGCAAGATCCGGCCCGAAGCGAGACTCGGCAACTACACGGGTAAAGAGAGGCAGCCCGAGGCCGATGTGCTGTTCGCCTCGATCCAGACTCTCGGTCGCGCGAATCACCTGAGGGTGTTCGATCGGAACGAGTTCGACTACATCGTCGTCGATGAATTCCACCATGCCGCGGCGACCACCTGCCGGCGACTCATCGACTACTTCGAGCCGAAGTTCCTGCTCGGCCTCACAGCCACCCCGGAGCGGACGGACGGCGGCGATCTCCTGGCGCTCTGCGGGGAGAACCTGGTCTATCGTTGCGACCTGGCCGAGGGAATCCGGCGAGCTTATCTGAGTCCGTTCCACTACTTCGGTGTGCCGGACGAGGTCGACTACGAGAACATCCCCTGGCGCAGTGGCCGCTTCAAAATCGACGAACTGACTCGAGCGGTCGCCACGCAGGCCCGGGCCGAGAACGCGTTCGAGCAGCACCGGACCCGAGCAGGCACCAGAACTCTGGCTTTTTGCTGCTCGACGGAACACGCCGATTTTATGTCGCGCTTCTTCCAGGATGCCGGGTTGCGCGCGGTGGCCGTCCACTCCCGCGAGACGAGCTCGCCACGGACCAAGTCCCTCGAGGACCTGGAAGCGGGAAAGCTCGATGTCGTCTTCTCCGTGGACATGTTCAACGAGGGAGTGGACGTCCCCCACATCGACACCGTGATGATGCTCCGCCCCACCGAGTCGCGGATCCTGTGGTTGCAGCAGTTGGGCCGCGGGCTGAGATTGGCGAAGGGAAAGACGCACCTCAACGTCATCGACTACATCGGGAACCATCGGACATTCCTGCTGCAAGCGCAGGTTCTGTTCGACCTGGGTTCGGGCGATGCGGAGATCGCGCAGGCGCTGAGGAGCCTTGAGGAAGGCAAGCCGGAGCTGCCTCCCGGATGCGAAGTAACGTACGACCTCGAGGCCGTCGATATCCTGAAGGTCTTCTCCGGACCTCCGCGCCCGATGCCGTCAAGGCCTACTACGAGGACTTCCGGGCGCGACGGGGCGTTCGCCCCGCGGCGAGCCAGGCCTTCCACGAAGGCTATAAGCCTCGATCGGTCCGCAAGGCTTACGGATCCTGGTTTCGTTTCGTATCCGCGGAAGGCGATCTTGATGAGCTGCAAAGGGCTGCGCTGAGCGAAGTCGGCGATTTCCTGGATACCCTCGAGGCCACGCCGATGACGAAACGCTACAAGATGCTGGTTCTCAGGGCGCTCCTCAACGAGGACCAGATCCCGGGTGAGATCGAGTTGGGCGAGCTTCGAGAGGAGGTTCATCGGATCTGCTCGGGTTCCGCCGTGCTCCAGGCCGACCTTGGTCGAGCTTTCGGGGATGGGAAGCTGCTCGAGAAGCTCCTGGTGCAGAACCCGATCGCGGCGTGGACAGGTGGCAAGGGAACCGAGGGCGGGAAGTATTTCACGTACGAGCACGGTGTGCTCCATGCGAGGCTCGCGGTCTCGGAGGAGAACCGCGAGGCCTTCCAGGAGCTTACGCGGGAGATTGTCGAGTGGCGTCTCGCTGAGTACCTGCTGCGCGGAGGTTCGGACGCCTCGCCCGGGGAGATCACAATCAAGGTGGGCCACCCGAACAAGCAACCGATCCTCCACCCTCTCGATCGAAAGCGACACCCGGACCTCCCCAGGGCTGGACCGAAGTCGTCATCGGTGAGGAGACCATCGAGCTGGATCTTGCCGAGTCCACGGTGAGCGCCGCCAGACGAAGGGCGGACGGAAACAACGAGCTGGCCGCTATCCTCCGAAGCTGGTTCGGCCCCGATGCGGGGCTCCCCGGCACAAATCACCAGGTCGTTCTGAGGTGGGATGGCGAGCGCTACGAGCTGACTCTACTCGGCCACTCTCGGGGCGAACTCGAGGCCGAACTCTGGCGGCGTTACTCGAGGGAGGAGATCCCCGGCCTCTTCGGCCTGAAGTTCAACCCCGGCAAGTGGAACCTGGGTTTCGTTAGCATCCCGGGCCACCTCTTTCTTCTGGTGACCCTTTTCTTCTGGTGACCCTGGAGAAGAAGGACATGATGTCCGACTTCCAGTACCGGGACCGGTTCCTCTCCCCGGCGACCTTTCAGTGGCAGAGCCAGAACCAGACCACGCGGGAGGGCAAGCGAGGTCGACTGATCGCGGGGCATGAGGTGAACGGACATGCTGTCCACCTGTTCATCAGAGGAACCAAGAAGGTCCAGGGGCGAGCCGCACCTTTCCTCTATTGCGGTGAGGTCCGCTTCCTCGATTGGGAGGGAGAACGCCCGATCACGGTGCGGTGGGAACTGCCGGAAGCGGTACCACCGGGACTCTGGGACGAGTTGTCGATCAAAAAAAAGTAAGCCTCTCGCGGCCACCCTTGGAGTTCCGGCCATCTCTCCGAGTTCATCGGATCCACGCCCTTCCGCCGAATCCGGAGGTAAACCGTCTTCCGTGAGTCCTTGAAGTCCCATTCCGAAGCCTCACCCAGTTCCTCTTCGATCTCATTCCGCTGTTGCCTGAGGAGATGGAAGTGCGCGTGGCCGTCGCCTCCGGCAACACCCAATTCCGCTGCGATTCAGCCGTCACGGAATCCCACAACCCCAGCCAGGTGGAAACCGCTCCGACCGATCCCCCAGTCCATCCAGTACTCTCGACTGGGTGTCCGGCGACCCGATAGGTTGCCGCCGGACACCCAGTCGAGGAGGGCGAAGAAGCTCGACCAGAATCCACCGCGCGGCCCAGCCGCAATGGAGGGTTGACCTCCGGGCGACCGTGCTGGCAGTCCGGCAGCGTCACGCAGAATCTGCGAGCGGCGCACGATGCACTTCTGTGAAGCGCGCCGCGATCCGGATGATCGTGACGGCGTCCAGCCCGGCGGCATAAGTCAGGATTTGGCCGAGGTGTGTGCGGTCGGTCCGCTCGATCTGGTTCTCGATAAGGACCAGCGAAGAGTCCGCGGTGTTCCTGCAGAGAATGTCCGCACGAAACGGGCCGACGCTCTTCTCCTGCCCCACGAGCTCGAGTTCCGTTCCGATCGTCTCTCCGAGGAGCAGGCGGTTCTCTGCGTCCGCCAGCCACGGCGCGAAGTGCGTGCCCTCCCGCTTCCACACCGTCCGAAGCTCCTCCCTCGTAAGTCTGCCGCGGGGTCCCTTATGAATCCGCCGCCAACAACCCACAGCCATCTTGCCGTCTGGCAGTGCTGGGGGCAATCGCGGGGCACCCCGAACACACCCCCGTACCCCAGGTCGTCGTCGCCAGACTGCCCCCAAATCATCGGCAGGACATCACCGGACTGCTATATTGCGCCGATTAACCCACGGCGTCCCCGTAGCTCAGCAGGATAGAGCGGTGGTTTCCTAAACCACAGGTCAGGGGTTCGAGTCCTCTCGGGGACGCCAGCCTAATCCACCTTAAGGATCTCACCTATCCTGCCTTATGCGCGGAAACCCCCTCTCTCCCTGCCTTCGGTAATCCGCCGTTTACTGCCCCGATTGGTCTCCAAAGGTATCCAAAGGGCTCCCTGGCTGGGTCGGCATCCTCGTGGCGGGCTCTCAGGGGCACTCAGGGCTACGCATCGCCACGAAGAGCCACACCCATCCAGGGGGACTCCTGGAGGAGTCTCTCAACGACCTGGGGCTTCTCTGGGTGGAGGTGGGTTGGCGGCGAGGCGCCCCGTGGGTGTGGGGTCAGAGGCAGACTGCTCAAGCTGGACTGCCCGGTTTGTCGATGCTTCCATACGGCGGTTTCGGGCTAGCTCCTGCGGAGGAACCACCATCGGAAGGCGACAGCGACAGAGAACACGGTGCCCAGAGTGCGGCTCTCGGTTCGGAGTGACCGGCTACTCGAAGGGAGAGACCGTTGACTGCATTTGTGGGCACTCGTTCGAATTGACCAATACCTTTGCATCAGGCGGCGGTCCTCCTCTTAGTCGCTCTGCTGTCGCGAAGAGACTCTCGCCCGTGGGCAGACCCGATAGAGCTTCTTCCGCAGGAGACCAGCACACGCAGAGGACGGCGACATCCGGCTGTTCTGAGTGCGGCGCGACCTCAACGCCTCAAAGCCCCTGCGACGCCTGCTACGACCTGATGCGGCGCATCCTTGAAGCCGAGACCGCCGTCTCTAACTTCGACCAGAACCGGATTGAGGGCATCCAGCAACAGCTCCTAGGAAGCCGAGTCTTCCAAGGCATCGAGCATGGATTCAAAATCATAGGCGGTCTCGCCTTGACCGTCGTCGGCACCCCTATGTACCTCTCTCACACCATCTCGGAGATGACGGAGGGAAAGGGCTCCTACCGAGCTGCGTCAATTGTCGGCAGCGGGAGCGCGAAGTATCTGAAGGACTTCGCTGAAGCCATGAAGAAACTCGACGCGCTCAAGACTGAGCTTGAGGATCGTCGGGAGCACTACAGGGCTGAAGTCGTTGAAGCCCGGGAGATCATCAGAAGGGATCGGCAGCGACAGCATGACCTTGAGTGGGCGCGCAAACGCCTCGGGCAGTAGTCTCAGAACTCCTGACATACGCCGTTCGCTTCCGTGACCCACTTCGAGCCGCGGACGGCGTACCGCAGCCGGAGCTTCGTCCCCGGGTAGATTGCACTTTTCCCGTTCAAGATCTCAC
>JAJSAM010000013.1 GCA_024274785.1 Planctomycetota bacterium | reverse complement strand
GGCCACCTCGTGCTGTCCACGCTTCACACCAATGACGCACCCTCCACGATCACTCGAATGATCGATATGGGTGTCGACCCGTTCATGGTGGCTTCCTCCACCCTGCTGGTCAGCGCGCAGCGGCTCTGCCGCCGGCTTTGCATCCACTGCAAGGAGGAAGTGCATGCCCCCACGAAGCGCCTCCTCAACATCGGTTTCACCGAGGAGGAAGCGGCTGAGGACCCGGTGCTCTTCAACGCCATGGGATGCACTCGCTGCAACAAGGGGTACTCGGGGCGCTTTGCCATTCTCGAGACGCTGCCAATGACGGACGCGATCAAGCGGATCATCATCGAGGGCGGTTCCGCGCTCGACATCCGGGCCGAGGCCCTGCAGCAAGGCATGATCACGCTGCGCCGCTGCGCAATCCTGAATGCCATCCGAGGGATCACCTCGATCGAGGAAGTCCTCCGGGTGACGCTCTCCGACAAGGGCGGCGTTCGCCTCGAAGACAGCGACTGAACATCGCTGGTCGCCTCCAGCACCACGCCATCGGGGCATTATCCCTCAAGCGAACCTCCCCCGATTCCGATGGGAGGATGACGCATTGGAACGTCAGCATTATCCGGGGTAGATAAACATGCAGACATTCAAGTACCGGGCCAAGAATGCAGCCGGAAAGACCGTCAGCGGCACCATCTCAGGGGACAGCCAGCAGGAGATCATCGGCAGCCTGCGAAAGAAGAACCTGACCGTCGTCAAGATCCGCACCACCGGTGAGGAGAAGACGAAGAAGAAAAGCCAGGGGACCTTCTGGAGCCTGAAGGGCAACACCCGCCCCAATGCCAAGACTGGTGAACTGGTCGTTTTCACCCGGCAGCTTTCGACCATGATCGGTGCCGGTATTCCGCTTCTGGAATCGCTCGAGATTCTCCACGAGCAGGCGACGAACCCCGGATTCGCCTTCGTGCTGGACTCGCTCATCGAGGACATCCGCGGGGGTAGTGACCTCTCCATGGCGATGGACAAGTATCCGAAAGTGTTCTCGAACATCTTCGTGAGCATGATCAGGGCTGGTGAGGTCTCAGGTCAGATGGACGAGATTCTCGTCCGCCTCGCCGAATTCCTCGAGGCGGCGGCGAAGTTGAAGCAGGACATCCGGTCGGCGATGACCTACCCGGTCGTGTCCCTGGTTCTGGTCCTCGGCATCACCTGCTTCCTGATGGTTGGAATCGTGCCGAAGTTCAAGGACGTGTTTTCCTCCCTGGACATCGAGTTGCCCGGTCTGACGAAGGGCGTGCTCGCGTGCTCCTTCTGGATCAAGGCCAACATCCTCACCGTGTTCGCGGGGTCGATCGGCGCCGTCATTCTGATCAAGGCCTGGAAGAAGACGCCGAAGGGTCGGTACGCATGGGACTGGATGATCCTGAAGATGCCCATCTTCGGGCCCCTGTTCCAGAAAGTCGGTCTCTCCCGGTTCAGCCGGACCTTCGCCACGCTGATCAAGTCCGGTGTGCCGATTCTGGGTGCCCTGGAGATCGTCAGCAAGACCTCGGGAAACGATGTGATTTCGGCGGCCATCGACAGTGCGCAGGAAAGCGTCCGTCAGGGTGACACTCTCTCGGGGCCACTGGCGGAGAGCTCCGTGTTTCCGCCCATGGTGACCAAGATGATCGGGATCGGAGAGAAGTCGGGTTCGCTGGAGATCCTCCTCGAGAAGATCTCAGTGTTCTACGACGACCAGGTGTCCGCGGCCGTCAAGGGCCTGACCAGCATGATCGAGCCCTTGATGATCGGTGTCATGGGCTTCCTGGTCGGTGGGATTGTGCTCGCCGTCTTCCTGCCGATTTTCAAGCTGCAGGAGAAGTTGGCCGGATAATGCCGGGTGCATGGATGAAGCAAGGGAAAGGGAATGGGAAATGACCGCAGCTAATCGCAAGCGAGTCGTGCTCTACTCCGTCGTGGTTCTGCTCGTCGCCGGGCTCGCCTACGGTGGGTTTGTCTACAAGGCCGATGCGGACGCGGGCACTCTCGTCGGGTCAGCGGAGGTTCTGGCGCAAACCGGACTCTTCGATAAGGCCATGGAGAATGCCAGGCGTGCCCTCGCGCAGGAACCGGAGAACCGCTACGCGCACATCATCCTGGCGTACTGCCTGGGGCAGGTCGGCAAGTTCGACGAGG
Source organism: Planctomycetota bacterium (assembly GCA_024274785.1). Taxonomy (GTDB): domain Bacteria; phylum Planctomycetota; class JAJSAM01; order JAJSAM01; family JAJSAM01; genus JAJSAM01. Next base: position 29,709 of record JAJSAM010000013.1, on the reverse strand, counting down.
CAGTGTCGTCCTACCGGCGCGCCGTGGAACTGAGCGACCCGGAGGACGAAGGAACCGACAGCCTTCGTCTCTACCTGGGTGAGATGCTGATCCAGTCCGGCCGTCCAGATGAGGCGATACGACTGGCCGAGTCGGTTCTCAAGGTCGACGAGAATCTGGGCGCCCGCTACATCCTCGCGGCTGCGCGGGTTGCCGAGGGGAGATTCGACCTGGCTCTCGATGAGTATGGAAAGTGTGTCGACCTCGCGCCAGATGATCCGGAACCCCTGCTTCTATACGCAGCCGTGCTCGAACAGCAGGATCGCCTCGAGGAGTCCCTGGCCATGCTCGACCGGGCGGTCCTGCTGGCGCCGAAGGACTCCGCCGTACAACTGCCGCGCGCCCGACTCTTCGCGAGCATGGGAAAGGAGGAGGCCGCCGTTGCGACACTGCTCGGCGTGGCGGAGACCCATGCGGTGCGAATGCAGCGGTTCCTGTTCTCCGAGGACGCCCTCGTGGCGTTGCGCAGTAACGAGCAGCTCCTTCAGGCATGTCGGCGTCCCATCGAGACCGAGTAGGGCTCCCTTCGATCGTCCGGCGAGCCGGAGAGCGGATGCTCTCCGGCTCGTTTGATTCCCGGATCGAAGGCGGTGCCTCCCGGATCGAAAAAAAACTTCTGAAAACCTCTCAAGTGGCTCCCCCGGGTTTCTCGATAAGGCTTCAACGCGGAAGAGATCGAAACAGGCACGACAGCTCAGAGGAGAGGGACGAAGTCGGGAGCCGGACCCTGAAACCGGCAGGTAGGGACAAGGTGGCAAGGGGCGGCCAGCAACAGCCCCGCAGAGAGAGAGAACATTGGGTTTAGTCTTCTTCACAAGGAGAGAATGATGAGGAAGGAAGCTGGTTTCACTTTGATTGAGCTGATGATCGTTGTTGCGATCATCGCCATCATCGCCGCGATCGCGATCCCGAACCTTCTCAGTGCGCGTTTGAACGCGAATGAGACGGCGGCCATTGCGACGCTTCGCAACATCTCCTCGGCGCAGGCGCAGTTCCAGGCCACCGCCAAGGCTGACAGTGACAATGACGGCACGGGCGAGTTCGGCTGCTTCGTCGAGCTGTCCGGAAACAGCGACGTCCGTGGCTCCACCACGGTCGGCAAGCTGAACCCGCCGGTCCTTTCCGGCGCTTTCCGTAATCCGGTCAATGGTTTCGTTTCCCGTTCCGGCTACTACTTCAAGATCTTCCTTCCGGCCTCTGACGGCACCGCCGAGCTGCCGGACGCGAGCAGCAGCTACGACTGGACGACCGTCGACGACGACCTCGCCGAGACCACCTGGAGCTGCTACGCCTGGCCCGTCAACTACGGCAACTCCGGCAACCGGACCTTCATGGTCAACCAGACCGGCGACGTTGTCACCACCGAGGACAGCGCTTACACCGGATCCACCGGCCCTGATGGCGACGCCGGCTTCCTGACGACTGCGGCTGACTCCATCACCGGTCTCACCGCTGTTGGTGCGACTGCCGGTGACGGCAACATGTGGCGGCAGGTCAACTAGTACCTGACACACCACTGCCGTGCCTGAACATCATGAGGGCGGGACGAAAGTCCCGCCCTCTTCGATTCGTGGCATCCGGCTGGGATGGGACGGTCGGATTGCCGATATAAGAGGTGTTATGAAGACGGTCTCCATTATCCTCCCCGCCCTGAACGAAGCCGCGGCCATCGGGCCGGTCCTGAAGAAGATCGACGACGTGCTCTCACGCCGGAAGGGCAGCCTGGTCTTCGAACTCATCGTGGTGGACGACGGCAGCTCGGATGAGACCGCGACAATTGCCGGGCAGCACGACGCACGCGTCGTCAGCCATGGAGCAAATCTCGGAAACGGGGCGGCGGTCAAGTCGGGGCTTCGGGCGGCCGGGGGCGATCTCGTCATCCTGATGGACGCCGACGGACAGCACGATCCCGAAGATCTGCTGCGGATCGTGGACGAACTCGAGAGCTTCCACATGGTCGTCGGTGCGAGGACCCGCGGGTCCGGCACCGGGATCCACCGGGGAATCGCCAATCGGGCCTACAACCTGCTGGCCTCCTACGTCACCGGAAAGAAGATCCTCGATCTGACCTCCGGGCTCCGGGGGATGCGGACGAAGGTGGCGAAGCGGTTCATCTACCTCCTGCCGAACACCTTCTCCTATCCGACGACCTTGACGCTGGCCTTCATGCGGACCGGGCACAGCGTGAAGTACATCCCCATAAAGGCCGCGAAACGGGTCGGGAAATCCAAGATCCGGATCTTCCGCGACGGGGCGCGGTTCTTCCTTATCATCGTGCGGATCGCCACGTTCTTCTCGCCCTTCAAAGTGTTCTTCCCGATCGCGTTCGCGTCCGCGATCCTCGGCATCGCGAACTACGCCTACACGTTCTTCACCCGTCATCAGTTCACGACCGGCTCCGCCCTCCTCCTGATGCAGGCGGTGATCATCTTCACGCTCGCGCTCGTCTCCGAGCAGATCGCCCAACTCCGGTTCGACCGCAGCGAGGACGAACGGTGATGAGCGCCGGTGGTCGTTCGCGGTGAGAGTTCTCTACTTCGGCACCTACTCCAAAGGAGAGATGTACCCGCGCAATCGCGTTCTCATCGAGGGCCTGCGCCGCGCCGGCGCCGAGGTCTCCGAGGTCCACGAGAAGTTCTGGAGCGACGCCGCTCACAAGATGGCCGGGGTTACCGGGAGCCTGAAGCTCTTCCCCGCCTATGCCGGGGCATGGTGGCGACTGGCCCGGCGCTACCTCGCCGCCGAAGCCCACGATGTGGTCGTCGTCGGCTACACCGGCCAGGTCGACATCATCCTGGCCAGGTTCCTGGCCGGCTTCACCGCTAAGCCGGTGGTGCTCGATGCGTTCCTCTCCCTTCACGACACCGTGGTGGCGGACCGTTCCTTGACCCGTCCCGGGAGCATTCTCGGCCGGGCGCTGCTCTTCCTCGACCGGACCGCCTGCCGCCTGGCGGACATCTCGCTGCTCGATACCGACAGCCACATCCGGTTCTTCACCGGCCTGACCGGTCTGCCGGCCTCCCGGTTCGCCCGGGTCCTGGTCGGCGAGGACGATCGGGTTTTCCCTGCTGACCTTCCCCGGGAGCCCCGTCGGCCCGGTTGTCTCGAGGTGCTCTGGTTCGGAACCTACGTGCCCCTGCAGGGCGTCGAAGTGGTTGTCGGCGCCGCGGAGCGCCTTCAGGGTGAGCCGATTCGATTCCACTTCGTGGGCCAGGGCCAGGAGTTCCCCAGGTTCGAGAAGAGCATCCGTGCGCTCGGCAACGCCGAAATCGAACCCCGGTTCGTTTCCTCCGGGGAACTGCACCGAATGCTCCGGGAATGCCACGTCTCCCTCGGGATCTTCGGCACCACGGCGAAGGCGCTTCGCGTCATTCCCTGCAAGGTCTACGATGCGTTGGCGGTGGGCCGTCCGGTGATCACCGCGGATTCTCCCGGCTCGAGGGAGTTGTTCACCGACCGGGAGAATGCACTGCTGGTCCCGCCGGGGGATCCTCAGGCGCTGGCCGGGGCTGTTCGCGCCCTGGCAAACGACGAGGGTCTGAGGATCGCCGTGGCCCGCGCCGGCCACGAGACCTACCGGAAGACGGCCTCACCCGACGCCCTCGGCCGGCGGATGCTCGAGGTGCTCAGCGCAGTGATTCATAGACGTCGATCGTCTCGCTGACCGTCTGCTCGATCGGGAACCGGGCGGCGGCTCGATGACCACCCTCGCCAAGGCGAGTCGAGAGCCCCTCCTCACCCGTGAGCCGCAGCAGCAATTCGGCCACGGCGCGGCCGTCTCCGGGAGGGGCCAGCAGGAGTTCCTCTCCGTCCACGAAACACTCCGCGACTCCGCCGACCGCCGTGGCGATCACCGGGGTTCCCGCCCGCATGGCTTCGAGATAGACCAGACCGAAGGCTTCGACCAGCGAGGGCATGGCGAAAACGTCCGCTCCGGCCATCAGGCGACGAACCTCCGGGTTTTCGACGTGGCCGTGAAACGTGACCCGGTCTTTGATGCCGAAGTCCGCAGCCATGGCGTGATAGCGATCCGCCCGGCGATCGTGTCCGACCACGTGCAGATGCATCTCCGGAAGGTCCACGGCGGTGAGCCCGACGGCCCGGAGCAGCTCGGGGAGCCCCTTGCGTCGGAAGTTGCCGCCGACGAACAGTACGGCTGGGGCCCCGTCCAGGATCGCGGGTTCGATGCCGGGCGGTGCCGGCGGCAGACCGATCCGCACCACATCGATCTTCAACGCATCGACCCCGTACCCTTCGATGAGGTTCGCCTTCACGTGTTCGCTGTTGGCGATGATGCGGGTCAGTTCGGAGTATGCGACCCCCTCCACCTTGCGGAGCCAGCCGTAGTAGAGGCGCTCCGCGAGACGGTCCTTCAGCGTGCGGCCCACCTCTCCTTTGCCCTTCCAATCGACGGCATAGGTGTCGTGAGCGGTGCCGATGGTTCTTGCGCCGAGGAACTTCGGGATCAGAACCGCCTCCCGCGCGTCGAGGAAGTGTACGAAGTCGTGGTCCGCCGCCTCCGCGTCGAACACCGCTCGGTAGGCCTCGGCCATCCGCCTCCAGGTGAACGGGGACAGGTTCCAGGGTTCGAATCCCATCGGCAGAATCCGGATCCCCTCGACTTCCTCCACCTGGGACTTCGAAGTGGCGAGGGTGACCTCGTGGCCGCGGTCCCGAAGGCCCACGGCCAGGGCGCGGGCGTACGTGCCGAGCCCGCTGGTGAAGCTCTTCCATTGCTGGGCGAGAAGGAGGCAGCGCATCCGCCTATTCTCTCCCGGAGAGTGTCCGGAAGAAGAGGAGGATCCGGGCGGGGTGGATGACACCAAGAGTCATCGCCATGATCGGATAGGCCACAAGCAGGGCCAGGAGCTGCCGGTACGGAAACGGGAGCCCGGCATCCTTCAGCAGGTAGAGGAGCCCCGCCGCGGCTCCGGCGGCTGCCGCGGCCCGTCCGAGGAGGATGAAGGTGTGACGGACTTCGGTGGTCAAGTTGGCCAGAAACAGCGCCAGGGAGAAGATCGTGGCCTCGGTCACCAACATGGCGATCCCCGCTCCCGTGGCGCCGAAGCGGGGAATCAGGATGACGGCCATCGCCAGGTTCACCACGACACCGGCCGCCATGATCCCGAGGTACCTCCTTTCCCGATTGCGGGCGATCATGCCGGCGAGGAACGGACTGGCGGCGAACGAGATCGGAATTGTGCCGGCGAGGACCATCAGGGCCCCGGCCCCGGGTCGATATTCCGGGCCGAGCAGCAAGACGAGCATCTCTTCGCCTTCCATCGCGAACAGCACGGCCAGAGGCGCTCCGAGGAAGATCAGGGTCCGCTTGATGCCCCGGAATACGTCGCGGAAGGTCGGGTCCTCCGGAATTCTCCGCGCGAGGACCGGGAAAGCGGCGGCGAGCATCGGCCCCGAGAGGAGCAGGACCGCCTCCACCAGCCGGAAGGGGGCGGCGAAGAAACCGGCCTCCTCGTCGCCTCGCAGGAAGGAGACGAGCAGGATGTTGGTGCGGAAGTAGATGGTCCAGAGGACCAGGCCGAGACCGATCGGCGCCGCGCGTCGAAGCAGGGCGAAAGCGGCCAGCGGTGCTCCCCCGCCCGGCAGGCCCCCAAGGAGAAGGAGGAGGACCAGCGACCAGCAGGCCATCAGTCCCGCCAGCACCTCCACGGATGCGGAGAGGGCCATGGCGGTGACTCCGGTGGCGATCAGGCCGAACCGGTAGAGAAGGCTCAACACGACCGGCCGTCGCATGTGCTCACGACCACGGTGGGCCGCGGCGAGGAGCTCACCCTGTCCCATCACGAGCTGGCCCGCGGCGAGGATGGCCACCAGACCGGGGACCCGCATCGGCCGTCCGAGCAGGGTGACCGCGACGACCGCGAGGGTACCGAGGAGCAACGCCAGGAGGGCCCTGGCGAGAAGTGCTCCCTTGAGTACCCGGAAGGGCTCCGCACGGTTCCTGGAAACCTCGCGGGTCACCAGGGTTCCGAGCCCGAAATCGGAGAGAACACCGATGATTGCGGCCACCGACAGGGCGAACGTGAATTCACCGAAGATGAGAACGCCGAGATAGCGCGCGAGCAGCAGCTGCCAGACCGCACCGCCGGCCCGGCCAAAGACTTCGCCGAAAAGAAGCCACGCCGAATTTCGTCCCACCCGCAGGGTCGTGGCGTTCTTCCGGACCGGGTTCATGAGCGCGCCGCTCGGGCGGCGTGTTCATCAGCGGCTCGGTTCTCGTGGACGGCCCGGTCGCCTGTCGCGGACATGAAATCGATCGAGAGTCGCATGGATAGGACTTGATCTCTACCCTCCCACTGCCGAAAAAGACAGAGGGAAGGGGGGGGGACGTGCCGGAGACGGGATGAGGGATCGGGTAGCCGGGATCATCGTTGTTTCGATCGTCGTTCTGGCGTACGCCGCTTCACTGCCCGGTACGTTTCACTTCGACGACTTCCCGACCATCCTGCGGAATCCATCGATCACCGACGCGGACAGTCTGGCCCGCTGCTTCGTCGACCCGGCCATGTTCTCCGGTATCAAGGGCAACGGGATGTACCGGCCGGTACTGCTCGTCACCTACAAGCTCACCTGGGCGGCGGTCGGGTTCCAACCGTTCACCTGGCACCTGACGAACGTCCTGCTCCATGCCCTGAATGCCCTGCTCGTGCTTCTGCTCGCCAGCAGGCTGCTCCGGCTCTTCCGACCCGGCCGGCCCGCGGGGTACATTCCGCTGCTGGCCGGGTTGATCTTCGCCCTGCATCCCGTTCATACCGAGGTCGTGAACTACATCTCCAGCCGATCGGGGGCCATCGCCACCTGCGGTTTTCTCGGTGCCCTGCTCTTCCACCTCGCGTGGACGCGTGGGGGGGGCTCCGCGCTTCGGCGGTCGGCTCTGTTGCTCGGCTCGCTTTTCTTCCTGCTGCTCGGCCTGGGAGGAAAGGAAATCGCCGTGGCGTTCCTCCCGGTCGCGGCCAGCCTGGAACTTCTCGCTCCCGGAAGCGGTGGGCTTGCGCGTCGGTTCTTTCGGACGTTCGTGCGCGTGGCGCCGGCGACCCTCCTGATCGTCGGATACCTGCTCGTTCGCAAGGCGACCCTGGGATCCACCGGTGTGGATGTCTCGGATCGGGTCTTCGAGGTCTCGCGGCAGGTGGACCTGTACGCGGGAGGGGGGCGGAGCGTTATCGAGAACCTGATGACCCAGGCTCGGGTCTTCTGGATCTACGCCGGCCTGTTCATCTTCCCCGTGAACCTCGCGGTGGACCATTTCGTCCGCGTCTCGACGAGCATCACCGAACCGCAGGTCATCCTTTCCCTCGCCGGCATCGCGATCGTGGTCGCGCTCCTCCTCAGCGCGATCAGAAGAGCGCCTCTCATCACGTTCTGCGGGGCCGTCTATTTCTTCGGCCTGGCCCCGACCTCCAGCATTGTTCCACTCAATGTGGTGATGAACGAGCACCGGCTCTATCTGCCCGGGGTGGGCATCGCGATCCTCGCCGCATTCGGGGTCGGAATCCTCGCGGAGAGGCGGCCCCGGGCGGCGGTGGCGGGAGCCGTGGCGGTGGGCCTCTGCTGGTCGGTGCTCGTCGTCTCACGTTCCCTGGTCTGGCAGGACCCATTGCGGCTCTGGACGGAGAGCGTCAGAGTGTCGCCGCTCTCTTATCGCAACCACAACTCGCTCGGCTTCGTGTATCTGCGGCAGGCGGCGGAACTGGGGAAGGTCCCGGCCGCGCTGCCGCTTCTCGACCGGGCCCTATACGAGTTCAAGGTCTCGGGGGAGCTCTATCCCGGGTGGCACAGCGCGTATCTGAACCAGGGAATTGCCTTTCGGGACAGGGCGCAGATCACCGGGGATGACGCCGACTACGAGGCCGCGCTGAAGGAGTTTCGGACCTTCGAGAGCGTCTCCCGGAACAAGTGGCGGGCCCGGCTGGAACTCGCCGCGACCTATGGACGGTGGAAGAAGATCGAGGAGGCGCTCGAGCGATACCGGGCGATGGCCGACGAGGATCGTGAATCCTCCGATACGTTCCGCAATCCCCTCTACCTGCGCCCGATGGCCCGGCTGAGCATGGAAAGCGGGGATTACGCGCAGGCCGGGGACCTCTACCGGGAGATCATCGCCACGAGAGAAGGGGATCTGGATGCCTGGCTGGGCCTCGCTCGAGCCCTTCAGAGTGAGGGCCGCTTCGAAGAGGCCGTGGCTGAACTTCGCATCCTCCTCGGGGAGCGCGGCGGGGACCCGGAAGCCCATCTGATCTGTGCGCGCTTCTACGCCGGTCTCACCCCGCCGCAAACGATGAACGCCCGGGCACACTTCGACCGGGCGATCCGTCTCGGGTACCGGCCGACTCCGGAAGAGTTCGACCGGTACCTGAAGTAGGTGGAGATCTCAGGCTAGCGAACCTGGTAGACGATCCCTTCGAAGACGAAGTCGGCCTTGCCGAGCGCCAGGAACTGCCCCAGCTTCGGGTTTCTCTCCACCAACTCGAAGAACGCGTCGGACAGGAGTTCGATCTTCACCACCTTCGCACCCTGCGGCAGGTCGGCCTGGAGCCAGACGTCGCCGCGCTTGTAGAAGGCGATCCCCTCGACCAGCTTCATCAGGTCCTTTCGCCGGCGTCCGGCGTCCGGGACGTAGCCGTGCGTATCCTTGTCGGAGAGCTCTCCCTTCAGACGCTTCGCCTCCTTGCTGGCCGCCACCGCGGCCCCGCCGGTGGCCCGGCGCAGACCTTCCTTCAGTCTTTCAGTCGTCTCGGTTGCGGAATCTTCACCCGCTTTGTCCTCGCGGAAGGCGCCGGGAGCGACGGGAGCGACGGGAGCGACGGGGGCGACGGGGGCGTCCGCCGGAAGTGGCATGTCCGCGGCGTCATCCGAGGCCGGACCATTGCTGCCGGCACCCCGGTCACCAGGACGTGCGCCACCGCCACCGCTGCGGGGCTTGCCCCCCGAACGGCCCCAACGGCCGGCGGTCCGACCGTCGAACTCCTCGCCGGCGAGCCGGCGGCTCACCGGGTTGCCGCGCTGGCGCTCGTCCTCCAGCACCAGGAACGAGGTGTAGGGGGTGACCACGCCGTGCAGTTTGGCCAGCCGCACGATCTCGTTTTTCAGCTCACCGGTCTCCCCGCGAAGGCGGATCTCGTCGAGGAGGAAGCCGATCTTCCGGATGGCCCAAAGGCGCGGCAGGAAGGTGTTTCCGGGCTCCTCTTCCGGGAAGGTGACATCGTGCGCGACGGGGACGGTCCTGCCGTCGACCTTTCCGGTCAGGCTGACGGCCTTCGAACCCGCCTCGGAGTATCGCCCGACCACCACGAGCTGGGAGCCTTTGAACAGGTCCGGCAGGCGTTTCGGGTAGACGTCACTTGCCTTCGTCCCCGGGAAGGCGAGTTCCAGGTCGGAGAGCACCGGGTGGGAGATCTTGGCGTAGAAGGTCGAGACTTTCAGCTCCAGGTCTTCCGCCTCGGCGACGTATTCCCGCGTGCCACGATTGTTCTCGGCCAGCTTGTCGAGCAAGTGGGTGTTCACGTCGTCACCCAGGCCGAAGGCGAAGAGCCGGACATTGCCCTTGTTGAGGGCTCCGACGTTTTTGAGGATCAAGGGCTCCCTGGTCTCGCCGATGGTGGGCAGGCCGTCGGTGAGGAACACCACCACGTAGGGGCGGTCGGAGTTCGGTGACATCCGGAGTGCCGTCGTCAGGGCGTCGTTGATCGCCGTGCCGCCGGCGGCGCGAATGGACGAGACATACTCCACCGCCTTGCCGATGTTCTCCTTCGTGGCGGGCAGGAGCGCATCGGAGAACTTCCGCGCCTCCGTGGAGAACGGCACGATGTTGAACCGGTCTCCCTCGTTCAGTGCCTGCACGCAGAACCGGAGGGCCGCTCTGGCCTGCTCGATCTTCTTGCCCTGCATGGATCCGGAGGTGTCCATCACGAAGCAGACATCCTTCTGGATAACCCGGTCGGACTGCACGCCGGGAGAGAGCAGCAGCATGAAGTAGCCGTCCTCGTCGGCCGATGGCCGATGGGTGAGGAAGTTCAGGGCGAACTCGCGCTCGCTGATGGCGTAGTAGAGCTTCAGGTCCCGATCCGGCGTGACGTTGCGGGCCTCGTAGGCGACCCGCGCATGATTCTCCGTCTTCTGCACCACTTCCACGGGGTGGGTTGGGCAGGTGATGTTCTTGATCGGGTTCTTGCCCAGGATATCGATGACCACGGAGACCTGCTCGAGTGGGCGGCTCGAGAATTTCTCGGTGTTCAGCGGGTAGCTGTACTGAACCATCCCGCCGTCGGCCTTCAGGATCTGCTGGTAGCTGAGCTTGACCCGCTTCTCGCCGTTCGCCGGAATCGGGAAGATCGACGCCTTGAACATGTCCCGTCCAATGTACTCGAGCAGGGCCGGGTCCTTCATCGACCGGACGATGTCGTTGTAGATCTTCCGGGCCTTGTCCTTCTCCAGGAGCTCGCCCGGCATCTCCTTCCCGTCGATGTACATCGAGAAAGCCGAGATCGAGGCCTCTTCCGGCAGTGGGAAGATGTAGGTGCCCTCGAGCTGGTAGGGGTTCGGGTTGACGAAGACCTGGTCGATCTCGGTGACGGCGACCTGATCCTTGATCGTCACCTTCACGCGGTGGTACTTCACCGCCAGGGGAATGGTCCGCACTTCCGGGCGATGGGGCGGATGGCGGTCCACGATGATGAATCCGTCCGCCAGAACCTGGCTTCCTATCGACATAAACAAAACTGTTGCAATCACTAAGGTTGTTTTTCGCATGGCCGCGGCCTCCGGGAATTGTTTGCCTCGTGGGGTTATACGCACTAAAAGGTTGCCAGTTTCCCCCGACTTGGAAATCTCCTCCCGGGAGCCCCCCATGGCGAACTTCTATCTCGAGAATCTCGATCTGCGCTTCCACCTTGGAAATGCGAACTGGTCTCATCTGGCGCCGCTGCTCGAACTGGGCTTCCGCTCCGACGACCCCGAGGCGCCCCAGGGCACCGAGGAGTACGTGGAGACCAACGAAGCCATCCTCGAGATGCTCGGCGAGGTCGTGGCCGAGGAGCTGGCGCCCTACGCTGCCGAGGTGGACCAGACCGGCTGTCGCCTGGTGGATGGGGTTGCGCACTACGCCAGGCGCACCCAGGAGCAGCTCGACAAGTTTGCCGAACTGGGCCTGATGGGGCTCGTGATCGGTCGTGAGCATGGCGGCATGGGGCTCTCCCAGACGCTCTACAACGCGGGCGTGGAGATGGTGTCGCGGGGTGACGCGGGGTTCATGACCATCTTCGCGATGGGCTCCTGCGGCGAGTTGCTGGAGCGGTTCGGAAGCGAGGAGATCCAGGCCGCATGCCTGCCGAACATCGCGAAGGGCGCGACCGCGGCGATGGCCTTCACCGAACCGAACTTCGGCTCGGCCCTCGGCTCGGTGCGCACGCTGGCGAAGGAAACCGAGGAGCCCGGAGTCTTCACGATCCACGGGGCGAAGCAGTTCATCACGAACGGTGGCGGACGTTACCAGCTCGTGCTGGCGCGATCCGAGCCCGATGTGAAGGACGCGCGCGGCCTCTCCATGTTCCTCGTCGAGATGGGCGAGGGCGTCTCGGTGACGAAGCTCGAGGAGAAGCTCGGCATCCACGGCTCCATGACCTGTGCCGTCAACTACGATGGCGCGAAGGGCCTCCTGGTGGGGGAACGTGGTAAGGGACTCACCCGCATCGGCCTCTTCCTGATGCACACCGTGCGGCTCGAGGTGGCGGCCCAGGCCATCGGCATCGCGCAGGCGGCGCAGACCACCGCCGCGGAGTATGCCAGGACCCGGACGCAATTCGAGAAGCCCATCGAGCAGTTCCCGCAGGTGCGCGAGATGCTGCTCGAGAACGAGCGCGAGATCCAGATGGCCCGGACGCTCGTCTTCGACACCTGCCACTGGGTCGACGTCCGCGATGGCCTGACCCGTTCCCTCACCGCCGGCATCTTTGAGGACGAGGGGCAGAAGCAGGCCGAAAAGGACCTGCGAGCCGCGGAGCAGATGTGCGACATCCTGACGCCGCTCACCAAGTACTTCGGCGCGGAGATGGCGAACCGTGTGGCCGACCGGGCCCTGCAGATTCACGGCGGCTACGGCTATACCCGCGAGTACCCGGTGGAGCGCTACTTCCGGGACGCCCGGATCACCAATATCTACGAAGGCACTTCGGAGATTCAGGTGGGGGGGATCGTTGGACTGCTCGTTCGCTACGGCAGCCGGAAACTCATCGATCCGCTGCGCCGGGTGGCCGTGGCGCCGGCGGGACTGGAGTGGGGGCTGCCGGCTCTGGAAGAGTGCGTCAAGCTGTTCGAGGCCGCCGCGGGACACCTGAAGCAGGCACGCGACCGCGACTACAACCAGCTGCACTCACGCGCGCTGGCCGACCTGATGGTCGACATCTACACCGGATACCGGTTCGTGGAGCATGCCGCAATCAACGAGCGGAAGCTCCCCATCGCCCGGGCGCACCTCTCGGATCTGACGGCGCGCGGCCGCTACCTGCACGACCGGATCACCCGTGGCGAACGTTCGGCGCTGACCGAGTACGACGCTGTGATGGGAATTTACCGCGACTGACCGGGTACCTTCACCGGCAGGGACGTTGCGCCGACGGAGAGCACGGTCTTCAAGGCGTCGCTCACCCGGATGTCGAGAGGCTGGACCTCGCTCTCCGGGATCAGGATCAGCCGGCCGGCGGCGGGATTCGGGGAGCCGGGCATGAACACGAGCACTTTTCGGGTGCCCTTCTCGTCCAGCATTTCACTCGTCACCAGTCCGAGTTCCACCGAGTTGCCGTAGGGGCTGTTGACCAGCACCGCGCGCCGAAAGAGCGCATCCTCGCCCTCCTCGCTGTACCCGAGGATCTGCTTCAAGGTCGAGTAGAGCCGTCCGAGCAGGGGGAGGCTGCGCACCAGGCGGTCGAGCAGCGAGATGAACCACTTGCCGAGCACCGAGGAAACGACCAGCCCGAGCAGGTACAGGAACACCCCGCAGGCGAGGATGGCCATGCCCGGGAAGTAGAACTCCTGTTTTCCGACCCAGGAATCGGCGAGTTCTGACTCCACGTACACGACGAACAGGATCGTCCCGCCGATCGGCAGGATGGCGATGATTCCCGCGATGATGCAGCGCGAGATGTGTTTCAGGATGGTGCTCATTCGGGCCTCCGATTGATTCATCGGCAGGATTCACAGGAAAGGCACAACGTGGCGACCCTCGGAAGGTCGAGCGCCGTCTCGACCGGTCACACCCGACCACCGTCGAGGGAAGTTTCGCCTGCGCCGGGAATCCGCTCGCAGTCCAACCGGCACGGAACCTCCAACGCCCTCCCCGCCCCGTCAGTCCTCCGCTACCTCGAACGTCAGCCCCCGCACCCACGCGAAGAACTCCTCCTGCACCGCGGAAAGGTCGCCACCCATGACCCGCCGGAAAATCGCGGTGCCGCCCGTGACCCGCTCGTCCCCGTCGAGGGCGGCGTCGACCATCTCCTTCACCGCGCGGCGGTAGAGAGTCTTCAGGTTCCGGTTCCCCGTCTCCTTGAAGAACCAGTAGAACGCGCAGGCCTGGTAGTAGAAGAGAGAATCGCCCTCCTCGTGGTGCATGAAGTCCTCGAGATCGCGGGCCTGGCCGAGCTTCAGCAGAGTCTGGAAACGCTTCAGTGGGCCGTCGCGGCCGACACGAGGCAGCACCACCCCGCGATCGAAGGAAAGCGAGTCCTTGCCGTATCCGGCGCAGTAGGTCGCGAGCCCTTCCGCGAACCACGGGGGCATGTTGACGCCGTCCCGACCGGTCACCTTCATGTGGCCGAGATTGAAGTAGCCGTGTGCCACCTCGTGGATGGCGGTGGAGACGACCTCTCGGGTGGGCCTGGTGCCGTCGATGGCGCAGTGATCGCGGAAGCAGCGTCCCACGTTGCCCGGCCCGGGCTTGTCCTTGCCGAGTTTCACCCAGTAGTCCTCGTAGGCTTTCCGGGTGCGCAGGATGTAAACGGAGATCCGCTCCTCCACCTCGAACCCGGTCTCCTCCTCGTAGATCTCCCGGGCCGCCTCGAGCGCCCGCCCGACGGTTCGGCAGAGGCGTCCCGAGACGTTGGTCTTGATCAGGAAGTGCTTCGTTTCGAGGGTCCAGCCCTTGCTCCAGGGAAGCGCTTCCGGGACCTGGTCGACCGGGATGAGGGCGCCGGCGACCACCTCGTTCTCGTCGAGCACGGAGATCGAGAGCGAGTCGGGCAGCCGGCCGAGTTTCGGAGTGGAGAGCACGCCCTCCTCGTTGAAGGAGATCGGGCCGGGCGCCAGGGTCAGGGCTTCCCGCGCTTCGGCGACGGACTCCTCGATCATGACTTCCTCGTCCAGCCAGAGAGCCAGGTCGAGCCTCTGCTTCGCCTCCTTCAGGCAGAGATCGCTGAACCGCTTCTCGAGTTTCCCGAGTTTCCGGCGCTGCGGCCTGCTCGGCCTCCCCTTGACGGTCGGCTCGAACTCGATGGCGTCGTCGTTGCCGGGATCGAGTGCTTCGGCACGCGCGAAGGCCCGTTCGCAGAGGTCGAGACCGCGGTTGCGCTTCGCCTCTTTCGCGATTTTCATGTAGCCTGCGGCGAACTTCACCTCGATCTGACGGCGACGTTCGCGGATCTGGTCTTCGTCCGCGACGGTGGGGCCGCAGAGAATCAGCAGAGCCAGGAGAAACGGCAAGCACCCGAGTACCCGAACCATGGGCATGCCCCCCGAAGAGACCGCATCACCCCCGCCCATCGAAGGATCGGTCCCGTATCCCTGTCGGCATTCCCGAGGGAGCGGATGGAGCACAAAAGGTGGGCCGGCGCTCCACCCGGGCCGTCACATTCTCGACATCAACCAGTCGAGATTCGGGGCGACGAGGTCCGCTTGCGTCTCGCTCGCTTCGTAGCTCTCGGCGGTGGTCTCCCCGGTCAGGACCAGCACGGTCATGAGGTCGTTTCCCCTACCCATCTCGATGTCCGTGTAGAGGCGGTCTCCGACCATCACCGCGTCGGCGAGCGTCAGGCCGAGATCGTCGAGGACCGCTTCGATGAACGCCCGCTCCGGTTTGCCGAAGCTCTTCTCCGGGACCCGGCCGGTGGCCATCCTGAACATCTCGATGAACGTGCCCGCGTCCGGCATTCCGCCCCGCTGCGTGGGGCAGACGATGTCGGTATGCGTGGTGAACCAGGGCAGGCCGGTGCGCAGCAGCCGGGTGAAGTCCTCGAGTTTGGCGTAGGTGAGCTCGGTGTCGTAGGTGAGGAGGAGAGCCTCCGGCGAGTGGCCTGTCAGTTCGAACCCCTCTGTCCGGATGTAAGCGGAGAGATCTTCGTTGGCGAGTGCGTGGAGCCTCTTGAATCCTCGATCCCGCAGGTACCGCAGGGCCGGTTGGATCGACACCAGGACGTTTTCCGGTTCGATCTCGAATCCGGCCTCCCGGAGAGTCTCGTAGTGCCCCCCCGGGCTCTTGCTGGAGTTGTTCGTCAGGACGAAGAAATGCGCGCCGATTTCCCGCAGGCGTTCGAGGAAGCGATCCGCCCCCTCGAGCTTCCGGCTACCGAGCGAGAGGGTGCCGTCCCGGTCGAGAAACCAGGCCTTGCGGCGGGACAGCTCTTCGATGCTATGCTCCATGCGTTCATCTTTCCCGGCCGGGTCCGGGAATGGAAGAAACCCCCACTCTTGTCCGAGGGAACCAGATGCTTCGCAGAACCGCCTGGCTCGCCATCCTGCTTCTTCCCGGTTGCCGGCAGCTTGGTGAAGTGCTCAGTTCGATGGAGAAGCCGTCCGTGCGCGTCGCCGACGTCGCGCTGTCGGATCTCTCCCTGGAAGCGGTCACGCTGGCCATCGACCTCGAGGTCAGCAACCCCTACAGTGTGGCGCTCCCGCTCCTCGGCGTGGACTACACCCTCGCCAGCCGTGGCACGCAGTTCCTCTCCGGTGAGGGCACGAAGGGCGCGACGATTCCCGCCGGGGGTCGGGGCATCTACCCGGTGATCACACGGATCCCGTTCGCGGATCTCCTCGCGGTGCTCTCCTCGGTCAAGCCCGGCGCCGTCGTGCCCTACGAAGCTTCGCTCGGCCTGACGGTGAACGCGCCGGCCATCGGAGAACTCCGCATTCCGGTGAGCCACAACGACGAACTGCCGATCCCGGCGGTGCCGAAGGTCTCGGTGGGCGAGATCAGGTGGGACGTCTTCAGCCTCTCGAAGGTCACTGCGGCGATCAGCCTGGATATCGAGAACACGAACAGCTTCCCCCTGGACCTCACCGAGCTCAGCTACGGCCTGTCGCTCGGCGGTGTGCAGGTGGGGGAGGCCGGTGCCCGCAATGCCAGCTCGTTCGCACCGGCCGACCGGAAGAGACTCATCGTGCCGCTCGGTTTCTCTCCGATCGATGCCGGCATGGCCCTCCTCAACATGCTGGGCGGTAAGGGCGGCAGCTACGAGATCACCGGAACGATCAAGGCCGGCACACCGTTCGGCGCGATCGACCTCCCGTACTCGAGTAAAGGCGAGACGAAGTTCACGAAGTAGGTCGGAGCGCTTCCCGAACCACCGCGCCTCGGAGGGTCGGGCGCTGTCCCGACCACACCCGCCGCGGCGCGGTCCACGGATGTCACGCTTGTGCCGGAGGATCGGGCGCCATCATGAGAAATGCGGGCTAGCGAGCCAGTGGGGACCAGGGGTAGTCCTTCTTCAGGCGCTCGGTGAAGGCGTCCGCCGCCGGGTCGTCGCCGCGTGCACGCGCCAGGGAGGCGAGCAGGAAGAGGGCCTGGTCCGCGTACTCCGACTCCGGGTTGCCGGCCAGCAGCGCCAGGAGCTCGCGTTCGGCCAGCGGCTCTTCCTCCCGCAGGATCAGCGCCTTCGCCGTCGCGATGCGGTGGAGGCCGGTGTAGCGCTCCATCGGATCGGCCCACTCCCATTTCGCGAGCGCTTCGAGGACCCGGTCCTTCTCCTTCGCTTCGATCTGCGTCATGGCCGCCCGGGCCGCGCCGGCCTTCCGGAGGATGCGGCGGGCGTTCTCTCCTCCGCCGGCCAGTTCGAGGGCCCGGGTGTAGGCCTTCCGCGCGGCCTGGCCATCGCCGAGAGCCATGTGGGCATCGCCGATGCGGAGCCAGGTCCGCAGTGCCGTTTCGCCATTCGCCACAACCGGTGCGTCGGCTACGACCGTGAGCATCCGGAGCGCGATCCGGGGGTCTCCGCCCAGCATGAGCGTGGCCTCCGCGGCCCGCACCCGGGCCTCCTGTCGTTGCCTCGGCGTCCCGGCGGTCGCCGCGGCCCGAAACGCGCGCACCGTCGGCCCGAGTTCCCGCAAGCGGTCCCGGCGGAGCTCTCCCAGCCGCATGGCGAGCACGAACTTCTCCCGCCCCTTGAGGATGCTGCCCCTCTCCACCGCCCCCCCGAGGATCCGGATGAAGTCGTCGGTCCTCCCGGCCTCCCCGAGGAGGAAGTCGAGGCTCTCGAGCGCCGCTGCCGACAGCCTTCGCCCGGGATAGGTGGCGGCGATGCGGCCGAAACGACCGAGCGTCTCGTCCCGATTGCGATCATACCGGGTCCAGAGGGCGGCGACGTGAACGGTGCGGATCACCGTGTCGCGCGCCCCGGCGGACTCGACGGTGAGGGCGATGTCGTAGTCGCCTCCCTTCAGGAACACGTGGGTCGCCATGGCCCCCTCCCCGGTCACCCCGTCGCCGAAGTCCCAGCGGTAACGGGCGGGTTCGGTTACGGGCGAGGCTTTGAGCAGGAGCGCCGGGAACACCTGGTTGTCCATCCCCCACTTGTCGGTGACCTCGACCGTGAAGTCCGCCGCGAGATCCTTTCCGAGGACTTCGGTTTCGACCATCTCGGCATGCTGGAGACCCGGAAACGCGCTCGGCGGGATCACGGCCGGTTTCTTCGCGCCGGGGGGCAGCCAGTAGGCCGCCATGGCCTGTCGCCCGGTGCGTTCGACGTGCAGGTAGCGGAAGCGGTGGAGGCCGGTCTCGAGAGTGACCTTGCCCTTGAAGGTGGCCCAGGCGCCCTTGCCCGCGCTGTGCCAGCCGGGCCACGCGGTGACCAGGCGCCCGGCGACGAACAGGAAAGACGCCTCGTCCGAGGCGGTGTAGAACGTGTAATCCCCGGCAACGGATATCCGGAGGAAGCCTCGATAGTCGGACACGTAGTTGTCGGAGGGGCCGAAGGGGTTCTCCGCGTCGAAGACCCGGGGCCAGAAGGAACCCCCGAAGATCCTGACGGAGTTCGCGAGGATCTGTTTCATTCCCTCCCACGTGGCCGGGTCGCCCTCTCCCCGGGCTCGCGTCTCGAGGATCAGCCCCCGCTCCGGCAGGAAGGTGTGCCGCGGTTCGGGGGCGTCGCGATTGCCGTAGTAGACAAACCACTCGGTCGCCTCGCCCACCGGAAACGCTACTTCGTAGAGGTCACCCGGCCCGAACGCGACGACGCCCCGCGGCACCTCCCGGCCCTCTTTCGTTACGACGCGGATGTCCCGTCCATCGACTCGCGCCCGGCCGCCGGTGCTGAGCCGGACGTGCGCCGCTTTCGCATCGGGCCAGAGTTGGGTTTCGGAGAGCACGACCCGCTTTCGATGGGTCCAGTCGCGATCAAACCATCGGCGCGGGCCGGCCTGCACCGAGGAGCAGAGGGCCAATACGAGCGCGACCGCGATGCTACCTCTCATCGGTGTCCTCGCTGACCGGCAGGACCACCACGTCATCGACGCAGACCGAACCCTTCCCGGTCAGACTGAAGATCACGCGGGCGTGGGCGACCTGGGGCGCATTCTTCGTTGGTTCGAAGCGGACCTCGACATTCGTGAAGTCGCGGGACTCCGCGGGCACGGTCTCCTCGGTGGTGTTCAGCACGTACCACTTTCCGGAGGATTTCACGATGCCTTCGATCCTGATCGAGAGGATCCCCCGGACCGGCAGGGCGCGGAGCTTCAGCACGTACTCCCTGCCGGTCACCACCGGGAACGTGGGGGAGAGGAGTTTCCCGCCCGGGTCGATCCGCACGCAGGCCCCGTCGGATCCTCGGACGATCCGCGTCGCCGGCCCCTCGGCGGAAAATGGGGCCAGACCCCTCTTTTCAAAGTCACCTCCCGTGAGCAGGGGCTTGCCGTCGGCAGTGTCCGGCGCTCCCTCCGGGCCGATTCGCGTGATCGAAATGCGATCGATCCACGCTTGCCCGGGGGGCCAGTAGGCGTAGGGCATGATGCGGATGTGGGAGACTTTCGGACTGCGAAACGTCGGGTTGAAAGTGCGCTCGTAGGTGTGCCAGCCCGGCTTGGGATTCTCGATGTTCTGATAGCACTGATAGACCTTGCGATAGCCGCCCTGGAACTTTGCGTAGCCCTTGATGAAGATCTTCACCGTGGGGGCGTCGCTTTTCACGTCCACCCGGAGGCGATAGCGCATGTCCGGTTCCACCCGGATGTAGTCCGAGTAGATCTTGGCGCCGGTCGTGCCGCCGACCGTGTCGTACTTCGGCGGCGTGGTCGGTCCCTTCTTCCTCGCCGCGGGGCGCTCCGACCGTGGAAGCTCCATCTCTTTCCAGCGGGCGTTGGCTTCCCCGAGCAGGACGTCGGTGTCGATCCGCAGCACCCGGCCGCGACTCGGGGTGACGTCGAAGAACGTGGTCAGCCCGTCCACCTCGGTCCAGCCCGGGACCTTCGTCGCCCGGGGAGCACCCTCGTCGAAGGAACCGTTGCCCGCCAGGTTTCGCTCACCTTCCTCGCCGAAAGCGAGGGCCACAACGAAGAGAAGGAGTCCGGCGTGTTTCACTTCCCGCCACCACGGGAGAGGATCTTGTAGTACTCGCGCAGGTACTCGCGGTAGCCCTCCGGCAGCCCGGAGAGGTCGACACTTTCGAGTTCCCGCATGACCTCCTTCGGCACCGCCCGGCTCCGGTCCCGCATCACCCGGGCGTGGTCAAGGACCGTCGCCTGGCCCTCCTTCATCTGCTTCACCAGGACGCCGTGGCGACGAGAAAACCCCTTGAGATCGCCCCTCTCGAGAGCATCCTCCATCTCCTTCATCAGGACGACGGAGCGGGTGAGATCCTCGGAGGGGTAGTGCCTGGCTTTCAGGGCCCGGTCGAGCTTCTCGGCCTTCTGGCGAATCGCCACCTGGTTGCCGTGCAGCCGACCCAGCTCTCCCTTCACCTCCGGGGGCAGGGGGCCGGCCAGCCCTTCGCCGGCGGTGCCGGACAACTTTCCGCCACCCGTGGCGCCGCCGAGGGGGTCGGTGGACCGGTCCTTCACCGCCTTGCCCTCGAAGGCGTCCGGCGTCAGTCGCGTCGGAGTCTTGCGGCCGCCCTTGCCGACGGCCTCGCCCTCGACCATCTCGCCGTGGCTGCGACCGCTGCGGCCCTCCCCGGAGCGACCGCCGACCTCGTTCTGGTTGGGGAGAGTATTGCCGGTCTTGCCCTGGGCGCTCATGTTGGAGATGGGACCGTCCGACGTGCCCCAGCCCGCGCCCTTGTCGATGGAGTCCATCCAGCCCGAAGTGACGTCTTCCATCTCCTCGCCGAGCTCATCCTCCTCCTCGATCAGGTCACCCCAGAGGTCCTCGAGTTGCTCGGGAAGATCGGCCATCGGGACGTCCGGATACTCCCCGTCGAACTCCTCCATGTTCCACTTCAGGTTGTCCCGTGCGTCCGGCAGCCACTTCTCGATGTTCTCGGTGAGCCCCTCCGCGAGTTCGAGCCCGGATTGCTCGAGGGGCACGGCCAGTTCCACCCGCTTCTTCGTCAGCGCGTTCGCCGCCAGCTCGACCTCGGAGAAAGCCTCGATCAGCTCCTTCAGCACCGTCGAATTCGAGAAATCCTGGTCCGGGATCTTGCTGAGGTCGTCCTTCAAGTCCTCCAGGAATCGGGACAGTTCGGACTCCTGTGCGGCCAGCTTCTCGAGGAGCGCGAGGTCTTCCCCGGTGAAGTCGTCCACGTCCTTCTGTTCGAGCTTGCGCGTCTGCGTAAGGACGTCTTCCTGCTCCCGGATGAACTTCTTCAGGCGGCCGATGGCGTCCCGAAGGGCGGCGTCACGGTCGGCCTCGTCCATGGTCTCGTCGATCCATGATTCCGGGTCGTCCTCCACCCGCCGGATCAGGTTCTGCACGCGTCCCAGGAGATCGCCGAGGCTCTTGATCACCGCGTCCTCCTGCAGGAGAGCCGCCTCCAGGTCGCGACCGACCTCGGTGCTGACCCGCCGGCTGCGCGAGTCCTTCACGTGCTGGATCGCTCGCATCACCTCATTCATGGCGAGGGACAGGAGAATGCCACGTACCTCCATGAGGGCCGGGGCGATTTCGGGCACGGTGTTGGCGAGGGAGAGCATGGCCTGGCCGATCAGACTCTGGTTCTCGGCGATGCTCGACGCCCGGGGACCGAGTCCGGAGAGCGGAATGCGGGCGGTCGCCACGCCGTTCTTCAGGTCCGACGTGTCCCGTCGGATGCCCTGCTCGCGCGCCAGCAGCTCCCGCAGCTGCGTGGCCAGGTCGGCGAGGACGTTCGCGGCCTGCTCCGCCTGATCCTGCCTGCTCGAGATGCGGATGGTGAACGTGCGCGAACGTCCCACGTGGTCCTCGGCAGGACAGTGGTCGCGAGCCTCGGCACGGTAGGTGAGCGCTTCGCCCGCGACGAGTTCCCCGGCCTTGAGTTCGATCACGTGGGTAACGACCCGCTCGCCCTCCTGCTCGACGGCGAATGTCGCCAGGACCTGCGCGCCGGCACGGTCGCCGCGCCTGGCGATGAGCGAAATCTCCGAGAGGCGGTAGTCATCACGGGCCCGGATGGTCACCGGGATCCGGGCCGGCAGAGAGACCGTAAGGTCCTTTCCCGGAGCGGTGATCTCGACCTTCGGGGGTTCATCGGGGATGGCGGTGATGCGGTGCCGGACCGGGCTTTCGCTGCCCATCCCGTCGAGGTTTCGGAGCACCACCGCGAAGGTGTCGTCGCGCTTGACGGTGATTTCCCCACGCACCGATCGCTTGCCCGCGCCGGACATCGTGCGCCGGGGCGCGTGCGAAAAGTCGAGGGCGGCGTCGCGAACCTCCTGGTTCAACTCTGCCAGCACGGTGACGCGCGTGCCCATCGGAGCGCGGATTTCGCCGAGCGCATCCCGCTCCACCTTCTCCTCTCGCCGGAGGTACTCCGGATACCGATAGGTGAGCGTCAGGCTCTTCACTACCGGAAGGTCGGCGATCTCCACCCGGTACTCCGGCGAGGAGGCGTCGGCGGCTTCCACCCGGTAGGTGAAGGGGCGATCCACCGCGGCGAAGGTGAACGAGAAGGCCTGCCCGTCAAACGGCATCTCTCTGGCCGTGAACTCCTCTCCGGCCGAGACCAGGATTCGCGCGGAGGACGGTAGCGTTCCCTCGGCGATCGCGGAGATGAGGAGCGTGCGTCCCCGGAGCACCACCGTGTCGCCGGGATCGACGAGGAGGATGGTCGAAGAGACCGGCGGCACGAACGCGGTGGGGCGGGCGTAGCGGGTCACCGCATTTGCGAAGTGGCGGGGCAGGAGCACCCCGTAAGCCGTCACCAGTACCACCGCGGCGATCCCGAGCGCCACCGCGCGCCCGGTTCTCTTCAGGTCGATGACCCGGCGCGGCGCGACCCTCCCGGCCGTGGATGCGCCTCTCGCCACCACCGCCTGCACGATCTCATCGGAGAGGCCGGATTCCGGCGTTTCCCGGCCGAGTTGGAGGGCGTTGATCAGGCCGTTGTCGAGATTGCCGCCGGCTCGCTCGATCCGCACCGCCACCGCATCGTCGGAGATCCGCCGGGTCGCGGACTTGAAAAGCGTCCGCCATACCACGAGGACGGTCAGGCCCGCGGCAAGAAGGAGCAGGACGATTCGGGCGCCGGTGCCGAGGCGGAGGAGATTGTCGAGGGCGATGAGGAGCAGCATCGAGAGGCCGAGCGTGAGCACGGAGAGGCCGATGCCGGCGAGCACCTCGGATCCCCGGATCGCGGTCCGGGCCGTACCGATCACCTCGATGATGCGTTCGTAGCCGCGAGCACCCCTCTGGATCATCGATCGTCCTCCCCGGCGACGCGAAACGTTACCGTCACCGGTCCGGATTCTACCTCTATCCCGAGCAGACTGCTCTTCAGGATCACTCTTGCGGGCGCCGGAAGATTCTCGCCATGCTCGCGCCAGAGGTAGTTGCGGTGGGTCACGATCCAGCGATCCCCGCCCCGATGCATCGCCCAGATCTCCCATCGCCGGAACGTCTGCCGGCCGCCGAGGGATGTCGGTCCGTAGCGTTCCTTGAACACGAGCACACGGAGCTTTTCACCGTCCCGCACTCCCGCCAGTACGACCCGCTTCTCGAAGAAATCGGCGATCTCCGCGACACGCCCTCTCACTTCCGCGAGGTCGTCCCCGACGATGGGTTTGCCCCCGGAAGTTCCGGCCGCCAGGCCGACGAAGATCTTCCCTTTCGTCACTACCGCGAGGTCGTAGGTGTCCGGCAGGAGATTGGGGAATCGGATTGGCCCCTCGAGGTTCGGCAGCAGACCCGGGGTGGCGCGATCCCTTTTCCTCGGAATCGCACGAGCGGCCAGGACGTTTTCGCGCGGCGTCACCGTCAGCCGGATCTCGGTGTCATCGGGAATGCTGTCCGGCACCGGTCCCGCGAACAGCACCGACTCCACGTAGACGAGATCGGAAAGCGTCTCCCCGATCTCGCCCTGCTCCTTCTGCTTGAGGAACACCTTGCGAGGCTTCGTCCGGCCTTCCTCGTAGACGTACAGCACCGCGACGATGTGTCCGAGGTGGATCTGCCCCGTCTTCAGGGTGACCAGGGTTTCGTACCGCCGCTTCGGATAGCTCTCGCCGGTAAAGACCTTCTCCCGGCTGCCGTCCTCCACCCAGCGCCAGACCCGAACCTGCTCCTCGCTCTCGACGAACACGCGAATGGAGTGGATCTCGGCGGGTTGGAAGTCGAGGCGTCGTCCGGTCCCGGTCTCGATCAGACGGAGCGGCTTTCCCCGGGTGGTCCGGATCTTCCCCGCATAATCGGTTCCGTCGGAAAGCGTGATGCGGCCGGGGACGCGGCCGTCCTCTTCCTCCGCTCCGAAGAGCGGGGTGGGAGAGAGGGTGGCGAGCAGGAGCAGCAGGGCGATGTGAGGAGTTCTCATGCCGGGGCCGATGATAGCAGGTTCCCACGAACCGGGGCCGTGGGGATCCGCCCGCGCCACACGAGGTCAGTTCCGCCGCCGCCCTCCACCTTGCTTCAGGCGCGGTCCCAGGCCTCCTTGTCGAGGTCCGGGAAGCTGACGATGCACTCACCGTCGGTCGGGAGATTAGGGAAACTCGCGACGCCGTTCGCGTCGAGGCGCCCCTGGCTGACGCGCCCCCCCGGGAACGTCACCTGGTAGCGCGCATCCGGGACGGGTTGATCCGCCTCGTCGAGCAGTTCGATGCCGATCCAGAAGGAACTGCTGTCGACCGCCGCGGCTTCACCCGCCCCCTCCTCCTCTTCCTGCCGCAGCACTGCCGGACCGACCGGGGCCGGCCTGATCGGAAGGGGAGTCATGCGGAGGATTCCCGTGTTCAGCCTGGCGGCGATCAGGTCGAGGATTTCGTGGTCGTGCATCCGGCCGATGTCGGTGGCTCCGAGTTCTTCCGCGAGCATGGCGCGCATACGGTGCCGGTTGATGGGGTCCTGCATGAGATCGCGGAGTTCCGCAACGGTGTGGTCACGGTCTGTGGCGCTTGCGATGCCTCTCACTGCCGCCCGACCACGCCTGTCCGCTGTTCCCGGTGTCATCCGGTCCTCCCGTGCCTGAACTCTGACCGACGACTTTCAGTGTAGCATCCGCGCGGAGTGGACGTCGAGGAGGACGCGCTCTTCCCGTGCTCTTCGAATCGGCCTCGATGGTCCGGAGGGAGGCCGCCATCGGCTACAGCAGGTTTCTTCTGCGGCGGAGGTACCATTCGGCGCCGGTCAGGGCGACGAACAACGCAAAGAAGAGCGGTGTGTTCGCCAGCGGGATCTCCTGGTGCTCGACCATGCCGACGAGCGAGCCGCGCAGGTCCTCCGCGAGGGCGGTCGCCTGCGGCGAGGAGTAGAACCGGCCGCCGGAGAGCCGCGCGATCGCTTCGAGACGTGCGGTGTCCACGTCGATGTCGTCCGACTCGATCGACATCTCCTCCACCTTGAACGCGGTCCCGGCCCGGCCCCCCGCCGCGCCCTTTTGCGTTGCCGTGACGACCACTGCGTAGTCTCCCGGAATGAGCGCCGGGAATTGAGCCTCATACTGGCCCGGAGCCCGCGGCAGCGAAGCGAGGGCGATCTCTCGTTCTCCCTCCGGTCCGTTCACCGTTGCCGAGAGCACCGCTCCTGTGACCGCATCGCCTTCCTCGTCGCGCAGGCGGGCGCGAAGCCTGACGCGGTCGCCGATTCGATACGAGGCTTCGTCGGTGAAGACCACCAGCGGATCTCCGGTCTGCTCGGTCTCCGGATCCTTCTCGAGCAACCAGCGAAGCGCCTGGCCCCAGAATCGCCGATACAGGCCGTCCGGTCCGCCGAGATCCTTGCTGCGATACCAGACCCAGGTCGTGTCCCCGGTGAAGGCGAGCGCCCGGCCTTCGCCGTAGCGATGCGCGGCCAGGACGATGCTCTCCTTTCCGCCTCCGGTCCCCCGGGCGGTGATCAGCACCTGAGCCCCGGGCTTCTCCCGCTTCACTTCGGTCAGCCCCTTCAACTCCGGAAGGGGATCTCCGGTGAAGAACGTCGCGAGCCCGGAGAGGATGGGGTGCACCCTGCCCGCCGGGGTGAAACTCAGGATGAGGTCTTCGTCCCGTTGCCCGTCGGAAGACTCGATGAACACCGGCAGCGCTTCCGCCAGGGGGCTCTTTGCGTAGCCGCCCGGACCGAAAGTGTGATAGCCACCGAGCACCAGCAGGCCTCCGCCGTTCTCGACCCGGGCCCGCAGCAGTTCGAGCGATTCGGCCGGTACCGCCTTCGCCTCGACGTCGCCGAGGATGACCACGTCGAATTTCTCGAGACCCGCCGCCGTCACCGGCAGGCCCTTCGACAGGTCCGCTCCGTGCGGATCGCCGTTCACGATCTGCCGGCCCTGCCCCGCGTGCAGGACCGAGGTGAGATCCAGCGCCGGGTCGCGCGCCATGAAGTCCCGGAGGAACTTGGCCTCCCACCGGAGTGTGGCGTCGTAGTAGAGGACCGAGGCGCGGCGATCCTGTACGGTGATGGAGAAGCCGCGCCGGTTGTTCCCGGGAATCACCTCGTCGCCGCGGGTGGCGATCGTGGCCACGTAACCGTGACGGCCCACCCCCGCGGGTACGAAGCGCATCGACACCCGCACCGGCACGCCGTTGTCCGTGAACTCGATCCACTGTGAGGCCACTTCGCGATCGTCTTCGGTCAGAACCAGTCGCACCCGGCGGTTCCCGGCGTCGGTCAGGTCGTAGCCCGTGGAGCGAACGGCCACCTCCGTGACGACGGTGTTCTCGGCGAAGGCGGTCTCCGGCGCCTCGACGGAGAGAATCGCCAGGTCCCGGCGGGACTCCCGGCCCTCCGAACCCGATCCGAACGCGACGGCGTAGATGGGGAGACCCAGCGCCCGCGCCGCTTCCCGCGCATCGCCGCCCGCGTTCTCCGCACCGTCGGTGAGGAGCACCACGCCCACGATCTCCGATTTCGGCAGGGCTTTCCCCGCGCTTCCGATGGCTTCAAAAAGATCGGTGAGGATCCCCTCGGGGGCGGTTCGGCCTTCCAGTTCGCCCGGTGTGGCCCGGCGTGTACTCCGGTCGAAGGCCAGCGTAAGCAGCTTCAAATCCCCGCCGAGCTGATCCGCCAGTACGGTCTCCGGAGCGGTGATGAACTCCGCCGCCACGCGATATCTCGGCCGTCCGCCGTACGAGTCGGGCACGACCATGGACGCGCTGCGATCGAGCAGGACGATGACGGAGAGATCCTCGGTGCGCAGATGTTCCCGGGAGAGCACCGGCTCGAACAGGAGCAGCAGCAGCAGGAGACCCGCGGCCACGCGGAGTGCCAGGAAGGTCAATCGAGACCGGCGATCGATCGCCCCCGCGAGCGTCCGGTAGGTGAGGACGATCAGTCCGATGACCACGAGCCCCGCGAGCAACCCGAGGGGAACCGGCCAGGCGCCTTCGAGCCGGAGGTTCATGGCACGTCCTCCGTCGTCGCATCCCGTGCCGCCCGCGCTCGCGCGATGCGGTTCGCGAAAAAACCCTCGAAGAGCAGCAGCAGGAGCGCCGCCGCGAGCACGAAGCCCCAGATTGGCCGGCCTTCCCGGGAGCGCGTCAATACTTCGGTGAGAGTGCCGGTGTCCGAGATCAGCCGGGTGCGCTCTGACCCGAAACGCTCGATCAGCCGCTTCGGGGAGATGCGTGTCAGGTCACCCTCGGTGGGATCGACATTGACCGGAAACCAGTAGTCCTCGCCGATGCCGCTTCCGCGAACCCGGTAGAGTCCGGTGGCGGCGAGGGGGCCGAATGCGAGGAATCCGTCGGGTCCGGGTTCGATGGCGAGCCGTCGAATCTCTCCGGCCGGGTCGGTGATTTCTGGCGGTGGCTGGTCCACGGCCGGCGGTGGAATCGAGGCGGAATCGCCAACCAGAAAGGACCGGGCTTCGGCGCCGCGGCCGGAGAGTATCCGAATGGCGCGATGCATGAGCGGCAGGAAAAGAGGCCGCAACGGGAAGTTCCCCCAATCGGCATCCGCGGACGTCGTCACCAGCATGACCCGGCCTCTTCCGGCGTCCCGCGTCACGATCAACGGTGCGCCGCCGGCCAGGCTGGCCACCACGATTCCGCCGGCGGAAAGGGGATCCGCCCCGAGGGCCCGCCTGACGTGAATCTTCGTCAGGTCCCGGAGGGCCTTCTCGGGCAGGTCCGCGAAGAGCGGGTGGCGGTGGTCGGCGTCTTCGAGGGGGATGACCGCTTCCGGATCGCTTTCGAGTTGCGCCGGGGGCGAGATCAGGGCGGGCAGGATTCCCCGCTCCCGATCCGCACCGAAATCGCGATTCATCGCCGCGGTATCGACGCGATTTCCACCGAAGAGCAGCAGGCCGCCGCCTCTCCTGACAAAGGCCCGGATCGAGGTGATCTCCCGGCTCATGAAAGGCGGGGGATTGGCCAGGATCAGCACGCGGTAGGGGGCGAGGTCCTGCGCGGAAAACTCCTCCGGCGTCACGACGGTGAGGTTCACCGGGCTGCGGATGTTCTCGGCGCCGAGGTCTTCGGGGGCCAGCGCCGCCTGCAGGAAAAACGCTTCGTCCTGATAACGGATGGGGGAGGGGTCACCGTCCACCAGGAGGACCGGGATACGCCCGATCACCGGCCGGACGAAGTGCCGGACATCGTCTCGCATCAGCGCATCGCCATCGATGACCACCTCGCCGCCGGTTGCGCCGGGGAGACCCGCGGTGGTGCTGAAGGCGACGATCGCGGTCTCGTTCGGGGCGATCGAGACGCGTTCCTCGGCCACGCGCTCGCCGCCGATCACGAGGTAGGCGCGGGTGGTGAGCGGCGCGGAGGAGGAGTTCCGGATGGTCGCCGACACCCGGATCGACTCACCGGCGATGGCCACCCCCGCGCCGGTCCCGACCCCGGTGATGCCCGCATTGGCCGCATCGCCCACTCCAACATCGATGATGGTGATGCGGATCGGCCGGTCCTCTGTCCGCACCTTCAGTTTTGTGAGCAGGGGGGCGGTCGCGCGCAGTTGCAGGTCGGTGATGAGCGTCAGTTCGCGGTTGGGCTCCGGTGCTTCTTCAAGGAGTCGGAATGCCTTCTCCATTGCGGCTCGGAGGTCTCGTGTCCGCTCGGCGGGGAGGGCCGCGCCGATCTTGCGGACGAGCCCGTCGAGGTCGGTGGCCAGGGTCGCGCCGGAGGATCGGGAGGCGGTGATGAGCGCAGCCCGGTCTCCCTTCGCGAGAGTTCTCACGACGCGTCCCGCCGCCTCCTTCGCCTCCGTGAACCGGGTGATTCCGGATACGCGGTACTGCATGGAGTACGAGTCGTCGAGCACCACGACCGCCGCCGTGGCTCCGCCGCCGGCCGTGGCGTCGGTGAGGACCGGCCGCGCCGCGCCGAGGGCCAGGAGTGCCAGGAGCAGCATCCGGGCCGCGAGCAGGATGTACTCCTCGAGTTGCCGCTTGCGGATCGTCCGAGCCGGGATCTGCCGGAGGAACCGCAGTGTGGCGATGGGCAGGATCCGCGCCTGGCGCCGGTGGATCAGGTGAATGACCACCGGGACCGCCGCGGCCAGCAAGCCGGCCAGCATCACCGGAGCGAGGAAACTCAGTCCCACTGGCCCGAATTTCTCATGAGGGCACACGATCTGAGGGGCGGTCGCTGCGCATCGCCTTCGCCGGCCTCCGTGCGCAGCGAGGGAGCAGACATCCGGCGGATGTCTGCATTCGGTCAGCGTCGGACTTCCTCCGAGATGGGAAGGCGTCGCGTCGTCGATCTTCCTTACGCTGCATCCGCGCCGGCCTCCTCAGGTACACCTTGTCACGGCCGCAACCCGCCATGACGCGACCCATCCCCTATCGTTTCCATCGTTACAGAAACACGGCGCGCACCCTCATGAGAAATGCGGGCTGGCCGGCCGTCGGGATAACGCGTTCCCTGCAGGCAGTCCCGTCCTCCCGACGGCCTGCC
>JAJSAM010000012.1 GCA_024274785.1 Planctomycetota bacterium | reverse complement strand
GGCGACTGGGGCGGTGGCCGGTCAGTGCGGACAGTGCTCGGATCGACGACGGAAAGGTCTCGATCAGCGGGGCGACACGGGAGAAGCAGGCCTGGATACGCGCCAGGTCGGCCGCCGCGACGCGACCGTTGGCCGCGATGGTGTGCCAGGCATCCGTGGCCACGACCGGCCGTTGATCGGGCGACCGGTCCGGCGCCCATTCCGCACTGGTGGTCCGGAGGCACGCATCGGTGTCCAAGAATGGATGCCCGGGCCACAGACGCGCATTGACCACGGACACCCTTCCCGCCCCGGCAGTCGCGTAGTAGTCGAACCAGTGCTCCATGGTCTCGAGGTGGTCTTCCGGGTGCCCCAGTGCTAGCCGCACGATCGGACGGAAACCCTCCCTGGCCAGCCTGCGCAGATCGTCCCGGGTCGGCCTCGAGCGGCATCGTCGTCCATGCCTGTCGATCACGTCCGGCTCGAGCAAGATGTCTGCAACTCCGGCCTGGCGGAGCAGTGCCAGCAGGTCGTCATTGGGGATGTGGGCGAGCGCCAGTCGCAGGGGGAGGTCGTAGCGGTCGTCGGCCAGTGCTCGGAGCACCCACCGGAGGTGGATAGGGTTGACATCGGCCGGTCCAGGCACCAGTTCGATGCCTTCCGGCTTCATCTCGAGGATGTGGGCGAGGTCGTCGCGCAGCCGGGGGATCGGAAGCGGCCGAACCGGCCCTTTCGCCACGTCGAGCGGGATCGGGGAGAAAGGAATGGCGGCTCGAGCCATCTCCAGGGGCACTACCTGGCCGGCTCGAGGAGCGGGGACCATCCCCGCTGCGAACGGGGACGGCAGGTCCGCGGGAGAAACAGCACCTTTGCGCGCCGGTCCGTGGTGACATCGACCGGCGATACGACACGTAGTCCCCGCGGGAACGGCCAGGTTCGCTGAATGCCCGTCCCGGTTCCACATCGTGTGGCACAGGTCCGCCATCGCCTCCTCCGGTTCGCCCCGAACCGCGGCCGATACCATGGGGTAGCGGAGCATCAGGCGTTCAGCGTCCGCCGGGTTCGCCACCGAGGGCCCGAGGAGAACGATCCGGGTACGATTCGAAACCGAAGCGATCCGGGAGAGCAACGGGTCCAGGTCGGCGTGGCACGCCGGGTGCAACCAAACGCCCAGGATGTCCAGGGGGTCAGCCACCAGCTCGAGGAGGAGGTCTGTCGCGTCTCCGGGCCGGAAGGGAAACACCGTGACCCGCCATTCCAGCAGGCGCCGCTCGAGGAAGGCTCCGACGCTCGCCGCGCCCACCAGGGGGAGGAGGGTGTGCTCGAGGTCTTCCGCGATGATTGCCATGCGAGCGGGTTGTCTTGGCATGGTCCCCTGTCCTGTCGAATGGGCCGGCGAACGGGCAGCCTTCGATGCCGTGTCGCACCAGGCCCGCATGCGCCTCGATTCGCCCTGGTCTGCCCTCCGGTCGTTGCCGCGCGAGAACGGGCCGTGCGCCCGCCCGCCTCGAGTGCCCGGCCCCCGGGACG
>JAJSAM010000011.1 GCA_024274785.1 Planctomycetota bacterium | reverse complement strand
GATCCGGATGACCCGGAGTCGATCCGCGATGGCGTGATGCGGCTTTCGGAAGATCCGGCGCTCCGGGCCGATCTCGCGAAACGGGGCCTCGCCCGGGCGAAGGAGTTTCGCTGGCCGGAAGTGGCCCGGCGGACGCTGGACGTTTACCGGGAGGCGGCTCCATGAGCAACGCCGCCGCGCTGGTCGTCATCCCGACCTACGACGAGGCCGAGAACCTGCCACCCCTCGTGGCGAGGATCCTCGCGCTCCCGGTGACCGTGGACATCCTCGTCGTCGACGATTCATCTCCGGACGGCACCGCCGATCTCGCCCGGGAGCTCTCGCGGGAGTTCGAGGGCCGGGTGCATCTTCTCCTCCGCGCCGGGAAACGAGGCCTCGGCACCGCGTACCTCGATGGCTTTCGCTGGGGACTCGAGCGCGGCTACCCGGTTTTCGTCCAGATGGATGCGGACTTCTCCCACGACCCGGAGCGCGTTCCGGCGCTGCTGGCCGCGCTGGATACGGCCGACCTGGCCATCGGTTCGCGCTACACGCCGGGCGGTGGGACCCGGCACTGGGGTGTCTTCCGGAAAGTCCTGAGCCGCGGTGGGAGTCTCTATGCCCGGATCCTGCTGGGGCTGCCCGTGAGCGACGTCACCGGTGGTTTCAAGGCCTGGCGGGCCGAAATGCTCTGTCGCCTCGGTCTGGACTTTGTGCGGTCGAACGGGTACTGCTTTCAGGTCGAAATGACGCATCGGGCATTTAGGAACGGGGCACGGATACGCGAGGTGCCGATCGTCTTCGCTGATCGTCGGGTCGGCCAGTCGAAGATGTCCGGCGCGATCTTCCTCGAGGCGATCTGGCGCGTCCCCCTGCTCGCACTGAGAAAAGACTCCTGAAGACCATCCACATAGACACCGAGCGCACCTGGCGCGGCGGCGAGCAGCAGGCGTTCTTCCTCGGCCGGGGACTTATGGACCGGGGGGTGGACGTGCTGATGGTCGGCCAGCCGGATCGGCCCTTCGTTGCGCGTTGTGCGGCAGCGGGACTGGCCGTCGAACCCGTGAGGATGCGCGGCGAGGCCGATCCCTTCGCCATGGCGGCGCTGGCCCGGCTCTTCAAGCGCTACCGCCCGGACCTCGTGCACATGCACACCTCTCATGCGCATACTCTGGGCGTCGTCGGCAGCCGGCTCGCGGGGAGTGGGAAGACGGTTGTCTCCCGTCGGGTGGATTTTTCCATCCACCGCACCAGGCTGAAGGCGAACATCCTGAAGTACCGGTTCGGCGTGGATCGCTACATCGCCATCTCCGAGGGTGTGAAATCGGTGCTGGTCAGGGACGGCATCCCCGCGGCCCGCATCGAAATCGTTCCCTCCGGCGTGGATGTCCCGGCGCTCGAAGCGACCCCGGCCGTGGACTACCGCGAGGAGTTCGGGATCCCCGAACGTGCGCCGGTCGTGGGGGACGTGGCCCACTTCGGCTGGCACAAGGCCCAGGAGGAACTCGTCAAGGCCTGCCCGCTGATCTGGGAGCGGATGCCCGAGACGCGCGTGCTGCTCGTCGGCGACGGCGACTGCCGGGAGAAGGTCCTGGCCGTGGCCCGGGAGACCGGCGTCGACACCGACTCGCGCCTCATCTTCACCGGACACCGCACCGACGCCCGGGAACTGGTGCGCTGGTTCGACGTCTTCGTGATGTGCTCCGTGCTCGAGGGGCTCTGTACCAGCATCCTCGACGCGCATGTTCTCGGAACGCCGGTGGTCGCCTCTGCGGTGGGGGGCATACCGGAAGCGGTGGACCACGGCCATGCCGGAATCCTGGTTCCACCGCGGGATCCGCGGGCCCTCTCGGATGGCATTCTGCGTCTGCTGACTGACGTCGAACTGGGGACGAGACTCAATCGCCATGGCCGCACCCGAGTGGACGAGCGATTCAGTGTGGATGCGATGGTGAACGGTACTCGAATGGTGTATGAGAGGGTACTCCGCGGGGTCACCCGATGAGGTGCGCCAGCCCGCTTTTCTCACCAGTGCGCACGCCGCGTTTCGGAAACCCCGGAGACCGCGGGATGATGGGTTGCGTTCGGGCGGGTTGCAGCCACGACAAGGTGTATCTGAGGAGGCAGGCGCGGATGCAGCATCCGGAAGACCGACGACGCGATGCGCCGCGCCCCCCCTCAGATCGTTCGCAATGGTGAGAAATGCGGACTAGCTCCACGACGAAGCTGAAGATCGCCACGGGCGCGCTGGCTCTGACCACGCTCGTGCTGTGGATTCTGTTCGCCCTGGAGCGGTCGGAGATCCAGGATTCCGTGAAGGAGGACCTGGCCTCCCGCCGCAACGCCCTCGCCGGACGAATCGACACCCTGATCCGCCTGGAGGGAGAACGGCTCGCGGGGCTGAAGCTGGGGGAAGACGACATGCCCCCCGACGTCTTCCTGCTCGCCAACGTCGCTTCCGAGCCTCCCTTCGGCCGGCAGGTGGGGGAGGAGAACCTCTACACCGCGGTGCTCGAGGAACGGGATCCCAGAATTCTGGTGGGGTTGCTGAAGGGAGAGGCTACCTACCTCTGCTCCTTCCTTCCCCTCGGCCCGGTCCGGGATGCGATGGCCGAGCTCGCGCCTCCGAAGGGGGGGCGGGTCTACCTGACGAGTATGAGTGGCCGGCCCGTACTCGTATACCCGGGCATCCGTGAAGCGGCCAAGCTCGACGAGCACCAGAAGTTCCGGATGCGCAGCACCGCTCTCGACGGAGTCGCCGCGGGGCTTCGCGCCGAGTCGATCTACCATGATCTGGACGACCGGATCGTTCTCGGCGCATTCTGCCTCTCCGATAGTCTCCACGGCGGCATCGTGCTGGAGGAGCAGGAACGCTATGCCCTGGCCGCAGTTCGCGGAGTGCAGTCCTGGCATATTTCCGGCGCGCTCACCGCCATCATCCTGGTGGTTCTCATCATCTTCATCGTCCTGCCCAGGATGCAGTTCACCGCGGACCTCTTCCGGCTCATCGCCTATACCAGGAAGTACTGGATCCTGATCAGCATCGCCCTCCTGATGATGGGGCTCTATGCCGGTGGGAACATGCTTCGCCTGGCCTTGATGAAGGTCGTCTTCGATGACGTCCTGCTCGGCAAGGGCGCCGGGGCGATCGAGGCCCTGAAGTGGGTCCTCATGGCCTTCGGCATCATCGTCGTGGTCATGTCCGCCAGCAACTGGTTCAAGGTCTACCTGATCCAGTGGATCACCCAGTCCGCGGTGAACGACATCCGCTTCGACATGGTGAGCCACATGCTGCGCCAGGAGATGAAGTTCTTCGATCGGCATCGCGCCGGCGAACTTCTGTCCCGGCTGTCGAACGACGTGGGCAAGACCCGGAACGCCATCGCTCTCATCTTCGGCGAGTTCTTCCAGGAACCGCTGATGCTGATCGGGGCGCTCGGGGCCGCGTTCATCACCAACTGGCGCCTGACCCTGATGCTCTTCCTCGGGTTGCCTCTGGTCGCTTTCCCCATCTCGAAGCTCGGCCGGATGGTGAAGAAGTACGCCAGGCGCCGGCAGCAGCAGCAGGGGGTCGTGACCCACGTCATGATCCAGACGATGACCGGCATCCGAACCGTCAAGGGCTTCCAGATGGAGGACCGCGAGCGGTTCCGCTTCCGCAAGGAGATGCACCGGTTGCTTCGCCAGTCCATCCGCGTGGGGCGGACTACCGCGTTCTCCCGGACCCTGGTCGAGTTCATCAACTCCGTGGCCGGCATGGGCATCATGGCCGTCGGTGGCTACATGGTCATCAACGGGATCGCTGGAGCCTCCGCCGCCGACCTGATGACCCTCTCGGTCGTCATGGCCCAGATGTACAAGCCGATCAAGGACCTGACGAGGACCTACAACAAGGTCCAGGAGACCATGGCCGGCGCGGAGCGGATCTTCGAGGTCCTCGACCGCAAGCCTGAGATCGTGGACCGGCCGGGCGCCAGAACGCTGGTGGCGCCGGAGCGCGACTTCGAGTTCGACGACGTCACCTTCGCCTATGACGAGGCGCCGGTGCTCCGGAACGTCTCGTTCAGGGCGATGGCCGGTGAAGTCGTGGCCCTGGTCGGGGAGACCGGCGCGGGGAAGTCCACGGTCTGCGACCTGCTCGCGCGGTTCTACGACGTCTCCTCCGGCCGGGTCCTGATCGACGGTATCGATGTCCGCGACTACACGGTCCGCTCGGTGCGGAAGGCCGTATCGATCGTCGACCAGGACGCGTTCCTGTTCAACACGAGCATCGGCGAGAATATCCATTACGCGCGGCCCGACGCCACCTCCGAGGAGGTGATCGAGGCCGCCCGGGCCGCGCGGATCCACGATGAGATCATGGAAATGGAGCACGGCTACAAGACGAAGGCCGGTGAGCGGGGTTCCCGGCTTTCCGGGGGGCAGCGCCAGCGCATCACCATCGCCCGGGCCATCCTGAAAGACGCTCCGATCCTGATCCTCGACGAGGCCACCTCTGCGCTCGACAGCCAGACCGAAGCCCTGGTGCAGGATGCCCTCGACCGCCTGATGAAGGGGCGCACCACGTTCGTCATCGCCCACCGCCTCTCGACGATCCGTCACGCCGACCGGATCCTCGTCTTCAAGGACGGTGAACTCGTGGAGCAGGGGCCGCACGATGAACTGTTGGCGCGTCCGAACGGTGTCTACCACGCCCTGCACGAGATTCAGTTTGCGGGGGCGGGCTGAACCCTCGCCTTTCTCTATCCGGCCCCGCCGTCCCGCCTAGAATCGTTTCCGGGCCCTGCACCCTTCACATTCCAAGGCCGGTCTTGCAGCGGGGACGTATGCGACTGCGTGTCAGTCTCTGGCCTGCTTTTCTCATGAGGGCGCGCCTCGTTTCTTTCACGGTGAAAACGACCAGAGGAGGTGTCGCGTCCTGGCGGGTTGCAGCGGTGACAAGGTGTATCTGAGGAGGCAGGCGCGGATGCGGCGCCGGAAAGACCGACAACGCGACGCTTTCCCATCTCGGGGGAGGTCCGACGCCGCGATGCGCCGCGACCGCCCCCCGGATCGTGTGCCCTCATGAGAAATGCGGACCGGGATTTGCCCATGCCGGACAGCGAATCTCCTGCGGCAGCGGAAGCCGGACGGATCCTCCTCATCGGGAATCCGAATGTCGGAAAGTCCGTTCTCTTCGGGGGGCTGACGAAGCGATACGTGGTGGTTTCGAACTACCCCGGCACCACGGTGGACGTCACGAAGGGCTTCCTCGAGCTGCCGGGCGGGCGCCGCGAACTGGTCGACCTGCCGGGAGTCAACAACCTGATCCCGCAGTCCGAGGACGAGCGGGTCACGAGGGATGTGCTCCTGACCGGGGACGTGGAGTCGATCCTCCTCGTCGCCGACGCCAAGAACCTCCGGCGTGGCCTCTTGATCGCTATCTCCCTGGCCGAGATGGGCCTGCCATTCTGCTTCGCCCTGAACATGATGGACGAGGCGCTGGCCAGGGGCATCCGGATCGATCGAACCGGTCTCGCCGGCGAACTCGGCGTACCGGTGCTCTTCACGGTGGCTACCCGCGGCAAGGGGCTCGCGCGGATCCGGAAGACCCTGGCGAGCGGGACCCGCCGACCGGACCTTGCGGTGCCCTACGACGAAGCGATCGAACGGGCGGTTGCCGAGGTTCTCCCTCACCTGCCCGAGGCTCGCATCTCGCCCCGCTCCCTGGCCCTCTCGGTCATCGCCGGGGACGACGGGATCCGGGAGTGGATGGTTGGTCGGATGTCCCCCGAGGCGGTCCTCGCGGTGGAGGAGATCCGGCGCGGCCTCTCGGCGGGCTACAGCCGTTCGCTCTCGTACGAAATCACCCGGCAGCGCCTGGTGCTGGCCGGGGAAATCCTCTCCCGGGTCTACACCGTGGATCCGGCCTTCTCCGGAGTCATGGAGCGCGTGGCGACCTTCGGGGAGAGCGTTCCCGGGCGCGGGGTCGCCCACGTCGTGGCGCTTGCCGGAGCGTTGCTGGTGCTCTTGTCCATGGGCGGATTCCCGGCTTCCTCCCTCGCCGCCACCATCGCCTCGACCCTGGTCATCCTGGCGATCATCAGCCACCGGAAGGACCGGGCCACGCCGCTGGTGCTCCTCGGGACCTTCGCCGGGCTGTGGTTCCTCGGCATGGCGGTCCGGCCTTTCGCAGATGCGCTGCCGGCGGAGAGCTGGCTCCGGAGCGGGTGGTTCCAGGGCGGCGCGGCCATGCTCCTCATCGCCGCGGTGCTCCTCGGCCGGCAGGCCACCCATATCGTCTGGGGTACGGTGGGCGGCATCGCGGTTCTGCTCGTGATCTACCTCTTCGTCGGCGTGTTCGGTGCGGGCGTCCTGGTGGACCTGCTCGAGAAGAGAGTCTTCGGGGAATTCGTGGGGCCGGGGTGTATTCACGCCGTCGACGCCGTCCTGCCGTTTCCGCATGCCCACGCCGTGGATCCCGGCGTCGGCGCCATCGTGGGGGATTACGCCCTCGAGACGGGAGTGGCGCTCACGAGCTTCCAGACGGTCATGCGGTTCATCCACGATCTCCTGGTGGGGCCCTTCGGCGCGCTCACGATGGCGCTCTCCTATGCCATCGCCCTGATCCTGCCGGTGGTGGGCACCTTCTTCCTGGTCTTCGGGGTGCTGGAGGACTCCGGCTACCTGCCCCGGCTCGCGGTGATGATGAACCGGGGCTTCTCAGCCATGGGTCTGAACGGCAAGGCCGTCCTCCCGATGGTGCTCGGGCTCGGCTGCGACACCATGGCCACCCTTACCACGCGCGTGCTCGAGACCAACAAGGAGCGGGTGATCGTCACGCTTCTGCTGGCCCTCGGCATCCCCTGTTCGGCCCAACTCGGGGTGATCCTCGGCATCACCAGCCAGATCGGCACCGTCGCGATCCTGTGGTGGGTGGGCACCATCATGATCGTGCTCTTCCTGGTGGGCTGGCTCTCCTCGCTCCTCCTGCCGGGCCGCCGCAGTGACTTCATTCTCGAGTTGCCGCCGCTTCGCATGCCGCGCTTGAAGAACATCCTCCTGAAGACCGTGGCCCGCATCGAGTGGTATCTGAAAGAGGCGGTGCCTCTGTTCTTCCTCGGGACCTTCATCCTCTTCATGCTCGATACCACCGGCGCGCTGAACCCGATCACCTGGGCCACGGCGCCCCTCGTCAAGGGATGGCTCGCGCTGCCGGAGGAGGCGACTCCGGCGTTCCTCATCGGTTTCCTCCGGCGGGACTACGGTGCGGCGGGACTTTCGGACCTCTGGCGGCAGGGGCTGCTCTCCCCCCGGCAGGCGGTGGTCGCGCTGGTGACGATCACGCTCTTCGTGCCGTGTGTCGCGAACTTCTTAATCATGATCAGGGAGCGGGGGGTCAAGATGGCCACCCTGATGTTCGTGTTCATCTTTCCGTTCGCCTTCCTGATCGGCGGGATCGTGAACTTCGTTATGAAGGTGCTGGGAGTCCTGAGATGATCCCGACCCATCACTGCAGCCTGTGCGGATACCGTTTCAACGAGAACGAGATGGCCGAGCGGGGCTGCGCCACCTGTCCCACCCGCTCCGGCGGGTGCGGGCTGGTTCGCTGCCCGTCGTGCGGATACGAGTGGCCGCCGGAGTCCGGGTCGGTCCTCGCCGGGTTGATCGGCAGGCTGTTTTCTCGAGAGGACCCGAAGGAGTCGAGCCGTGGGGAGACGTAAGGTCGAGGAGATCCTCGAGTCGGTGTGGGAAGCGAAGGAGCAGGGCTGGGAGGCCGGCGCCGAGGCGGTCGTAACGAACGCACACGGCGGGGCCTCGCCGGCCGACCTCGAGCGGGCGGTCGAAGGCGGATTGCTGGAGCGAAGCGGCGCGGTCGTGTGCTTTACCGATCGAGGCGAGGCGGAGGCGCGTGTGATCGTTCGCCGGCACCGCCTGGCGGAGCGCCTGCTCTGCGACGTCCTGCAGGTCGAAGACAACGTCGTCGAGAGTTCCGCCTGCGAATTCGAGCACTTCCTGGCGCCGGAAGTCACCGATTCGATCTGCACCCTCCTCGGCCACCCCACGGTCTGTCCGCACCAGCACCCGATTCCCCCCGGCACCTGCTGCGGTCGATCGGCGGAAGACGTGGGCCCGGTGGTCCGCCGGCTCGCCAACGTGGCGGTGGGGGAGCGGGTGAAGATCCTCTTCATCGCGTCGGATCTCGAGAAGCGCCTGGAGCGGCTCGGATCGCTCGGCGTGATCCCCGGGAGCATGATCAGGCTGACCCAGCGGCGGCCCTCTTTCATCCTCGAGGTGGACCAGACCTCGCTGGCGGTGGAGCGTGAGGTGGCGGAGGGCATCTATGTTCGCCGCTGGTCTCCCGCAAACGGCGGGTAGCGCTGAAGCAGCGCAGCGTTCAGTTTTCTGAACAGCCTGGCGCGCGGCGCGGTGGACCCCGCTTCGGGCTTGTTGATGTAAATAATTTCGTGCCTATTGGTTAGGCGTCATATGCCTCCGTTTCATCGATCCGGACCTCGCCTTGCTGATCAGGGGACATGGGGCCAGAGGCTATTCCGGAAGAGTCCGGCGAAAACGACGGCGCGTTCGAGGGGGGATCCGTTCGAGCGACCTGGCGGCTTTCCCTGATGGGCGAGAGCGAGGCCATTCGTGATCCCGCCGCCGTCAGGACCTCAGCGGGTGCGCCGCTGCTGAGAGCCGGTCAGCACTTTCTGGCGGATCTGCCCGCTATCCTGATGGATCGTCTCGACGTGACCGCGGGTACGAATGCGGTAAGGTCTTGGAGCCCTTGGAACAAGGGGGCGTGATTCTCACGGATCAGCGCACCCGTGGCATTGCGCGCGGGGGAGTTCGCCGCGGACGAGAACACCCTGCAGGCCGCTGCTGACGCCGGCCTGAGGATCGACTTTTTTGCGATCGAACCCCCGCGCACCGCCGGCCTTTCGCCGCTACCCGCGGATCCGGGCCACTGCGGCGATCGATACCGCATGGTCGATTCCGAGTGCCTGTCCGAGCGGAGAAAACAGGGCCTTCTTCAGGCGGCGGACGAGGTTTCCCTGCACTACCCGGTGGAGACCGATGATCTCGAAGCCGGTGTAGGTGAGAGCGCCGCCCAGTTCGTCAAAGGCGAAGGGCGTGCGGTGTGTGCAGTCCCGGAGGTAGGCGCCGGGGCAGTAAACGTTCGGGGTGGAGAGCACGAAAGTGCCGCCGGTCCGCAGGCGGATCCGTACCGCCCGCATGAGATTGAGCGCATCCTCCACCGTCAGGTGCTCGATGACCTCGAAGGCCAGCACCAGGTCAAAGCCGTCGCCGGCCTGGGTGATGTCTTCGAAGTCGTGACGGCCTTCCGGGTCGGGATCGACGCTCACGGAGGCCGCACCTCCGACTTCGGCGGCGAGACGGGCGCCGCGGTGGTTTTCGCCGGGGCCGATTTCCAGGATTCTCGTTCCGGCGCGGACGTGAGGACGGGCCAGGTGCACCGCGCGGCGGACGCTCGGCAGCCTGAATACCGAGGGGTAGCGGGCGTTCACTTCCTTCCGGCAGCGATAGAGGCTGCTCCAGGAGATCTCTGACATGGAATGGATGTTAGCCCGCATGGGTCGGCATTGCACACGATCCGGGGGGTGGCCGGCGAGTCCGCTTTGGCGAATTTCGTTCAGCCATCGGAGCCCGGCATCCCCGTCGACTGTTGCTCTGTCGATCACCTTGGGGATAATGCACCCATGACCATGAAGGCAATTGAGATTCCATCCTTCGGGGACAGCGGTGTCCTCGAGCAGGTCGAGGCGCCCGTTCCGGAGGCCGGACCCGGCGAGGTGCTGGTGAACATCAAGGCCTGTGGCCTGAACCACCTCGACCTCCGGGTGCGGCGGGGGGAGTTTCCCGAACTGTCTCTGCCGGTGATCCCGGGATGTGATATCGCCGGGATTATCGAAGAGACGGGGGAGCGCGTCGTCATCTATCCGATTCTCGCGTGCGGCTCGTGTGCCTTCTGCGTGGAAGGTAGCGAGCACCTCTGCCGGGACATCAAGATCCTCGGCGTCCACCGAAACGGTGGTTATGCGGAGTCGGTCGTGGTGCCGCGGGCCAACGCCATTCCGGTCCCGGACAGCCTGGATCTCACCGAGTGGGCCACTGTGCCGATCGCGTTCCTCACCGCCTGGCATGCCCTGGTGAGCCGGGCGAACCTGCGGGTTGGCGAGTCCATCCTGATCCACTCGGTGGGTTCCGGCCTGGGCACCGCGGCGGTGCAGATCGCGAGCGCCGGCGGAGCCCGGGTCATCGTCACCGCCGGGACCGATGAGAAACTCGAACAGGCGATGCGGCTCGGCGCGCAGGAGACCATCAACTACCGGAATGTCGATTTCACCGATGCCGTCTTCAAGCTGACGAAGGGCGCCGGCGTCGATGTCGTCCTCGACCACATCGGCGGCACTACGCTGGTCGCCAGCGTCTCCTGTCTCTCTCGCGGCGGCCGCCTGCTCTGCTGCGGGGAGACCGGCAGCCCCACCGCCACTCTTGCCCTGCGCCCCCTTTTCCATCGCGAGCGCAATGTGATGGGCTCCTACCTCGGCACGAGAAAGGAGTTCCTCGACGTCCTCTCCCTGCTTGGCAAGAAGACGCTGAAGCCGGTGGTGGATGCGAGTTTCCCGCTCGAGCGGGCCGCGGAGGCTCAGGACTACCTGGAGGAGCGCCACGCCTTTGGCAAGGTGGTGCTGACGGTGTAGCCACCGCTCGGCGCGGCGATGGAGCCGTCGCTGTCGGCCGTGCGTTGCCTCGTCGCCGCCGCGGTTGACCAGGCGCGGAGGAGACGGAACTCACCCTCCGGTCCGGCCTCGAAGATCCTACCCTCCGCCGAGGGCCTTTTCCGCCAGGCGCTTGTAATGCGCGGCGGGGCGGCTCGCCGAGTACGGGGCGACGCCCAGGGTGGTTTTCGTGCGCATCTCGGCGTACTTGATGACCAACTCGGGCTGCCGGTCCACCTCCCAGTAGTACTTGCAGAGGTTCTCCAGCGCGTCCCAGTATCCCCGCTCCGGAACCATGCCGTCGTCCTGCACGATCGCGACGACCTTCTCGAGCATCGGCAGGCACTTTTTCTGCTCGGCGCCGGTGAAGTGGAAGAGGTAGATCAAGGCGGCGTCGTTGATGATGTCCTGGCTCCATGGAGCTCGCTCGACCGAGGCCAGGTACCACTTCAGAGAGTCCTTGTAGCGAGCCGTGATGTCCCGGTGGATCATGCCGAGGTTGTTCGCGGCGTCCGCACTGAACGGGTTGTACTCGTGCAGCTTCTCATATGCGGCGATCGCCGTCTGCGTATCCGACTTGCGGAGCGACCAGGCGATGGCGGAGGCCTGGTTGTAGGCGCCGGCGTGCTCGCCGTGGTCCTTCAGGGCCGGCAGCACCACCTCGAGGGCCTCCTTCGCCTTGCCCTCGGCCTTCAGGAAATACGCGGTCCAGCTTGCCGCGGCGGGGCTCTTCGGGAACTTCTTCCCGAGGGCGATCAGCGCGGCCGGGGTGACCTTCTCGGGGACCGTGGCTCCCCTCTGGTTCGCCTTGGACTGGATGTCGAACATCCGGCGCCAGGCCTTGTCGAAGTCCGGGTCGGCGGCAATGGCCGCGTAATAGCATTCCAGGGCTCCGTCCTGATTGCGCTGCCACTCCAGGGCGAATCCCAACCCGTAGAGCAGATCGGCGTTCGGGCCGGCCTTCTCGTTCCCGGTCGTGAACAGAGCGATCGCATCGGCGCGCAGTTTCTCGGCCTCGGCACCATAGCCATTGCCGGTGCCGTTGGCGGCCT
The DNA here is from genome assembly GCA_024274785.1 of Planctomycetota bacterium. Taxonomy (GTDB): domain Bacteria; phylum Planctomycetota; class JAJSAM01; order JAJSAM01; family JAJSAM01; genus JAJSAM01. The sequence goes on along the minus strand of JAJSAM010000011.1, from coordinate 25,745 downwards.
GGGAGAGCATGCTCGCCAGCCGGAGGTAGCCGCCCGGCTCCTTCGGGAACTTCGCAATCTGCTCGCTGTAGGCCTCCCGGGCCTTGATCGGGTATTCCTGCCACTCCTTCGCCCACCCGAACCACCAACGCACCTGGGGGTCGTCGGCGTTGCGCTCGAGGCACTGCTTGAACTTCACTTCCGCGTCGGCGAACCAGCTCTTGATTTCGCTGGCGGAGGCGCGGTTCATGTAGGCCTTGAGACCCTTCTTGAAGGAAATCCGGCCGAGGAGCTTCCAGTAATCGGCGCTCTGGTCGTCCACGATCTCGAGGGCCATGATGATGGCCGTTTCCGCCGCATCGAGATCCCCGAAAACGATCTCGCACTCGGCGAGCATCGCGTAGGCTTCGTGGTTCTCCTTGTCCTTCTCGATGATCGCGGTCAGATCTTTCAATGCCGCCTGGTAGCAGCCCCGGTCCATCGAGTCCCGGATTCCTGACAAACTGGCAGGCGTCGCGAATGACGGAACGGCAAGGAGAAGGAAGACGAGCACGGCTCCGAGGATCCTGGTCTTCATGTGAGAGAGTCCTTTCTGCGCGCTACGCGAGTCTGGATCTTACGTGTCAGCAGGGCCACATGTGTACTTATCTTGTCACGTCCCGGGAGGGGATGGCCGGTTCCCGGCCTGTGGCAAGGGCCGGTGGGGGGGGTGGTTGGAATGGGCACGCGCCTTGCGCTGGTGAACCTGATTTGACTTTGAAGGCCTCTGGACCGGCGGACCCGGAACGGCTCGCGCATCCCGAGGGAGGACCATGATCCAGAAGGACTACTACACGGTACTGGGCGTCCCCGAGGACGCCGGGCGGGGCCGGATCAAGAAGAGCTATCGCGACCTGGCCAAGCGCTTCCACCCCGACCGCAACGCGGGTGATGCGGAGGCGGAACGTCGATTCAAGGAGATCCAGGAAGCCTACGATGTGCTGGGAGAGCCGGAGAAGCGCCAGAAGTACGACCAGCTCCGGAAGTACGGGGCCGGCGGTGGTGTGAATCTGGAGGATCTCTTCGGTGGGGGTGGCCCGGCCGGCGGCGGCTTCGGCGGGTCGATCTTCGACCTCTTCGAGCGCGCGGGGATGGGGCAGCGGCGTGGACCAGCCGGCCCGGTTCGCGGGGACGACCTCCGCTACGAGGTGAGCGTCCCTTTCGAAACCGCGGCGTTCGGCGGCGTCCAGACCATTCGCGTCGAGCGCACCGAACCCTGCTCCTCCTGCGGGGGAAGCGGCGCCGAGTCCGGCAGTAAACCCAGAACCTGCCCCACCTGTCACGGCTCCGGCACCGCCGCTACCGCGCAGGGGGCTTTCTCCTTCTCGCGGCCGTGCCCGCGGTGCATGGGCAAGGGGGCGGTGATCGAGAACCCCTGCAAGCCGTGCCGGGGCAGTGGCCTGCATGCGGCCCGAAAGTCGATCGAGGTGAAGATCCCGACCGGGGTCAACGACGGCGCGACCATCCGCCTCCGCGGGGAGGGCCAGCCCGGGCGACGCGGGGGACCGGCGGGCGACCTGCTGCTCACCGTGCGGGTGCGCGGTCACGGATCGTTCCGGCGGAAGGGGCTCGATATCGAATCCGACCTCGATCTCGACTTCGCCGACGCCGCACTCGGCACCAGGCGCGAGGTCGAGACCCTCGACGGGACCATCAACCTGACCATCCCCGCGGGGATCCAGCCGAATGCGAAGCTCCGGCTCAAGGGGCGGGGCGTCAAGGACCACCGCGGCAGGATCGGAGATCACTTCGTGCGTATCCGCGTGACGGTTCCGAAGAAGCTGACGGTCAGGCAGAGAGAGCTCCTCGAGGCGTTTCGCCGGAGTGGGGAAGGCGATGAGCGATGATCCATCGGCCCGGCGGTGACGAGAGCCGGAGCCGCGGCGTGGACCGTCTGATTCGCTGCCCGGGACAGTGTGATCGCTCAGACTTCGAGGCCGGCACCGGCTTCCTCGAAGCGACGAAGATGCCCGGCAAGGGCCGCCTGACCCTGACCGGATCCCTCGGAGATGTCATGATGGAATCCGTCCGCGCGGTCCTATCCTTGGTGCGCGCGAATGCCGAGGCGCTTTCCATCGCCCCCGAGGACTTCGATCGCTTCGACCTGCACGTTCATGTGCCGGCCGGGGCGACGACGAAGGACGGGCCATCCGCGGGCGACGGCCTGGCCACGGCCATCGCTTCGATCTTCACCGGCCGGGCCGTCGGCAGTACGGTGGCCATCATCGGGGAGACCGCTCTTCCCGGGAAGGTCTTGCCCGTCGGTGGCGTAGAATAGAAAGTACTCGGCGCACTCCGGGCCGGGATCGAGACGATCATCCTGCCGGAGAAGAACGAGAGGGACCTCCTGGAGATCCCGAAGGAAGCTGAGAAGGAACTGACGTTCCGGTTCGGACGGGATGTCAGGGAATTGTTCGAAATCGCACTCACGCCGCGAGACGGCGAAGAGACAGGAAACTGATGACCGATAGCGACCAGACCAGCCGGGACGACCAGCAGCCCGGCCACGACCCCAAGCAGCGACCGGACGACAGGAAGAAGGGGCCCGCGCGGTTCTCCTTCTTCTGGGTGATGATGGTGCTGCTGGCGGTCCTGATCACGGGCCAGTTCTTCGCCGGAAAGCCCGATGGGCCGAAGCACTCCGAGTTCAAGAAATGGGTGGAGGAGGGCCGCCTTCGAAACCTCGTGGTCAGCGGGAAGAAAATGTCCGGCGAGTATCGGGAGAAGACGGACTCCGGAGAGGACCGCTGGGTGGCGTTCACCATGCCGCGGGTCACGCTTGAGGGCGACATCGCGTACCTCCGGGAGAACAACGTCGATTACACCCCGGAATCGGATACCGACGGCCTCCTCGGTGTGATCTGGTGGATCTTCCCCGTCGCCATCCTCATCGGCTTCTGGATCTTCATGATGCGCAAGATGAACCCGGGGCAGCAGGTGATGAGCTTCGGAAAATCCAAGGCGAAGGTCTACGCGGAGAAGGAGGTCCAGGTCAATTTCGGCGATGTGGCCGGGATCGACGAGGCGGTGGACGAGGTCAAGGAGATCGTCGACTTCCTGCGGGAGCCCGAGAAGTTCCAGGCGCTCGGGGCACGTATCCCGAAGGGTGTGCTGCTCCTCGGCGCGCCGGGCACGGGCAAGACCCTGCTCGCCCGCGCGGTCGCCGGCGAGGCGGAGGTGCCGTTCTTCTCCCTCTCTGGTTCCGACTTCGTGGAGATGTTCGTGGGGGTCGGCGCGAGCCGGGTCCGCGACCTCTTCAAGCAGGCGGTCCAGCAGTCTCCCTGCATCGTCTTCATCGATGAGTTGGACGCCCTCGGCAAGTCCCGGGGGGTCAGCCCGGTCAGTAACGACGAGCGTGAGCAGACCCTGAACGCTCTGCTCGTGGAGATGGACGGCTTCGACGCGAACTCCGGCGTCATCATCATGGCCGCCACCAACCGTCCGGAGATTCTCGACCAGGCGCTGATGCGTCCCGGTCGTTTTGACAGGCAGATCGTGGTGGACAAGCCGGACATCAAGGGCCGGGAGCTGATCCTCAGGGTGCACGCCCGCGCCGTGAAACTCGACCCCGACGTGGACCTCGCCGTGATCGCGGCCCGCACTCCGGGCTTTGCCGGCGCCGACCTCGCGAACATCATCAACGAGTCGGCGCTCCTCGCCGCCCGCCGCGACAAGTCGTCGGTGACCATGGACGAGCTGGAGGAGGCCATCGACCGCACGATCGCCGGCCTCGAGAAGAAGAAGCACCTGATGACCGAGAAGGAGAAGGAGATCGTGGCCTACCACGAGTCCGGTCACGCGCTGGTGGCGTCTCTGCTGCCGGAGTGCGACCCGGTGCATCGGATCTCCATCATCCCCCGCGGGATGGGCTCTCTCGGCCACACCCTGCAGCTTCCGACGGACGAGCGGTACCTGCTCACCCTGGAGGAACTCAAGAACCGTATGGCGGTGCTGCTCGGTGGCCGCGCGGCGGAGATGATCATCTTCGGACAGGTCACCACGGGCGCCCAGAACGACCTCGAGCGCTGCTCGAAGATGGCCCGGCGCATGGTCACCGAGTTCGGCATGAGCGAGAGGATGGGGCCGGTCAGCTACGAGCAGGAACGGCGCTCCTACCTCGGCTGGGATCCCAACGGCGGGAAGCGCGATTACTCCGAGGAGACGGGGCGGGAGATCGACGAAGAGGTGAAGATCTTCGTCACCGCCGCGGAAGACCTGGCCCTGACGACGCTGAAGGACAACCGGGATCTGCTGGAGAGAATCGCCATCCGCCTGGCCGAGATCGAGCTGATCGATCGTGACGAATTCGAGGAGATTCTCGGCATCGAGAAGAAGGCTTCCGCGCCCGATGCGGTGCCGGAGACACCGGCCGCGTCGGAGGAGGTGCCGGGGACACCGGAGGAGCCGGATGCGGTGCCGGAGACACTTGCCGCGGAGGTTCCTCCCCCGGAGGAGGCGGAGGAGGCGGAGGAGCCGGAACGGGAGTCCGGGCCATGAGCCGTTACGCGGTGATCGGCCTCGGAACCTTCGGGATGAGCCTGGCCCGCGCCCTGGCTCGCCTGTCGGCCGAGGTCATCGCCGTTGACAACGATCTCGCCAACGTGGAGCAGGTGCGGGACGTGGTCCACACCGCGGTTCGGATGGACGCGCGGGATCCGGAAGCCTTGAGGGAACAGAGTATCCACGAGGTGGACGCCGCGGTGGTGTGCATGGGTGAGGACTTCGAGGCTTCGGAACTGTGTGCGGTTCACCTCAGCGAACTGGGTTGTCGCCGGGTCCTGGTGCGCGGCACGAGCCGCGAGCGGGTGGAAATCCTGCGCGCGCTCGGCTCGGAGGTGATCATGCCGGGGATCAACGCCGCCCGGAAACTCGCCGTGCAGATCCTCTCCCCGGGGCTGGTGGATTTCGCGCATCTCGATGGCCCGCATGACATCGGGATCGTCGAGGTCGGCACGGATCACGCGGGCGAGAGCATCGCCGATCTCGCCCTCGAGGAGAAGTGCAAGGTCAAGCTGCTGGCGATCCGTCGCGGCGGCGAGAAGTCACCGGAGATCCTCACCGGGCTGGCCGGATCCACCGAGGTCCGCGTCGGCGATCGCCTCTACCTCCTCGGGGCCGAACGCGACGTGATCCGCGCCGGTGGTGCTTTCGCCGGGCGGCCCGTCGGGAAGGACGGGTTGGGCAGCCGCAACCGGTAGTTTCCCACCCGATCGGACTCAATCCTTGCGGTTTTGCAGCGGGGCAGGGGCCAGCCTGCAGTACCGACGTTCGAAATCTTCGCAGCACTCGCAGAATCCCCCTGACCAGGATCCCCGTGACGTTCCCGGACTGCCAGCACGGTCGATACGGAGATCGACCCTCCGGGCGGCCGCTGTCCAACGGATCTGTTCTCCCCCCCCACGTTTCGATCCGCGCCACCCGGAAATTGGGCGGAATTCCGAGCCCGACCGCTCTCGCGTGCGTCCTCCTTCCTGGAAACACGGAAGGAGAAACCATGGGACGCAACCTGCTGGCGATGCTCTTGCTTTTCATCCTCTGTTCGTCGGTCCGGGCCGGAGGGCTGCGGGACGTGCGGAAGGCCCTCGGGAGTCGCGATCGGGAGGAGCGTGCGAAGGCCGTGACGGCATTGGCGGAGATGCCGGGACGAACGTCGCTCCTGCTGCTCCTCAATGCGTTGACGGACGAGGACGCCCTGGTGCGCTCCCGGGCCCGGCGGGGGCTCTCCGGCCGCCGATCGCCGGAGGATCAGAAGGTGTTTTTCGCCAGGGGGATCCGCCACCCGGATCCGCGGGTGCGCCTGACCAGCTTCGCGGTTCTCTCGGCCGCGCGAGAAGAGGGCCGCGAGGAGCTGCTGGCCCGGGCGATCCGGGATCCGGACTCCGGAGTACGTGAAGCTGCCGTCGATCTGCTTCTCACCTGTCCTGGCGGTCGGGGAAAGGGTGAATTGGCGGCAGCAGTACTTCGCGGCAGGGAGGGGAGGCCAAGGGCGGCGGCGCTCCTGGCGCTGGCCGGTATCGACCCTGCGACGGCGCGCGGTCTTGCCGGGAAGGTGCAGTCCGACCGGGCGATGGAGCTTCGCGTCGCGGCGCTCGAGGTCATCGCCGACGGCCCCGGGGACGAGGCGGTGCCGGTGCTGGCGACCGGGCTTCAGGATCCCTGCTGGTCGGTACGGTTGACGGCTCTCCGCTCGCTCTCCCGGATCCGGCGGCCGGGAGCGGTCGATGCGTTGATCGGGTCCCTCGGACTCGAACGGGGAAGGCTTCGCGAGGAGCAGGGTCGAGCGCTGGCGCGGTTGACGGGGGTGGGGCTGCCTCCGGACCGGGAGCGGTGGGAGCGATGGCGGCTTCAGAACCCGGGGGAGATCGAGTTCCCCGAGCGCCGGGCCGCGGTGAGCGAGGACTCGGGCGGGAGCGCGGCGACTTTTTCCAACATCCCCTTTCACTCCGAGTGTGTCGCGTTCGTCCTCGACCGGTCCCGCTCGATGCGGGATCGCCTCGAGCGGGAAAAGGATGAGACCAAGGGCGAGCTGGTGTTGACGGAGCTTCACCGGACGCTCGCGCGCCTCTCGCCCCCCGCGAAGTTCCTGCTCATCGCCTTCCGGACGGAGCCCGTGGCGTTCTCGAAGAGGGCCGTGACCGCATCCTCGTGCGCCCGCAAGAAGGCGCTCAAGTGGTTCCGGAAGCTCGAACCCACCGGCCGGACGAACCTCTTCGATGCGCTCTCCCTGGCGCTGGCCCGGGAGGAGGTCGACACCGTGTTTCTCCTGACCGATGGTGCACCGAGTGCCGGTGAGGTCCAGTCCCGCACCGGGGTCATCGAGGAGATTGCGAAGCGAAACCGATACCGCAAGGCCGCCATCCACACGGTGGAGATCGGGGGAGAGGCGACAGGCCGGCGCTGGAAGGGTTTTCTACGGGAGCTGGCGGAGGGCAATGACGGAGTGCATGTTCGCCGGTAGTGAACCGAGCGGGGGCGGTTGCAGGCGGACTGGGAGCGTCACGAAGAATCTGCGAGCGCCGCGAAGATTTCCAACGTCAGTCCGCAGTTGCGCGATCACCTGTTTGATCGCCTGCGAGAACGCCCACGAGCCGTTGGTCGATCATCTCACTTTCGAGAGATCCCGGGTCAGACTCGGAGAACGAGTCGGCCGGTACACCGAGGGGAGAGGAAAACCGGGATCGGACTACTTCCTGCACAGGGTCACAGGGTCAGCCCTGCCGGTTTCGTGCGCTCCGATAAAAGAGCTCTTCCTGACTGATGTCCGGATGGGTCTTTCGCTCCGGGTCCGGCTCCGGTGTGGCGTTCTCCCGGTCCAGTTTCACGATCATCGGTCCTTTTCTGGTGCGGGCTCGAACCCACTCCAACGGGGAGAAATTGCACACTCTCATCAGGAGCAGGAGGCAGACCGGGATTCCGAGCAGCAGGAGATAGAGGTAGCCGTTCCTGCCGGCGCCGGCCACCTGCACCGGGGCCCGTCCGGTCGGGGAGGGCCGGGCGGCGGTTCGAGGGCGGGAGCGTCTTGCCTCGTCTCTCTTCTTGCGAAGGGCGGCCCTCCCCTGCAGGCGGAGGCGGGCACTCGCTTTCTTCGCCGCATCCCGGATCACCGGGTCCGTCGCGCTGGAGAGCACCTCGACGCGCCCGCCGATGTGGCCGCGAAAGAGCGGGTGCCGGGCGAACTGGCCGACAGCCTGGATGACCCGTTCCCGATCGCTTCCCCACAGGTTCTCTTTCAGCTCCAGTCCCTTCCCGCTCCACCACGCTCTTTCCACCTCGAGCCAGTCCCGCCAGGGTCCCTCCTTCGCGGGCAGGTTGGAGAAGGAGAGCTCCTTCAGCGCGGCATGTGCTGCGGCCCCGACCTCCGGATTCTCGTCTCGAAGGCTCGCGATCAGTTTCTCCGCCGAGGCTTCGTCGCAGAGGCTGGCCAGGGCTTCGATGGCGCCCTGTCTGGCCTTCGGATCGTCGGATTCGAGGAAGGGGCGGATGAGTCCTGCCGGTTCATCGCCGGCGGGCCTGACCGACATGGTGGCGATCGCAAAGAGCAGGAGCCGGTTTCGAACGCGATCATCCCCGAGGAGTTCGCAAAGGAGTTTCAGGCCAAGGATCGAGTTTGCTTTCGCCACCGAGGTGATGACGTTGATCCGGGGGGCCCCGTCTCCGCTGGTGAGCCGGGAGCGAACGACCCGGTAGGCCTCCGGCGTATCGGATCGCTTCAAAACCGCCACGATGGCCCGGTTTGCGCAGCGCCGCACCGATGGTGACTCTTCCGTCCGACCATCGAGGAGGCCCGCGAGACCGTAGATTGTGCCGAACTCCTCAAGGCACCGATAGGCGGTGGTTCTCGTGATCAGGGTGTTGGATCCGGAGGCCAGGTCGGCCAGCCACCTGGAGACGCTCTTGTCGTTCAGTCGGAAGCGCACACGGGCCATGACCTCGATCTGCGCGGATGCATCGAAACCGTAGTCGAGAGACCTCAGAATCGGCACGACCGCCTTGCCCATCGCGTGTAGTTCCTTCTCCACATCGGCGGGATTGGAACATGGCGGCGTGACCAGCGTGTAAAGGACGGTCCTGACCCTCTTGACCATGGCGGGATCCGGGGGAGCATCCACCTGGCCGCTTGAGGGTGAGAGCAGACCGAGCGAGAGTCCGGCCGCGACCAGGATGGCGAGTGTTCGCCCTGCCCGGTGCCGGGTGGGATGGCCATCGGTCTTCCGGACCCGGATAGCCGCCGGACGTTTGTGCATGCTTCGCCACATCCCAGTTCGCTCTCCATGGCGGAGGGCTCGGTGCAAGCGCACGGTCCTCCGTCTCCTCATCGAGTCGCCGGTGCTCCCGAATTGAGCGGAAAGGAACTTTGGTGCGCCGAACTCGGGCCCCCCATCCGGAGCGGCCGCATCGGCATCGCTTCCCGGCGCGGTGAGAATCCCTTGGCGCCTGAGCCGGATCCGCCGACAAAGGGGGAATGCGCGTCGCCCTTTTCGTTCCCTGCTTCGTCGACGTTCTGAAACCCGGGGTGGCCGTGGCCGTCTGCCGCGTGCTCTCCCGGCTCGGGCACGACGTGATCTACCCCGAGGGACAGACCTGCTGCGGCCAGCCGGCGTTGAACGCGGGGTTTCACCGTGATGCCACGTGCCTGGCCCGGCGGCTGCTCGATCTCCTCGCGAAGGCCGACCCCGACGCGGTCGTTTCCCCTTCCGGATCCTGCGTCCTGGCCCTCCGGACCGCGATGGAAGGCGACCACCACCTCCTCGAGCGGGTCTTCGAGTTCTCGCAGTTCCTGACCGATCGACTCGGTGTCACCGACATCGGGGCGAAGTTCACCGGCCGGGTCACCTGGCACGATGCCTGCCACCCGCTTCGCGAACTCCGCATCCGGGAGGGGCCGCGCCGTCTCCTTCAGGCGGTTCAAGGACTCGAACTCGTCGAGATGGAGCCCTCGGACGAGTGCTGCGGTTTCGGAGGGACCTTCGCGGTGAAGGCGCCCCTGGTCTCCACCGGGATGGGCGAGCGGAAGCTCAAGGCGATCGAGGACTCCGGGGCGGCGTTCGTCTCCTCCACCGAGTCTTCCTGCCTGATGCAGATCGAGGGGTTGCTCGAGAAACGGGGCAGCGCGGTCCGCCCGATCCACCTTGCGGAGATCCTCGGAGGTGGGGCGCATGAATAGAGGCGGCGGCCTGACCGACCGGATCCGCAGGGCGATCAAGGACCCCGTCCTCCCCGGCAATGTCCTCCGGGCCACGAATACGTCGCTCAAAAAGCGCGACGAGACCGTCGCCGAGCGGCCCGATTGGGAGGACTTGCGCGAGCGGGCCGCGAAGGTGAAGGACCACGTTCTCGCGAACCTCGATCGCTACCTCGCGGAGTTCGTCGAGAACGCCCGCTTGCGCGGCGCCCACGTCCATTTCGCGAAGGACGCCGCCGCCGCCCGCCGGATCATCACCGAACTCGCCCGGCGGAAGGGCGCGACGCGCATTCTCAAGGCGAAGTCGATGGCCACCGAGGAGGTGGAGCTCAACCAGGCTTTCACCGCGCGGGGATTCACGCCACTCGAGACCGACCTCGGCGAGTTCATCGTGCAACTGCGGGACGAGCCCCCGTCCCACATCACCGCGCCCGCCCTGCACTGCTCCGCGGAGCAGATCCGGGATCTGTTCGCCCGGGAGGGCGTCACCGATGGCCGGGCGCCCACGGACCGCCGGGAACTCGCCACCTGGCTCTCTCTCTCCGCCCGGGCCCATCTTCGCGATCGCCTCCTCGAGGCGGATCTCGGTATCACCGGCGCGAACTTCCTGGTGGCCGAAACCGGGACGGTGGCCCTGATCGAGAACGAGGGCAACATTCGCCTGACGGTGACGTCCACGCCGGTGACGGTGAGTCTGGTGGGCATCGACAAACTCCTGCCGAAGCTGACCGACCTCGCCACGATGCTGCCTCTGCTGACCCGGTCGGCCACCGGGCAGCGGATGACTTCCTACTTTCAGCTGATCTCGGGAGCACTCGACGAACACCACATCGTGCTCCTCGACAACGGCCGCATCGATGCGCTGAGAGACCCCGAAAACCGCGAGATCCTCCGCTGCATCCGCTGCGGCGCCTGCATGAACGTATGCCCGGTCTACCGGACTGTGGGGGGGCACGCATACGGCTGGACCTATCCGGGACCGATCGGATCACTGCTCTCCCCCCTGTGGCGAGGCCGCGGGGAGGACCACCAACTGCCGTTTCTGTCTTCCCTCTGCGGTGCGTGCACCGATATCTGCCCGGTGAAGATCCCGATCCACGAGCACCTCCTGCGGATGCGGCGGGAGGCGGTGAGCGCGGGCCGGCGGGGGATTCCGGAACGTCTGGCCTTCCGGATCTTCCGGTACGTCATGCAACGCCCGGGGCTGTACCGCCGCGCCGCCCGGATCACGAAGCGCCTGTTGCCGGCCGCCGCCCGTGCGGGCCTGCTCCGCCGCTGGACCGATACGCGCGCCGCGCCCCAACCGGCGCCGAGGAGTTTCAAGGAGATGTGGAGAGAAGATGGACCGCGTTTTTCAAAGGATCCGTGAGAACCTGGCCGTGGCCGGTACGAAGTCTCCGCCACCGCCACCGCCACCGCCGTCTCCCGTGCCCGAGGATCCGGTCGCGACTTTCCGGTTCCGGCTGGAGCAGGCCGGCGGTCGATGGCTCGAGTTCGCCACCGAAGCTGCGGCCCGCGCCGCGTTTCCGGATGATGACGGTGAGACCGGGGTCGATCGGGCCGATCTCCTGATCGCCGACACCGGGACGGTGGTCCGCACCTACGCCACGCGTGAGGAATCCCGAGTGTCGCTGGTGCCGCCGAGGACGGTCTTTCTCGCCACCGCCGCCACCATCGTCGCCGGTTTGCCGGAGGCCCTCTGGCGCCTGGCCGAACTCCACCGGGCCGGACCGGCGTACACCGTTTTCGTCACCGGGCCGAGCCGGACCGCGGACGTGGAGAAGCAGTTGGTGATCCCGGCCCACGGACCGCGTGAAGTGATCGTGGCGCTCGTCCTCGAATGAAAGGAAGGATGAAATGAAAACCAGAGACGACCTCATGCGGGTCTCCCGGGGTTACTGGGAGAGTCGCGCCATTCTCACCGCGGTGGAACTCGAGATCTTCACCGTCCTCGGGAGGCGGAAGTTCTCGGCGAAGGTGGTGGCGAAACGGATCGGGGCCGACCCGCGCGGGGCCGAGTTGCTGCTCGACTGCCTGGCCGGCATGGGATTGCTCACGAAGACGGGGACCGGCTACTCGATCGCGAAGGCGATGGCCCCGCACCTGACCGAAGGACCGGAGTCGGCGCTCGGGATGCTGCGCCATCACGCGGCGCTCTGGCGCACCTGGGACCGGATGACCGAGGTCGTTCGCGAGGGCCGCCCCGCGCCGAGCCGATCGTCCTTCCGTCGTGGACCCGCGGAGGCTCGGGCCTTCACGATGGCGATGCGGGCCGGAGCACTCCGGCTGGCGCCCGGCGTTGCCGCGGAACTGAACTTGAAGGGGCGCAAACACCTGCTCGACCTCGGCGGCGGGCCCGGGGTGTACGCCGCGTCTTTCGCCCGGGAGAACCCCGGCTTGCGGGTCACGGTCGTGGACCTCCCGGACGTGGCCGAGGTGGGGCGGGAAATCTGCCGGGAGTACCCGGACGTGGCGGACCGGGTCACGTTCCACGCCGCCGACCTCGACCAGGACGACCTGCCGGCCGATGCGGACGCGGCGTTCCTCTCTCACGTCATCCACGGCCAGAGTGAGGATGAGGTGCGCGCGTTGTTCGGCCGCGTCGCCGCGGCGCTGCCGGGGAAGGGGCTGTTTATCGTGCGGGAATTATTCACCGGGCCCGATCGCACGACGCCGCCCTCCGCGTCGCTGTTCGCCCTGAACATGCTGGTGAACACTCCCGCCGGGCGAACGTACTCCACGCGGGAGACGGCCGCCTGGCTGAAGAAGGCGGGTTTCGCGACGACGACGTTCCGCCGTTCGAAGGCCGCCCCGGACGCGGATTACATCCTGGCGAGGAAGTAGGCGAGCGCCGGTGGCGCCGCGCTGGTCCGGGATGCGATCGCCTTTGGAGGTGCGTGGACGAGACGCAGCGGTCCCTCCGACGATACGCGGACGACCGGGCTCAGTCCGGGCCCAGCCGGTGCAGGGCCTTCTGAAGGGTGCGGGTCATCCGCTCCGAGTTCTCCTTTGCGAGCGCCGCCGTGAGGAATTCCCTCGCGGCCTTGCCCTCCGACGACACCAGCGCGTCCACGGCTCCGATTCGCACCCACTCCGAACGATCCTCGGAGACGGTCTTCCGGAGCGCGGCGCCACCCTCCGGGGTCGGAGGGAGCATCCCGAGCGTGGTCGCCGAGTAGAAGCGCACGAGCGAGCGCTCACTCTGCGTGACGCTCTTTGTCAGGAAAGGCCCGGCCTCGTTGGTGAGGAAGTCATCAGCTTCCGCCCGATCCTCGCGCCGCGCCACGCCGGCGGCAAGACCGATGCGGGCGAATTCGTGGTCCTCGCCGTACCAGGTGCCGACCAGGGTCTCGAGTACCTCCGGACCGCCCGTGGTGGCATAGGCGTACGCGGCGGCGGCCCGGACCTCGCCATCCGGGTCGTATCTCAACGCTTCGAAAAGAACCGCGTCCCCGGAACCCTCGTGCGCCGACGACGAGCGGCCACGTGCCAGTGCCGACCACGCTCGCACCTCGAGGTCCTCCTCCTGGGACAGGGCGAGGGCGAGGGCCTCGGCGTTCTCCTCGCCGCCGAGCTTCCCGAGACCGATCGCGGAGTGCTTGCGAACCAGCCGGTCGGGGTCGGCCGCCAGGAGTTCCCGGAGCAGCGGCGCCGTTTCCTCGTCCTCGGCGATGGCGATGATCAGCACCGCACCGTTTCGGAAGTTCGGGACCTCCGATCCCTCGCCGGTCCGCAGCGCGTCGGCGAGCCGGGCCGTCCCCCGCGAATCGCCCTGCGCGGCGAGAGCATAGGTCAGGCCGAGGACCACATCCCTGGTGGCTTCGTCCTTCATCACGGACAGCTCCGCCTCGAGACGTCGGGCCAGCAGGTCGATCTCCTCCGGGCGGAGCTTCACCATGGCCATCGCCACCGCGACCTTCAGCTTCTGGTCCGGAGGGGCCGTTTCGAGGATCTCGAAGAGTCGGCCGACGACGTCCGGCGGGACCTCGAGCTTCTCGACGTTGATGGTTCCGCCCCCATGGAGGTAGGCGTCGATGTCGAGCGTCTCCCGCAGCAACGCGTCCGCCTGCCGCATGGCCGCGGAAGCGAGCGCGAGCAGCCGCTTCCGCTCCAGGCCCGGCTGTTCGTCGGGTCCCTTCCCCTCTGGCGCAGCCGCATTCTCAGGGTTCGCTTTCAGCTCGGGAAACGGACCCTCAAGGCCCTTGATCAGTGGAGGGACGGGTTCAGAGTCATCCGGATGGACGGGGGGCCGGCCGGGCGGCGGCCGGTGGCTCGCCCGGCCGGCGAGGAACCACACCAGGGTGACGAGCAAGAGAACGACGGCAACGCTGAGCCAGGGTCGTGACATCACCTCATGATAACGTAGGGGCAGCCGGATTGTTCCAACCCGGGAGAGGGGGCGGCGCCTCCTGACTCTCATCGAATGGAAACCCTGACGAACCTGGTTCAGCGTGCCAAGGAGGGCGATCGGGATGCCTTCTCGCTCATCGTTCGCCAGTTGAGCCGGCAGGCGGTGGCGACGGCGCACCTGATTACCGGGGATCTCCAGGTGGGGGAGGAGGCCGCGCAGGACGCCTTCGTCACCGCCTGGAAGAAGCTTGGCACGCTGAAGGAGCCCGCCGCATTCCGCAGTTGGTTCGGAGTGGTGCTGACCCGCATCGCATGCCGGGCGCGCCGGCCCCGCCGGGAACAGATGCTGCCCGCGGACCTCTCGGCGCCGATCAGCGAGGATCGGTCGTTGCCGGAGATCGCTCTCGGCCTTTCGGCGGCACACCGTGAAGTGCTGGCTCTTCGCTACGTGGACGACCTGTCGTACCGGGACATCGCCGGGGCGCTCGGTCTCACGACGGCCCGGGTGAAGTCGAGGCTGCACGAGGCCCGCGAGACACTCCGTGAGCGCTACCTGCGGAGCCGGAGGGAGAGCTGATGGACTGTCACGACGCCAAGGAACGGGTCCGGCGCGAGCGGAACAGCACCGCGGTGCGCCGGCACCTCTCCCGCTGCCCGGATTGCCGGGACTTCTCCCGGGATCTCAAGGACGGTGAGCGCGAACTCTCGGAGGTGTTTCTGTCCATTCCCCCCTCTCCCGGATTCGAAGAGCGAGTGGCCCGGAAGGTCGCGGAGCGGGAGATCTCCATTCGGCGTCGGCCCCGCGCGTTGGCTGCGGCTGTGGCCGCCCCGGTCCTGCTGCTCCTCCTGGTCGGCGGCGCCTACGCGCTCTTCCCCCCGACCACCGGACTCCCCCCCGAACCATCGGCCCCGGTCGCCCCCGAGCCGGTGGTCACCAATCCACAGCAGGAGAATTCGCTCGAGCTGTTTCTCTGGCGGGAGCGGAGCGAAAGCGACACGGAGATGCTGGCGCGTTTCGCCGGGCGGAGTGTGGCCGTGGCGCTCAGAGGCGACGTGGAGACGACCCTGCTCGATCACTGGGTCCGGGGCGCCCGCCACGTGGAGATGCGCGTCTCCCCGGAAGTTCCCGGGCGGGAGATCGTGTGGTTGATCGAACTCCTGGAGAAGTCGGGGTTTTCGTGGGAGATCGAGCGGAGGAAGTGAGGCGCGATCGCGGGCGTCGAGCCGGCCGGCTCCTCGGCGCCCGCGGGTCCTCACTCCCCCTGAATGTGCGCGAAGAACAGCTTCCCGTCCACGTATCGCCAGTCCAGCGGGTGGATGTCGCAGATCATGTTGATCACGGTTTCCACCGTCACGTTCTCGACCTGGATGGTCACCGCCATCTCCACGAAAGTGGGGAGGTCCACTTCCACCGGGACGCCGATCAGCTCTCCCAGCTCGTAGAGGGCGGTCTCGAGGTCCTTGTTGTCCCAGATGAGGAGCGGGATCTGCTTGCTGAGGAGCTTGCGCAGCTCGGCGTCGTCTTCGGGCAGACGGGTCTTTTCACCGAGGACCAGGTTGATGATATCCCAGACTTCGATCGAGTTCTCACGCTCCATGTAGAGGTAGTGGAGGATGTGCTTGTGCCGCTTGATCCTGGCCTGGCGCTCTTCCTCGTTCTTCGGCTTCTTGTTGAACATGTCGAGGACGCGGGCGTTCATCTCCAGTTCCTTCAGGCGGGTTTCGTGCCGCTTCGATTCGCCCTCGAGGATGTACATCTTCGTCATGTTCTGCTGGAGCAACGGCAGATCCATGTTCTCGAGCTTCCGCAGTTCCCGCTTGCCGTTCGGCAACTCCACCTCATCCGACTCGTAGGTCCCGGCCTTGTCTTCACCGATCCAGTCGACCTTCCCGTGCTTTTTCTCCCACTTGATGAAGCGGGCCTCGTTGGGCCCGATCTTCTTCAAGACGATGAACTCACCCTCGAAGATGATCCACTTCAGGTCGAAGTTCTGGCAGATGAGGTCCATCACACCTTCCGCGGAAATCTCCGGGAAGTTGATCTCCACCTGGTTCAGCTCCTGGACCTTGGCGTTCAGCCGGATCGGCACACCGATCGCCTGGGAGATGTCGCGGGCGACATACTTCAGGAACGTGTTACTCCAGCTGACGCGCCGGAGGGTGGTGTTCCGGAGTGCGCGAAGCGCGTCTTCGTTCGTCCGTACGGGGCCCTTCTTCAGGAGCACGCGGTCCACGAGGTCGGCCATGCGCTCCTTCAGCTTGCGATGTTCCAGGAGCAGCGGCCGGATCTGGGCGCGGATTCCCGCCGCCTCGTCTTCGTCCTCGGTCTGGCTGAGCTTCGTCATCAGCGTGTGGAGGTCCCGGATCGACTGGTTCGAGGCGTCCGAGGCTTCCTTCATGAGCGGCAGAAGCTCGTAATAGGCGTTGTAGTCGATGGGTGGGAGGTCCTTCGCCGTTGCCGCGGGCTGCAGAATGCAGATCACGGCCAGGACGAAGAGGGCGGCACGTGTCTTCATGGTCCTCGCTCCTCCGGTCGTCAAGAGATCCTGATTCTAGCGCAGATCACACGAGAATCTTCACGGAACTGAATGGAAGAGCGGTGGATTCGGTTCCGCGATATCGAGTGTCACTTTTGGTAACACGCCGCGCATCAGGGTGACCCGCTCAGGCTGGAAACCGGGTTGGCACAGCAATTGATACAGGGAGGGGGACGGCGGCACGGACCGCTGTGGTATTACGGCCGGGGGGGACCCGGGACCTGCCCTACCCTACCCGATAGGATCCCCCCGGCTACTCCCACCTTGACTGTCGAGAGCCGTTTGGCTACCGGATCTCGCGGCGCGAATCCTCCGGCTCTGGCTCGCGGCCGGCGTCGATCCGCAACTTTTCGGCCACCCTGGCGCTGAACCGCCGGTGGGCCCGGGTTCGGCGATGGCCGACGACCTGGGTTCGGCAGAGGTAGCAGACCAGGCGTTCCGGGGACGCGATGTAGAGGATGCCGCAGATGACCGCGGCGAGAAAGATGCTCAGGAATCTGGTGAACACCGCGAAGGACGCGCCCACCAGCGCGATGATGATCCCGGTGCGCTGTTGAAAGTCCTTCTGTTTGAAGATTTCACCGCAACCGCAGATGGGACAACGCTCTACTACACCATGCTCCGTCCACCCGTCCGGGATGAGTCCGGCGTAGGAGCACTCGGTGCAATCGAGGATCGTCAACCGGTCCGCGTCGGGCCGGCGGTTGATCGTTCCACACTGGGGGCAGGCGAACCTGAGTTCCATCGAAAGAAAGGTATCACGGCCGCACCGCACTCGGAGAGGAAAGGCCGTACCCGGCCCGTCGGCGGGAGGCGCCCGTCACGGGAGCGCGGACCGGGTTCACCTGATAATTGCAGGCCGGCGTCGTACCGGACTGATATACTCCCGGCACCTCGACCCGAACGAGTGTTCGGGGGAGCGGGAAATCATGAGAAGCAAAACATTCACCGTCGAAGAAGCGAACAGCGCCCTGCCCCTGGTCCGGCGGATCGTGGCGGATGTCGTCCGTGCCTACGAACTCCTTGCGGAGCAGGCGAGAGAGTACAAGCAGACCCGGGCCGTCGAGGACCGGACGACCGAAGTCGAGGACCGTCTGAACCGTCTGAAGCGGTCCATGGGCGCCCTCTCCGAAGAGATCGAAGCCTTCGTCGGCGAACTCTCGGAAATTGGTTGTGAGATGAAGGACCTGAAGACCGGTCTGGTGGATTTCCCCTCCCTGTTGGACGATCGCCGCGTCCTCCTCTGCTTTGCAATGGGGGAGGACCGGGTCGAATTCTGGCACGAGGTGACGGAGGGATATGCGGGCCGCAAGCCGCTCCCGGTCACCGTGTTGGAGGAGTGAGCTGGCGGTCTGGAAGAGAGCCCCGCTCGCGCCCGGCTCCCATGCCGGTCACCGGCGAATAGCCGCTCTGTTGACCCTGGTCGTTCTCGCCCTGGTGGCCTGCTCCGACGAACCTCCCGCCGATCCGCCCGCGCCCCGCCCGGCGTTCAAGCCGGATCCGGAGATCGTCGAGTTCGGTCGTCGCCTGTTCCGCAAGAGCAGCCCCACTCACGGTTGCGCGACCTGTCACGGCCTCGATGCCCGGGGTTCGAGGATGGGGCCGTCGCTCCGGAAAGCCGCTCCGATCTACTTCGAGAAGTACGACCACGACCCGAAACAGATCCTCAAACGGCTGATCGAGCACATGAGGGATCCGGACATTTTCCCGGCCATCGGGAACGTGGATGACTTTATCGCGCCCATGCCGCCCTACGACCGGTTGCCTCCTGCGGAGCTGGAGGCGCTGGCGACGTTCGTGATGAGCTTCGGCGCCACGGATTCCTGATGCTTTCGGCACGGGGGCTGCCCCTTCGGGGCCTCTACCTGATGAAGTTCAGGAACTCCGCACGGGTTCGCTGATCGGAACGGAACCGGCCGAGCATGCAGGACGTTACCGCCTTGCTGTTCTGCTTCTCCACCCCCCGCATCATCATGCAGAGGTGGGCCGCCTCGACCACGACCCCGACGCCCTTCGGCCTGATGGCCTGATCGAGGGCATTCGCCACCTGCATGGTCAGGCGTTCCTGCACCTGCAGCCGCCGACTGAACATCTCCACGATGCGCGGGACCTTGGATAGTCCCACGATCCGCCCGTCGGGCACATAGGCCACATGAACCTTGCCGATGAAGGGCAGCATGTGGTGTTCGCACATGCTGTAGAGCTCGATGTCCTTCACCACCACCATCTCGTCGCACTCTTCCTCGAAGACGGCGTCGTTCAGAATGTCCTCGACGGTGGTGCGGTATCCGCGCGTGAGGAACTCGAGTGAGCGTTCGACCCGTTCCGGAGTGCGCTTCAGCCCCTCCCGGTCCGGGTCCTCCCCAAGGTCGATGAGGAGTTGGCGGACCAGTCCTTCAACGGCTTTCTCGCTCATGAGATCCCTCCGGTGCATCGCGGCGGCAAAGAGAGGATCTTACACTGCGGGCGCGGGGCCGGCAGAGGACTTGGCCGGCGGCAAGGACCGGGTCGACCGGGATCAGATGTACCCGAGCCCCCTCAGGCTCAGGAGCACGGGATTGTCCTGGTCGCGGAGTTCTTCCAGGCTCTCGACGCGGAGCTTCTGCTCGAGCCGCAGGCGGACCCGGGCCGCTTCCTTCCGGTTGGTGCGGAGGATGTTGTCGAGGCACTCCGGATCGGTCTTCAGGTTGAAGAGCGCTTCGGTGCCGGTGGGGAGATGAAAGGTGTAGAGCAGGTCCTGTTGGCGGTACTCCAGGACGGCGCCGCCGGCGTCGAGACTTGCGACCTTGCGGTCACCGGAAGCGAGGAATATGCCGGCGGCCAGGGTGAATGCCAGAAGCGCCGGGACCAGAAACCTTCGGCGGGACATGGTCAGTTACTCCGCGGGCATCGTCTGGAGATCGTCTGGACCTTGAATGCGTCCGGGCGTTGCGGGTTTCGCACCTTCTGAGACGAGTCTTCCGGCGCGATTGTTTGCTCAAATCGAAGATTTCAGATTTGGGGGGGGATATCCCCGCCGTAGGGGGTCGGATCACCCCGGCCCGAGGCGGCAAAGGCGGTTCTTCGCTCGTGGCACTTGCCGCAGACGCCGCAGTTCAGTTCGCCGGCGGGGGCCATGCAGGAGAGGGTGAGTTCGAGGGGCAGGTGGCGGCCGAGGCGGAGCACTTCGACTTTCGCCATCTCCCGGAAGGGCGCGAGGATATCGAGGGGGTGGGAAAGACCCACGCTCAGCCATTTCGCGGTCATTTGCAGGAAACGGGGCGATGCATCGGGGAAAGGATTGGCGCCAAGCGTCCCGAAGGCGATGGCCCGCAGGTTCCGGAGGGCGGCGAAGATTCCCGCCTTGGCGAGGATCGTGGTGTTTCGGCCCGGCAGATAGCAGTCCTCGTCGGGAGTGCCCGCCGCCGGAACCTCTCCGGTGAGACTGAAGTGGTCTTCGGGGTAGAGGTCCGCGAGGGGGAGGACCAGCACTTCCGGGGGCGCGAATTCGGGTCGGGGCGCCGCCGCGAGGAACCGGGTGAGCCAGAGGTACTCCATGCGCTCCCATCGAAAGCCCTGGCGCACGAAAACGGGGTGGATCCGCTCGCCGGAATCCGCCAGGGTGTGGAGGAGGATCGCGGAATCAACGCCGCCCGAGGCGAGAACGGCGATACCTTCGGGTTCGGGGCTCATGCCCTCTACCTAACGGCAATGCGGAGCGGATGCACATGGATATCTTCGGGTCGAAGGCACTGATTACCGGGGCGGCGCTCCGGGTAGGGCGGGAAATCGCGCTCGAACTGGCCCGCGGGGGCGCCTCGATCCTTCTGCACTACCGGAACTCGCGCGACGCCGCGAAGGAGACCGCGGAGGAGATCCGCGCGCTCGGCGTCGGGGCGAGCCTCGTTCAGGGTGATCTCGGCGTCGCCGCAGACACCGCGCGCGTGGCCCTCGAATGCCGGACCGCGGACATCCTGGTGAACTCCGCCTCCATCTTCCCTCGCACCCCGCTCGCGGATCTTACCTTCGAAGCCTGGGACGAGATCTTCGATGTCAATCTCCGGGGCCCGTTCTTCCTCGCGAAGGAGATCGGGCTCGCGATGAAAGCCCGCGGGAGGGGCGCCATCGTCAACATCGCCGACTGGTCGGGGAGCCGGCCGTACCAGGGTTATCTGCCCTACTGTGTTTCGAAGGCGGCGCTCCTGGCGGCGAATACCGGCCTGGCCCGGACGCTGGCTCCGGAGGTTCGCGTGAATGCGATTTCGCCCGGTCCGGTGATGTTCCCGGAGGAGATGGGGGAGCGCGAGCAGGAGCACATCCTCGGCAGGACTCCGCTCGGCCGGGAGGGCAGCCCGCGAGAGGTGGCGAAAGCCGTTCGTTTCCTGGTCGAGGGCGCTACATTCTCTACCGGCGCCGTCCTGACGGTCGACGGTGGCCGCTTGATTCACTGAGTGGAGATGACCATGCACAGAGTGACGAAGGACATCCGGTTCTGCTACGGGCACCGGCTGATGAACTACTCGGGAGAGTGCCGCCACCTGCACGGGCACAACGGCCTGATCCAGATCACTTTCGCCACCGAGGGACTAGATGACCTCGGCATGGTCATGGACTTCTCCGAGATCAAGAAGATCGTCAAGACCTGGGTCGACGACAACATGGATCACAAGATGTTGATCAGCAGAGACGACCCGGTCCTGCCCTATCTGAAAGAGGCCGGTGAGCCGTACTTCCTCTTCGACACGAACCCCACCGCCGAGAACATCGCGCGCGTCATCTTCGATTTCGCGAAAGGCGAGGGCTACCCGGTGGAGCGGGTCCGCCTGTGGGAGACGGATACGGCCTGGGCGGAGTACTCGGAGTAGCGAAGCGGGGGGCTCCTCAGCGCCACAGCTCATCCACCGCCTTCGGCGTGATTCCCGCCGCGGCGCTGGCTGCCGCCCACGTCTCCCGAGACGCCGGATAGAGGTACTTCCGGAACCTCTCGATCCCGATCTTCCGGATCAGGGCCCTTCCGAAGGTCGATATCCGTATCGAGGATCACCTTGCTCTTCGGGAAGAGCATCCCGCGAAGCAGGTCGATCTGGGCGCGGATCTTCCCGTCCGATGCATTGTCTCCGGTGGTGCCGGCGACAAGAGTGGGGACGCCTCGCGCCAGGAACCCGTTTGGAGTCGTCGGTTCGCCCGCGGTCGCGATGGCGGCGAGGAGGTCCGTCCCCGGCACGGGAAGAGACAGCGTTCTCATGTGCCGTAATTCTCCAGGAAGCGGACGACCGCCTCCCATGCTTTCAACCGATTGTCGAGCTTGACGATGCCGTGGCCTTCGTCGTCGAACAGCAGGTACTCCGCGGTGCCGCCGGTCAGGGAGACCGCATCCACGATCTGCTCGGCTTCGGACACCGGGACGCGCGGATCGTTGGCGCCCTGGATCACGAGCAGCGGAGCCTTGATCCGGTTGGCGTGATGCACCGGGGAGATGCGATCGAGGAAATCCGCGTCCTTCACCGGATCGCCGTATTCCGCGGCTCGCCACTCGCGCCGGTACGGTCCGGTGTGCTCGAGGAAGGTCCGGAAGTTGGCGATACCGCAGAGGCTCACCCCCGCCGACCAGAGCTCCGGGTGGAAGGCCAGGCCGGCGAGCACCATGAAACCGCCGTAGGATCCGCCGAGCAGGGAGAGGTGGTCGGCGTCCACCCGGCCGTCCTCCCGGAGAAACTTCGCCGCACAGGCGAGGTCGGTCACCGCGTCGAAGCGGAGCCGCCCGTCGTCGAGCGCGGCGAATCTCCGTCCGTAACCGGTGGAGCCGCGCACATTCGGCTCGTACACCGCGAAGCCCCGCGAGATCAGGTAGTGCACCACCGGATCGAAGGCCGGGCGGGCCTGGCCTTCCGGTCCGCCGTGCACCTTGACCACCGCCGGCCTCGGGTCCGAGTACCCTGCCGGAACATACAGCAGGCCGGGGATCGACAGTCCGTCGAAGGACTCGAAAACCACCTCCTCCGGCTCGATGAACTCGCTGCAGTCCACATCGCCGCAGGGGGAGTCCGTGGCCCGCTCCGATTCTCCGGTCAGAAGGTCCGCGAAGTGGATGTCGGACGGGGAGCCGGCCTGCGAAATGGCGAAGGCCCCGCGGCGCCCGTCGGCGCTGATGTCGATGTCCGTGATCTGGCCGCGGGGATGCCGGATGGTGGTGGTCTTCCCGCTGTCGAGATCGATGGCCAGCAGCCGGGACCAGCCCCGCTCGTTCTCCACCAGGAGCGCGGCGTCGCTCTTCCGGGCCCGGACCAGCAACTCCACGTCCAGGTTCTTCGGGGTGTGGATCCAGTCGAGGCTCCTGGTCTTGAGTCCGATCCGCGCCAGGCCGAGAAAGTCGCGCCCACGATCGGTGAGCACGAGGATGTGGCGGTTGTCGCGCTCGAAGGTGGGGGACAGGTAGCGCACCGGCCCGCTCTCGTTGGTGAGAGGGATCGGCTCGCCGCCATCGACCGGGAGAAGCACGGGCTCCTGGCGGAACGACCCGAACATCCGGAGTGCAAGGACGAAGCGCCCATCCGGGGAGAATCCGCCGGGCAGGTAAGAGTACCCATCTTCGACCAGGTTTCGGAGCTCACGGGTGGCGATATCGATGATCCCGGGCGTGAAGAGCGCGCGGTTCCTCTGGTTCGTCGAGACCGACACGGAGTTGCCGTCCGGGGACAGATCGCCGAGCAGGTGCATCACCTCCGGGTCGCCGGAGAGGGTGATGTGTCCGGTTCCGTCGGGACGCAGGGCCCGGATCGCCCAGCATTCGTCGCCACCCAGGTCGGAGTCGAGCACGAGCAGCCGTCCGTGCGGCGTCCAGCGGATCCGGCCCACCCGCTCCCGGAACTCGGTGAGCTGCCACGGCCGCCTGCCGCGCCCCTGGAACAGCCACGCTTCCGGGTACCCGGTCAGGTCCGAGACGTAGGCGAGGCCCCGCCCGTCGGGAGAGAGCGCGGGCGCCCACGCCTTGCGCGCTTCTATGAACTTCTGGAACGGGATGTCCGCCATGTTGCTCCCTCAGGGCCTCACCACCTGCGGAGCCGGTCCCGGTTTTCCTGAATCCGACCGACTCGTACCACCGCGGGCACTATCCATTTATACGCCCTCGAGGGCGGATCAGGTCCGGGTTCTCCGCAGGCCGGACGGGGGAAACTGGCCGCCATGCCGTCACCGGGATAGCCTCTGGTATGGCCGACTCGAAACACCACGACCGCGCCTCCCGCGACTCCAGTCAAGACCAGGACGAGGACGAGGGTGCGGCCCCGATGAACCTGGCCGACCTCCGCGCCGAGGCCGCCGCCCATCCCGATAACGCCGAACTCCAGGGCGACCTGGCGCGCCGGCTCTTTCGCTCCCTCTGCCGGGGCCAGGTTGCAAAGAGCCCCGAGTCCCGCGCCGGACGGCTCGATGAACTGCGGGCTCTCTGCGCATCGCAGCCAGCCGATGTCGCGGTGCGGACCTGCCTGGCCATGGGGCTCTTCAACGTGCTCGTGGATGCCCACGCCGAAGGGGCGCCCGATCAGCGGAACGCCTGCCTTGACGGTCTGCGCGAACTCCACGCCGCCCATCCGGACGACGAGCCCGCCGGCCGCCACCTGGCCGTGGCGCTCCTGAACAGCACGACCTATGCGCACGAAGCCGGGGAGTTCGAGCGCCGCGATGCCATCCTCGACGAGCTCCGGCCCCTGGCGGCCGCCTTCCCCGAGGACGAGGAGATCCGCTGGTGCGTCGGCCAGGCCCTCCTGAACGCGGCGGTGGATGCCGAGGAGAGAGGCGACACGCCGAACCGTGACGCCCTGATGGCGGAGATCCGGGAGCTCACCGGATAGCCCTGGGACCCGCCCAGGAATAGCTTCACGGGATTCGAGGGCTGCCGCATCCCGCCGCGCTTGCCCGGATTCGCCGGCGCCCGCCCGTTTTGCCTCGCGGAATGCCCCGGGGAGCGACAGTTGGGGCACTCCCCGGCGGTCACTCCCGGCGCCCGGTCAGGCGGTGGGCTCCCTCCGCACCTGCACCGACCCGGGAACCAGTCCGCCCGAACCCTGATCCTGCGACAACAGCATCACCATCATCTTTCGGAGGGGCTGCCGCTGTGCCGACCAGACGGAGCTGGCAGCTCCGAGTGCGGGCTGAAATCAGCTTTCGGAGGGCAGGTCGTCCGGGGTGTCCAGGTTCTGCACCGTGCCGCGTGAGCCCGGAACGATCCACTCCCGAGCCCGGTGGCTTCGCAGCAGGTTCCGGAGCGGTTCGTCGGGGCCGAGGGTGAGGATGTCGTTGCCCAGTGATGCGTCGAGCAGGATCGGGTGGCCGCCCCTGCCTTCGTGGATCGGGCGCACCACCGGGACCGCACCCGGACGCCAGGCGTCGATCAGCGCGCACACGTCCCCGGGAACGACCAGCGGATGGTCCACCGGGTGCATCACCCATCCCGAGGCGTCGCGGGCGGCGCTCAGGCCGGCCTGCAGACTTCCGGTCCGGCCCCGCTCCCACTGACCGTTGACCACCACGGTGACCTCCGGACCGTCCGGGACGGCGGGGCGGATCAACTCCGCGTCCGCGCCGAGGACGACCACTACCTCCCCGCAGCCTCCTCCGAGCAGAGTCTCGACGACCCGGCGAACCGCGGGTACGCCGCCGAATGCCCGGAGCGCCTTCGGTGAGCCCATCCGCGTGGAGGCGCCGGCGGCCAGGCAGATGCCGGTCGGGACGGGGTCAGTCATCCTTCTTTCCGGTGCGCGCCTCGGCTGCCTTCTCCGCCGAGAGCCGTCCCTCCTCCCCGCTGGAGTGATCGACGAAACTCATCGCCGCGGCGATGCCCGGGTGGCCGGCCCGCGTTTCGATCAGGCGGTGCATCTCCTGGCAGATCCTCCGGTAGGACGGATGGCCCTGGGGCGTGGTGCGCAGTTCGAGGACGTGCATCGCCTCCCGCGCGTTCATCTCCATGGTGTAGCGCACCTTGCAGGCCATGGAGACGACGTATGGGGCGACGGCCGCGAAGCCCGCATCGATCAGTTTCGCCTCGAGCCCGGCCACTTCGTCCATGACTCGCCGGAACGGCCCGGATGCCTTCGCGTCCGCGATCTCGCCGGGCATGACGTAGCCGTGCTTCGTGGTCAGGCGTTGCCATTCCAGCGTCAGCAGACGGTGGCGCTGCAGGT
>JAJSAM010000010.1 GCA_024274785.1 Planctomycetota bacterium | reverse complement strand
CGAAGCCAAGCCACCGCCACAGCCTCTCCCCGGAGATCCGGAGCAGCACCCGCCCGAGCGGCTCGTCGAACCGGTCCCGCCGCAGGAGCAGGCTTTTCGCCCTGGCCAGCAAACCGAGCGCGTTCTCTTCCGGCGCCCCGCAGCGGCTCTCCTCCATCACCTCACCGGCTTCGAACACCGCCCGGAGCTGGCGGGAGACCTCATCGCTTCGTTTCGTCATCTCCTCGAGCCAGTCCGGGTCCCTGCTCGCCCCTTGCTCTTTCCCGGTATCCTCTTCCGGCACCAGATTCCCGGCCAGCCACTCCCGCGCCACGGCCTCGAACAGCTTCCACCGCGGCGCGTCGTACCCCACGATCTCCTTCGCCAGGGAAAAAGCGTAGTCGAGCCGGTCCTGCTGGTCGGCGGTCATCCGGAACCGCAGCGTCCGCACCGAACCGAAGGTGTCCTCGATCTCCTCCCCGGACCGCTCTTTCACCGCTGCCGCGAGCTGTTTCCCGGTCATGGACATGGCAGCGACCACCCAGGGCCCCTCGTCCTCCCCCACCGCCAGTTTCATGATCAGGCGCGCTCTGGTGATGGTCACCTCTCCCGACCGCACCGCCTGCCGCAGCAACGGCCGCTCCCGCAGCCCGACCGCCAGTTCACAGAGGAAGAAGAACGTCCGCGGCGGGATCCCGAGCACCTCGTTCGCGAAGTCGGTCTTCTTCGAGAAGCCGAGTTCCTCGATGTGCCCGGCCTCCGCCATCCGCAAGAAGATCTCCCCGAGCGCGAGGTCGATGGCGGGACGCCCGCGGGCCAGCCGCACCGCCGCCGCATCCAGCCGGTGGGCCAGTTCCCCGATCCGTTTCGCCTCGTGCTCCCGGGTGGTCGTTTGCTTCATGTTTGTAGTTTACAGGGCGTGGGTGACACGAACCGGGCGTGAAAGAGGGTTTTGGAAACATATTTTTCCGTCGACCCGAATCAGCCCGCTTCGGCTTGTCGGCACAGGTGGGGCTTCCGTGAACGCTGGTCGGGTGGGTGGGGTCGGCAGGGACGCCGCCAACAGCCGTTCCTTCATGGCCCGGTCATTGGTTCGCCAGGTGACCTCGGCGAGACCGGACGTCCCACGCCGGGACAAGGCCCGGACTCTGCTCCCTGGCTTCGTGAAGCCTTCACCTTGATTTGCCCGCTACCTCTGAACATGAAGAGCGTCCCCTTTACGTTCGTCACGCCGTTCCCACTCGGCAGCCAGACCGAGATGGGGAAGCCTCGCGAGCGAATGTCCGGGACCGGGTCTCTCGACCACTTCGAAACGGCCCGGCCCGGTGCGCCACCGGAATCCATCGAGACGCGGAGGCGACCCTGGACGATCTTCACCGGGAACGACTGCCTGCCGATCAGGAGCAGGATCAGCAAGAGGACGGCGAACTCGCGCAGCACCATGCGGCCAGCGTAGTAACCGGGCAACTTCCGGGTACAGCCGCCGGCCCTTCCACGCATGCGCGGAGCGCCGCATTTCCGATGACTGTCCAGACCTCGCGCCAGGAGAATGTCAGCAGTTGAAGACGGAGATGCAGGGTGACATGGCCCCAGCGCCGGGGAGGAGCGGATTTCAGGCGCCCCGGAGACCGCTCGATTTCCTTAGACGCATCGCGAGAGCGCGCTAAACTCTGTCCCCTCTCCGGGCAGGTAGCTCAGCTGGTAGAGCACGGCACTGAAAATGCCGGGGTCGGCAGTTCAAGTCTGCCCCTGCCCACCAACCCTCCTCCCTCCGTCGTCTCGCTCTTCCGGAGCGGGATTCTGCTTCGCCGGCGCTGGTGGATTCCTTCCGGGGCGTGCTTTCGGGGGGCGTGCTGTCAGCGTCTCGTGCTCGCTCCGCTACGCCCGCGCCTGCCCCATACGCTGATGCCCCATACGCTGATGTCCCAATGCGGACCGACCTGGCAGCCTCGATCCCCGGAGTGCCTGAAGCTCGTCTGTGGAGCTGAGATTCGATCTGCTGATCCGGGGACAATTGGTCGCTTGACGCGGAGGAGGATCTCATCTACGATGCGGCAGACCAGACCAGACCAGACCAGATAACTATCGCCTGATGAGGTTCCCATGATCGTCACTACCGTTACCGAGGCCAAGGCCCAGTTGTCTGCGCTCCTGGAGCGGGTGCAGAGGGGCGAGGAAATCGTCCTCTGCCGTAGCGGAAAACCCGTCGCCCGGTTGGTTCCGCTCGGGCGCGAGCCGGTGGATCGGAAGCCCGGCCGGCTGAGGGGGCGGATCCGGATTCGAGAAGACTTCGAAGAACTGCCCGAGGAATTCTCGAGCGCGTTCGAGATGGGGGAGCCGTGACGCTCCTGCTCGACACCCATGCCCTGCTCTGGTGGCTGGCCGACGATCCGCAGTTGCCCCCCATGGCCCGGGAGGCGATCCGTGGGCCACGGGAGCCGGTCTTTGTGAGTGCGGTTACGGCGTGGGAGATCACGGTCAAGCGGGCCCTGGGCAAGCTCGAAGTGCCGGGGGAATGGGTGTCCGCGGTGGACGAGGAGGGTTTCGTGCGCCTCGAGATCACCTGGGAGCACGTGCTCGAGGTCGGTGAGTTGCCGGATGTGCACCGGGATCCGTTCGACCGGCTTCTTGCAGCCCAGGCCCGTGTCGAAGGGATGATCCTGGTCACCGGAGACGCGAGGATCGCGGACTACGGTGCACCGATCCTCTGGAGTGGGAAGGAGGGGTAGTCTTTTCCCCTCCCGCGTCGACTCCACAGCACGGAGGGCATCTCCTCGTCTGCTCCGCGAACGGCGAGGAACGCGCAACCGGAGGTGGATCTTCGCAGCGGCACCTTCGGCACCGGCCTCGATCTCCCGGGGGGGCACTCGACTTGATCAGTCACAGTTGTCGTCCCTCCCGGTCAACGCCCCCGAGGCGGTCCTCGTCGTTGCGCTTCCCGAGGCCATCCGGCGCGGAGGCGAAGGGCGTGCGGACCTCGGCCCGGACAGGGGCGAGCCCGACCCCGAACCTCCGATCGTGGCGCCCCGCTCAGGCCTGACCGAGGCCCATCCCCTTCAGGATCTCGAGATCCACTCCACGCGCCGAACAGCAATCGGCCAGGCGGCCATCGACGACGACGGCGGGGACCGACCGGATCCCGAGAGAACGCGCCCTCTCCTCGACCTCGGCGTCACCCATGTCGAGGATCTTCACCTCGCAGGACTCACAGGCCAACTGCCGGATCTCATCGATGACACCGTTGCAGACACCGCACCCGGCACTGAACACCTCGAACACTCTCTTCTCAGACATCTTCTCTCCCTGGCGTCTCACGAGAGGCAAGACGCTCCAGATGGACGCACACACCAGCATCAGCATGCCGCCGAACATCACCGCAGCGGATTCGAGCAGGAACTTCCCGCCCACAATCCCGGCTGCGGACACGATCCCGAGCCCAAAGGGCAACCAGAACCGGTTTCTTCTCGCATCCCTTCCCAGAATCACCAGCGCCGGAGAGAGAAACAGAACCGTCAGGGGAAGGAGCCACCTCGTCTCCAGCAGAAATGTGACGCCGAGCGCTGTGAATACTCCCACGGCCACCGGGGGAGACGCCGTCGCCCATCACCCCGGACACGCTTTGGGCAGGAGGACGGCTCCGAGGCTCGGCAGCACGCTCAGAAACGTCCGAAACCGCGAAGCCGACCCTCTGATCTGTCCGGGCCCGGTTCCACGATGCGGTTGTCGCTTCGGCCTCACAGTCACCTCCGGGATCTTCGGAAGACGGTCCTGAACCTCTCGGACCGGATCTTACGGGCTGTACCCTGGAACAGGGTCAAGTGAATTCCCGGACATTCGGACACAACACCGCTCCCCCCGGGGCCGGATCCACGCCGATTCGCAGGCCCCGAAAAAAGGAAACCCGGCTTTCCTCTTGACCCTGTATCTATCTACAGGGTGTAGGCTCTCTGCAACCAGGAGGCGGACATGGCAGGCCTGACGAGAGGTGCGCTGGCAAAGCGCTGTGCGGTAAACCCGGAGACAATTCGCTTCTACGAGCAACAGGAGCTGATCCCGAAGCCGTCGCGCAATGCCTCGAACTACCGGATCTACGGCGAGGAGACCGTCCGGCGCATCCGCTTCATCAAGGTCGCGAAGGAGATCGGTTTCACCCTGAAGGAGATCAGGGGACTCCTGTCGTTGCGGGCGAGTCCCGGGGCGAAGTGCGGCGATGTTCTCGGAAGGACGGAATCCAGGATCAGACTCATCGACGAGAAGATCCGGATCCTCGAGGACATGAGAGCGGCACTCACGAATCTGAAGAGCGAGTGCCACGGAGAGCTCCCCATCTCCGCCTGCCCGATCCTCGGGGCACTCGACGCGAAGGCCCTCGGAAGGACGGACCGATGAGACCGCACATTCTCCTCTGCACCCTCGCCCTGGCCTTGACCGTCGCGGCGTGTGATGACGGTGATTCCTCCGGCGGGTTCCGGCCCGGCACGGCGGACTCCACGGTGACGGAGCCCTCCTCCTCTCCCGTGGCGGTGGACGCCCGCACCGTCACCCTGCACGTCGCGGGAATGATGAAGAGCAGAAGCGGGGCCACCTGAATGACCTGACCCGACGGGGTCAAGGCAGCCCTGGAAGGGTTGCGAAAGATCGAACAGGTCGAGGTCGATCTGGAGGGGGACCGCTTCACCGTCACCATCGGGGAGGGCGGTGCGACGAACTCCGAACTGATCGCCGTCATCGGGAAGGCGGGCTACGAGGCAGCCGTGGTCGGAACGGATGGCGAATCGTCGCATGACCGCGGACGGATGGATCCGGAAGCCGGGGCGGGTTCGACGGCCATTTCGAAGCTCGTGGCGGACGCCCTCGAGGTGGCGGCGCGTCAGAACAAGCTGCTCATCATCGATTTCGTCGCCAAGTGGTGCCCCGCCTGCCGGTATATGCTCGACAAGGTCTGGACCGCGCCCGAAGTGGTCGCGGAACTGGATCACTTCCTGTTCCTCGAGGTGGATACGGATCAGTACCCGGAGGTCTCGAAGCACTACCGCGTCGCCGGGATTCCGGATGCCCGCATCATGCTCGAAGACGGGACCGAGGTCGGACGCATCCACGGAAAAAAGAGCGTCGAGGAGGTCCTCGCCACCCTCCGCGGGGCGCGGAAAGCGGAGGAGGACGGCGACTGAGACCCACCCGGCTGCGGGATTCGGCGGAGAACGACATCACCTCCGCGTGCCGACTTGTCGCGGGCGTTTCCGCGTTCGGATCCTCCTCGCCGAACGTCAGACTCCTCGCGAGATCACGAATGAACGCCGCGTGGTTGAGAAGCATTTCCGGCTGCATGGTCTCCTCCCGCCCTCATAATGGACGGGAGTGACATGCCACGAAACCGTAATCGGGCTCAGGTTCCTTCTCCACGGACTGCGGCCGGCGGTTCCGGGGCTGGTGGCCTGGGTGGTGGGAATCCGAGAAAATGCAGAATCTGCGAAAGTTTTCGGCGGATTCGTCAATATGATCCTTGAAGGGTCCTCTCAAGCGGAGGGGGGACGTCCCACGAACGGGAAAGGAAGGGCTCATGCTCAGAAACTCGATACTGCTGGTTGCGTGCTTTCTGCTGATCGGGGCTCCTGCGGCCTTCGGGGCAACGATCGACTGGACGGACTGGACGGCAGCGACGCCCGGGAATCCCGGCTCCGCGGTGGGAACGATCACCAGCCACGGGATCACCGTCAGCTATTCCGGAGAGGTCGGGGCTGCCCAGACGGCCGGAGGCACCGACTATTGGAACAGCGCTCCAACTCCGTATCTCGTCCCCAATGCACCGCCGGACAGCGACATCATCAGGCTCTGGGACGGCAGTTCGAATGTCCTGAACACGATCACTTTCTCGAAGCCCGTGCTGAATCCGGTGATGGCGATCCTGAGCCTGGGGCAGCCGGCGTACCCCGTTCGCTATGACTTCGATACTCCCTTCAATGTCATCCTGAGTGGCCGGGGTCACTGGGGTGGAAATCCCGCGGGATCCCTCTTCGAGGAACCGGGCGACGTGCTGCTCGGGATCGAGGGGCACGGGGTGATTCAATTCCCGGGGGCCATCTCCTCCTTCAGTTGGATCGACCAGCCCGGCGAGTACTGGCACGGTTTCACGGTGGGCATTGCGGGGCTGCCCGGCCCCAGCGCCGTTCCGCTGCCGAACTCGCTGCTCCTCGGCGCCTTCGGCCTGCTCGGCCTGGCTCTCCTCCGACGCCGCCGCGGGTAGCCGCGCCGCCGGCTCAGAACATGAAGTCGGTGCCGACCCCGGCCCCCTCCGCCTTCCGACAGACGTGCTGCGCCACCGAGATGTCCTGGATGGCGAGGCCGACGCTCTTCACCAGGGTGATCTCCTCGTTGGTTTCGCGGCCGGGGATCTTGCCGGCGATCACGTCGCCGAGAGAACCGTGCACCCGCTCGAAACTCCAGACGCCTTCTTCCGCGGGGATCAGGAAGTCGCCGGCCTCGGCGCGGCAGGCGTCGATGAGGTCACATACGATTTTGGATCGGAGCACCGTCGCGGTGTCGAGCTCGCGTGTGCCCGGGGCGTGGGATCCGGTGGCGTTAATGTGGGTGCCGGGCTTGAACCATGAGCCCTCGACGATCGGTTCCGAGGCGCTCGTGATCAGCGTGACCACATCCGCCGCGGCGACGGCCTCGGCCGGGTCGTCGGCGATGACGATCTCGCCGCTGACCACGCCCTCGAGAGAGGCGGCAAAGGCCTCCTGCTTTTTCCGCGGGTCGAGGGAAGAGAGGATCAGCTTCTCGATCGGGCGCGCACAGGCCACCGCCCAGGCGTGGGTTCGAGCCATTCCACCGGTGCCGAACATGGTGTGGACCTTCGCGTCCTCCCTGGCGAGCCAGCGCGTGCCGAGCCCGGCTACGCCGCCGGTGCGCATTCCGGTCAGGTAGCCGCCGTCCATGACCGCGAGCGGGGCGCCGGTCTTCACATCCAGGATCAGGATCGTCCCGAGGACCGTCGGGAGATCGTACTTCGCCGGGTTGTTCTTGTAGACGGTGACCACCTTCGTGCCGAGGGCGCCCATGCCCTTCAGGAATGCGGGCATGAACAGCGAGAGGCCGCCGTGCTCCGGAGCGGTGATCGCCGTGCGCTGCGGCAGCACCGCGCGGTCCGTGGCCAGGTCCGCGAAGGCCTGCTCGAGGATGTCGATCGTGTCCTCCATGGTGAGGACCTGCATGACGTCGTTGCGGGACAGAAGCCTGGTCATCGTTGCCTTCCTCCATCGGCCCGGTGGATGAGTCATCCTACAGTGTCCGCGAATTCCGGCATCCCGCAACCAGAAGGAGAGGGATGCAGCACGGTAAAGTGTATCGATATTGTTCGATATGTTGTAGGGTTGAATGGATGAGCCCAGTCGATGACTTCGTATCGGTGGGGAAGGCGATGGCGGACCCCACCCGGATCAAGATTCTCTGCGCACTCTCGATCAGGGGCCTCTGCGTTTCCGAACTCGTCAACCTGATGGACCTCGGGCAGCCCGCGATCTCGCGACACCTGGGGATCCTTCGGGAGGCGGGGCTGGTGGACGATGTGCGCGACGGGAAGTTCGTGAACTACCGCCTGCGCCGGCCCGCCGAGACGCCGTTCGCCGCGGCCGTCGTCCGCGGATTGATCGAAGGCCAGCGGGATGACGCGGAATTCCAGGACCTGCGCGAGCGCGCCCGAGCCGTCGACCGGCATCTTCTCTAGAACACCGAGCTGGTTCCGCGGGTCGGCAGGCCCGGGGGGAGACGGCGATGCGCCTCGAACTCATGAACACCGTGGTGATGGCGGCGGACTACGAAAAGCTCCGCGACTGGTACATCGATGCCCTCGAACTCGAGCTCGAGCAGGAGTGGACCGGGAAGTATCACTACGCGGAACTCGTGAAGAACGGGAAGCTCGTGGTCGGCATCGCCGACGCGAAGGAGATGGGCGTCACCCCGCAGGCGATGAAGAAGAACGCCACCCTCGTCGCGCAATTCAACGTCGATGACGTGGCCGCCTTTCTCGCCCGCATCAGGGAGAAAGGCGGAGACGTGTCCTTCGGCCCGAGCTACGACGCCGACGAGGACCTGCATTTCGGCGGCTTCGCCGACATCGAAGGCAACCCGAACTGGGTGGTACAGATGCTGGCGTTGCCCGGTGAATGAAGCCGGGGCCAGGAGGGGGCGCCGGTTCGGAGGGCGGTGCGTCCGCGCCGTCCTGGAGGTTCTGGTGCGATCGCCTTCGATACGGCGCGGGCGAGACGGAGTTCGTTACTCCGATGGTGGGTTCGGAGCCGTTTCGGAGGGCA
Organism: Planctomycetota bacterium; assembly: GCA_024274785.1. Classification (GTDB taxonomy): domain Bacteria; phylum Planctomycetota; class JAJSAM01; order JAJSAM01; family JAJSAM01; genus JAJSAM01. Next base: position 43,933 of record JAJSAM010000010.1, on the reverse strand, counting down.
TCTCCTCACCGTTCTCCCTCCTCTGGCCGGGCCCTGGCGCAGAGGGGCACGTTCGCCCGGACTGAGTCGGAATCATCGACCACCAGCGTCCCCTCCCGATCCTCCGTCCAGAAGCGGTACGTGCCCGGGAGCAGCCAGGTGGTGAGGACGCCGTCCCGGCCCGGCAGCTTTTTCAGGCCGGTGTCGGATCGGAGCCCCTTGATCGCCGAAACCGGCGTGAGTTCACCGTCGATGTGAAACGTCACGGTCGTCGGGACGGTCCGGAGGGTGGTCTCGAAGACGACCGTAACGACCTCCTCCGAGCTTTGCGGCGTGCGCACCGACCGTTCGAGTCGCGTCGGCAATCCGAGCACCACCACCTGGTGCACGAGGTCCGGTTCGAGGTCGAAGTAGGTGACCCACCCGTCCCCGTCGCTTCTGATGCGGCGCGCCTGCTCCGGGTCCTCCTCGGGGCGGACCACCACGACGTCGGCCTGTTCGATGGCGCGTCCATCGACGTCCACCACCTTCGCCCGGATTCCGGCGTGGATCGTGAGGTCGACGTCGCCGAGGTCGGCGGTGTATCCGGCCACGCGGAAGTTGCGCCTCGCCCGGACGACCCGGCCCTCGGCGTCCGACACGAACTCGATCACGTACTCGCCGTCGGGGAGATCCCGGATGGCGAATTCACCGGTCTCGGACGGCAGCCCGGTCGCGTTCTCGACCGCTTCCATCGCCCGGCCGTTCACCCGCCAGATCGTCACCTCGAGATTCCGGGATACGGCCTCTGGGCGCGTGTCGCGGTCGAACCCGGCCGTCCGCACCCACCCGGTGGCGGCGGGGTGTTCCGGAGTGGGGCCGCGCTCGACGAGGCGGATCCTCGGATCCGACACATCCGACACATCCGGAGGCACGGGCTTTTCCGGGGATGCGTTCGCCCTGGCCCCGGAGTGCCCCACCGATGCCAGGGGGAGGGCGGGAAGGGCGCTGGAGGGGATCGGATCCGGGGCGGCCTCGGTCTCCGGCTTCGTTGGGCTCGGAGTCCGGCCATCGTCCGCTATCCTCATCAGCCCGAGGAGCACGAGGAGGCCGAGCAACAGACTTGCCAGGGCAACAGGGAACCGGCGCCTCACAACCATCGTCACATTCTTACCGGACCGGTTCCGCATCGCAACCCGAGGCTGAAGCGGGAAGCTCCAGGCGGTATGATGTTCCAATTGAGTGGAGGTGGTCATGAGGCGCATCGGATGGGGGGTCGCCCTCTCAGTGATTGTTCTGGCTGCCGGTCTGCGCGTGACCCGGGCGCAGGAGGAGGCCCCCCCACCCCTCGAGCCGCCGAAGCTCAACGGTGGGGCGGAGAGGTTCGAGGCGGCCTTTACCGTTGAGATCACCGCGGCCGGCGAAATCATGATGGACGGGGCAACCGTCGATTGGAGCGCCCTCGAGAGCGCGCTCTGCGCCCGGAAGAGACCGAAGGGGATGATTCGCGTCAAGGCGGACCGGCGGGCGCCCTGGGCGGTGGTTCGCGACGTGAGCTTCATGATCGGGGAGGCGCCGGGAAGGCCCTCACCGCTATGGGCGGTGACGACGAAAGACGGTGCCATCGGGTGGCACCAGCCGATCATCCCCGGCAGCATGCACAAGCTCAGGAAGGCGTTCCTCGTGAGAGCGATGCCGGCGGAAGGAGGCATCGACGTGATCTGCCCGGACGGTTCGCTCGGGATTCTCCCCGAAACCGGGAAGTCGAAGGAGATCCGGTCGGCGCTCACGGAGTTCCACGAATGGGAGCCGGAGCAGCCCGCGAAGATCAGCGGCGGACCGGATGCGACGTTCGGTCAGGTGGCGGCCGTGGTCGCACTGGTGGCGCGGTCCGGCTACACCGGGATCCTGTACGTCCGCGAGACCCTTCCGCTCGAGATTCCGCCGGAGCGGCCCATGGAGGGAACCCTGGGGAGGCTGCGCACCACCGCTGAGATCCGGGAGAGCCTCGAGCTGCCGGAAGTTTCGACGGCAACCGCGAAGATCGACAGCCTGGTCGGCGAAGTCGAGGTGATCGTCACGAAGAGCCGGGAGATCCTCGTGGACGGGACGCGGTCGGACCGAGACTTCCTGGTCCGGTTCATCGGTGACCAGGCGGCGCCGCGGCCCGAAGACGGCGGACGGATCACGCGCGGCGGCCAGGAGCTCTCGAAGATCCGGATCCGGATCCTGGCGGACCGAAACGCCCACTGGCGCGACATCCAGGAGGTGCTCGACTCCTGTCGGGAGGTGGGGGCCCACCGCGTCTACTTCACCGTCCTTTCCAGGGGCGGGCCCGCCCTGCTCCCCGCGTTTCTCAACCTCGAGGATACGCGGGCGAAGGACCGCGCGGCGAAGCCGATCCGCTTCACCGTCCGTCTCAGGAGAAGCCGCGGCCAGGAGCGGACTTTCGTCGGCTTCAGCGAGATCTAGATGGGGCCTCTCCCGAGATGCACGAAGGACATCCTGAAGGAACTGCCCCAGTGGCGGGTCGAGGGCAGGCCTCTGTTCGGGGCTGTCGACGCCTGGGGGTGCGTGCCGTTTCAGGATGTCTTGCTGGTGATGGAGACGATCCGGGAGAAGGTCGATCGCCTCTCCCTGCGCCCGGCGCCGGGGTGGACCTGGGAGGAGTAGGCCAGGCCGGGACGAAGAATGACGATCGGCCCGTCAGCTCATCCCACGGATCTCGCCGTCGATCAGGTCGATCTCCTCCGCCAGCGGATGGCGCGGGAGGCCGGGCATGCGGATGATCTCGCCGGTCAACACCACCAGGAACCCGGCGCCGGCGTTGATCTGGATCTCCTCCACGGTGATCTCGAAATCCTTCGGGCGGCCACGCAGCCGCGGATCGTCGGAGAGCGAGGACGGGGTCTTCGCCATGCACACCGGGAGCCCTTCGTAGCCGAGCCGCCGGATGTCCTTCAGATTCCGTTCCGCCGATTTCGTGAAGTAGACATCCCGGGCTCCGTACATCTTCTGCGCCACCGCGAGGATCTTCTCCGGCACGGTGGCGTCGAGGGGATAGAGCGGACAGAACGGCCGGTCCACCTTCTCCGCGTGCGCCATGACCGCTTCGGCGAGGTCGAGCGCGCCATCGCCACCCTTCGCGAAGTGATCCGTCACCGCGAAGGGGACACCCTGCTCCTCGCAGTGCCGGCGGACCACCTCGATCTCCTCATCGGTGTCGGCGTCGAAGCGATTCAGCGCCACCACCGGCACCTCACAGAAGGTCCTGATGTTCTCGATGTGCTTCTCGAGGTTCGGCAGGCCGGCCGCCACCGCATCCGCGTTCGGCACGGTGAGCTGTTTCTTCTTCGCGCCGCCGTGCATCTTCAGTGCCCGGCACGTCGCCACGAGCACCACGAGCGCGGTGTCGAGGCCCGCCCCGCGCAGCTTGATGTCGAAGAACTTCTCCGCGCCGAGGTCGAACCCGAAGCCCGCCTCGGTGATGGCCCAGTCGGAGAGGTGCATGGCCATCCTCGTCGCGATCACGCTGTTGCACCCGTGGGCGATGTTCGCGAACGGGCCGCCGTGCACGAAGGCGGGCACGCCCTCCATCGTCTGGACCAGGTTCGGCTTCAGCGCGTCCGCGAGCAGCGCGAGCATCGCCCCGGTGGCGCCGAGACATCCCGCGGTCACCGGTTCCCCCTGGTAGGTGTAGGCGACCAGGGTCCGCTCGAGCCGCTCCCGGAGGTCCTCGGCATTCTCCGCCAGGCAGAGCATCGCCATGACCTCGCTCGCGGCGGTGATGTCGAATCCGCCTTCCCGCGGCACGCCCTGGCGACGGCCGCCCAGTCCGACCACGGAGTGCCGGAGCGCGCGGTCGTTCATGTCGAGCACGCGCCTCCACAGGATCCTCCGCGGATCGATCGAGTGCCGGTTCTCGAAGTAGATGCTGTTGTCGAGCATCGCCGAGAGCAGGTTGTGAGCCGCGGTGATGGCGTGGAGGTCGCCGGTGAAGTGGAGGTTGATCTTCTCCTCCGGTGTGAGGGTGCTCCTGCCTCCCCCGGTTCCGCCACCCTTCACCCCGAAGCACGGGCCGAGCGACGGCTCGCGAAGCGCCAGGCAGGTGGATTCACCGAGCCGCGCGAAGCCCTGGGCCAGGCCGATGCTCGTCGTCGTCTTGCCCTCGCCCGCCGGGGTCGGGGTGATCGCGGAAACGAGGATCAGGCGGGGGGGGCTCCCGGAGGTGCGGGCACGCGAGAGTACGGCCGGATCGACCTTGGCCATCTCGTCGCCGTAGAGGTATAGGTCCGCGGCGGCCAGACCAAGCTTCGTGGCGACATCGCTGATCGGGTGCGGGGGCGTCTTGCTCATGCCGACAGCGTAACCGTTTCGGCGCGCGTTTCCTTCTCTACGCCCCGGACCGCGATGCGTGAAAGGCCTGAAGGCGATGACGGAGCTCGGGGATGCGCTCCCGCGTCGTGAGGGACACGCAGGCCCGGATGCCTTCACCACGAGTGCTGCCGGTGGTAGCGAGGGCGATGGCGCTGACGCCGTAGTAGATCAGCTCCTCGAGCAGCTTTGCGCCATCGAGTCCGGGGTAGCTGACCGTGAAGTAGAAACCGTCCGCAAGGGGCTGGCCGAGGTCGTTGTCGTAGACGAGCAGAAACCCGTTCTCGAGAAACGCCCTCTTCATCTCCTTCGCCCGCTCCGCATAGACCCTGACCGGTTCGGTAAAGCGGATCTCTCCGGCGGTGGCCGCCCGGAACAGCGCCGCCAGGCCGTGTTGGACACTCACCGCGACGCCCGCCGTGGTGGGATACATCCCGCCGTGGACGAATGCGTGGCCGAGATTGCTGGTGCCGAACCGCTCCGCAAGGGCCTCGGATGATTTCTCGAACAGTTTCGGCGAAATCACCGAAACCGCGACTCGCTGGCCGGCGTAGGAGAAGATCTTGGAGGACGAGATGAGCAGGATGTACTCGTCCGTGTAGTGGGCGACGGTCGGCTGGTAGGGCGGCTTCCCGGGCTCGTCGTAGACTTCGCGGAAGTCCATGCCGAAGTACGCGAGGTCTTCGATGGCGATGACTCCGTACTTTGTGCAGAGCTTGCCGATCCCCTCGAGTTCCGACTCCTTGAAGCAGACCCAGGTGGGATTGTTCGGGCTCGAGTAGAGGATGCCGCCGACCTTGCCGGTGGCGAACTCCGCCTCGATCGCGTCGACCAGCTCCGGCCCGCGCCGGTCGTACACGTCCACCGACCGGTTCTCGAGGCCCCACACCTGGCACTGGAGCTTGTTGACCGGAAAACCAGGGTCGAGAAAGAGGATCGTGTCCCGCTCGGCGAAGCGGTACCCGGCAATGCCCATGCTGATGAATCCCCCGTGCATGGAGCCCACGGTGGGCACGCAGCAGTGGGGAGGCGCATCGACGTTCATGAAGGCGGCAACGAACTCGCTCGCCGCCTCCTTCAGTTCGGGAATACCGTCGAAGGGCGAGTAGGTGTTGGCGATGAGCGGGTCCAGGAGAATCCTGCGCTCGGCTTCGAGCGCGATCGCGTTCGCCGGAAGACCCGGGATGCCGAACTCCATGCGGATGAACTTCATCCCCACCCGCTCCTCGATCATGTTGATCACGCGATTCACTTCGCGGATCGAGGCGGACCCTACCGCGATGCCGTATTCCGCGATAACCTCGTCGACGATGGCGCGGTTCAGGGGGACGGGATCGAAGGTCATGTGGTCTCTCCGGGGCGACGCATTCCGGGGGGGAAGATAGCAGAACGCAGGTGGGCGTCCAACCTGCGAAGGCCCTCAAGTGGAGCGCCGGGATGCTCCGAAGTAGGATCGGGGACTGCAGACAGGGGTGAGGAACATCATGACAGTCAGAAAGACAGCTTTCGGGATCGCGGCCGGTTTCGTTCTCCTGACGCTCGCCGGATGCTCCGACCCGTACGGGGTCACTCCATCGCATCCGCTCGGCACCTTCGAGGTGATGGATCGCATCCTCATCGACGACAAGGGGCTCGAGAAGAGTGAGCGGAAGTTCGCATGGCCGGAGCTCTTCAACCAGGAGCTCAACGACAAGTTCGGAGAGTTGAAGGTCTACCAGTACCAGGACTTCCCGAAGACCTCCCGGTACAAGCACGTGGTCCTGCTCGCGGTGGACGAGGTGAACATCATCCGTGCGGTCGGCGGGACCTTCCACTCCGGAAGGAAGGGCTTCGACGACTCCGGCAGCAAGGTCGAGGCCTACCTGGCGGGACTCTGGGGAACGGTCAACGACGGCCCGGTGAAGTTCGTGAAGAAGAACGAGCCCGGCATCGATGTGAATGAGTACCTCATCAGCACGCTCGACCAGGGCAACGTCCACGGCATCTGGAAGAAGACTCCCGGCACCGGCAACGCCAGCCACCGCCGAACCCTGAGCGACCAGATCCTGCTCTGGATCGACTGACCCTGGGCGTTCGGTCCCTCAGTCGTGTCTCGAGCACCCGGGACCGGTATAATCAGGGCATGTTTACGAAGAAGAGTGCCCTCGCCATACCGGTTCTGCTTCTGCTTCCGCTTCTGCCGGCTCCAGGGCCGCTCAGGGGCGAGGAATCGGATCCCCCGGGGCTTCTCCTCCTCTACGAGACGAATGCCCAGCGGGCGCAGCACCTGGTGAAGATCCTCGAGAAGCCCGCCGCGGCCGCCGGCTTCAAGGTCACCGCGGTGACGAAGGTGTTCGGCCGGTCCGGCGCGCTCAAGGAGTTCATGGAGAAGGAGTACGCCCGGCTCGGTTTCGACCGGAAGCGGATCGTCTTGCTCGGCTTCTCGGCGATGGGCCGGAACGTCCTCAAGTTCACGGTCAAGTACCACGACAAGCTCGCGGGAACGATCGTCGCCGCATCCAGGGACTTCGTTATCACCCGGAACGACACCAGGGGCATCGGCAAAGCGTATCCGTTCCTGCTCTTCTACAGCCGGAAGGACCCCAACGCGGATTACAAGGTGGGGCGCGCCGCCCGTATCGTCCTCAAGAAGTCGAAGCTCGATGCGACCCTCCTCCTGGACGAGGAACTGAACCACTTCGACATCATGATGAAGGGCCACAAGACGTTCCTGCCCTGGGCCGCGGAGTACTCTCTCTACTGGAAGCAGTTGAAGCTCGCCAGGGCGGCGCTGAAGGACGACAAGCGTGACCTCGCCACGCGGCACTGGCAGAAGTTCCGGGTGAAGTACAAGCGGTCGGAACTGAACGAGCACTTCAAGGAACTGCTGATGCTGGATTAGCAGGCACAAGAAGGCTCGACCTGTCTTCGGTTGATCTACCTCCTGCCCGACCAGTCACCAGGCAGCACCGTCCGCGGACGTCACGCCGGTGCCGGAGAATGGTACGCAGTCCACTCCTCTGAAGACGTGGATGGGGGGCGGGCGGCCCGGGCTTGTGGCCGGCGGGCGACTTGCCGTCACAGGCGGTTCTTCCGCGGAAGACGATCGAGTGGGTGTGGTCGAGACGGCGCTCGACCCTCCGACCGGATTCCGGCGCTCAGCCTAGCCGATCCGGAACCGGTACACCAACCGGCACGGCTTTCCGTCCTGTTTCCAGGTCAGGATCAGCTTGCCGGACTTCAGGGTGTCTTTCGGCAGGAGGACCGCTCGCGCGGCGGGGTGGTTCATCCTGATCTCCCGGCTTCCCGAGGCGTTCTTGAAGGCGCGGATGGGACGGCCGGCGACCTCCACGGTCACGTCCACCTCGAGAATGATCTCCTTGCCGAACCAGGCGCACGTGATCGGGAGGCCACATCCGCCGCGATAGCCCTCGGGGCGCGGATCGGGGTTGTCTCCGCTGTAGGCTCCGGTCATCCAGCCGCCGTCCGGGCCGGGGAAGATGACCGGTCCCTGGTGGTCCCACGCGCGCTTCCTGGCGCATTCGAGGTTGATCCAGATCCGCGCCCCCCGGCTGGCGATGCCGATCTCCGTGATGCGGGGGTCGATCAGTCCCATCCGGTGCAGCAGGCTCGAGAGGTGCCCGTCGATTGCGGTCGTGACGCTGCCGCCGCCCGACCAGCCGATCGAGTTCAGACCGGCCACGGCCCCTTCGCGGGTGTACCCCGGGAAGTCGTTGCGCTCCACGTGACCGTTGCCGCCGTTTCGCTCGAGGTAGCCGATGTGGAGCAGGGCCGCGCGGGAGGCGTCACGGTTCAGAGCGACCGGGGGGAGATTCATCCGGCCCCGCAGGGCATTCAGGTGCAGAAGGCCGGCCACCGCCCCGGCGAAGTTCGGGAAGGAGTCCCGGTCCGCGAATTCGGGGTCCGGGCGTATCCAGGCGAGACCGTCCCCGGGCCGGGTGCGCAGGCTGAAGACCTTGCGGGAGAGTACCAGCGACGGCGCGACGGGATGCAGCACCTCCCCCCTCTTCCCGATCAGGTAATCCACGAAGGGAGTCAGATACATCCCGTCGGCATCGAGATCCACGAAGAGGACCTTTGTTCTGCCGATCGTAGCCCTCAGGCAGCGGAGGTTGACCACCGACCACGCCGGTTCTCCGGCCGCGGGGTCTCCCTTTGAAAACATCAGGGGCAGTTCCCCGGCGTCGAGGGCGACGGCCACAGCCCGGTCGGGCACCACCCGGACCTCGCAGCCGGGTTCGCCGTCCGCATCGACGAAGAGCGCGCCGTCCTTCAGCGCGAAGGTGATGTCACCGGTGCGGCCCGCGACGCGGTGAGGCCGGTCCGGTCCGACCGCAATCCGATAGATCGGCATTTCCGACCGCACCGTGGGGGACAGCTCCACGGGCTTGAGTTTGAGCGGGCGCTCCTCCGCGGCTGTGCCGGATGGCGCGAAGAGAAACAGGAGCGCCAATGTCAGAGGGCCCGATCGCATCCCTTGATTCTACCCGGGAACGAAAGTGAATACCGTGTCGCCGGGCTCCGGTGAGAGTGGTTCCTTCTCGGTGTGGAAGACGAGGCGGCCGGTCGGGCGAACGAGGAGCAGGCGTATCGCATCCTCGTCGATGTCCGCCTCGAAGGTTGCGGCGTCGTAGTTCTCGGTGAGCACGGTCTTGCGGACCTTGAAGCCCTGGTAGTGCCGCCGGAGCAGGAGGTCCTGCACCGCGTCGGTCTCGAAGACGATGGCGCCCCGCACCGTATGTCTCAGTCCACGGGGGTCGTCTTCATCGGCCGCGGCCAGGGGGAGCTGGTAGACGTTGTTGCGCCCCAGTTCCGGCGCGAAGGTCGTGCAGACCAGCGCGTTGTAGGCGTCGTTGCCCGTCGCGGCGAGCAGGCTGCCGACCTGGTTCATTTCCAGCCGCTCCTCGCTCGACTCCGAGGCGACCTCGCCGTAGTGGACCCGGATCCCGGCCATGCGGGCGCGGCGCAACCGGTGCCAGGAGGAGTACGCCATCACCACCGGGGTCTCGATCTCCGAGAGGCTCTTCGCCAGCTCGACCGAGAAGGCGTTGGAGCCCACGATCAGGAGCCCGTTCGGCGAGGCCGAGGCCAGACCGAGCCGGCGCGCCAGACCCTTGATGCTGAAGCCGTGCGCGAAGACCGTGACCGTGATGAACGCGAACATCAGCGGCACCAGCACCTTTCCATCCTCGTGGCCGGCTTCGACCAGGGGGCCCGCGAAGCTCGCCGCGACCGCCGCGGCCACCACCCCGCGGGGCGCGATCCAGGCGATCAACAGGCGCTCTTTCGGCTCGATGTCCGCGCCGATGGTGGCGAGATAGACCGTGAGGGGGCGGACCACGAACAACAGGGACAGGAGGAGAAGGCCGTGCCGGACGGTCAAACCCGCCAGTTCGGACGGATTGATGTTCGCGGTCAGGAGGAGGAACACCGTCGAAACCATCAGGATGACCACGTACTCCTTGAACCGCCGGAGTTCGTCGATCGAGGCCAGTCGGGAGTTGCCGAGCACGATCCCGAGTACGGTGGCCGCGGCCAGGCCGGCTTCGTGCTGCACCAGGTCGGCAGCGTAGAACGCCACCATCGCGGCGCTCAGGAGGACCGGGGCCTTCAGGTATTCCGGGACGTACCCCTTCTGGAAGGACCGTGCGAGAAGCCACCCGAGTCCGAGGCCGAAAACCGCCGCGGCGACGATGGTGAGGAGGATGCCCGTGAGGATTCCGGGCAGAGAAGCAGCTCCGGTCCCGGCGACGACGGCGCCGAAGACGAGCACCGCGAGGAGGGCGCCGATCGGGTCATTGACGATGCCCTCCCACTTCAGGTACGAGGCCGGCCGCCGCGACAGGCGGGCGTGGCGAAGGAGAGGCAGGATCACCGTGGGGCCGGTGACGACGATGATCGCTCCGAAGACCGCGCCAACGGCCAGGCTGAGACCGCCGATCAGGATCGCGGCGGTGGAGCCGAGTACGAAGGCGATGGGCACTCCCGGGAACACGAGCCTTCGGACCCCGCTCCGGGCCTGCTTCAGTTCGTGGAGCCGAAGGCTCAGGCCGCCCTCGAAGAGGATCAGCGCCACCGCGATCTTCACGATGGGGTCGAAGAGCGCGCCGAGATCCCTCGACGGGCTGATCAGGCCGGTGGCCGGGCCGGCCAGGGCGCCGGCGATCAGCAGGACCACGATGGCGGGCATCCGGAATCGCCAGGCCAGCCATTGGGCGACGACGCCGAGGGTGGCCACCAGGATGAGGATCAGGGTGAGGTCATGGCTCACTCGTTCGCCTTTCTCATCATCGCCGCGATCGCCTTTTCGTCCTGGATACTGCGCACGTGCAGATCGGTCTGCGGGAACGGGATCTCGATGCCCTCCTGCTCGAAGCGCCTGGTGATCTCCGTGTTGATCTCATGCAGCACGAGATTGCGATCGGCGATGGTCGAGTAGACCCGGACCAGGAAGTTCAGGCTGGAGTCGCCGAACTCCATCATCAGGACTTCGATGGGGGGGCTCTTGCGGACGCGAGGATTGTTCGATGCGATGTCGTGGAGGATCCGCTTTACCTGCTCCACGTCACTGCCGTAGGCTACGCCCACTTTCGCGGTGCGGCGGATGAAATCGTCGTTGTGGGACCAGTTCGTCACCTCCTGGGTGATGAACATCCGATTCGGGATAATGATCACCTGTCGGTCCAGGTTCACCACCTCGGTGGCCCGGATGCTGATTTTCTCCACCGTGCCGTTGGTCTCGCCGACGGTGACGAAGTCGCCGACGCGCACCGGGCGTTCGAAGAAGAGGATCAGGCCGCTGACGAAGTTCGACACGATCTCCTGCAGGCCGAAACCGAGGCCGACGGACAACGCGGCGAAAACGTAGCCGAGGCTCGACAGACTGATGTGCAGGATCAGGATCGCCAGGCTGTAGGAGGCGATGAGCACGACGTATCGAGTGATGGTCACGATAGCGAAGCGCGTGCCCTTGTCCGTCTTCTCCATGCGGGAGAACACGAGCACTTCGTAGAGCGCCGGCAGGTTCGCCACCACGATATGGCCGGCGAAGATGACGGCCACGGCCCTCAGCAGGTCCCAGACCGTGAGGTACAGTCCCGCATCCCCGTCGATGGTGTAGACCCGCAGCCCTTCGGAGAAGCCCCGGATGGACTCGCTGAAGCCCCAGAAGCCGGCGAGGAACACCACCGTTGCGAGCACGGCGATCGCTCCGACAAAACGCGTGGCTTTCTGGAAGACTTCCTCACTCAGCTTCCGGGCCTCCGCATAGTTCGTGTCCTCGTCCCGGCGGTACCGGAGTTTTCGGGATGCTTTCTCCGTGACATTGAGGAGCACCTTGTAGAAGAGGGCGATGACGACCGCCGCGCCGAAGGTCTCCAGCACGTTCACCGCCAACCGGCGGGCGCCGTAGCGGAATCCGAGCACCTCCATCCCGACAATGGCGGCGAGCCCGAGGGCCAGAACGGGCCCCGCAACGAACCACGCCCGGGGCCAGAAACCCGACGTACCGAAGAGAGCGATGGAGAGGGGAGCCTTGCCGCGGACGAGGCGAAAGAGCACGACGGCGAAGTACACGAGCATCATCGTGAACAGCAGTCGTGGGACCACGGTCATGCTGATGGGCTCCGACTTGAGGATCCACCAGGGCAGCCCCAGGAAGAGCATTCCCCGGACGGTCCAGCGGGCGGTTCTCTGCAATTGCCTCGCAGCGCCCGCAGAGAGTTTCAGGTTGGTTTCGAGGACGCCCCCTTCCCGGGACATGGACCACAGCATGCGGCGGAGGAAGAAGATGACCGCCAGGCCCTGGAGCAGCATCCGGCCGGGGATCTCCCACGCATCGGGAAGCTGCATGGCGATCAGCAGGCGGGCGGCGATCAGCAGACAGATCGGCGCCAGTGAAGCGATCAGGACCGTGGCGAGCAGCCGTTGCACCAGGACGGAGGCGGCCCTGCCGCGGTACTGCCACTCGAGGGAACGGCGGCGAAGGATGCCGGGCAGGACGATCCCCGATGCGAACAGCAGCAGCATCCCCAGGGCGGCGAGAATGAAGGAGAAGCCCCCGGTGGTCGCCGTGCGTCGCGCGTTCACCAGGGTGTTTGCGCCGAACAGGAGTGTCGCGGTAACGGGCAGTTCGCTTTCGAGATCGGAGAGCACTTCCAGGCCGAGGGGGGGGTCACTGTGCACCCAGTAGATCAGGCTCAGGATCACCGGGTAGATCTCGTCGGCCCAGGCTTCCCGTTCGGCATAGATCTTGTCCAACTGGATCAGGAGGGGGAGTACCTCGCCAACCCGCTTCTCGCGATCCCTCAGCGCGGCGATCAGCAGCTCTTCGCCCTCGGCACTCCTCAACTCCCGCAACTGATCGTCCACCTAGGCCTGGTAGGTGAGGTAGTTGTTGTGCCAGTTCTCCCGTCGCGGGATCAACTCCCGATCGAGACTGCGGCGGGTGGTTCGGACGCGGTGCAGTGCCTTGATGAGGAGGTCGGCCGTGCGCGAGGAGACTCCCCTCGACGACTTGAAGCGCTTCTCGATCCAGGTCTTCGATTCCAGGAAGTCCTCATTCTCGGCCTGCTCGTCCTCGATGATGCCCTGGAGTTGCTGCAGGAAGGCGCGGTCGGTCTCCGTGGAGGACTTGAGCTCGTAGATCTTCCCGTCCCGCTCGAAATCGGCCTTCTCCCCCCGTCCGGGGTCGTCCTCGGGCAGGCCCTTGAGGTCGATCGCCTTCGCATTCTTCCTGGCGTCCCCGGCCAGCCGGGCGAACTCGGCGGCCTTCCGGCTGTGGCTCTCCCGGAGGCGCTTTCTCGCACGCTCCACGATGTTCCTCTCGCGCTCTTCGCGGCGGGCGAGCAACTTGCCTTCGAGATCGAGCGTCTTCCGAAGAGCGTCACCACGCTCGAGAAGCAGCTTCGCGTATTCGACCCACCTCTCCCGGTAGTCGAGATCGAGGGCCACGGTCTCTCGGCGGAAGATGCCGAGAGCGTCCGAAGCGTCCGGCGGATCCTCGCCGTTTTCCGCACGCAGAGACTCCAGTTTCGCTTCAAACGAGGGCAGATCCCGCTCGACGCCCGCAGTCTCCTCGCCCCGTTCCGCCAGTCGCAACTGGATGGATTTTCGCTGGGCGCTCAACTCCGCCAGGCGGGACTCGTGCCTGCTCAGTAGTTCCGGAGAGTCCTCCGGCAGCGCGTACTCTTCGCCGTAGATGGCGATCTCGCTGTCGAGCTTCTCCTCCCCGGCCCGGGCCATTCCCTGTCGCCGTTCGATGTCGGCCTGCTCGGGGATCCCGCGTCTGAGCCTGGGAAGATGCTCATGCCCGGCGAGCGCGATGAGCCGCAAGTCGATGGCGCTCTTCCAGTCATCGACCGCATCCGCTTCGATAGCGGGCACCTGAAGAGCCTCGGCCGCGGCGGCCAGATCCTCGGCTTCGAGTGCCGCCCTGGCCGTCTTGAGCTTCTTGATTTGCGTCTGGATCCCATCGCCCGCCGGGGCGTCCTGTCCATGGGCCGTGGTGGCCGCAAGCAGGATCAGGAGGGTGAGACCGGGCAGCAGCTTTCGGATCAGCATGGGTATCTCCGGGACGATGAGCCAGATTATGCCTCGACCCGGGACAGGACCAAGGGGTCTACCGTGGAGGACCCGTCTGGAAACGACTCTGCACTCGAGGGCCGCTTGATCCCGCCCGGCGGTGTTGCTTCCCGGCTGAAGCCGGCGAGGTCGGGGATCCTCCCGCGCCATCGTTGCGGATTTCCCCTTGAGACTGAACTGCGACCCGCGACAATCGTGAGACCTGTTCGCGCGGCGCAAGTCGTCTTGTGATTCCCTGGAGAGAGCCGATGAGTGACTGGAAGAATCCGCTTCCCCTCCGTCTGGTCGTGATGGCCGATTTCGGTCTGTCCTGTGAGGGAGGCTCGACGCCGGTTTCCCTCTCCGGATTCAACGAGGTCCTGAAGAGCCTCGCCCCCTCGGTGAAACTGACCGTGCCCGACCGCCTGGGTGGTGGTGGTGCGCACGAGATCACGGTGGATCTCTCCAGCCCCTCCGGGTTCCATCCGGACCGCATCGTCGAAGGTTTTCCGGCGCTGGCGGCCGCGGTCTCCGAGCGGAAGGCGATGGGGGAAGAGGAGGACCCCGCGGCGGACGCGGCACTCGGAGCCCAACTCGATGCGGTTCTGCATCACCCCGATCTGCAACGGGTGGAGGCGGCCTGGCGCGGCCTCCGGTTCCTGCTCGACGGCGTCGGGGAGGATGAAAACGTCGTCGTGGAGATCCTGCCCGCGCTTCGCGGAAACCTTGTCGATCGTTTTCGGACGGAAGTATTCGATCCGGAGTACGCCGGGACGGAGGTCCCCGTATCCACGGTGCTGCTCGACTTCGACTTCGATCACCGCGCGCACCTGATGGGGCCGCTCGAGGAGATGGCCGAACTGGCGCGCATCCTCCAGGTGATGCTGGTGGCCTCGACCGGACCGGAGCTCTTCGGCCTGAAGTCGCTCCTGCACCTGACCGCGTTGAAGGATCTCTCCTCCCGGCTGGCCGCACCGGTCTACAAGCGGATCCAGACGTTCCAGAAGAGCGAGGACTCGCGCTGGAGCACGCTGACCCTCAACCGCGCCCTGCTCCGAACCCTCTACGAGCCCGGGGTGGGCGGCGTCGACTCCTTCGCCTATCGTGAGAAGGCCGAGGCGGCACGCCCGGAAACCTACCTGTGGGGCCGCGGAATCTGGATCTTCGGCCGCAACCTCGCGCAGAGCTTCATCGCCCACGGTCACTGTGCGGATGTCTCCGGCAACACCGGTGCGCCGTTCCACCAGGGCCTGCCCGTGCGGGAGGTGCCGATCTCCGCGACCGAAACCGCCTGGTCGTCGGTCGAAGTGGCCATCGACGAGGTCAACGCCAACGCCCTGACGCGCATGGGCATGACCACGCTGGTGGGGCGCTCCAACGCGAACTTCGCGTACTTCCCGCTGCTCGTGAACCTGCACCGCAACATCCCGGGGCATCTCTCCCTGAACGGAGCGGTGGCGCACCAACTCTTTGCCGGCCACCTGTCCCACTTCACGCTGAAACTCCTCGAATCCGCACCATCTGATGCCGGCGACGACGAGGTGCAGTCGCATTTCAAGGAGGGCTTCACCTCCTTCCTCGGTCCCATCGGTGGAGATGACGCGGTTTCGGTGGACGTCGCCGAGCGGGAAGGGAATGGCCGCACGGCCCGCATTCAGGTGAAGCCGACGCTCGAGATCGAGGAGAAGGAGATCGACCTCACTTTCGAGTTGCCGATCTGATCGATGGACGGAAAAAGCCGGGGGATGACATGGCCACGGAACGAAATCTGAAATTCGGAATGCCCTGGGATGGAGCGGGGGAGGGACAGCCTTCTCACCCGTTCCGGATTCTCGTTCTGGCTGAGCTGATGGCCAGGGAACCGTCCTCCGGCTCCTCCCCGATGGGGGAGCGGTCGATTCGGATCGACCGGGACGAATTCGGAAATGTGCTGGCCGGCTTCAAGCTGGCGCCCCGCCTGCCCGTGCCCGATCCCGACGCCGGCCCGGGACGGGAGAGACTCCTCACCGTGGAGATTCCGGACCTCGCCGGATTCACTCCGGACGGCCTCGCCAGGTCGTTACCGGAGGCATCGGAGTTGATGGCGGTGCGGGACCTGGTCACCGACCTCCGGAACGGCAAGCTCGACGGGGAAGCGTTCGCCGCCGCGCTGGGAAAGACCACCGTCGATCCCGAGCTTCGGGACCGCATCCGCGAAGCCCTGGCGGGCCGTGTCGCTCCACCCTCCGAACCACCCGCCCCGGTGGGGACCGGGAGCACGGCGAAGTCCGATGATCTGCTCGGCGACCTCATGGACATGGTCGATCTCGACGGCTCCGCCGAGGCCGCCAACACGGAACTCACTCCCCTGACGCCGTCGGCCAGCACCGGCCGCTCTCCGCTCGACGAGGTGGTCTCGCTGATCGCGAAGTCCGTCGGGCGGGGGAAGCCGGTGGACACCGCGTCGGTGAACAGCGTCCTCTCGGAACTCGATCGGGGGATCGCCGGGCAGGTCACCCTGGCACTGCATCATCCCGAGTTTCGAAGGCTGGAAGCGGTCTGGCGCGGCCTGAAGCTCCTGATCGACCGAACCGACTTCCGGGCCGGGGTCACTGTGGAGGTGCTCTCCGTCCCGCCCGGGAGTGCCCGGGAGGCCATGGAGAGCGTGGCTCGTACGGAACTCTCCGGTGCGGCCGAGGTTCCGGTGGGACTGATTGTGCTCGACCGGCCGTTCGGGTGCGAGGCGCCCGAGATCGAACTGCTCACGGCGGTGGCGGAGATCGGTGAGCAGGTCCAGGCCCCGGTCCTGGTTCCCCTGGCGCCCGGGTTCTTCGGCGTCGATTCCACCGCGGAACTGGCCGGCGTGCACCTGCTCGAATACCTCGACGGCCCCGCCGTCATCAAGTGGAGCTCTCTTCGGAAGAAGGAGCCCTCCCGCTGGCTCGGCGCGGCGGTGAACGGTCCGCTCCTCCGCATGCCGTACCGGCCGGGCGGCGCGCGGGTGAAGAGGTTCGGCTACGAGGAACCCGATGGCGTGCTGCTTCACGGCAGCCCCGCGCTGGCCCTTGCGGCGCTCGTGTCGGGTGCCGTCGGCCGGACCCGCTTCGCCGGAGTGATCGCTTCACCCCGTGGCGACGGCGCTCTCGAGGATCTCCCGGTCTGGCCCACCGCCAAGGGCTCGTCCGTCGAGGTCGTGCTCGATGAGGGCCGCCGCCAGGATCTCAGCCGCGCGGGGATCATCTGCTTTGCCGGACAGGAGGGTATGGATTCCGCAGTGCTCTCTGCGGCGCCGACGGTTCACGGCCCGGAGAAGTTCTCCGATCCGGACGAGACGGAAGCCGCCCGGGTGCGCGCGAACCTGCCCTACCAGGTCTTCGTTTCGCGAGTGGCCGCGGTGCTGAACGAGGTCCGGAACCAGGTGCCGGCGAACGCTTCCGGTGACGAGGTGGCGATGCTCTTCCGGACAGCGCTCGAAGGTCTGTTCGGGAAGGATGCGGAGGTTGCCATCCGCGGTCGCGAGATCAGCGTCTCGCCGTCCAGGAAGGTGGCGGGGGGCAGCGCACCGTTGCGGTTCTCAGTCTGAGCCTTCGACGCCGATCAGGATCACGCTCGAGGCTTCGGAAGATCGCGTTGCCGCCGAGGAAGAGGAAGAGCGGCCCGACCGGGAAACCACCGGCCCAGAGCGGGAATCCGCCGCCGTTTTTTCGGATCAGGATGGAGGAAGCAAGCGCCAGCAGGCCGATGACCAGGAAGAGAAGCCTGAGCAGGTGTCTTGTCCATGTGAATGTTCCACGGCGCTCCGCTACATTTTCTTCGTTGAGAAGTGCGTCCCTTCCTCGATGTAGCGGAGGTAGAAACCCGGGCGGTTGCCGAGGCGGCCGGCGGCGAGGAGCAGGGGGTACATCTTCGTGGTCAGCGGCACTTCCGGAATATCCAGGTGGGGCATGGCGTCGACGAGGATGACCGGCGCCGTATCCGCGAGATCCGGCGGGGCGTAGTGGACGTTCCCGTCCGGGTCGGTCATCAGGTACGCCACCAGGTTGTCGCCATCGACCTCCGCCTGCAGCACGGTGAGTTCACCCATGCCGTCGGCGATGAACTCCTCCTTGCTCACCATCGCTCCGGTGGCCAGGTTGACGCGCACGGTGAGGAAGAGGTCGAGGGCCTCGTTCCGGCAGAGCGCGATGCACATCGGGGTGTACGTCTCGCGTTGCTGGTCGTAGTGCATGTAGCTCTTCAGATCGATCACCGGCTGCGGCGCGGTGAACAGGCGGCGGCCGGTCAGGGGGTTCGCGGGGGCCTTCAATGCGGTCAGTGCGCCGTGGATCTCCCGGGGGTTCTCGCCGGTCCAGAGCAGGATCAACTGCTCGTCCCTCGTCCATTGGATTTCCGTTGCGCCGCTCATGGGAGGGGTGGGGTTGATGGGCGTGGCGCTCGCGGGCAGGCCCGGGGCGAGCTTCACGAGCGTGGCGCGAGTTCCCTCCGCGTCGGCGAGCACGGTCCACATCACCCCCGACTCGTCCGAGAACGGACGGCCGATCACTGAAAGGCCGGGAGTCGGGAGCGGCACTTTCACGGGGGCGTCCGGGGCGGCTTCCGCGGGCAGGCGCAGCGAACGGAGGGTGTTCCCCCCCTCGATCCACACGAGGTAGTCCGCGGCGGCCGGATTGGCGTTGGCCGACGCCGGGTAAACCTCGAACTCGCCGGTGAGGGTCGTGAGCGGCCGGTTCGCCAGGGCAACGGTGGGATCGTTCGGACTCGTCGCCAGGAGGAACAGGGTGAACCCTTTTGCTCCACGATTTTGCCAGGAGGAGAGACGGGGCGCTCTGGCGAACACCGCGCTCGGCAGGGAGGCCGCGGCCATGGCCGGGCTGGCCGCCTTGACCGTGATCGTCGCCGGATTGGAATCCGCGAAGGCGTTGGGATCGTGCGAGTAGGACGCCGTGATCGTGTAGGTTCCCGGCTCGAGTTCACCGAGCCAGGGGAGCACGTCGCCGGGCTCCTTTGCCTTCTGGCCGGGTGCCAGGGTTATCTCCGGAAACGCGCGAACGTGCGGCGCCGGCATGCCTTCCCGACCAAGGAGGTTGAGGGCGTCGGCACTCCGCTCCTTCCCGTCGGCATCCGTGACCACGATCCGCAGCGCGCGCGACAGGCGCTGGAGGGAGAGAATGGTCACCGGCGCGGCACCCCGGTTCGTCAGGGTGGCGACAAACCGGATCGACTCCCCGTGCACGAACTCCTGCTTCTCGAGAAAAAGATCCAGGCTCAGCTTTGCCATCGTATTGCCCTGTCAGGTCAGGTTGACGGTGATTGTGTTCTGGCTCTTGATCCCGTTGAACTCAAAGTGGATCTTCACGCTGCCGGTGCCCGCACCCTGGCCCTGCAGGCGCCCTTTGAAACTGCTTCCGCCGTATGTGACAAATCTGGCCAGAGCCGGACGGTTGCAGACCCAGCGGCCGCCCTTGGCGGACCGGAGATCCTTGCGCCAGGGACCGCCCCCGTTGTTGTTCGACGACTCACCCTCCGCCAGAGCGGCGAAATCCAGGTGACCGGTCTTCGACATGGAGAGCGCCCCACCGATTGCGGCGTAGGCGGCGGTGGTGATCTTGATGGGTTTCAATCCTTCGAGCAGCTTGCGTTTGATCACCACGTTCTTCTGCATCTTCACGGTTTCCCAGAAGCGCAGTTTCAGGTTGCACATGCCGCAGAAATGCCACGAGACCGGGTTGGAAGTCCGCATGGTCTTGCCGTCCGCGCCGTAGTAGTCGTTGTTGTAGGCCATCAGGCAGATCAGGGATTCGTTCTGGTCGTGGTCCAGCCAGTTTGAGTTTCGCTTGTCGCGGCAGACCTTGTTCGCGCCGTCGAAGCTTACCATGGCATGGCGGAGGAACACGGCGTGCCCCAACTCGTGGGCGAAAGTACAGGTGGCGTCACCGCGCTCCACCATGAAGAACTCCCGGTCGCCCATATACATGCCGAGAGCGGTGGAGTTCGGGTGCAGGTGCTTACCGAAGAACATGAAGAGGCCCGGTTGCTTGTCCTGCTTCCGGTCCGTGCTCCGGGGGTTGTCCTTGCCCTTCTCTCCATAGGCGCGAGCGAGGAACTTCTTCGCCAGGCCCTCGCCGTGGGTCCAGCACCAGTCGGAACTCGGCAACGTGGGATCGGAGGAGTCGCGGTCGCTGGCGGGGAGAGATGCGCCGGGATAGGTGGGAAGCATGTAGTTGCGAAAGTCGTAGTGATCGTTGTTGTTCACGGTGGTGGCGTTCGGGTTGCCCACGTCGTTGCGGTAGTAGTCCTTCACCACCTGCTTCCAGACGGTCTCGTTGTACTTCACGACGTGGTCGGAACCCTCCGGCTTGACGATCTTCACGAAGGCGGCGTGGTAGACGTTCGTGACATCGTCCCAGTTGATGTACGCCTCGTCCACGGGGTCGAACGTGACCATGAGGTCGATCGTGACTTCACGCCACATCGTGAACGGAATGGTCTCGTACTTCTCGACGACCTTGCCCGCGGAGTTCTTGAACTTCCGGGCCGCGCCCTTCTTCGGCAGGAGCGTGAGTTCGAACGTGTAATTGTCGCCGCCGATGGGAGGAGGGAAGAAGAAGACCTCGGAGACGCCGAGCTTAGCGTCGTCCTTGTCCGGAACGACCTTGCTCTTCGCCTCGTTGCGCTCATCCCCGCCATGGAGCGGCTTCGGGGAGGAAGCATTGAACGGCGCCTCGTACAGGAGCTTCGTCGCCTGCAGCACCGAATCGCGTTTCCGGGCGCCGTCGAACTGATCGGAGCAGTCGTCATCACCCTGCTCCGTGTCGCTGTTGGTTACCCGCTGGTAGGTCTTGAAGAAGTCCTTGATCCACTGCTTGGGCTGCCCCGGGTTGCGCGCCTTGTCGATGGCCGCGTACTCCTCCTCGGGGTCGAGCACCTTCCAGCCGATGAGGAGCTCGTCGTTCTCGATATCGACCTCGGTGTCGCCCTCCTTCTTCTTCACCTCGACCCGGAAGGGGACGGCGGGGCGGATGTCGCGCACCCACTTGCGCGACGCATAGTTCGCCGGCTTCGATTTCGTGTCGCCGGCGGAGCCGAGCAGATCCTCGTCCTGCTTGTGAAGGGCGTGGTTGTCACGGACCACGATCTGCCAGTTCTTGTCCTTGTCCTTGCTGAGGACCTCTTCGTCCGCCTCGACCTTGCGGTCTCCCGCCACCTCGTTCAGCCGGAAAACGCAGCGGTACTTTTCGTTGAACTCCGGATCATCCGGGTCCGTCTTCAGGACCTCGTGGCCCAGATAGACGATTTTCAGCTCGTACTCGAATCGGCTGGCGATCGTGTTATCGAGGTTCGGTGCGACTCTCAGTCCCATCACGCCTCCTGATCAGCAGCCGTAGAAGTCTTTGAGCTTGCCCCGGGTTCTCGGGCCCACAATGCCGTCCACCGACAACTTGTGATCCGCCTGGAAGGCCTTGACGGCGTCCTTGTAGGCGTCGGTGGAGCCATCGCCGTCCACGGCCTCGACCGCATAGCCGAGATTCTGGAGACGGGCTTGAATCCCCTCCACCTTGTCGAGCGGGGCCAGGCTTCCAATCTCCAATTCGATCGTCCGTCCACCGAACTCCAGGGTGCCCGAATCCACATCCACCGCCATGTCCTTCATGATCCGGCCCTCGTCGTCGGTCTTGCCGGTGTAGGTGTCGTCTCCGACCGTCAGGGTGTAGTCCGCCTCGGCGATCGGGTTCATGTTGCCGTCGAGCATCTGCAGGCGGATCCTGTTCCTCGGCACCTTCTTCCGGAACTGGTGTGTCATCCCGGTGCTCGCGATCAGGTCCTTCTGCCGCTGCTCGGGGACGAACAGCTCATCGCCGGGGTAGAGGAGGTTCGGGTCGCGGCCGTTCGCGAACGAGCGGTTGCTGGGGTGGTTCCAGATCTCCCGGTAGTCCGCGAGCTTGTTGTCGGCGGCGATCTTCGAAACCGACTCCCCCAGGCTCACCGTGTGCTGAGGCATCTAGATCTTCTCCCAGGTGTTGGCGTCCAGGTCGGGGAAGATGACCCGGCACTGTCCAGGGTCGATGTTGTCGATCTTCTTCTTGCCATCGGAGCCGAGGGTGCCTTCGTCCACCGTCTCTCCGTCCGGGAGGATGATCCGGTACTTCTCTCCGCTGACCGGCTCGTCGTTCCCGTCGAGGAGTTCGATCTCGACCCAGGTCTTCTGATCCTCGCCCTGGTGCTCCGCACTCTCATTGTGCCAGGGAGCATTGAGAGTCTGGAGTTCGAGGGGGTCGGTGACCTCCGCGCCGCCGCTGAACGTCGGGCTGGTGCCGGGCTCATCGTCCCCCGCTTCCGGCACCTCTCCGGGCGTCGCCGGGGCCGCCGGGGAGACCGGTGAGCCGGCGCTGCCGCTGCCCGCCGAGCCGCCGCTGTTGATGTTCACCATCGTGCCGACGATGTCCACGCCGGCCGCGCCGATGCTGACGAAATTGGCGCCGACCTTCAAGGTGAGCTGCACGCCGGCCTCGATGACGACGTTCACCCCGCCCTTGATGTACACATCGGTGGTCACATCCGTGCTCTGGGCCCCGCCGTACTTCTCGATCACGTCTCCACCGACATCGTGGGAATAGCTCTCGGAGACCTTGATCGCCTGCTTTCCACCGACTTTCAGATTGTGGTCCCGGCCCACGTCCTGCGAGAGGTCCCGCCCCGCGGTGACCGCCAGGTCCCGGTCGACCTGCTCCTTCCGGTCCCGGGAGACCGTCAGCTCGTCGTCGTTGGCGACGCCGGTCTTGCGGTCGTTCTCCACGATCAGGGCGCGGTCGTTGCCGATCCACTCCCGCCGGTCGTTCAGCACCCTCATGTCCATCTCTTTCTGGGCATGGATGAAGAGCTGTTCTTCGCCGGCCTTGTCCTCGAAGCGGATCTCGTTGAAGCCGCCGCCACCCGTGGAGGAATTGGTCTTGATCGTGGACTTGGTCTTCTCGTCCGGGAGGGGGTAGGGGACCTTCTGTTCCGCGTTGTAGACCCGTCCGGTGATGATCTGGCGATCCGGATTCCCCTCGATGAACTCCACGATGACTTCCTGGCCCACTCGCGGAGTGAAGATCGCGCCGTACTGTCCACCCGCGAATGCCTGGCTGACCCGTATCCAGCAGGAGCTGTTTTCTCCGTAGTCGCCGGCGCGGTCCCAGTGAAAGCGGACCTTTACGCGGCCGAATTCGTCGGTGTAGATCTCCTCGCCGGAAGCACCGGCGACCACGGCGGTCTGCACTCCGTGGACCACCGGCCGGGGGGTGATCCGCGCGGGGCGGAAGGGCACGTCGGAGGGAATCACCTCGAAGGTGTTCAGGTAGCTGTCGTTTCCGCCGCCCCCCTCCTCCTCGGCGGCGGCGGAACTGGTTCCCCGGTGCACGACCCGCGTGATCAGGTATTCGCGGTTCAGGTCGTCACGGGCGTGATCCTCGAAGGTGACCTTGAAGCCCGGCGTAAGTCGCTTCACGTTGCCTTCGCCGAATCCGCGCAGGGCGAAGGCGCGCAATTCCTCGATCCGGTGCTGCGCGAAAGGATCCCCGGCGTCCTTCGCCACGTAGGCGCCGGGATAGTCGAAGATCTGCAGGTTCGAGTGGATCGCCGAATCCGCCTCGGAGTTCGTCTGAAGGTTCAGCTTGGGTTTCTTGAAGTCGTAGTCGGTATGCGTGAAGCCCGCGGGCCGGATGGACTGCGAGAACCGGAAGGAGTGGACGACTTCATCGTCCTGCTGGTGCCCGAAGGCGTCGTGGAACTTCACGTCGGACGGGTCGGCGATAGGCACCGGGATCGACTGCACGGCTCCGGCGGTCAGCACTTCGCCGTCTTCCTCGTGCTTGAAGAAGTAGAAGATCCCCTCCTCTTCCATGAGCCGGCAGATGAAGTCCCAGTCGGATTCGCGGTACTGGACGCAGTATTCCCGGGTCTGGCAATGGCTGGCTTGGATATCGAAACCGTTGCTGGGGATGCCGGCATCGGCGAGGACCTGGCTGATGATATCGCCAGCCTTCATCTCGAAGAACATCCGGCAGGTCTGACGCAGCGTCAGGTACCACACCGAGGGCACGATCTCGAGCACGTAGCGGGCCTGGTTCACCCCGACCCCGGCGTGCTCCGCCCGCGCCACCTGTCCCATGACCCGCCGGACATCGCCGACGCCGCGGATGAGCAGGGCCCCGGGTTTTCCCACCAGTGTGCCGAGGTCCAGGTTGGGGTCGTCCGTCGACACCTCGAGCACGAATCGATAGAGCTCGGAGATTCCCTCCGTGCCTTCGAAGCGGACGACCTTCAGGTCCCCGGTTTCGTACGTCTCGTTGTGGAACGTGACGTCGGCTTCGTTTGCTCTGCGGATGATCTCAGGCATCAGGATCTCCCGTCTTCGCCGTCCATTCCATCAACCCGTCCGTCCCTGGCTCACGAGTGTCGACCCGTACCGGGCCAACCAGATCCCGGCTCGGAAGGACGGGCTTCGTCCTGTCCGCGCCGCCTCCCTGAATCGCCGGTCTCCCCCGCGGGGAGGACGATGCACAGAATCCGGGGTGCAGTCTGATCAGCTCTATTCTCCTCCACCGGTGAACTCATAGGTGAAGTTCCCTTCCGCGTCCAGTCCCACGTGCAGCCGCTCCGGCAGGTCCTCTTCGGCCATCTTTCCGAGGATCTCCCGGGAGATTTCCGGCAGGAGAGTTCCACTCATGATGTGATCAATGTTCCGTGCGCCCGTTTCGACCTCGGTGCAGCGCTCGGCAATGCTCTCCACCACTGCATCGTCGTAGGTGAATTTCATGCGATGGCTGTCGTCGAGCCGCTTGCCGACCTTGTTCAGTTTCAGGCCGACGATCATCTTCATGGCATCGATGTTGATCGGAAGGAACGGCACGATCGTCATCCGGCCGAGCAGGGCCGGCTTGAAGTGCGCGGAGAGCTCCGGCCGGATCGCGCTGACGATTTCGTCCGTATCCGGCGGTACCGGGCTCTGTCCCAGTTCGGTGATGGTGTCGGTGGCCAGGTTGCTGGTCAGGAGGACGACCGTGTTCTTGAAGTCGATGATCCGGCCTTCGCCGTCACTGAGCATTCCCTTGTCGAACACCTGGTAGAAGAGGTTCAGCACCTCGGGGTCGGCCTTCTCGCATTCATCGAGGAGCACCACCGAGTAGGGGCGCTGGCGGACCGCCTCGGTCAGCACGCCGCCCTCTCCGTAGCCCACGTAACCGGGGGGCGAACCGATCAGCCGGGAGACGGTGTGTTTCTCCTGGAACTCCGACATGTTGATCGTGCAGATGAAGCGCTCGCCGCCGAACAACTGGTCGGCCAGGCCCAGGCCCGTTTCGGTCTTCCCTACTCCGCTCGGTCCCACCAGGAGGAAAACACCGATGGGGGTATCCGGGTTGCCGACGCCGGCCTTGCTCGCGCTGATACCCTGCGCGATGGCTTCCAGGGCGGCATCCTGCCCCATGATCCGCTCGGCGAGGGTGTCCTTCAGACTCAGCACCGCGCCGGCCTCGTCGCTGACCATCTTGCCGAGCGGAATGCCGGTCCAGTCGCTCACCACCTGGCCGATGACTTCCGGGGTTACATCCACGGAGATCAGCGGATCGGTACTCTGCAGCTCATCCAGTTCCTGGTTGGCGGCGTCGAGGTCAGCCTTGATTGCGGCCTCGTCTCTTGGCTCAGCGGGTGTCGCCTCCTCATCAGTGGACTCGCCAACCTCGCCCTCATCAGCTTCCTCCGACTTGTCGCCGTAGAGCTTCTTCCGGCAGTCGAGGATGCGGTTCACCACCTCCTGTTCCGCCTTCCAGCGATCTTCGATTCCGATCATGACGTCCTTCGCCGCTGCGATCTCACCCTCGAGTTCGCCGATCCGCTCCTCATCGAAGGCCATTCCTTCGGACCGGTCCTTCTCGATGGAGTAGATCTCGCGCTCCAACGTCTGGATCAGCCGCTCCGCGTCCTGCAGGACGGGGGGGCGGCTCGACAGGCCGATCTTCACGCGCGCCGCGGCGGTGTCGATCAGGTCGACCGCCTTGTCCGGGAGATAGCGGCCGGAGATGTAGCGGTTACTGAGCTGGGCGGCGGCCTTGACCGCCTCTTCGGAGATGCGGACGTGGTGCGCCTCCTCGTAGCGCGTACGCAGTCCGCGCAGCATCACCGTAGTGTCCTCTTCCGACGGCTCCTCGAGCTTGACCAGCTGGAACCGCCTGGCGAGCGCCGGATCCTTCTCGAAGTACTTCTTGTACTCCGACCAGGTGGTGGCCGCGACGGTGCGCAACTCACCGCGGGCCAGAGCCGGCTTCAGCAGGTTCGCCGCGTCGCCGCCACCCGCGGAGCCGCCGGCCCCGATCAGGGTGTGGGCCTCGTCGATGAAGGTGATGATCGGTTTCGGGGAACTCTTCACCGCCTCGATTACGTTCTTCAGACGGTTCTCGAATTCGCCTTTCATGCTTGCGCCGGCCTGCAGGAGGCCGAGGTCCAGGCACCACAGGTCCACGTTCTTCATCACGTCGGGCACGTCGCCCTTGACGATAGCGAGCGCCAGGCCTTCCACCACGGCGGTCTTGCCGACGCCGGCCTCGCCGACCACGATGGGGTTGTTCTTCCGGCGCCGCGCCAGGATATCGACCATCTGGCGGATCTCGCGGTCACGGCCGAAGATCGGGTCGATCTTGCCCTCGCGAGCGCGTTCGGTGAAGTTCGTGCAGTACTTTTCGAGCGCGCCGCCGCCGGACACCGCCGCGGCCTTGGCCTTGCCCGGTCCCGCCGGGTCCTCGATGCTGCCGGCGACGATGTCGATCAGGTCGGTCTTCAGCGTGGCCAGGTCGATGCCGGTGAAGACGTCGGCCACGGCGGCGGACGTGAAGCGAAGTGGATTCTCGAGCAGGGCGACCAGCAGTGCGCCGGAACGGACCTGCTTCTGCTCGTATTGCGCGGCCGAGAGCGTCCACCCCTCCTCGAACCACTTGAGCAGGGTGGGGGAGAAGACCGGCTTGCCGGTGTTGCCGCGGCGCATCTCCTCCAGTTCGCCCTGGAGCACACGCAACACCTTGGCCGGGTCGATCTCCACCTGCCGCAGGATCGACTGCATGTCGGCGTTCGGGTTCTCCACAATCCGAAGGAGCATGTGCTCCACCGTCACCTCGTAATGGGTGCGGTTCACGCAGTACTTCGCCCCGTCGGTCAGACTGCTCTTCAGAAACTCGTTCAGCCGGCTGAGGAGAACCTTCATGTCGATGGCCATCAGGATGCCTTTCTATCGCTGCTGCCCGCGTCCGGGACCCGGAAGACCACAGCCTGGTCCTCCATGTCGTCAGCGGGTACCCAGGTCGTCCAGCCCACCCGATATGGGCTGGCGCCGCCCAGCCGCAGGCGTGGAACCTCATCGCCCTTGAGCCGGACCTCGACATCGAATTCCAGTGGATCCGTCACGTAGAGTCGCGTCAGCGCGACCAGTACTTCGAATTCGGCACCGTCCGGCAGGAACCGTTGGAAACGCTCCCAGCCCACCGGCCCGACGATGACCCTGAATTTCCCGGCACGGTCGGAAACCCGGGCGCCGAGGACCAGGTCCTCGCCGACGGTAGTGGAACTGCGGCCGATGTGGTTGCGCCGGTTGAGCGGCAGGCGAACCCAGCGATGCACGTACTGGCGGACCTCGATCGAAAGCCCTCCGAACCAGCTCGTGAGAATCGCGCGCAGGGCTTCCGCCCCGTGCGGCCTCTGGGTGATCAGTCCGACGTAGCGGATCAGCATCACCGGCGAAACGGGGCTGGCGTTACGGATTCCATCGGTCGCCAGGCCGACCAGCGAGAGGAGGTAGCTGGAGACCTCGTCCGTGCCTCCCGCCATGTACCGCACGAAATAGCGGTACTTCGTCCAGCACCGGAAGAACAGGGAGAGCAGGCGGTGGTGGAAGAGATCGAGGAAGTCCCGGACGCAGTTCTCGGAGTCGTCCTGCCAGAGCAACTCCTGGGAGTAGTAGGTCGGCAGGGGAGAGGTCGACCCGTAGAGCCCGAGGAACGTCGAGGTGATGCGATACCGCCCGTTTTCCGGGAGCACTTCCACTGCTTCCAGGTCGCTCCGGGGAAAACCCATGCTCTTGCTGGGGCGCAGGCGAATCGACTCGCGATCCGCCGGACCCTGCCGTCCGATGTGGACGGAGCCCGGTTGAATCCGCTCCAGCAGGCGCACGGCCTGGAAGAACGAAAACCGCCTGCCCCTCTCGAGGAGGGCGCGGATTACAGGAGAATCTGGTGTCCCACTCTCGGGGGCCACTCGTACACCTCGCCGTGGGTCAGCCCCTTCACCCGCAACCGGGAGAAGGAGTTCATGGTTGTGTAGAGACCGAGGAACACCTCGAGCACCGAGGCCAGGAGAAGCATCTCCCCCTCGCAACTGAAGTTGTCCTCGCGCATTTCGATCGTCGTCCGGCGGCCCCGGATCAGGGTGCCGCGGTGGAACCACTCCTCGGGTTCCCAGGAGACGTGCTCGATGCCCTTCAGCAGCAATTCACCCTGCCGCGCCGCCTGCCGGTCATAGAGCGCCCGGAAGTTGTAGAGCTCCAGCAGCCCCCGGAAATTCTCCTTGCTGTCGAGCGACAGGTGGTTCAGGGCCAGGTGGGAGATCAGCCGCCAGTGCAGCCCTTCTCCCAGCGGCGGCCGGGCCGAAGGGGACACCGGTCGGATGTTCGCGAACGTGGCGAATTCCGGAGAGGTGCTGGTGGGGACGTTGACCTCCCCGAGTTGCAGCCTCTCCGGAAGCCGCCGGTTCGTGCAGGTGAGCTCCACGGAGATGATCTCCGCGGGCGGCGTCGTGCCCTCTTCCAGGCCGGTGACGAACGACAGGTAGCTGTCCGTGCCGTCGCCGACGACCGACCGCCGGAGCTGGGCTTCGTAGAAGACGGTCTCCTGCTGCCCGGGACCCAGGCCGTGATCGAAGGAGTAGAACGGTTTGAAATTGCGGCGCTCCGCGGTGCCCTGCACGAGTCCCTCGACGTTGTCGACCGAGTAGATCTCGTAGTGCGCGGGATTGCGTCCGGCGGGGCGCAGACGGTACTCCGCACGCTCATGTTCCACCCGGATCGGGTCGCAGTCGTGTGGGAACAGGTTCACCACCGGCGTCGCATTCAGGCGGATGTTGTCGGCGGTGACCCGCATCTGGGCCTCCGGCGGCTCCTGGAACTCGAAGACGACCTCGAACTCCTCGTCGATGGGCAGACTGCGGGTCGCCTCGAGTCCGGTGATGTCGAAGAAGAGGAACTTCTCCGGCAGGGCGAAGTACTCCTGCAGGATGCGATAGCCCCGGAACGACTCCACCGGGTAGGGGAGGAGGGCGTGCTCCTCCTCGAAACCCACCGGGACCAGACTGCCCGGCGGAAGCTCCACCGCCTCAGCCTGGCGGGCCGGCCGGACGAGGATCCGGTGCAGGTAGCGGGCCAGGTAGAGGTAGAGGGTCCGGGTGATGGTGACGTCGCCGTGCAGGTGGAACCGCAGACGATCGGGAACGGCATCCTCGTACCTGGCCTTCGCATCGAGCTTGAAGGTCAGGGTGAGCCGGGGCCGCTCGCCCGGGGGCGCCAATAACCCGGCATCCGCCACTTTCATGGGATAGACGTCGGTGTCGTAGGAAGTCCGGAAGCGGACCGGGGTGCCCTCGATCGGGATGGAGTCGAGCTCCGTTCCCTCGGGGATCGTCTGGACGCCCTGGATCGCGCCCGGGATGGGCGTGAAGGTGACGATGGTCATCGCCGGCACGGACCGCAGGTAGTGCGGCCAGAGGAGGCCGAGGAACGTGCTGGTCAGCTCCGGGAGCTCGTCGTCGAGCTTCTCCCGGATGCGCCCGGTGAGGAAGGCAAACCCCTCGAGCAGACGCTCCACGTCCGGGTCCGACCCGGCCTCGGTGAGGAAGTGTGCCGCCGCCGGGTGCGCGAGGGAGAACTCCTTCCCCAGCTCCCGCAGGAAGCTCAGCTCCTCCTGGTAATACTTATAGAACATCCACCCTCCATCAATACTTCGCGGCGCCGCCTGCCCCGGAGGAGCGGGCGGCGTCCCGACCGCGCGTTACCCCGGGGGCCGGTCACTCCAAGACGTCAGCGGACCTCCACCCGGCCGTCCGCATCCACGCGGGTCTCCAGTCGGATGGCCGCTTTCTCATCCGCCGTCACCAGGTCGGCGGAAATGTCGAACTGCACGTTCAAGGGGTCGTCGTCGAGTTCGCAGATTCCGACTCGAATCCTCCTCAGTCGTGGTTCGTACTTCTCGATCGAGAGCCGGATCGCCTTTGACAGGATCGCATTCGACTCAGGGAACGAGTGCACCAGTTCGCTGAGAGTAGGGATTCCGTAGTCCGGCATGGTCGGTGTCTGGCCATGCCATGAATTCAGCATCCGCCGCAGGTGCTTCAGCACGGATTCGGCGAGCAAGTCCGTGTTCTGGGCAACTGTGCGGGGCGCGCCCGGACGAGGATCCGCCAGGCGCTCGAGAAGCGTCCGTTCACTGACCATATCGTGCCGTGAGACGACGGCCACGCCGAAGCGCGGCCGTCGTCATCGAGCTGTCCCTACTTGGGAACGAGCCAGGAGTCCTGGTACTCCTTGCCGTCGATCTCCCAGGTCCACCGGATCACCTTGTAGGTGAACAGGACCTCATCCATGTGCGTGTAGGATTCGGTCTGCGGGTCGAGACAGTTCGGCATGTACGGCTTCATCGACACGATGATGGCGTCCTCGAGCACGTGCGTGAAGTAGTGCTCTTCCTGACCGGTCGGGTCGATCCGGTACCACTTGATCGTGACGTTCTTCATGTGCTCGCCGGTGCAGAGCGCCTGGTACAGGAGCGGCGAGGACTTGTCGTAGACCTTCACGACGGACAAGGCACCGTGCACGCGCTTTCCGGTGGAAAGCCCGGACTGCGGGTCGCGGGGGATGTGAACCTCGTGGTTGAACGCTTCCACCAGGATCGTGTTCTCCCGGCCCTGCATTTCGCACGAGCCCTCGATGTTCCCCTGGTTTTCTCCTTCCAGGGTCATGTGGGCAGGCATCGGCATGACGTATTCCTCCTACGTTGTACGACTCTCTAGGCCTGCTTCAACTACGTGTCGAGCTTGCCGACGAGCGAAAGTGTGAAGAAGGCTCCCATGTACTTGAAGTGCGGTCGAACCTTCATGTCGACCTTGTACCAGCCCGGATCCCCCTCAACGTCCTCCACCGTGATCTTTGCCTGGCGGAGTGGACGCCTGCCGCGTACTCCAGGAGCTGGGTTATCCATGTCCGAAACGTACTGACGGATCCAGTTGTTCAGGTTCCGCTCGAGGTCGCCCCGCTCCATGTCGCTGCCGAGGGCTTCGCGCTGGAGCACCTTGATGTAGTGCGCCAGGCGGGAGACCACGAGCATGTACGGCAACTGGGTGCCGAGCTTGTAGTTCGTCTCCGCTTCCTTGCCTTCCTTGCTCTGGCCGAAGTACTTCGGCTTCTGGCAGGAGTTCGCGGAGAAGAAGCAGGCGTTGTCGCTGCCCTTGCGCATGGTGAGACCGATGAAGCCCTCTTCGGACAGCTCGAACTCACGGCGCTCGGAGATGAGCACCTCGGTCGGGATCTTGGTCTGGATCTCGCCCATGGCCTCGAACTGGTGGAGCGGCAGATCTTCCACCGCACCGCCCGAACTCGGGCCGATGATGTTGGGGCACCAGCGGAACTTCGCGAACGAGTCGGTCAGCTTCGTGGCGAACGTGAACGCGGTGTTGCCCCACAGGTAATCGGCGTGTGCACCGCTCACGTCCTCCTGGTAGTTGAACGCCTTGACCGGATTGGCATCCGGGTCGTAGGGCAACCGGAGGAGGAAGCGCGGGCAGGTGAGCGCCACGTTCCGGGAGTCCTCGGACTCGCGGAACGCTTGCCACTTGGTGTACTGCGGACCCTCGAAGATGGACTTCAGGTCCTTCAGGTTCGGAAGGCCTTCGTAGTCGTCGAGGCCGAAGAACTGCGACCCGGCGGCCGCGACGAACGGCGCGTGCGACATGGCCGAGACGCTGGCCACCTGAGAGAGGAGTGCGACGTCCTGCGGGCCGGGGCCGAAATCGTAGTTCGCGATCATGGCCGCGTAGGGCTCGCCGCCGAAGGTTCCGTACTCGTTTGTGTAGACCTGCTTGTAAAGGCCCGACTTCATGATCTCCGGGGCGTCCTCGAAGTCGTCGAGGAGGTCCTCCTTGGAGACGTTCATCAGGACCAGCTTCACGTTCTCCCGGAAGTTCGTCCGGTCGATGGTGAGCTTCAGTCCCCGCCAGGCGCTCTCCAGCTTCTGGAAGTCCTCGGCGTGCAGGATCTGGTCGAGCTGCTGGGACAGCTTGTGATCGATTTCTGCGATCATCCCGTCGACCATCGCCTTGTCGAGTTTCTCACCGGCCCGAGAGGGCTCGAGCAGGCCGGAAATGAAGGCGGCGACACCCTTTTTCGTCAGGTCGTAGCCTTCATCCGCCGGCTTCAGCTTGGTCTCTTTGAGAATCTCGTCGAGGAGTGAGTCCGCGGTCTGCTCTACAGCATCCGGCTGGGCTTCGTTCGGATCAGCCATTGTTCATTGCTCCCATATCTTCCTTTTCCACAACGGCCTATTCGCCGGACTCGCCTTCTTCGAGTCCCAGCTCCTTCAGGATCTTCTCCTTGCTGGCGTCGTCCTTCATCAGCGCCTGGATCTTCTTCTTGAACGCCGGGACGTTGCCGAGGGGACCCTTCACCGCGGTGAGGGCCTCGCGCAGGTCGAGCAGCGCTTTCAACTCGGGAACCTGTTCGGCGACCGCCTCCGGCGAGAAGTCCTTCAGGTTGTCGAAGTTGAGACCCACCGCCATCTCCTCACCTTCCTCCTCAGCGAGCTTGTTCGGCACCACCAGGTTGAGGGAGAGGTTCTGGCTCTTCATGACGTCGTTGAAGTTGTCCTTGTCGATGTTGATCGCCTTGCGGTCTTCGAGA
This sequence comes from Planctomycetota bacterium, assembly GCA_024274785.1. Taxonomy (GTDB): domain Bacteria; phylum Planctomycetota; class JAJSAM01; order JAJSAM01; family JAJSAM01; genus JAJSAM01. The sequence continues at coordinate 11,097 of JAJSAM010000010.1, read as the reverse complement.
GGCGTCTCATCGCGCTTCAACGTGAAGTCGCCCATCATGAGGAGCTTGAGTGGAAGCTCGATCTCCTCCTGCGCATCACCCGTTGCCGGTTTGTACGTGATGTTGACCCGCTCCTTCGGAGCAACTGATCCTTCCTTCGCCATCGCGAAACTCCCTTCTTGTCGTCCCTACCCGGTGGCCACGTTCGGGCACCCGAGGAAAGGCATCAGAACCTCGTTCTCAATCACTTCCTACTTCAGCTCCATCGCGGCGACCGGGTCGATGCGGCAGAGCCGGGCGTACGTCCGGCTCGCGGCGCTCACGGCCTCCGGCGAGCCCTTCCGGGGCCCCGCCAGGAGCTTCTTCTGACACTTGTAGAGGAGAACCACCACGCCCGTGCAGAGCGTGGGCTCCCACTCGTCGAGCTTGAATTCCTCGGCTTCCTGCTCGAGGGATTCGAGCTGGTGCATGGCCAACTCCGTCTGGCCCGCATCGCTGCAGGCAGAGGCCAGGGCCAGCTTCCAGCGGAAACGGTCGCGGCGGCTGTCCGCCCCGGCGGTTCCGTGCTGGAAGAGAGCCATCGCCTCGGCGAACTTCCCGCCGGCCAGGAGCTTCTTCGCCTCGCCCTCGGCCGCCAGCAACTCGTCGTCGCCGCCTCCCGCCGCCGGCGCGCTCCCTCCGCCTCCACCATCTCCGCCCCCGAATGATGCCATGACTTCGGCGTCGATCCAGAGCTTCGTCTGGTCGTCGGCGAAGGGGACCCCGTCCTTGAACGTCAGGTCGAGCAGTCCGGGGACCCGCTGGACGAGCCCGGAAAGCGAAGCCATTACCGCGTTGCGCGCCGGCTCGGACCCCGGTCCCATGCCGGCGAGCGCGGTCGCGGTGTGGCGGCTGGCGTCGAGCCAGAACGGCGTGTCGCCGGTACGGCCTTCGCCGAGCTCGAGCAGGTTCGCCCAGTCCCCCGCGGCGGTCAGGGTCGCCGCGGCGTCGATCACCTGGGGGCGGGGCGGCGGAAGCTGTGTTTCGCCGCCGTTGGCCGGGGGCGCGGCCTTGATCGGCAACCATGAGGCGAAGCGGAGCACGCGATAGGGGAGCGGATCCAGCGGGCTCGCCTTCCGCAATACGGCCGCGGCGGTGCGGATGGTGCGCGCCGTGGCGGTGAGCGCCTTCATCGCATCCTGCGGGCTCTCGATCTCTCCGAGCGCTGCGGGAGGCGGGGCGGCGGCGGGCGCGGCCGCAGCGGATCCGGCGGTCGCGGGCCCGGCCGCAGCGGTGGGCTCCGGTTCGGGCGCGGCCTCGGCCGGGAGGTCGATCACCCGCTTGTCGATCGCGCGCTTCAGGTCTCCCATGCCCGGGGAGTCGTTCTCGAAGCGCTCCCGGACCTGGTCGAAGAATGCGGTGAAGTGTTCCTGGCAGGCGCGGACCCCGTCGGCTTCGCTGCCTCCCGGAGCCTGGCGATCGATCCAGGGGGGAAGCCGCTCCATGAGCCAGGTGAGTGCGGCCACACGTCCCCGCATGCGCCGCGCGGCGGGGAAGAGATCGTCCCAGAAGTTGCCGAGGACGCCGGTGTAGATCTCGAGGCCGTCGCTGAGCCCCGCGTAGCCCCGCTCTTTCCAGAGTGCGGCGACGTAGTAGGAGAGCACGAGGATATCCTTGCTCTTGTTCTTCAGGATGTCCTCGGAGAGGGAGATGACCTGGCGCCAGTCGGGATCTTCGTCGGTCGTGACGGAGTCGAGCTTCTCGATCTGCGACTTCAGGGTTTCGAAGTCGGCGTCGTACTTGACGGACTCGCCACCCGGCGCATCGTCACGAATCGGAGACTCGGCCAGAGCCGCCAGGTTATCGTCCACCTGTACCCCTATCATTCAAGGAGAGACCGGAGCCTCTCTGTCACCGGCGGCACGGACCGCCCCCTTGCCGGCGCGACACAGGCCATCGCCTTGACCTGCCCGCCCATGATCCCTGAGGCAGATCCGTTGCCACAAAACTAGCAATAGCACAGATATCTGTCAACGGGACATATCCGTCCGAATTGTCCGCCCTCTTCCCGGTGTCTCGCAACCCTGCGCCGACTCAGCGCGCCCCCCACGAAGGAAGACCCGCCCGACATGCTGGTGGGCGGCGCCCCATCGGTGGTGCCTGATCGCCTGCCGTCCTGCCACGCTGTGAATACCGAAGAATCGTTCCCGTCTCGGTACAAGTGGCCGGCGCTGCAGGAATACCTCAGTTCCGCCGAAGTGTCCTATGGGGAACCTTCTTCGTGAGGGAGCAGTCGTGCAGAGACAGATAGCCGCTATCCTCGTCGTGCTGGTTGCGGTGCTCGTGCTGACAGGGTGCGGACGCCAGGAAGCAGGTCGTACGGATTCCGCGGCGGCGATCGTTGATGATCGAGTCACGTCGGCCGGGACATTCTTCGCGGCGGCATGCGCCGGATGCCACGAAGAGGGGGTGCGGAGCTGTTTTACCGCCGAGCACTTCAGCCAGGGCCGACTGGACGAGGCCTACGACCGGGTTCCCGCACATTCCTCTCTCCGTCTCCCCGAGAACATGCGCGACCCGCTCCGCCGGTACTATCTCGCAGAGATTCGTGAGACCGGATCAGCGCGGGTCGACTAGACGCTGAAATCCCGGTCCCGGGGAGGCTGTCGGAGCAACCGGAAGCCCGGCCTCGGCCGAGCTGTACACGCCGCCCGCCGAGGGCTCGGTCCCGGAGATCCACAGCATCGAGGTCGAACCGGAGGAGGTGGAGGCCGGCAGGTCCTTCCGCGCCGGGCTACGTCGAGAACTCCGACAGGTCCAGACCGGCCACTTCGGCCATCGTCGGTGCTGAGCCGACCCGCTCTGCGAGCCAGCCGCGGAAGGGGGTGAGTTCGTCCTCGTCCATTTCCGCGCCGAGCAGGTTGCCGTAGGCGTAATCGTCGCTGGGACTGAGCATGAAACCCAGGTCCTCGGGCTTGAGGTCCCGATGGATGAGCACCAGGTCTCCCGGTGCCTCTCCCTTCCCTCCACGCACGAAGATCGCCGTGTCGGTGCAGAGCCTCGGAGCCTTGAGCCGCGTACCCAGCACCGAGAGCCAGATCGATGCTTCCGCTTCCGGATCCAGGCCAGTGGTGAGCGGCAGCCGGATCGCGAACGCGGGGGGCTTGCCCTTCGCACCTTCGGGCAGGGCCGTCGTCAGCCGGGCCAGGTCGAAGAGCGCCCCGGACACCACTGGAGTCAGCGCCTGCTGTCCGGCCAGGTGATGCAGGGAGACCAGGGCGCTTTGCCGCTCCGGCAGCGTCGCGACCGGGATGGAGGAGACGATGTGCCCGATGCCCTCTGGAGCGGAACACTCCTTCAGATCGGGGAACGCGCCTTCCATGGCCGCCATCCCGTCCCGGAGCCCGAAAGTCAACGTCGGCCCGAGTTCCGAGAGGGTGCGCACCGGAGCCTCCGCGAACAACGCGAAGGGGAAGCGCCGCGTGCCGCTCGAGTCCGCGCTCGGCCACAGCCGGCCGTAGAGCGCCGACTTCTTTCGTCCCGGCAGGATGAAGCTGGTCGGCCGACTTTCGAGATCGTCCTTCCCGCCGGTCAGGCGGTAGCCCTCATCAAGCCACGCGGTGAGACGGCGCGCCTCGGCGCCATCGCACTGGTGGGAGACGTAGTCTCCGTGCAGCGGGAGCTTTCCATAGCATCCCACCCCGTCCTGTCCCTTGCCCCCCAACCCGAGGATCATCGTCTACCTCCCGCTCTTCCTGACCTCCACGACCGATCCGGGAATCTTCGAGATGATCCATTGAAGCGGATCCTGGCCGTTCGCCTTCTTGAAGACCTGGAAGAGTGCTCCGGGGCCACCGCTTGTGAAAGTGAGCTGGATCTCCCAGTCACCGAGTGCCTGGTCCTCGCCGCGCCAGATGAAGGTGTTTCCGCTCACCTGGTCCGCGGAGGCCAGGGCTTCGGCCACCGCCCACTTGCCCGTGAAGATCCGGGGCAGCTTCTTCGAAGTGTTCCCCCGGAAAAAGACCTCCATGCTGAACGACTCGCAAGTCGTCGGTGTCCAGCTCCACTTGAAGCTCACCGGCACTTCGTCCGTCCGGCGCTCGTCCGAAGTCTTCGTACCCGAATTGTTCTGGTAGTGAATCCGGAGCGCTTCCGGTCCGTTGACGGAGATCTTCAGAGCGACCTCCATGTTGTCGGAGCGGATTCCGCCGGAGTCGGTGAAGAGCGAGTTGCCGAAACTTCTCAGACTGGTGAGGAACTTCCGGATGTCGTTGCCGAGCACGAGCTTCGAGCCGTCCACTTCGATCGGCATCCGGTTCGGTCCCCGGAAGAACGGCTTGATGTAGTCCCGCTCGAAATTGAAGAGTTCGCTGCCCCGGAGACCGAAGATCCTCTTGAAGGCGAGGGGATCGCCACTTCCGAGACTCGCACGCCAATCGTCCGAGATCGACGCCCACTGCTGGTTGATGTCCTCGGCGGTGTGCCTGACGAGACTCTCCCAGGTATTGCGGAGCAGCGCGTCGAGCCAGCCCGCGAGGAGCTGGGCCGGTTCCGAGCCGGTTTCGTTCCGGAAGTTCCGGAGCACCTTCTTCGCATCGTTCAGTGCCGGGGAGCGATCGGACCCGGTGAGGATCTGGCCGACCAGGCGGCGGGCCGCCGAGGGGTTCACGCCACCGAGACCCCGCCCGACCACCGGCTCGAGTTGCCGGGAAACCGCCGCTACCACCTTGGCCGCATCATCCACGGTGGCATGGCTCGAGACCTTCCGGTCCCTCGGAGTGAAACAGACCACGAAAGTCTCGAAGATCGCGCGCCGGGCATCGAAGGTCGATTCGGCGAGCGGGTCGTCCTCGGGACCCTTCAGATCGGTGATGTCGAAGAGTGCCTCTTCGATCTCCAGGCAGACCGTGCGGAGATCGCTCTTCTTGTCTCCCCATTCATCGAGCTGCGCGTAGATCTCCGGCAGGGTCACCCCGAAACTCTCCGGCAGCCCCCTCTTGAACTCGCCGGTCCAGTAGGTCGAGAGGGCCGTGAGGAACGCGGCCACTCCGTCCGTTCCCTCTGTGAGGGCGTCGTCTGCCAGGCGGGTTGCAGTGTACTCATCCTCGAAGAAGGAGACCTGCTCCCTCACCGCCGGGAGAATCAACTCTTCCAGGCGGACCCGGGTGTAGATGTCCTCATCGCGATCCCTGGAGCGTTCACGCTGCCACCGATCGTCCCTGAGGTAGACGACCAGGCCCTTCTCGAGATACTCTTCCTTCCGCTGATCGGTCAGGCGGGCCCGGGCGAGCATGGGGAAGATGTCCCACCAGCCCTCCCTGCGCACCGTCTTGCCGTCTTCGTCCCGCGTCTCGACCGGGGCGCCCTCGATTTCGACCACGGCGGCCTCGACCTCGTTCCAGGCATCCGCTTCCGCGGAGTCCAGTTCCTCCTCGATCTCGGCCTGGCGGTCGATCAACGACGCCCGCGTGGGGCTCTCGTAGGCGTAGGTCTGATCGTCCCCCTCGATGATCTTGTCGAGGAAGGCGACCAGCGAGGTCCTCGCCCCTTCCTTGCCTCGCAGGCTCTCCTGTGCCACCGGCTTCGCCAGCTCGGTGACCAGGGTGTCGATCCGCTTCGGGAGATGCCCCTTCTTCGGGATGTCCGCCTCGGCGATATCCTCTTCTTTCGGGTAGGCGGACTTCACGAGCAGCAGGAGTTTCGAGAGGTCGCCTGATTCCGTGACTCCGGCGAAGCTCTCGAGCGAGAGTCCGGAGCCACCGCCCCCGGTCTTTACCGCGGCGCTCTTCCTGATCTCCTTCGCGATCTTCTCGATGTCCTCTTCCGACTCGTGCGGCGCCACCTTCGACCGGTAGCGGGCACAGTCCTTCTTCAGCTTGCCGATCGCCTTCTCGAAGGCCTGTTCGAACCCCTCCCCGGTCCGGCGGACTCCGGCAACCCACTTCTCGGCGTTGCCCACGATCGGGGTCAGGGCGGCGATGAACGCGCTCTCCACCTCTCTTCGCCGGGTCTGGAAGTTGTCATCGCTGCCGAGACCGCCGTACTCCAGGAGGGCGTAGCGGAAATCGTCACGGGTTCCGCGTCCGGTGCCGTCCCGCGCGCGCAACATCGTGAAGAGGGCCTCGAGCTTCGGCTCCTCCACCGCGTCGTTGCGCTCGTCGGGGGGGCCGTCCCGCAGGTAGACGTACTGTTCCCAGGTCTCGAGGTAGCTCCGGACGTCCTGACTGCCGTTCTCATCCTTCTGGATCCCGGCCTTGATCGGCTTCGCGAGATCCTCGAGGAGCGGGCTCAGGCAACCCCGGGAGAAGACGCTCCGGAAGGAGGCGTTCATCGATGGGATCAACTCGTCGGAGTAGTTCAGGCCGATGTCCATGAAGCCCGGCCGGACCGCGTCGTCCCGCGTCTTCAGGCAACCGGTGGCGGCTTCGAGCGGGCGCGCGCCCTCCGGGATGCTCACCTTGAAGTCGGAGAGCCGCGACTGATTCTGGATGAAACTCTTGGTGGCGAAGAGCGCCAGGAAGAGCGCTACCGCCAGGCCGACCAGGCCCCAGCCCATGCGCTTTTTCCGAAGCTTCGCCTCGGCGCTGAAGGTCCGCCAGTTCATCTCCTGGTCCTTCAGGATCTGCTCGGAGACGAGGTCCTTGATGAAGTAAGTGCGAAGCTCCTTCTCCTCCTCCATGGTCAGGCCGAAGCCGAAGTCCGAAGAGATGCCGAGGTCGCGGGCCATGTCCTCGAGGGCGAGGGCGAGTGGTCCGCCGACCTGGGTTCCACTCGAGAAGTACACGCCGCGGCAGACCGGCGTCTCCTGGTACACGTTCGGCTTGAAGACCACGTCGAGCACGGTGCGCAGCGGCTGGTTCAGGTAGCTGAACTCCTCGGGGTAGAGGAACGCCTTCATCAGGTCGCGCTTCTTGCCCTTGCTCTCGAGCCAGGGCCGCATCTGGAAGAGGCGGGTGCTGACCTCCTTGAACCGCGCGTCGAAGGCTTCGCCGTCGAATCGGGCGTTGGTGTCCTGGGGGTTGGTCCAGCCGACCATCTGCTCGGCGTGGCGCCTCTCGAGGTTTCCGAAGAACTCCACGAAACCGCTCACCAGGTCGCACTTGGTGACGAGCACGTAGATCGGGAAGTTGATGCCGAGGCCGTCGATCAACTCATCGATGCGCTGCCGGATGCGCTTGCCGTCGACCAGCAGCTCGTCGTGGTTCTTGGTGAGGAGCGAGTTGGCCGGCAGCGCAATCATGACGCCGTTGATCGGTTTCTTGCTTCGGTACTTCTTCAGGAGGTCGAGGAACGCGGTCCACTCCTGCTCCTGGGTCTCGATGATGTAGCGGCCCGCGGTGTCGAGGAAGATGGCCTCGTTGGCGAACCACCAGTCGCAGTTTCTCGTCCCGTGGAGGCCGGCCACCTCGGCGTCGCCCACCGGGAAATCGAGCCCCGACTTCCGGAGCAGGGTGCTCTTCCCGGAGGCCGGTTCGCCGATGATGATGTACCACGGCAGCTTGAAGAGGATGGCTTTGGTGTCCGCGCCCATCCTGCTGGCCTTCAGCTTGGCGAGGGAACTCTGCCAGTTCTCACGAAGGGCCTTGATCTCGCCCTTCAGGTCCACCTTGTCTTCGTCCGCCGCGGAGATGCCGGCCTCGAGCGCGGCGGCCATCCTCTTCTCGCGGCGCTTCTTCACCAGCACGTAGACGAGGATGATGACCAGAGCCACGCTGACGGTGATCGCGCACATGATGAACCACGGGAAAGGCATGTGGCTCTTCCAGCGGACGCTGCATACGTACGTGATCGCGAAGACGATGATGAGGATGACGAAGTACTTGAACTTCCGCAGGTGCGGCAAAATGATGTTCAGGAGGGTCATTTGTCACCGTCCTTCAGCGCGTCGAGCGCCTGCGCTTCGCGCTCCCGCACCGTTCCCTTGATGCTCTCCGCCCGTCCGCCGAGCATGAGCTGGAAGACGAAATAGAGGACGACGAGGAGTACGAGAGAGCCGATGGCGATGAAGGGCCACATGTTGAGCCGACGCTGGCGAGCCTCCGTCTTGCCGCCCTCGCCGTAGGAGGGGGGGAAGAGGTAGGGCTGGCGCCGCAGCTCGGTTTCAGGCCAGAGCATGCCGAGCAGCCCCCGGCGCTCCGACTCGAGTTCACTCTCGGCCAGGCCCCGGTACCGTCCCTTGAATCCGCACTCCAGGCAGGTGTAGAACACCTCGAGCCCGCCGAGGATCGTCTCGCGCTCCTCGTCGTCGCGCGAGCGGCTGAAGCGGTCCTTCAGATCCTTCAGCCGGGTGAAGAAGTCCTCGCCGCCGACGTTGCTGTTGTAGAGCTTCAGCTCGAGCGGTTCCTGGGCCCAGTCGTTCCGGTGGAGCCAGTCGGAGACGATGGCCAGTTCATCGACGAGGACGACCATGGCGTAGCGGGCATGGTCGTAGATCTCGAAGTCGACCCGGTGTGAACCCGCCGCCGCCTCCTGCGCCGCCAGCACCTCTTCCATGGTGCGCAGGAAGCTCGCCGCGTCGTAGCGGTTGCGCCCCTCTTCCGTGCGGAAGGGCATCACCGTGGCGAAGAAGCCCCGGGAGATGCGTGGAATGTCCAATCTGCCCATCAGTTCCCTCCGCACAATCTGACATTCAGCCGTCTGAAAATCAGGGTGATCATCCGAATACGACGTACATCTCGAGGTCCATGGCGGCGAGCGCCTCCGCCGTCATGCCCGCTTCGGCGGCCAGGTGGACCGCGATGGTGCGGTCGGCCCGGACCTCCTGCCAGTCGGGCGCCCCCCGGTCCAGCTCGAAGTAGACGAGCCCCTCCCGCGGCGGCAGCACGCGCGGGCGGAGGCACTTTTCGGTGGGCACGCCCCGCAGGCGCTGGTTGACGATCGTATCGATCCGGGGTGTGGCCGAGAGCTTCGTCGTTCCCCGGAACCACCGCTCGAGCAGCGCCTCGGGGAGGTCCGAGCGCACGGTGACGAAGAAGCGGTTCTTCACCTCGAGCCACTCCTCGCGCAGATCGCCGTTGAAGCGGAAGCCCTCCTGTACCAGCGGGATCTTCGCGAAGTTGCTGGGGATCAGCTCGTCGAGCAGGCGGTGGATCACCGGCAGCAGTTCGCCGTAGCAGCGGCCGGGATCCCGGTGGTCGTAGGTCGGAAGTTCCACCGCCGCCTGAGTGGACGAGAACGAGGCCAGTTGTCCGGTCATGCGGCACAGTTCAACGAACAGGGGGTGGGGGTGGATGGAGCCGAGTTCCACCGCCTCCCGCAGGTAAGGGAGGTACCCCTGCAGAGTGTGCAGCTTCCAGAGCGACAGCACCTCTCCCTGTACCGCGTCGCCGGTGCGGATGCCCTCCGCGTCGGCCCTTGCGGCCAGTCGTGCGGCCTTCGTCGCCGCGGCGGCGTGGAGCTGGCGCAGCGAGCTGGCGAGCACCTCCGAGGCGGCGACGCGAATCGAGGGCGCGACGTAGGTCTTGCTGAGCCGGGAAAGTGGCAGGCCGATCTCCGGGGGAACGAGCTCGGCGATGGGGAATGCGTCGAACTCCTCCATCGGCTCGTCTTCGAAGAAGATGCGGGCATTGAAATAGCGGTACTCGATCTCCTGGCTGTCCCGACCGGTGTTGTGGTCGAAGACGAGCTTGTGATCGACCACGTAGCGCCCGGGGTCCGGGTCGTCCAGGCCGTTCGAGGAGACGTTGGGTTCCTGCTCCCGGAACCGCCGGACGCCGAAGTAGACCTTGAGCCTCGACTCGCGGCCCGGTCCGGGCTCGAGGATCTTTCGGGGCCGAAGCCTCGTGTTCTCCGGAATCTGGACCACGTCGCCGGAAGGGAGGACGAACTCCAACTGCCGGAGCACGAAGATCCCCTCTTCCAGCCGGCCCTCGTCCACCTCGATGGACTTGACGCCGTAGAGGTAGGGTGAGTGCACGCTCAGGTGGAACGAGAGCAGCCGCTCGAGATGCGCGCCCTGTTCCTGAAGGTGGTGGGGCCTCAGGAAAAGGCCCTCCTTGAAATGCACGGGGGTGAGGGGGTCGGCCATGGCAGGGTTCCCGGATCAGTCGTCGTTTTCGGCGAACTCGAGGATCGAGTTGGACCCGACCTTGAGCACGATCTTGCCGCTCGAGGGAATCTCGACGGCGCGGACCTGCGAGCCCGATTCACCGGCCGGGGTCCCGAAGGCGGCAAAAACACCGATGTGCGTGAACTGCTCGTAGACCATCGGCCCCAGTTCCACGGTCACCTTTTCGTTCGGCGCGACGGTGAAACGCTTGATGCTGCGGCCGCCCGGCACCGTCAGCTCCTTGGTGACCCGCAACTCCGAGATGTCGGATCCCTCGTAGGTCAGCGCCTGGTTGACGCGGGCGAAGTAGAGGTCGAGGGAACGGCCTCCCGAGCTGTCCGCGTTCACGTCTTCGGTGGCGATCACCTCGACGCTGACCGGATCGCCGGGATCGTAGTGGGGGAGGACGCCGCAGCCGGCACTGAGCGCCATGGCCAGAAGAACCGCACCGATAAAGAGAGTTGCCCTCATCTCTTCGTCTCCTCTCGAGATCATTTCAGGTTCGTGAACTTGTTCTTGACGTATTCCTGGAAGAACGGCTGGAAGACGCGGTGGTGCTTGTCGGGGAGCGATCCGGCGAGCGTGTCGAACCGTCGACGGATTTCGTCCGCATTCGGCGCGCGTTCCTTCTTTCCCCTGACCACCGGTTCGAAGAGCCCCTTCTCCAGCAGGCGGAGGAGGCTCTGGGTGCCGAGCTTCGTGCTGTGTGAGTGTGCTTCGAGGAAGGTCTTCAGCGTGCCGAACAGGGACATCCCGAGCGCGCGAAGCTGGCGCTTGATCTTCTTTTCCTTCCTGGCGGGATCACCCTCGGTGTCGAACAGTGCGTTCTGGATGAGCACCCGGATCTTCGGGGCGCTCTCGCCGAGCTCGTCTCCGCCGAAGCGGGAGATGCTCTTGGAAATCTGGGTGACGCATTCGATGGATTCTTCGACGGTCGCGACCAGGAGCCCGATCCGCGGGTCATCCAGGTCGGCGGGGGCTCCCTCCTTGTCCGGGAGTCCGGTGACGCCTTCGTACATGCGCCGCCAGGTCACTTCGAGGGCCTCGAGCGCCCGCTCCTGGCGGATCAACTGCTCGCGCAGGGTCTGGAT
>JAJSAM010000009.1 GCA_024274785.1 Planctomycetota bacterium | reverse complement strand
GCAAACAAGTCAGGGGATCCACCTCGAACACCATCTTCAGCAACCGCGCCCAGCTGGCGCGGCTTTTCGGCCGGCGGCCGCCGTCTTCGACCGGCCGCACCGTGACTTCGCCGTGCTCTGCCCGGTAGCTCTTTCTCAGGCGGTTTGAATAGGCCCCGTAGAAGCGGGTGAGGTGGCTTCTCGGAGCCGGGATCTGGTTGGTTACTCTTCGAAGCCACTCCATCGGATCAAGGAGGAGGACGGTGTCACCGGTCTTTGGATCGGGCGGGATGTCGAGCAGGATCCGGCCATCGTCGGTTTCGTGGATGCGATCGGCGGCGAGCGGTGGTCGCACCGCGTAGCTGGCCATGTGCAGCAGCCGGGCCGGCTCTTCGTTCAAGATCAGGTGCCTCCCGAAGACCGAGAAGCCGCCGCCATGCTGCCAGGTCAGCAGCTTCTCCCGAAATTCCAGAGACAACCGGTTGGCCTTGACCGGACCACCGGCTGCTGGATTTCCGGCTCGGACATGGCAGGAAGGAAGTCGCCCGGGGAAGGCCGGGGGCGCGGCAAACCGAGAGAGCAACGAACCCACCCGGACCAATCTCCCCACGTTGGTCCCTGTGAAGCAGACCGCGGAGTTCTTCGATGTCTCGACCCGGACCATCCGGTCCTGGCGTGACGCCGGCCGGATCGCCACGGTGGACTCCGACCAGCTGCCGCCCGGAGACCTGAAGGCAGCGATCACAGCGCTCAGTGAATTCCCCTCGGTCCGAGAGATGGGAGACTTCCTGGTCGGCGCTCAGATCCTGAACCAGCTCACCTGGCAGGCGTACTCCGGGAAGAGTCGTGAAGGTGACCCTGGCATCCCGCAGCGACGGGATCTCGGCGGCGGCGGTCACCGTGGGGCGGCCAGGGCGCCTTCCGCGGCGGCGCGAGCCTGCTCGGTCAATCGGGCCCCGCAGCTCCGGTGAGCGGTGCGCGATTCGGATCTGCCCCCCCGGCCACACCTTCGTGATCTCCTCGAAGGGAAAGAACGCGGGCTCCCATCCGAAGACGCCGAACCCGAGCCCCGAGCGGTACACCGACCAGGTGACGAGGGGCTTCGCGAACCAGTACCAGCGGATGCGCCCCGAGCTGTTCGCGAAACGGAACAGGGGCGGCTCGTCGGGAAGCGATCGTCGTACCCGGGACCCGAGCTCGCTGTACCGCGAATTGAAGACGCGGGTGCTCAATCCCCAGTGGGCCGCAGGCATCCCCAGGATCACCAGGAACGGCCACCAGAGCCAAATGTGCGTACTCGTGGCCGACAGGACCCCCGCAACCACGAGGCCCACCACCACCGAGGCAACGAGCGCGATCATCAGGAACGTGATGACGTAGGCGCGGCGGAAACGGTACCCGCGCTGGGCTCTCCCCGGTGTCGGCTTCACGCCTTCTTCTACGTCACCCGCCGGGTGGAATTCAAAGCAGAATCTCTTCGCCTACGGAATGGACACGTCACCCCCAGTGAGTCTGCGGGTGTCCCGGCGGAAAGCAGCCCTGCTCGAGACGGCGCAGGTTCGAGTGTGAACGGCGGTCGAAAAGAGTGGCGGGCGGCGGCCGAGCGGCGGTTCAGAAGGTCGGAGGCTCGAATCCTCTCGCCCCGACCACCCTAAACCTCATCTCGCCAGTACCTTGCACCGAGCCACCTTGCCCGCGGCAATCGCACTGCTCATTCTGGGTACGCTTCACCTTGCGAGATCGCCGCAGATCACCCTCCGCGGCCCCCCCTGCCAGTCACGTTGACAGCAGCCGCTCCCCATTGCGGGAAGGTGTCCACCAAACCGGGTTAACTCCAGCTCGCACTCGCACACCACCGCTTACCGCTTACTACTTGGCCGGGGCCTCCTTGAGGGCTCCGATGATCTCGAGGTTGTCGATCTCCACGGCGCGACTCATCGGGGTGCGGCCCTTCCTGCCCTTGGCGTTCACGTCCGCGCCGTAATTCACCAGGAGCTTCACCAGCGCGAGGTCGCTGGCGTCCACCGCCTTGTGCAGGGCCGTGTCTCCCGCCTTGAGCGGCGCATTCACGTCGGCGCCCTTCTCCAGCAGCAGCCGCGCCGAACCGATCACCTCGGGCCTGCTGCCGCCGGCGGACGTGGTCGCGTAGTGCAGCGGCGTGAACCCGAACTTGTTCTTGAACTTCACGTCTGCACCCTTTTCGATCAGCAGCAGGATGTTCTCCCGCCAGTAGCGGGGATTCGTTGCCGCAGCTCCGAGCAGGCTGAGCCCTCCCTTCTCGATCTTGACCACGTCGACCCCACGATCGAGGAGCATCGCCAGCATCTCGGGGCTCGCCTTGCTGGCCACCAGCTTGATCATCGGATTGCGACCGAACTGGTGATCGATGGACAAGCCCGCCGCCAGGGCCGCCTTCATCCACTCCACGTCGTCGGAGTTGATCGCGCCAAAGATGGTGCCACCCATCTTCTTTTCCTGGCCGGCTACAAACGCGGGCAGCGGCTTGGCGCGTGAACCCTGGATGACCTCCAGCCTGACCGCGCCGCTCTTCACGATGGCTTCCAGCCTGGAGACCTTCTCGCTGACGTCGACCGGCCGGCGCCAGAACTCGCCGTTCTTGAGCGTGACGGTGTAGTCCAACGGATTGCCCGGCGTCATGAGCCTGATCTGGACTTCGCTGGCGGGACCGTCCACGCAGTCCCCCATCAGTGCGATGCGGGCGGGTTGATTCGGGCGAAGCATGACCGTGCGCTGCATGGGCGCGCGCAGATAGCTCAGGTCGAACTTGTCGGTCCCCATCTTCTCGTTCTGCCGGACCATGACGAAACAGGTGCCCTCCTGGATGGTGATGCGCGCCTCATTCGCGTCGCGGTCGAGGCGCTTTTTCCCGACCTCCTTGCGGCCCATCGCCAGGAGTTCGACGGTATGGGTCGACCCGACGAGGCGCTCGCCATGCAGGAAGAAGGTGACCGTCGCTTGGGCCTTGCCCTCGCTGCTGTCGTTGACGACCAGAATGGCCGGCTCGGTGTTCTGATCGAAGTGGATGCGCGCCTCGGCGCCCTGCGCCAGGCGCCCGCCCCAGGGAGCTCGCCCGTAAGCGGTTCCCTCGATGGACGGCTTCGGCTTCTCCTCGGGCGTCGGCTTGGGCGTGCGCTTGGGCGGCTCCTCCATCTTCTTGAAGCCGTCCGGCACGCTGAAGAGCGCCGCGTCAACCGGTCCCTGCTTGAAACCGGTAATCTTGAAAGTGCGGACGGCTGCGGCATGCTGCTCGATCTTGAGCGGAAGCCCAAGCTCCGTCGAGAACCAGACGACCTGGCAGAGCTTATCGTTGAAGGTGTACTCCCGCTTCTCGCACTCGTACCCCTCGATCGTCTCCTTGCCCACGATGCGCTCGACGAGTTCCTTCGGAACGTGGAGCACCGCCTGGATCGGATCGTTGGCCTTGCTGCGCAGTCCGTCCGTCGGCATCTCGATGTAGGCCTTTTCGGCCGCCACGATCACCGTGGTGATGTTGCGCTCCATGTCGACCAGAATGCGGATACTCTGGCCGCCGTCCTCCTGCACCGTGCAGTAGCACCTGCCCTTGACGTAGATCGGATAGCTGGCCGACTTGCCGCGCATGTCCGTGTTGACCGTCGCGCTGAACTCGCCCGCGGATACCACCGATGCGAGCGCCAGCAGCGCGATTGTCGTTGCTGTCCATCCCCTGACCATTGGTCTTCCCTCCTTGTGTCTTTCCTCAGCGGCCCCGGCTCCCCGGCCCACCGGGGGAGCGGCCTCGGGCCTTCCTGGAGGCTACCTCCGCCCTCTTTGCCGCGCCACCCCTCATCCGCCCCTGAACAGCCTTCTCCCCACCCTCGAACTGGAGTGCCCCCCCCCCTCGCGGTCGATTCAGCCCTTTGCTGATGGCCCTGCGCTGGTCGCTAGTGCCGCGCCTCGTAAATTTCAGTCCACCCTAATAACCGGGTGCACATAGATGCTGCATGAATGAAAGTATTGCATTCACTATCTCCTCCAGATCACCGGAGAATGGTGTCCGCTCCCATCGAGCATTGTGCCTCTTGACGCTCAAACCCCAGGATCGGCTTCGGAGCCTGCTCAGTCGA
Organism: Planctomycetota bacterium; assembly: GCA_024274785.1. Lineage (GTDB taxonomy): Bacteria > Planctomycetota > JAJSAM01 > JAJSAM01 > JAJSAM01 > JAJSAM01. The sequence goes on along the minus strand of JAJSAM010000009.1, from coordinate 137,665 downwards.
AGTCGGTCGTCCCGCTCCGTATTCCCGTCCTCCTCGAGAGCTAACTCTCTGCCAAGGATCAGGTGCTCCCCGTAAATGCGAACGTACATGCCCACGGTGGGTTCGTGGGCCTCGAGCAGCCTCAACAGCTGCGAGCGATGGGGTTCCATGTCCTTCTTCATTGGCGTTCCTTGCTGACCAGAGGAAGACCATCATACGTCCAGCGAAAGGGGTGTGCCTCCTTCGCGTTCCACTCCGCGATGAAGGCCTCGATGGCGGCCACCAGGGCGTCGGGGTTTGCGAATTGGCCGTAGCGCAGAATGCGACGGGTCACGATGCCGAACCAGAGTTCGATCTGGTTCAGCCAGGAACCGTGGGTTGGCGTGTAGTGGAAGAGAAAGCGGCTCCCGTGACGGCGGTTCCACTGGGTCACGTAGTCGCACCGGCGGGCGTCAAGATGGGTGTTCAGATTGTCGAGGACCACATGGACTCGTCCGCGGGGATAACGACGGGCCACGAGGTCCATGAAGGAGAAGAAGTCCTCGCGTTTCCTCGTCTCGGTGCAACGGCCGAGGACCCTACCGGTCTTGACGTTGAAGCAGCCGAAGAGACAGCGCGTGCCGTTCCTGCGGTACTCGAAGTCCTGGCGCGCCTCCCTGCCGGGCTCAACCGTCTTCAGCACCCGAGCCCGGGACAATGCCGGCATGCCGGTCTTCTCGTCGATGCTGAGCAGCGTCTCCCCCTCGGGCGGATCGATGTACAGCTTCACGATCTCCCTCATCTTCTCCTGGTAGCGCGGGTCGTTGCTGTGGCACCACATCTTCACCCGGTGCGGCTTGATTTCGGCCTCGTCCAGGATGCGCCCGATGGTGGTGGCGCTGATCGACCTGACCAGCTCCTCCTTCTCCAGCGTCTCGGCCAGGGTGTCGTGGCTCCAGATGGACCGGCAAAGCCCGAAGCGCTTCGGAGGGAGGCAGGCGGTGGCAATCACCTGGTGACGCTCCAGAGGCGTGATGGTCTCCGGACGTCCGGACCGTGGGAGGTCGCCCAGACCGGCCAACCCCTCCCGGCGATATCGGCTGATCCACTTCCGAACGATGGATCGGCTGGTTCCCATCACCCGGGCGATCTGCGCAACGGCTTCGCCGCGGTCAGCGAGCAGTAGCATTCGGGCACGCCGCCAGGCACGAGCCTCACTGCACTGCCGGCGAAGTACACTCTCCAGGGTCTTGCGGTCGGGCGGTGTCAAGCATAGTTCCATACACCATTTATCGGCAGATGTGGATCAGCACTTGTGGGGCGTAGCACCAGGCAATTGTATATCAGCCAGTCTGTTCCACATCCACGCCCGGCCGCGCGCGGCCGGGGTTCTCGCCTCCCTGCGACCGTGAACCCACCCTCCGGGCACCGCCCCGGACCTCCCGGCCGGCAGAGGGCGCCCGCGTCCACCCCGTCACCGCTGTTCCAGCCATCATGGAGCAGACCGTCCTCGCATCACCGCAGGGGTCGTGATCACCGACACGATCACCATCTCGCTCCCGCACCGGGGACACGAGAGCGGGTCCACCTCGAAGACACGGCGCAGCAGGCGCGCCCAACTCGCCTGGCCCGCCGGCAGCGGCTCCGGATCGACCACCTGAACGCAAACGTCCTCATCCTCGGACCGATACAGCTTCCGAGCCCGGTTCGCGTAGGCCCCGTAGTACCGCACCAGGTGCGCCTTCGGATCCGGCACCTGGTTGGTGATCCGTCGAACCCACTCGATCGGATCCAACACCAGCGTCGTCGCCCCTGAACGCACATCCCGAGGGATCTCGAGCAGGACCCGCCCATCGTCGGTGGCCGTCACGCGATCCAGTGCGGCGGGGGCTCTCACCGCGTACCGGGCCATGTGCGCGAGCATGGCGGGCTCCTCATTCAGGATCAGGTGCCGACCGTAGACCGAAAAGCCGCCCTGGTGCCGCCAGGAGAGGAGTTTGTCGCGGAAGTCCTCGCTCAGGCGGTCCTCCCCCACCAGCGCGTCGAGCACCAGCCTGCGCCAGGTCTCCGTCAGGAGCCGTTCGACCGTCTCGTCGTAGAGGCGCCCGGGCACGAAGTCCCCGCCGCGGAAGAACATCCCGTCCGACACGAGGCTGTGGACGTGAGGATTCCACTGGAGCTGACTTCCGAAGGTCTGGATCGACGCCACCATGCCCGGGAGCGCGTCACGAGTACCATGGAGTTCCCGGTAGACCCGCCGCACCGTTTCGTACGCACACCGCGGCAGGACGCCCAGCAGTCTGCGCTCCCGGAGGAGGCCGGCTCTTCGCTTAAGATCAGGTGTCTTCCGTAGACCGAAAAGCCGCCTCCGTGCTGCCAGGTCAGCAGCTTCTCCCGGAATTCCAATGACAGCCGGTTGGCCTTGACCAGTTCATCGAGCACCAGCCGCCGAAAAGTCTCGGTGAGCAGTCGCTCGAACTCCTGATCGTAGAGTGGCAGAGGCACATACTCCCCACCGGGGAGGAAGACGCCATCGGAAACCTGGCTGTGAACGTGGGGTTGCCACTCGACCTTGCTCCCGAAGGTCTGGATGGCGGCCACCATGCCGGGCAGGGCGTGCTCCTGACCCAGCACCGCCCGAAAGCAGCGCTTCACCGTCAGAAAGGCGCAGCGCGGAAGAATGCCCGGCAGCCTTCGCTCCCGGAGGAAGAGCTGCCGCAGCGCCACCGGGATGGTGAAGATGACGTGGCGGTGGTGGACCGGCGCCAGGATCTCTTCGCGGAGCTTTACGGCGAAGAGGACGGCGCGCTTCTGCTGGCATGAGTTGCAGAACCCCCGGACTTGACAAGAGAACGCACAGAAAAATTCGGCCTGGCACCGCGGGCAGCGGACCCGGGCGAAGCCGTTCTCGAGCAGGCCGCAGGAAAGGAACTGGTTGACCACCTTCTTAACCACCGGGCGAAGCAGGCCGTCGCTGGCCTCAAAACGCTCCTCGTGGATCAGAACGAACTGCTCGAAGTGATCCCGGACCAACTGGTAGAAAAGGGTCCGGTCCGGGTCTCTCGGTCGGTAGAGCGCCGGCGCCTCCCGGACCACCGGCTGCTGGATTTCCTGCTCGGACATGGCAGGAAGGGAGACGCCCGGGGAAGGCCGGGGGCACGGCAAACCGGTTGGTCGATCCGCCGACACCGCGAACGGTCGCAGTCATTTCCCGCCCTGACGCCGTGTGGCGTGTCCCCCCCATCAGGTAGGATCTCTCCGGTCCGCTCTGGTTGGGCGCTTTGGAGGGAGCAACGTGCTGACGTTCATTGCGACAGGTGACTGGCATATCGGTGCACGGATGGGGACCGCGGGGGCGGCGGCGCCGCGGTTTCGGGAGGCGCGATTCCTGGCGGCGGAACGGGTCGTGGCGCTGGCCGCGGAGGAGGGCGCCGGAGCGATCTTCCTGCTCGGCGACACCTTTGACGGCGACGGGGTCGGGATGGATGACCTGCGCCGGACCAGGGATATCCTCGCCGCAGCGCCCTGCGAGGTCTTGGTGCTGCCCGGCAACCACGACTGTTGGCATACCGGCGGAGCGCTCCGCTCCTTTGCCGGCCTCGCCGCCGACACGGCCCAGGTTTCTGTCGTCACCACCACCGAAACTCCACTCGTCGTCTCGGCGCTGCCCGGGATCACCTTCTACCCCTGTCCCGTGCTCAGGCACGCGGAAGTGGGCGACCCCACGGCCTGGATGCCGCCCCGGCGGGAGGCGGACGGCGTCAGGATCGGCCTGATCCATGCCGCGCTCGACCAGGCGGATTGGGGAGGCCGGGTTCCCGAGCGCGTCGCGGAAGTGCGCGATCTCGACCTGGCGCTGCTCGGCGACTGGCACAAGCCGGTGGACGGTCCCGACGGGCGCACGTTCTATCCGGGCGCGCTGGAACCGGGAGGCTTCGGCGAGGCCCACACCGGCCAGATCATCCTGGCCACGGTGACCCCCAAGGGCGCAGAGGCGCGGCGCATCGAGGTGGGCCGCCTTGCCTGGCGCCGACTTGAACTCGCATTCGAGTCGGCCGAGATCGGGGGCGTCGGACCGGAGGCCCTGAAGGGGAGGCTGACCTCAATCAACTCGTCGCCACCGGACACCGCGCTTCGGCTGCACCTTTCCGGGAAGCTCACGCATCCGGAGATGGACCGGCTTGACGAGATCCTCGCCGCCCTGGCCGAGCAGGAGTGGGCGACCTGTGACCTGCAGTCGGAAGTCGCCCTCCTCGGAGCGCCGGACCTGGACAGCTTCGAGGAACCCGCCATCCGCGCCGTGGCAAAGCGGATCTGGGCCGGCGATCAGGACCCGGCGCTTCGCCGGCGGGCGCTGGCCATTCTCGCCGAGAAAGTGGAGGCGACGAGATGAGCCTGCGCCAGGTCACCCGGGTCAAGCTGGAGAACTGGAGGAACTGGCAGGGCGAGGCCAGCGTCGGCGACCTGGCCGCCGGGGTGGTGGTCCTGTTCGGTCCGAATGCGGTCGGCAAGACGGGAGTGTGGGAAGGCATCGTCTCCGGACTGCTCGACCGGCACTGGGGAACCCACACCGCGCGCCTGCGCCCGGCGGGCACGAAAGGGGTGGTCCCCCGGGTGGAGGTAGAATTCACCGCGGGCGACGGGCGCTATCGGGTGGAGAAGCACTTCGGCGCCGCATCCTCACGGGACAAGGCATCTTTCTGGGAGTGGATCGATAGCGCCTGGGTGCTCCGGGACCAGGGCGAGGAGGCGTATCTTCTGTGTCGCCGGGCGGTGCTCGGAACCGAGGAGGCGGCGCCGAACCGCGGCGGACCGGAAAAGGCCCTCGCGGACACGCTGATGGAGGTGCTGCTCCCGGCGCAAGGTGAACTCACCACTCCCGCCCCCGCCCCGGAGGCGGTGTCGATGGCGGTCACCGATCGCGAGGCGGCCACCGCGGCGACCCGGCTGGGACGGGTCCTGTCGGCGGTCAAGACGGAAGCGGACGGGATCTGGGTGGGCAAACGCGACCGTCCCCGGAAGGGCTCCACGCTCCAGGTCGAAGAGCAGCGCCTGCTTGAGATCGAGGAGAAGATCGCCCCGCAGAAGCAGAAGTCGGACCGCATCGGAGAGTTGATCCGGGAGCTTCAGATCGCCACGAGCGAAGCTGCGGGCCAACCGGACGCCGCCGAGCAGGCGCAAAAGGCCGAGAAGCTGCAGCGCGAGGCCGCCGAACACCGCGCGAAGAGAGAAGCCGCGAAGGAGAGTCTGGAGGTCGGCGACCGGGCCCTCGCAGACGCGGATGCCGCCGTTGCCGACCGGACCTCGAAGGTCACGGCGGCGACAGAGGATGCGGCCCGATTGGATGGTCTGAAGCGCGAGTTCGATTCACTCCTGAAGGAGCAGAAACGTGCAGAAGACGATCACCGCGCCCAGCAGAAGAAGCGCAATCATCTGACCGAAGACATCCGTCGCCACCGCGACTGGGTCGAGTACGAGAACCGCGAAGCGCAGCTGGCGCAGCTCAGAAAAACGCTTCAGGCCATCTCGGACCGCCTGTCCCGCCATGACGAGCAGGAGCGGATCCTCGCGGAGAAGACGGCCGAGGCAAAGGCGCTGAAGGTCCCGAAGAAGGGTGAGTGGGCGCAGCTCGACGAGTTGCGCGAGCGGCTCCAGGAAGCGAGGGGGATACTCAACGCCGGCGCCTGGCAGGTGACCGGGGAGGTGTTGCCCGAGGTACGCCTCACCATCGATGGCGAGGAGATCGAAGGCAAGGAGATCGACTTCCCGGCGACGCGTGAGGTTTCCATCGTCGGTTCCGAAGATTGCGCCCTGCACATCCGCGCCCCGGCCGGCACCGCCGAGGAGGTCGAACGCCTGACCGCGGAGCTATCGGTAATCCTGCAGAGCTTTCAGGTGGCCGATCTCAGCGAGCTGCGCCGCAAGTACAACTATCTCGAACAGGAGGTGAATCCCGCCATCTCGCAGGCGAAGTCCCGGATGGAAGACGCGCTGGCCGGTGAAGCCAGACCGGATCTCCTTCGCGAACAATTCGAACTCGGTCAGCGCATCGAGAAGATCGCGGCGCAGGGCGCCCCGGATTCCGAGCGCCCGGACCGGTCACCGGAAGATTGGAAGATTCGGCTGGAACTGCTGCATGCCGACCAGGGTGGTCAGGAGGAGCAGTTCGCGGCGTCCGGGCCGCGAGCGAGCGTTGCCGCGGAGCGTGCCGAGAGGGCCAGGCAGGCCCTTCTGAAAGGGGAGCAGGATTCCGAGCTGTCGGCGAAGACCCTTGCGGACCACCGGCAGCGGCACGGCACGGACGATGCCCTGGCTGCGGTCGTGCGGGAGGCGGAGGCCGCCGCGCGGGAACTGCGATCCGCGTGGCGCAAGCTCGACGACGACCGGGCGATGGCGGAAACGGCGCGGGAGGAGCGCGCCGGCAAGCTCGCCCGCGGGCTGAATGAAGTGCTCGTCGCGCAGGGCAGGGTGAGCAAGCTGAACACCGGGATCGAAACCCTGCGCCAGGAAGATCCGGAAGGCGCACTCGCGGCGCTTGAAGCTGAAAAGGCGGAACTGCTGCCCCGCCTCCGGTCGGCACGGGTACACGCGGAGGCCCTGCGCCTGCTCGAAACATCCCTCTCGGCCGAGAAGGACCGCGTCACCGAGTTCATCGGCGAGCCGGTCCGGGAGCGGATGCAGACCTGGATCTCGTACCTGCTCCAGGATGAGAGCCAGGTGGTGGTCGACGAGGCGGGACGCCCCGCGGTCATCCGCAACCCCGCGGGCCAGGAGGTGCCCTACGAGGACCAGTCCTACGGCACCAGGGAGCAGGTCTCCATCCTGCACCGCCTGGCCGTCGCCGATCTCGTCGCGAAGGAGTCCGGGGCGGGAGTGGTCCTGATGCTCGACGACCCGTTCGGCCACACCGATCGCGGACGCCGCTCCCGGATGATGGACATTCTGACCGCGGAGGCGACGAAGCGGGGGCACCAGATCCTGATCTTCACCTGCCGGCCGGAGGACTTCGACGGGGTCGGGACGCTGGTTCCGATCCGGCGAGGCGAATCTCCCGGGTGAAAGCCATCCCGGTCACAGGGGGAGGCCCTCCGGAGCGATCCGCCCGGAAACGTGACAAGTGACCACTGCGCCTTCGACGGTTCGCGCCTGCTGCTCGAGGACAGGAACGAAGGCCCGGTCATGGGTTCGGTCACGATCAAGAGCGACGACGATTTCGAACTGCGGCCGGACGACGCGAAAAAGGAGGAGAGCGGCCTGCGGTTCAAGTGCTCGAAGCAGGCCGCTTCCCCGGGCTGAGCACGCCGGAGAGCAGGGCGACCAGGGCGAATCCCCCGGCCAGCAGGAACGCCGCGTCGAAGCCGTTCATCAACATCGCCTTCTCAGCCGCGGTGGCGATGGCGCCCGGTCGCGCTTCGAGGAGCCCGGGATCGGAGAGTCCGGAAACGAAGACCACCTCGAGGACGACCACGCCGAGGGCGCCACCGATCTGCCGGAAGAACTGCACGGCGGAGGTGGCCTGCCCCCGGCGATCCACATCCACCTCCTCCTGCACCGCGACGAGGAAAGTGGTGAAGGAGAGACCAAAGCCCACCCCGGTGCCGAACATCAGGGCGACGAGCAAGGCCCAGGAGCTGTCCGGACCGATCCGCGAGGTCCCGAAGGTCGTCGCCACCAGGAGCAGGAGTCCCGGGAAGGCGACCTTCCGGAATCCGTGCCGGAGCAGAAGCCTCCCCCCCACCGTGGCGGCGAGCACCCAGCCAAAGGAGAGCGGGGTGAGCATCAACCCCGAAAGCAGGGCCGAGCCATCACGGACCCGCATGACATACACCGGGAGGAAGGCCGTGATCCCGAGCAGCACCGCCCCGGCGAAAAAGCCGGCGGCATTGGCGGACCGGTACACGGGGATCCGGAACAGGCTGAGGTCGAAGAGGGGATGTGCCGCGACGCTCTCGCGATAGATGAACAAGGCGCCGGAAGAGATCGCCAGCACGAACGCCGCGACGCGCCAGGGATCCCCGAGTTTCATCCCCGCGAGGAGCATCAGCACCGCGACGGAGAAGAAGGTACCCCCGAGGATGTCGAGGTTCTGGCCTTCGCGGGGGTAGCCCCTCTCCCTCAGGTGCCGATGGATGAGCGCCGCCGCGACCAGTCCCACCGGAACATTCAGGTAGAAGATGAACTGCCAACCGATGGTCTGCACGAGCGTTCCGCCGATCAGGGGTCCCACCACGCTCGCCACGCCCCACACCCCGGAGAGGTATCCCTGGATGCGCGCCCGCTCCTCGATGTTGTAGAGATCACCGACGATCGTAAAGGCGACCGGCAGGAGCGCCCCGGCGCCGAGGCCCTGCACACCGCGGGCGGCAATGAAAACCGGCATCGTCGGCGACATCGCGCACAGAACCGAGCCGATGAGGAAGATCCCGATCCCCGAGAGCATGACCGGCTTTCGCCCGATTCGATCGGCCAGGCGCCCGAATACGGGAGTGGTGGTCGTCGAGAGCACCGCGTAGACGCTGAAAGCGAAAGCGTAGAGTTCCCCCCCGCCGAGCGACCCCACGATCCGCGGCATCGCCGGCCCCACCGCGGTGACGTCGAGCGCGGAGAGAAAGATCCCCCCCATGACCGCGCCGGTAACGAGTGTGCGATGTCGCATGGGTCAAGGATAGAGGCCGGAGGTTGGAACTTCGACCAATCGAGCCCCGCCCCGCAAGTCCAGCCCCCTCGGAGAGCGGTGCTCCGTCGCCGCCGCGCGGACCCGGGGAGCGTTCGCCGTCGGCGGCACGAACGAGACGGAATTCAGGGCCCGTCTGGAAACCACTGCTGCATTCGAGGGCGTGAATCCCGACCCATCGAGTCCTGCCGAGTCGATCGAACTCACAATCGGCCAGGAACTCCCCCACCGTCTCGAGGTACCCCGGAGTCGTGAAGATGGTCTTCATTGCGGACCAGCCTGCTCCCGCCGCGGCCACGGCGCGGTAGCATAATGGTGAAAGTTCCTGCTCGCCCCAACCGTCCCGAGACTATGATCGACCGCCGAGAGCCGATGCCAATTTCCAGCAAACGTCTGAGATCCGGCCGGCGAGGCGGCCTCTTCGCCGGCTTGCTGACCGTTTCGATTCTGCTCCTCGCCCCCTTCGCCCGAACGGAAGAGCGCCCGCGGGACGAGTTCGGCCCCAAGCTCACCTCCGTGGAAATCCACGATTTCGAGGAGGAGATCGATCTTCTGATCCGGAATGCGGAAGATGCGGAGATCGGGGGGGACTACGAGTTGGCCACCGAGCTGTACCAGGAAGCCGCCCGCACCGCGCCGCGAAACTACGTCGTCCGCGTCGCTCCCCGCACCTACCTCGGTGCGAAGGAACTGGTGAAGTCACGCCTTGCGGCGTGGCCGGCGAAGGGTCTCGAGACGTACCGCCGCCTGATCGGCCCCCGTGTTCGCGAGATCACGCAGGGCGCCCGGGAGCGGGACGACGTCCGCGCTCTCCGGCGGGTGGCCCGGGAGTTCCCCCACGCAGCGGCAGCGCCCCGGGTCATGCTCGACCTCGCCGACCGGGCGCTGACGCGCGGGGATCTGGATATCGCCCTGCGGCACACTCTGGAGATCTTGCGGCTCTATCCGCGGGGACCGATCCCGGGGGTAAACCGACGCGACATTCTGGCCCGGGCCGGAGTGGCGGCGGCGAAACTCGGCGACCGGCTCATGCTCGAAGAGATCCGGACCCGGGCTGCAGAGCTGCCGGAGGAGGCGAGGATCCGGGTGGCCGGAACGGCGACGAGCCTGACCGGGTTCCTCGATGGCCTGAGGATCGTCTCACCGGGTGAACTGGCCCCCGAAGGCTGGGCCGGTGTGGGTGGCGGACCGGCCAGGCGAGGCGGACGCGACGGTCCGACCGGCCCGCTCACGCGGTACTTCACGGTACGCACGCTCTCGATGAGCATCGACGACAGCGCCCGGAGATCACCCGAGGATGACCAGTCGAGACAGACGCCGCTCCACCCCTTGATCGGCGCCGGATACGTCGTTCTCCCCGGCCACAGCGCTATTCGCGCCTTCAAGCTTCCGGTGCCGGGCTCGGCCCCGCGAAGGCGCATCAGGGACTGGGCCTTTCCTCCCGGCGAGGAGGCCGCGGTCCTGAGCCCCGACGCCCGGAGAGTCCCGATCTTCGGCGCCATTGCGGACGGCCTGCTGACCATTCCCTATCGCGATCCCAGCAGCGGGATCGACTACTTCGGAGAAATCTCGAAGGAATCCCTTCTGACGCTCGACATCAGGACCGGGAGCCAGTTGGCCGGTCGCGGATCCGGCGATCCATTGCCGGAGGGAGCGGAGGGGCTGCCGGCCGGGCTCAAGTTCTGCGGCTCTCCGGCCATCGCCAACGATCGGGTCTACGTGACCGGCTACCTGACCCGCCACCTCGTCGAGACCTTCGTGCTCTGCTTCGACTCCGGGGGTCGCCGCGGTGGTCTGCGCCTGCGCTGGATCACGTCGGTGTGCATGGGCGAAGGACGCCGGACCAGAAGCAGTTCCCCCTGGCCGATGGACGGACAGAGGATGGAGGCTTCGAGCGTCACCATCCGCAACGGCCTGGCCTACCTCTGCTCCAACACCGGAGCGGTCGCCGCGCTCGAGGCGGACACCGGCGAAATCGTCTGGCTCCACACCTACCAGCAGGCGAAGCGCCGGACCGACCTCTTCACGCAGGAGGTACGGACCACGACGACCTGGCATGCGAACCCGCCGATGCTGGATCACCGGCTGCTGTACGTCACCCCGCTCGACGCGGATCGCCTCTTCATCTATCACCAGCGTCCCGACCTGAAGACCGGCTACGTGGTGTACGACCACTTCGGCCGGGACCAGATCGTGAACGGCTTCGACCCGGAGTACATGCTCGGCGTGCGGGACGGCGTGGTCTTTCTCGCCGGGACCACCCGGTCGCGGGGCGAACGCCCCCTCTTCGCCGTAAAATCGGGCCCGCTGGCGCCCCGGACCGGCGGTGGCCCAGCCGACCAGCAACGCATCCTCTGGCGCGCGGAGATCGAGGAAGACGCACCGGCCGGCCGCGGGGTCCTGGCCGGCGACTTCATCTACTTCCCGACGAGGAAGAGCATCTATCGGGTGGCCATCGCCGACGGTGCGGTGACCCGGCTGCTCGGCCTTTCAGATTTCCCCGATGCCGGCGACCCCGACGGCGACCTCCACCCGATCGGGAACCTGGCGGTCTCCGGTCCCTGGCTCGTCACCGCCGGGGAAGAGGTGGTGACGGTTTTCGGGCCTCCTCCGGAACAAAAAGACGAGCCGGATTCCGGGGATTGATCCGTATGATCGCTCGTCCCTCCTGCTTGACGCCATGACGATTTTCCACGGGAGCACCTGATGAACGCTGAATCGACGCTCGAAGGCCAGGATCTGGAAGCGGTCGAGAGACTGAAGGCCGGCTACGAGACCCTCCGCGCGGAGCTGGGGAAGGTCATCGTCGGCCAGGAGCAGGTTCTCGACGAACTCCTGATCGCCATCTTCTCGAAGGGCCACTGCCTGCTCGTCGGAGTTCCCGGTCTGGCAAAGACCCTGATGATCTCCACCCTGGCGGAGACGCTCTCCCTCTCGTTCAACCGCATCCAGTTCACCCCCGACCTGATGCCGAGCGACATCACCGGCACGGAGGTGATCCAGGAGGACCGCACCAGCGGCCAGCGGGAGTTCAAGTTCATCAAGGGGCCCGTGTTCGCCAACGTGATCCTCGCCGACGAGATCAACCGGACGCCGCCGAAGACGCAGGCCGCGCTGCTCGAGGCCATGCAGGAGCACCAGGTCACCGCCGGCGGCGAAAAGCACACGCTGCCGGAGCCGTTCTTCGTCCTGGCGACGCAAAACCCCATCGAGCAGGAAGGGACCTATCCCCTGCCCGAGGCACAGCTCGACCGGTTCATGTTCAACATCTACGTGGACTACCCGGACGAGGACGAGGAGCTGCAGATCATCAAGCTCACCACCGCCACCTACGAAGCGGAGCTCGAAACGGTGCTCTCCGGCGACGACATCATGGCGCTGCAGGAGATCGTTCGCCGCGTGCCCGTGGCGGACCACGTGATCAACTACAGCCTGAAGCTCACGCGCATGACGCGGGTCATGAAACCGGAGGCGCCGGATTTCGTGAAGAAGTGGGTCTCCTGGGGCGCCGGTCCTCGCGCCAGCCAGTACCTGATCCTCGGCGGGAAGGCCAGGGCGCTGCTCTCCGGGCGGTTCTACGTCTCGACGGAGGACATCAAGGCGGTGGCGCACCCGGTCCTCCGCCACCGCATCATCACCAACTTCTCCGCCGAAGCGGAGGGGATCACGCCGGACAAGATCATCGACATGCTGATCGACGCGGCCCCAGCCCACGAGAGCGAGGCACTTTCGGATGGAAGACTACCGGAAGTACTTGGATCCGAAGACGCTCAATAAAGTCGGGCGTCTGGATCTCAAGGCACGGCTGATCGTGGAGGGCTACATCTCGGGTCTCCACAAGAGTCCCTATCACGGCTTCTCCGTGGAGTTCGCGGAGCACCGTGAATACAGCCCCGGAGACGACATCCGACACATCGACTGGAAGGTCTTCGGGCGCACCGATCGCTACTACATCAAGCAGTACGAGGAAGAGACCAACCTGGTGGCCCACCTGGTCCTCGACGTCTCGGAGTCGATGAACTTCGGGGACGACGGCGTCAGCAAACTCAACTACGGGCAGATGGTGGCGGCGGCGCTGGCCTACCTCATCATCCAGCAGCAGGATGCCGCGGGTCTGATCATGTTCGACGACGCGGTACGCAGCAACCTGCCTCCACGTTCCCACGGCAGCCACCTGCAGGCGCTCTTCCACACCCTCGGCAAGCTCGCTCCGAAACAGAAGACCGACGTCGGCCGCGTACTCGATGAAGTGGCGCAGACCATCCAGAAGCGCTGCCTCGTCGTCGTCATCTCCGACCTGTTCGACGACCCCGATCGCGTTCTGGCCGGCCTCCGCCACCTCGTGCACCGCCGCCACGACGTGATCGTTTTTCACATCATGGACGACGCGGAGCTGACGTTCCCCTTCGAGCGAATGACCCGTTTCGAGGGATTGGAAGCTTCGGGCGACCTGGTGGTGAACCCGCGCTCACTCCGGGACGGCTATCTGAAGGAAGTGAGTGATTTCCGGCGAAAGATCGAACGGGGCTGCACCGCCAACCGCATCGACTACGTCCTCCTGAATACCTCGACGAGCCTCGACGTGGCGCTTTCGAGCTATCTGGCGAAGAGAGCGGGGAGCCGATGAGTTCGTTCATTCATCCCGGGATGCTCTTCGGGCTCGCCCTCGCCGCCGTGCCGATCATCATCCACCTGCTGAACCGGCGCCGCTACCGGACGGTTCGCTGGGCCGCCCAGGACTTCCTGCGGGCGGCATTCAAGAAGAACCAGAAGCGGCTCCGCATCGAAAACCTGCTCCTGCTGATCGTCCGGACCCTGCTGATCATGATCCTGGTGCTCGGACTGAGCAGACCCTTCCTCCGCGGGCAGCTCGCGAGTGCCATCGGGGGCGGCGCGGAGCACCACACCATCGTCCTCGACAACTCTTACTCCATGGGGCTGAACGAGGGGCTCACCACCCCCTTCGCACGCGGTGTCAAGGAAGCCCAGAAGATCGTCTCGACGCTTTCGCGCGAGGACGCGGTCACGCTCTACCTGACGAACGACGACTTCACCGGCGCCCGGCCCGGCACACCACGGGCCATCCTCCGCGACAGCCACGACATGGAGAAGGTGAATGCCGTCCTCGGGCGCCTGTCCAGCAACCGCGCCTCCGCCGGACGCTCTCAACTCGTCGATGTCCTCGCCGAGTTGGCCGACCTGCTCGACATCAAGCAGCCCGGCAAACGAGTGCACCTCATCACCGACCTGCAGCGGGCGGCCTGGGAATCGGGGGAGGCGGCGGCACCGGCCACGAAGGACCCGGCGGCGCGGAATGCCGGGCTCTCCGGTGCCGAACGCACCATCCGCGATCTCCTGTCCGAGATCGACCGCAAGGGCGCACAGATCAACCTCATCGACGTCGGCCCGCAGAACCCCGAAAACGTGGCCATCGCCGATCTCGAGCCGGCCGAGGACCGACCGCTGATCGAACGCAATTTCGAGGTCTTCGTCGCCCGCGTGCTGAACTTCGGCCGGATGCCGATCGACGTGGACGTGGTGTTCAAGATGGACGGAGAGATCAAGGGTTCGGTGCGCGTCCCCCTCCCCGCGGCGAAGGCCATCGGAGCGCCGGGCGAAGCACTGGCCCGGTTCCAGCTTCCGCGCCTGCAAGCGGGGCCGCACACCTTCTCCGCGGAATTGCCGGTGGACAAGCTGCCGATCGACGACCAGCGCCTGTTCGCCACGGAGGTCCGGGAGCGCATCCGCGTGCTGGCCGTCGATGGAGATCCGAATGCGGACTACGGTCTGAGTTCGGAGACCGTCTACCTGAGAAACGCCATCGCCCCGGTCCCCGATCGCATCGAGGTCACCGAGGTCGACTACCTCTCCTTCCTGACCCGGGATCTGGCGAAGACGGACATCCTCATCCTCGCGAACGTGGAACGTGTCCGTGAGGACAAGGTCCGGGAGATCGAGGATTTCGTCCGCTCCGGCGGAGCCCTGGTGTACTTCCTCGGCAATCGCGTCGATCCGATCCTCCTGAACCGGGACTTCGTGAGAGACGGCGATGGTCTCTTCCCGGGAGCGATCCTGACGCCGGCGGTGGTCAACCAGCGCGCGGGGAACCGGGTCAAGGTCGACCTCGAAGACACGTCCCATCCACTGGTCAACCGGGTCATCGGACCCGAGGCCGACCCGGAGGGCTTCTGGAGCGACCCGCCGCCGAGCGTCTGGGGATACTACCGTCTGAACATCCCCACGGACCGGGCGGACACGGAAGTGCTCCTCCACCTGACCGACGCGGAGAACAGCCCGCTGCTCGCGCAGAAGGAATTCGGTAAAGGGCGCGTCCTGCTCTTTGCGAGTTCCGCCGACCTCGACTGGAACGACTTTCCGGACGTGGGCATGATGATCCCCCTCCTGCACGAGATGGTGTACTACCTGACCAAGCGGGACAGCTCGGCCGCGAACCTCCTTCCCTACGCCGCCTTCGAACGGGAGATCAATGCACGCGTCGAGGCCGTGACCGTCCACTCCCCCGGTGGAGGCAAGACCACGGTGACCCCCATCACCCGGGAGGGTCGAAGAGCCACCATCGAATTCCACGACACCCAGGAACCCGGACTCTACCGGACGGAACTCCGCATCCGCGGGTCCGGGGCGATCGATGCGGGAACGCGCGAGGACGTGGAACTCTTCTCGGTGAACGTGGACGCGGCGGAGGGTGACGTGCGCCGGATCTCCCCGGGTGAATTGGCGGAGCGCTATGCGGGGATCGACCTCGGCTATGCGCAGACCTTCTCGGATCGGACGGCGGCGGAAGAGCGCCGGCCGCAGGGAGAGGTCTGGAGGGGGCTGCTGTTCGCGGTGCTGGCGCTCCTGTTCATCGAGATCTTCCTGGCGCGCCGGTTCGGAGACTTCGGTCGCCGGATCCGCGAGAAGGGAGAGGTGGCGTGATCAACCTCACCCTGAGCCTCCTGCTGGCCTCCGGGCCCGAGGAGACGACGCTGCGCTTCAAGTCCATGCCGCCCCTCTGGGCGGTGTTCATGCTGATCATCCCGGCGATCGTGGCGATCGTCTGGTGGACGTACCGGCGAGAGGGGGCGAGCGCGACCGGAAAGGCCAAGCGGGTGCTGGCCGTCCTCCGCTCCCTCGTGATCATCTTCGTGGTGCTGCTGCTCTTCCAACCCTACGCCGAGACAAGCATCAAGAAGCTGGTCAAGAGCCATCTCATCGTGTTGATCGACACGTCGGCCTCGATGGAGTTCGTGGACTCCTACGGCGATCTGAAGAAGCGCGAAGAGACGAGGAAGGTCGCCGATCTCGGAGTGGTGCAACCCTCCTCCGTGGCTCGACTCGAGCTCGTCAAGGGTGCGCTCACGAACCGGAAGCTCAACTTGCTGAACGATCTCGCGGAGCGGTTCCACCTGCACGTCTACACCTTCGACGTGGACACCACTCTCCTGTTCTCCAGCAGCGAATCGTGGAACGAGGACGAGGAGCAGCAGTCGCTCTCGGAGCGGATCGGCGAACTCCGGGGCACCGGCGCCTATACCTTCCTCGGCGACGCGATCTCCGACGTGCTCGACGATTTCCGATTGCGCGACGAGCCGCTCGCGGGTGTGGTGGTGTTGACCGACGGCCGGCAGAGCCAGACCTCCGGAGCCATCGAGCCGATGGACGCGGCGAACAAGGCGGCGGAGGTCCAGCCCGGCGTCCCGCTCTTCCTCGTCGGCGTCGGCGACCCGGACCAGCCTCGCAACATCCACGTGGCGAACCTGAAGGCCCGCGAGGTCGTGCTCCGCGGCGAGGACGTGCTCTTCCAGTTCTCGGTCAGTCACATGGGCTTCACCGGAGAACCGGTGACTGCCACGCTGGTCAGCATCGGAGAGGATGGGGAGCAGGAGGAGGAACTCGACCTGCGCGGTGCGGACATCGTCCTTCCGGAGGAGAGTGATGAGATCACCGTGCGCGCCTCCCACCGCTTCGAGCGGCCCGGCAGCTACGCGCTCCGAATCGGTATTCCCGTGCAGGAAGGCGAGAAGATCGAGAACGACAACTTCGTCACACACCACCTGCGGGTCGTGGACAAGAAGATCAAGGTGCTCTACGTCGAGGGTTATCCGCGGTGGGAGTACCGGTTCCTGAAGAACGCACTCATTCGCGACCGGGAGACGATCCTCGCCCACGTGCTCAATCTGGACGCCGACCCTTCGGCGACGCAGCCATACAGCGAGGGCTGGCAGCCCATCGATCGCTTCCCGGAGAAGAAGGAAGACCTCTACGAGTACTCGGTGGTCATCTTCGGCGACGTGGACTGGAAAAAGCTCGTACCGTCCTCGGAACCAAACCAGGAGGAGCGCTCAAAGGCGGTGCTCGAGAACCTGCGCGAGTTCGTGGCGGACGGCGGCGGCTTCATCATGATCGCCGGTCCCTATGATTCTCCGCGCTCCTACGGGGGCACCGATCTCCGGTACATCCTGCCGGTCGTCATCACCCCGGACGAGGCGATCCGGGCCAGCCAGGACACGGCCCGTTCCTTCAACATGGTGCTCACCGAAGAGGGTCGACAACACCCCATCATGATGCTCGAGGAGGACCCCGAGGTGTCGCGGCAGATCTGGGAGAAGGATAAGTTCAGCGCCCAGTTCTGGTACTTCCCGGTGGAGCGGGCGAAGTCCACCGCCACGGTGCTGGCGGAGCATCCCGGCGAGTACGGCCACAACCGCAACAAGTTCGGTCCCCACGTGTTGATCGCCACGATGCCGTACAAGGCGGGCCGCTCGCTGTACATCGGGGTAGACGAACTCTGGCGACTCCGCTGGACCTTCGGCGACCGCTATCACTATCGATTCTACGGCGAGGCGATCCGCCTGCTCTCCACGTACAAACTCCTCGGCGGCAACCTCCGCTTCAAGATCTTCACCGACCGGGAGGGCTATTTCGTCGGTGACACCGTGAAGATCGAGGCCGAGATCTACGACCACGACTTCAAACCGGCCACCGAGGAGAAGCGGATCATCAAGATTCGCACTCCGGAGGGTGACGAACTCGACATCGAGATGATGCTCGACCCGGCCCAGCCGGGCCGCTACGTCCACTCGCTCACCGTCTACGAGGAAGGCACCTACCTCCTGTTCGCCGACACGCAGGACGGGGAGGAAGAGCGGCCGGAGAAGCTCTTCAGAGTGGAGTACTCCACCGAAGAGATGAAGAACCCGCTGATCAACCTCGAGTTGATGGCCCGCATGGCGGTGGAGTCCGGG
The DNA here is from genome assembly GCA_024274785.1 of Planctomycetota bacterium. Taxonomy (GTDB): domain Bacteria; phylum Planctomycetota; class JAJSAM01; order JAJSAM01; family JAJSAM01; genus JAJSAM01. The sequence continues at coordinate 119,785 of JAJSAM010000009.1, read as the reverse complement.
GGAGAGGCCCTCCCCCTGTTCGAGATCGGACGCCTGCCGAAAAGCATCCCGCCGCGCTCGGTCTATGTCTCCTCCGAGATCCGCAGCGAAGACCTGTGGGACGATAGCTGGGTCCTGTTCCTCTTTACGGCCATCCTGGCCGCGGAGTGGCTGATCCGAAAGCGCTACCGCCTGCTGTAGAAGGCCCCCGGTCCAGCACGGACGGACGTCGCCCGCCCCTCCCTCCCCTTTCGGGGGGCGATACTCCGTCGCCGCCGCGGCCGATCCCGAAGGCAAACGGTTTCATCCTCGCCGCTCGCACGTATCCTCTAGGCATGAAGAGAATCGCTTTCGTCGGCGCCCTGCTCGTTCTCCTGTTCTCCCCCGGTGCGGCCCTCGCCCAGGAGACCGTGGAAGACTTCATGGGGATGCCCTACTCGGTCCCCGATTCCCAGCAGGCCCGCAAACTCACCGTCGAAGCGACCCTCGCGGCGAAGAACGCACACTGGGACAAAGCGGCCATCGCGGTTCAGAAAGTCCTCGACCATTTCGGCAAATCGGTCGTGCTGGACGGGCCGCCCCGGCGCGCGAGGTTCGTCGGAGTGCGGGTCTGGGCCCATCGCTTCATCCGAAACCTCCCCGAGGAGGGCGTCCTGGCCTACCGTCGCCACACCGGTCCGGAGGCGCGCACACTCGTTGACCGGGCCACTCGCAACCGCGATCGCAAGCTCTTGGCGGAGGTGCTGCGACGCTTCTACCTGTCCGGTGCCGGCCCCAGCGCCCTCCGGGCCGCCGCGGCGCTCGACCTGCAGGAAGGAGAGGTGGGAGACGCCGCCTACACGCTGTCGAAACTCGACCGCGACTTCCCGGAAGAGGTCACCGGCAACGATCGCGCCGCCCTCGCTTTCGCACTCGCCAAGGCGGGTGACGGGGCGAAGCTGAAAAAGTTCATCGCGCGTCACCCCGGACTTCGAGCGAGCCAGGAGCCGGTCCTCGTCGGCGGTGAGCAGATGACTCTCGAGAGCTTTCTCGATCGCTTCGAGAACCTGCTCCTTGCGCAGGACGGCGAAGCCGGGACCAGCGCGGGTTCCTGGCCGGTCTTCGGCGGCACCCCGGCCCGATGTGCCCCCGCCCCCACGTTCCGGGACGTGGGACCGGACGGCTGGAGCCACGGCACCCGGTTTCAGTACAAGAACCATGACTCGGCCGGCCGGGTCATGTTCCGGCAGAATTCCATGCCGACCAACCTCCTCGGGAACCACTACCCGATCCATCCGGTCGTCGATCGATGCGTGATCTACTTCCATAATGGATTCACCTTGTTCGCGGTGAACCTGTACACCGGGAAGACGGCCTGGAGCTTCAACGGAAACAACCTGCGACTTTCCGACGGCAAGACGAACCCCGGTACCCTCCTTGCCGCCGCGGTGGACGGGGACCGCGTCTTCGCCTCCCTCGAGGTCCCGGCCCCGATGCCACCGGACGCCTCCCGCACCTTCGCCGGGCAGGTGGTGATCTACTACATCCCCCAGCGACGTCTCTTCGCCGTCTCCCGCAGCACCGGAAAACTGCTCTGGGGACACGACGACTTGTCCCTGGCCTCCCTCGGGCTCTTCGAACTCGAAAACATCAACGTGAGTTCGCCACCGCTCGTCATTGACGACACGGTGTACGTCACCGCCACCCGCTCCCGGCAACGGTTCTCGTCGTACGTACTCGCGGTGGACGCCCGAAACGGCAGCCTCAAGTGGATGACCCGGATCTGTACCGGCCAGCAGGAGTTGAACCTGTTCGGGCGCCCCGTCAAGGAGGTGGCGGGCAGCGCCATCTCGGAGCGCGACGGGAAGCTCTACTGCGTGTCGAACCTCGGTGTGGCCGCCTCCCTCGACCGCAGGACCGGTCAGATCGAGTGGATCAAGGGCTACCCCTTCATACGCATCCCCTTCTCCATCAACTGGCACACGACGGAGGAGCGCCGGCCGACCTGGCAGAACGGCGCGCCGGTGGTCACCGATGACGCGGTCTATTTCACCCCGACGGACTCCCGCCACCTGGTGGCCCTCAACCGCGATGACGGAAGCCTGCGCTTCCTGTTCGACGGCGGCGACCCGCGCTATCCGGACGACGAGGTCTACCGCTGCCTCCTCGGCATCAAGGGTGACTATCTCTACGTGTCCGGTCCCCGCGTTCTGGCGATCCACAAGCGAACCGGCAAAGTGGTCTGGGGCAACAGCGCCGGACGCTTCTCCGATTCTCGAGGCAACCGAAACCGGGAGGAGGCGCAGGGGCGCGGGCTCGTCACGGAGAATGCGGTCCTGGTCACGACCAACCGGGGCATTTACGCCTTCGACCCGATCACCGGAAGCCGGAAATTCTTCGGAGCAGTGGGCCGGAGCGATCCGAAACGGCGATCGAGATCCGAAGATGCCGGGGGCAACCTCGTCCTGGCGGGAGAGACTCTCCTCCTCGCGCGGCGCTACAGTCTCCTGGCCTTCTACCGCTGGAACGACGTCTACCAGGAACTGGGGGCGCGCGCCAGGCAGGAACCGGACAATCCGGCCCTGGCCCTGGAGATGGCGGAGGTGTTCACCCAGGGGGGACGATACCGGGAGGCGGTTCAGGCATTCCAACGGGCGGAGCAACTCGCCGCCGGCCTTCCGCAGGAAGAGTCCGATGCCATCCTCAACGCGGCCGGCCGGGGCCTCTACCAGATCCACATGCTGGAGGGATTGAGGGCGTTCAAGGAGACGAAGCGACAGACCGCCCTGCGACACTTCAAGGCCGCACTGCGGGCCGCAACGGACCCGGTGGACCGCACCCGCGCCCTGCTGGCCCTGGCCGACCTCTATCGCAGCGAGGGGCAACTCACGCGTCTTGGCGAACTCTACGTCCGGATGGTCGATGAACTGGGCGACACGGTCTACGACTTCACCTCTCTCGGGCGGGTACCCGCGGGGCTCTTCGCCCTGATCAACCTGGCAGACCTGGCATCCGACTCCGGAAAGCCGCGCGATGCCGTCGCCCACCTCTCCCGGATCATCGCCAGGTACCCGCTTCGGGAGATCCTCGGCAGCACCGAGTCCCGGAACTATGCCCGCGGGCGGATCAGCGGCCTGATCGAGGAGCATGGCCGCACGATCTACGCAAAGGAGGAGCGCAAGGCCAGGCTGCTCCTGAAAAGTGCCTCCGAAACAAACTCGATCGAAGGCCTGGCCGAGGTCGTTCGCCTGTACCCGAACAGCGTCTCCGCCCCCAGGGCCGCGGTGAGCCTTGGAGAGTTGCTCATCGAGAAGGAGAGCTACCGAAAGGCCTGCGTGACCCTCCGGCAGGTGATCTCCGATTTCCCGGAATCAAGAGAAACGGTCCAGCTCACGTTGCTCCTCGCCACGGCGCTCGAAAAGCGAGGCTACCTGCTGTCGGCCAAGGCGGCCCTGACCCGCCTGCTCCGGAATTGGCCGGAGGTCGAGGTCGTGCATGAGGGCCGGACCGTCCGGGCGGGCACCCTGGCCACGCGACTGCTGCGTGAGGACCGCTTCAAATCGCTGACGACCCGGGAACAGCGCATCACGTTGCCCCTTCAACTGCTCTGGCTCTCGGACGAAGGCGAGAACGCCTACGTGCGCCTCCTCGAAGCGAGCGGAATCGTGCCGCAATCGGCGGTCGATCATCTGCTGATCGGCACGAATGGCGTCCTGAAGGCGGTCGATTCGCGCAGCCGAAAGACGATCTGGCAACGGAGGATGAACGGGATCATCACCCGGCCCCTCTACTCCCAGAACCTGCTCATCCTCGTCAACTCGAGCAGTGTCAGTGCAGTCCGACCGGAGGATGGGGAGGAGCTGTGGCGCTTCCCCCTGAACGCATCCATCCGCGCGGTCGAGGCGAACCCCGGCAGCGTCTTCGTGCTCACCGCGGACTTCCGCGACCCGAACCGCCTTTCGCTCCGGGCCATCGCTCCGAACACAGGCGAGATCATCTGGCAGAACGAATTCGAAGATCAGCAGATGTTCGACCTCCTGCTCCTGACGGAGGAAACCGTGGGCGTCGCCGCCCGGGACCCCGCCGGCGTGACCGTCTTCGACGCGGGCACCGGGCGGCTGCGCTTTCGCGTGAAGATGGAACCCCGGACCCTCTACCGGGATCCGTTCCTGGTGGACGGCGACAAGGTTTTCGTGGTGCACGGCAACCAGCGCTTCGAGCTATACGACATGTCCACCGGCCGGCGACTCTGGGAGACCGTGCTCCCGGGCCAGCGTTTCTTCCGCTCCGCGATCCCGGTCCCCGGCGGGATCTTCTTCACCGACACGCAGGAGAACCTCCTGATGATCGACGCGGCTGACGGACGGATCCGCTGGAGTGTCCCGGCGATCCCGGACCTTCCACTGCAGTACCAGGGTGAGGCGGCGGATACGGACCGGGTGTACGTCGTCCGGCAGCGCGAGAGCGATCGCATGCACCTGGCCTGCGCCCGCGACATGCGCACCGGGGAGATCCTCTGGCGCGCGGAACTGGTCGCGGCCAAAAGCACCACACCGATTCCGATCATCACCGAGCGCTACCTGCTCTACCACCTGAACAGCTACGACTTCGGCGAGGAGGCCTGGATCAGCCAGAGCATCTTCATCGACAAGGACAGCGGTGAGGTGATCCAGAGGCTGGCCCCGGAAGAATTGGTCGGCCAGTTCACCTACGTCTACCTCCGAAACGGCATCTTCGGCCTGAACGCGCGGGGCCTCGTGGCGGTTTTCGGACAGAAGTAGTTCAGAGAGCGCCACCGGCGAGCCGGGCGCCCTCCCCGACAACACCGGCACCTTGCGAACCACTTTCAAAAAGACCGTCTGGGATCCCCCCCCGTATATAATCGCCAGCGGAGGTTCCTGATGTCGAGAGTGAGATTCCTGGTTGCCGCCCTGCTGCTGATCCCGGTCCTCGGGGTGAGCCCCGCCGCGTCGGAAGAGCCCGCTGCCGACCCCGCGCCGCGCGGTCCGCAGGTACGGGAGATTTCCGAACAGGGCCAGGAGGCCATCGCCAAGGGTCTCGCCTGGTTGGCCGAAAGACAGCAGGAAGACGGTTCCTGGAAAGCCAATGTCGGTTACAAGCTCAACAGCGACTACCGATTGACCGCGGCGCAGACGGGACACCCCGGCGTCTCCGCCCTGGCCGGAATGGCCTTTCTGGCGGGCGGCAACATCCCCGGTCGCGGCCGGTATGGTCGAAACGTCGAACTCCTGGTCAAGTACCTCATCTCCTGCATCACCGCCGACGGAATGATCTCCGACCACGGTACCAGGATGTACTCCCATGCGTTCGCCACGCTCTTCCTCGCCGAGGTCTACGGGATGACCCGCGACGCCGAGTTGAAGAACGCTCTCGAGAAGGCGACGGCGTTCACCTGGAAGTGCCAGAACGAAAATGGCGCCTGGCGTTACGCTCCCTACGCTCAGGACTCCGACATGTCGATCACCGTCTGCCAGGTGATGGCCCTGCGCGCCGCCCGCAACATCGGCATCCGGGTTCCGAAGGAGTCCATCGACAAGGCCGTGAACTACGTGCTTCTGAGCGCCAACACGGACCCGCGGGATACCAGCACCTTCGGCAGCTTCAAGTACCAGTACCGCCGTCAGGACGTCATCCCGACGAGAAACTCCTTTGCCTTGACGGCCGCCGGCCTGACCACCCTCTACTCCGCCGGGCTGTACACCGACCAGGACATCCTGGACCATATCCGGAAGCACAAGCTCACCCGGTTCCTCCGAGGTGAACCCGCACCGAAGATCCGCCCGATCCTCAAGTACCTCCGCGACACCTACGGGTCGACGCCGCGCCGCCACTACTTCTATTTCTACGGAAACTACTACGCGGTGCAGGCGATGTTCATTGCCGGCGGTGACGCCTGGGAGCGCTACTTCACCAGCGTGCAGTATGACCTGGTGAACAGCCAGGAGAGCGACGGCCACTGGCCGATCGACAAGGTCGGCGACGTGTTCTCAACGGCGGCCGCATGCCTGATCCTCCAGATCCCGTACCGGTATCTGCCGATCTTCCAGCGGTAGGAACCGCGGGCGCCGGACGGCACGCGGGCGCGGGGTTGACTTTTTTCTCAGCCGGAGTGAACCTTTCTCCCCACCTCGGGTTTGAAGGTGAGTACGTTTCGATCGGAGATTCGGTCCTTGCCAAGAGATACCGAACGAGGAATGGCTGGCGTGATCCGGGGGGCCTCCGCCTGGAGGCCGTGTACCCATGGACCGGGAACGGGACATAAACCTGATGCTTCGAGTCAAGGACGGCGATCTCGCCGCCTTCGAGGCGCTGTACGCCCGCTACAGCCGGCCGCTCACCAACTTCTTCCACCGGCTCGTCTGGGACCGGTGCTTCTCCGAGGACCTGATGCAGGAGACCTTCCTGCGCCTCTGGCGCGGCCGGAAGGGCTACCGCCCCTCGGGAAAGTTCACCACCTACATGTTCCAGATCGCCAGGAACCACTGGCTGAACGAGCGCGACAAGAAGAACCGTCGAATCTCTCCGGTCTCGATGGATGCGGGTAGGGACGAGGAGTCCAATGGGCTCAAGGAGTCCCTGCCGGCCAGGGGGAACGGTCCCATGACCGAGAACCTGAACCGCGAGCTCGGTGAGAAGATCGCCATCGCCGTCGAAGGCCTGTCGGAGAAACTCCGGCTGGTGTTCGTCCTCGGCCAGATCCAGGGGATGAAGTACGCCGACATCGGCGACATCCTCGGGATCCCGGTCGGAACGGTGAAGTCGAGGATGGCCAACGCCGAAAAGACAATTCGCGGCCGGTTGTCCTCGTACCTGAGGTAAGAGATGGCCCCGAAAGCGATGACCTGCCAGGAGAGCTCCGGGAACCTGCTCGCCAGGTTCCGCCAGGAGCTCTCTTCGGCAGACTCTCTCGAAATCGAAGCACACCTCGAGAATTGCGGCGCCTGTCGCGCGGAGGAAGCGGGGATCGCCGGCCTGGCCGAACTGATCTCCTCCCTCCCGGAAGTCGACCCTTCCGCGGGCTCCTGGTCTCGCATGCTGATGATGATCGAGGAGTCGGAGACGGTGACTCCGGTCCGCGGCAACCGCGGACGCCTGATCGCCCTCTCCGCCGTACTGGCCGCCGCCCTGGCCGCCGGCCTGTTGCTGATCCTCCTGCCCGCCTCCCCCCACACCCTCACCGCCGGTCCCGGCGAGATCACCCTGAACGGCGCGCCCGTCAAGCCCGGAAGCCCGATCGAGTTCGAAGACGGCGCGGTCATCGAAGCGGGCAGGATGGCCCTGGCCACACTCACTCTCACCCGATCGATATCGATGGTCATGGAGGCGGGCACCAGAGTCCGGGCATTGCCGGGCGGTCACCTGCGGCTGCTCAGCGGCCGCATCTTCGTCGAGGTCGATGGGAGCGGAGATCCGATCCGATTCTATGCGGTCGGCGATACCGCAGTCGAGGTCACGGGCACCGCCTTCGACCTGATCAGAAACGCCCGGGATCCCGCCGCCACGGTGACGGTGGCCGAGGGAACGGTCCGGGTCTTCACGGGCCGGACCCCCGTCGCGGTGAGGAAGGGGCAGTCCTTCACCTTCGGCCCCGGCCAGTCGTCCTTCGCACCGAGCGCCGTGGACCCGAAACGAACGGCGGACTGGTGCAGCACCCCCACCATCCTTCTCTCCCGCGACGGCGACCTCCTTCGCCTGACCATCAGGAACGACACCGTCCGCCCGCTCGCGGTAAAACCGTTCGACCCCCACCTGGCCGCGTACTCCCTTCTCGTCGAAGGACAGGAAATCCGCCTTCCGGTGAAGATTCAGGAGAGAATGGTGAGAAGTCCGGTGCCCGCGGATCAGGAGATCCGCACGCTCGACCCGGGAGCAGGCTACGATCTTCTCCTCGATCCGAAGTCCCTCGGTCTTCAGGGGGGCACGTACCGGATCAGAGCCGTATACAAGCCATATCCGCCGTTGCCGGCCGAAGTCTGGCACGGCCCACCACTAACGACCGAGGCACTCACGCTCACCGTCGAGTGACTCCGGCAAAGGGGTTGCCCTGGAATGGACCTGGCACGAGTAACGAAACGGATCGACCGGTTCCGGGCGAGGGTGAAGGGCCTGATCTTCGCCTTCGGTCTCTTCCGGACGATCGCGACGGCCATGTCGCTCCTCCTGCTGTCCTTCGCCCTCGACTACCTGCTTCAACTCCCCATCACCGTTCGGTATGTCTCATTCTTCATCGCGCTCGGGGGCATCACCTGGGTGGCGGCCGTCACCATGCTCCGTCCCCTCGGCATCAAACTTCCGGACGACGACCTGGCCCTGGCGGCCGAGGCCCGACTGCCGGAGTTGCAGGACCGCCTGATCTCGGCCCTGCAGTTCCAGCGGCAGATGGAGGATCCGGAGAACGCAGAATCGAAGGCGATGATGCGGGCGGTCATCGAAGACGCCGGATCTCTGGAGGGCGCTCTCGAAATCCATCGCCTGGTGGATACCCGGAAAGTCAGGCTCCAGGGACTCCTGGCGGTCGTGACCACGGGCATCCTGGCCGTGATCATCCTTGTCTCCCCGCTGACCGCGAGCATCTGGGCAAAGCGCAACCTGCTCCTGGTCGACATGCCCTGGCCCCGCGCGACGACCCTCGTCGTGGAGGGTTTCCCGAAGAGCTCCGAGATCATCGTCACTCGCGGCGAAACGCTCCGCATCAACGTGCGCGCCGAGGGCTCCATTCCGGACGACGTGGAGATCTTCTTCGAGCCGACCGAAGGCGAGAACCGGGCCGAAAGCCGGCGTCGCATGTACCAGGTGGAGCAGGAGCCGCGGCAGTTCCGGTTCGAATTCCGCCAGGTGCCCTCGTCCTTCCGATTCTGGGTCAACGGCGGCGACGACGACGACGGCGAGCCGGTCTACACGGTCAAGGCCCTCATTCCGCCGTTGATCACCGGAATCGAGGCCCGATGCGAGTTCCCCGCATACACCGCAATGCCCGCGGAGACCTTCGCGGAAGGCGACCTCGAGATTCCCCTGGGAACCCGGGTTTCGCTTTCCATCAGGACCAACATGGCCCTTCGCCGCGCATTGCTCACGGTCGAGGACCGGGAACCGGTGCCGCTCCCGGTAGGTGCGGACGGCCGGCGGATCGCCACGTCGTTCATCGCCGACCGCACGTTCACCTACTCACTCGAGATGATCGGGCGCGGGGGGCAGAAGAACCTGCCGGACTCCGCGGTCTTCCGCATCCGGGCGGTACAGGACCGCAAGCCGAAGGCCCGGATCCTCTACCCCACCGCCCGGCCCTGGTACACCACCAGCGCCGTCGTGCCGATCAAGCTCCTCGCCGGCGATAACTACGGCCTGTCCCGGATCTCGCTCTTCTATCGCAAGGGAACGGAAGGTGAGTTTGCGGAACGACGCTTCACCGCGAGCGAGTTGTCCACCCCGCTCGGCGCGAAGGAGATCGTCGCCTACGCGGCCATCCCCGCCGTCGATCTGGCCTCCGATCAGGAGAATCCGATCCGCGTCGGCGACGAGATCTCCTACTACGCCGAGGCCGAGGACAACAACGGAAACATCGACAAGACCGACCCGTTCCGAATCGAGATCGCATCGGCAGAGGCCGTGGAGAGCCGTCTGGCCCAACAGCAGCGGAACCTGAGAAGCGACGCCCTGAAGACGCGCCGGAACGAACAGGAGCCCGCCCGGCGCCGGACCAACGAGGTCCTCGACTTCCTCCAGCGCATCGCCGGTGAAGGCGGCGGCAAATTGGAGCCCCGCGACCGGGAGCGCATCCGGGACATTCAAGTGCGCCAGGGGACGGTTACGCGCCAGATGGAACGTTTCTTCGTGGCGGTGGCAAACGTCTTCAACTCCTTCGTCTACAACCGCCTGACCAATCCGCCCGCCACCGAGCGGATCCTGCTCCTTTTCGACGACTACCTGAAAGCCGATCACGAGAACCTGTCCCGTGTCTTCAAGCGCGATCTCTACCGCCGGCTGATCGCTGACTACCGCGATGGCGGCATTCGCGACCAGCAGACACTCGCCGTCCTGCTCGAGATCATGGAAGTCACCTTGAAGATCAGTGAGGTCACCTCCCCCACCGCTCAACGGCTCCTCGCCGGTGTGGCCCGCGGCGAACCGGAGCGGGGTACGGTCGCGGACCTCTCCAGGGTCCGTGATCTCCAGACGGACATCCTCGCCGACTTCGACCTGCTCGACCGGAAGATGCGCGAGTGGGAGACCTACGCCGAGATCATCCAGATCATCCGTGAGTTGCGGGGAACGGAGGAGCGGATCCGCGGCGGGGCCGACAGTCTGAAGAACCTGAAGAATCCCCCGAAATGAAACCGACCGGGAGCCAGCCATGAAACGCCCGACGCTGATCGTCCTGCTGCTCGCCCTCCTGCTGTCTCTGCCAATTGCGGCCATCGGCCAGGACGGCGACGGGCCGTCAGGAGACCGGCCCTCCCGGGACCGCGCCATCCAGGGGCTGGTCCGCGAACAGGAGTCCGCCTACGCGCAGTTCCAGAAGCTCGAGACGCGCATGCGGGAACTGGCGAAAAAGCTCCGCGAGGCCGGCTTTGCGGAGAAGGCGGACAACCTCGAGAAGGCCCTTGACGTCATGATCCAGAAGGGCCTGCGAACCGGTATGAAGGAGATCATCGACTTCCTGCAGCAGGAGCGGCTGAACGACGTCATCCGGCAGGCCTCCGACGTCGAGACGGGCCTCGGCTCCCTGATCGCGATCCTGGAGAGCCGCCGGGACGAGGAGCGGATCCGGGAAAACCTGGAGAAGGTGCAGGAAGCGCTCGCGGACGTTCGAGAGCTGAAGATGGAGCAGGAGGACCTGCGGGCCCGGACGAGGGAGGCACGCACTTCCGGCACCGAATCAGAAACGATGAAGAACGCCCGGGAGAAGGTGGAGCAACTCCACCGGGAGCAGACCGCCCTTCGGAACCAGGCCCGGGAGGTCCCCAAGCGGCGGGAACGGATCGAGGAGGAGATCCGAAAGATCCGTGACCTCCTGCAGAAACAGCAGGCTCTTTCGGCGGACACCTCCCGGGCCGCGCAGAAGAAGGCCGGACCTTCGATGGACTTCGAAGGCGCCCGGAAGGAGATCCGGGACCTCATCGAGAAGCAGACCGACCTTCGCGATCGCACCGGAGTCCCGGCTTCACTCGAGGAGGCTCTTGAGCGCGCGAGGGCTCTCCGCGCGCGTCAGGAAGCGGCCGCGAAAACCCTCTCCGGCGGACCAGGCGAGAAGCAGGCAAACGAGGTCGCCACCCTGCAGGAGGATATCGCGAAAGCCATCGAGCAAACCTCGAAGGATCTCTCGAACACCGCCGGAGCGGAAGGCGCAAGGGCGAAACTCGACCAGGCCGCGAGGAAGGCCGCGGAAGCCGCCGTGGCCATGAACCGAGGTTCGCGGGCCCGGGCCCGCCAGGCGCAGGCCGCGGCGAAGGAAGCTCTGAGCGAGGCGGTGTCCGAGCTCTCGAAGGCCGCGGACGACGCGTCGAAGAGCGGCAGCGCCGCCGCAGAGGAACAGGCCGGACTCGCGAAGCGGGCCGGCAGGGCCGCGGGCTCGATGGAGCAGGCCGCGAGCGGCCGGCAGGGCGAAACCGGCGAGCAGAAAGCGCTCGAACAGGCCGCAAGAGCGACCGGCGGCGCGGCTGAGAAGATGAATGAGGCCGCCGGAAAGGCCGCCGCGGGGGAGACCGGTGAAGCCCGGAAGGACCAGGAGAGGGCGCTCGAGCACCTCGACGAGGCGGCGAAGGCGCTCGGTCAGCCCGGGGAGAAGCCTGCCGGCGAACTGAGCCGGCAGATCGAGGCGCGGCAGGAGGATCTCGCCCGGCAGGCCGGCAAGTCGGCGAAGTCCGCCGGAAAGAGCGGCACGCCCCGGGCCGGGCAGAGCATGAAGCAGGCCGGCGAAAGCATGGAGCAGGCCGCCGCCGCGGCCGGCGAGGGATCCATGGAGAAAGCGCAAGAGGCCCAGAAGCAGGCCGAGCAGGCTCTCGACGAGGCCCTCGCCGAGCTGGCGAAGGAACAGAACTCGCTGGCCGACCGGGAAGCCGCGGCACGGGACAAGCTGGCCAAACGGCAGCGCTCCCTCGCCGACAAGACGAAGGAGCTGGCCGACGAGCTGACCCGGCAGGCGAAGGCGGAACAGAACCAGGAGAATGCGGCGCGGATGAATTCCGCCGCGAAGGACCTCATGAACTCCGCCGGGAAGCAGCAGCAGGCCTCTGGACAGATGCAGTCCGGGGAGCAATCCGCCGCCGACCAGTCCCAGAAGGGCGCACAAAAGGATCTGCGCAAGGCCCGGGACAAACTCGCTGACAGCGACCTCGAGAAGGATCGCGCGAAGAAGCTCCGCGGCCTCGTCACGGAAGAGAAGAAGCTCGAAAAGAAGGCCCGGGAACTCAAGAACAAGCTCGATGACATCGAGAAGAAGCCGGGGGCCCAGCCCACCGGGCGCGCCGGCGACAAGATGAATGAGGCCGGCCGACGCCTTGAAGGTTCCGAAGGCGAGAAGGCGGAGGAAGAGCAGCAGCGGGCGGAGGAGTACCTGAAGCAGGCCGAAGAGGAACTCGAGGAGGAAGAGCGCCGCTATCGCAACCTCCAGCAGGAGGAGTTGCTCTTCAAGATCCAGCAGGAGATGAAGAAGCTCGTCCTGGAGCAGACCGAGCTGAACGAGGCGGTCCGGGCCATGGATGTGGAGCGGCAGACGGCCGGCGGATCACTGACCCGGCTCCAGCGCCACCAGCTCCGGCCTCTCGCAGCGAGGCAGAAAAAGCAGGCCGACCAGGTCGTCTACATCGTCGGCGCCATCCGGAAGGAAGGCTCCCGCGTCATGAGCTTCCGGCTGCAGACCGCCGGTGACGACATGCTCGCCGTGTCCAGGCGCCTCTCCCGCCGGGAGACGGATGTGCTCGTGCAGGAGATGCAGGCCGAGATCCTGAGAAATCTGAAGGAACTCGAGGCGGCGTTCAACGATGAACTCGATCGCCGACGTCGCGAAGAGCAGAAGGGCGGCGGTGGCGGAGGCCAGCAGCCCCTGGTTCCCCCCTCGGCGGAGCTGATCATGCTCCGGGACATGCAGGCCAAGATCAACAATCGGCTGAAGTCTTTCCTCGGCAAGGACGTCAGGCTCGATGATCTTTCCGAGGTGCAGAAGTCGTACCTCGAGCGCCTCGCCCACCGGCAGGGCCTCGTGAAGGACATCTGGACGGAGTTCATGGAGGGGCTTGGCATCCGCTGACGGCGGGTCACGGGAACAAGGAGAACTGATGATGAAGAAGATCATGCTGATGCTGCCGGTGCTGCTCGTCCTGCTCTCCTCCCCCCTCCTGGCCCAGGGAGCCGGGGAGGAGGAAGAGTACGACGTGGTCAAAGCCATGAAGGAGGTGCAGCGGCTCCTGCGCGAGTCCGAGGCACTTCTCGTCAAGGCGCTGGCCCCGCGAACGAAGGGAGCTGACGAGGAGACCGCCGAGACGGCCGCAAAGGCCCGCGAGGCGATCGAGAAGCTGATCCGCGACAGCAAGCGAAACGGAGAAACCGCCACCGACAAGATGAAGGAGATCATGGAGAACGCTCCCCAGCAGGGCGGCGGCGGGGGAGGAAACCAGAAGCACGAGAAGCCCAAACCCGGCGAGGAGCAGAAGCAGAAGGGCAGTGAGAAAGAGGTCGGGGACCGCGACCCGAAGAACTCCGCCAAGGACGGTGAGCCGAAGTCGGGCGAGAAGAACGAGTCGGACCCCCGGAGCGCAGAGGAGAAGCCGCCGGAATCGGAGAAGGACAAGCCCGCCCGCCCCGACCCGAATGAGGAGTGGCTGGGACGCCTTCCCGGGAAGATCCGCCAGGCCTACCAGAACGGCGAGTGGGACAAGATCCCCGAAAAGTGGCGAAAACTCATCCAGGATTACACCCGGAGAATGGCGGAGATCGAGTCGGATCGCTGAGCTGCGAGCATCGTGTCCGGCCCATCCTGGAGGAGGATCCGGACACCCCGGGGAAAACGCCTGGCCCTCACGACTGTGCTAAACTCACCTTGAGTATGTCGAGACCGATCGCACCAGTCGTGGCCGCCCTGCTCCTCCTGGTTCTTTCCCTGGCCCGGGCGGAAGAGAAGGAGAACCTGCCGTCCCGGTCACCGGGACCGGACGGCGGCGTGACCAGCGTTCCGCTGAAGAATGACGTCACCGAGGATCAGCTCACGGCGATTGCCCGCGGTCTGTCCTACCTGGCCCTCCATCAGAACGCGGTGGACGGATCATTCAACGAGAATCCCCACTCCAACATCGCGGTGACGAGTCTGGCGGTCCTGGCCTTCATGGCGAACGGAAACAGCCTGAGCCGCGGACGTTATCAGAAGCAGGTGCAGGGCGGGATCCGCTACCTGCTGCAGAGCGTGAGGACCGTGGAAGTCCCCGGAGACCGCTTCCGGAAGGGCTACATCCACCGCGATACCGACCCTCAATCTCGCATGCACGGCCATGGTTACGCAACGATGGCCCTCGCCCTGGCGTACGGCACCCTCGGGCGCGGATCAGCGCTCTCCGGACCCTCGTACCGGAAGCGGCTGGTCAGCGCGATCCGTTGTATCGAAGAGAGCCAGGACGATTCCGGAGGGTGGGGCTACCTGCCGGTACCGACGCTCCACGAGGGCTCGGTCACCGTCACCCAGGTGTGGGCACTCCGGGCGGCGCGGGATGCGGGCTTCCAGGTCAGCCGGACCGTGATCGACAAGGCGATCCGTTATCTCGAAGCCTCCCACGATGGGGAGACCGGTGGCTTCTGCTACAGCCTGGACACGCGGACGCAGCAGACCTACGCCCTGACCTCGGCCGCCCTGTCAACGCTGTTCGGCCTTGGCGAGTATGGCCGCCGCGGCATGATCAGCCGTGGCATCGACTACCTGAAGCGCCACAACCCCTCGAACTTCGGCCGGCGCCCCCAGTGGTTCTACTACGGCAACTTCTACGCCACACAGGCTCTGTGGCAGGCCGAGGCGACGGACTGGGCGGGCGACTACTGGCGGGAGTGGTGGCCGCGCCTGCGGGACCACCTCGTGAAGTCCCAGTTGACGAACAACGCCTGGCCGCACCCGAGTGGCGGCGCCCAATGGGGCGTCGGGGAAGCATACAGCACCGCGATGTCCGTGTTGATGCTCACCGTCCCGCTGGAACTCCTGCCGATCTACCAGCGCTGACCCGGCTCCGGGGCAACCGGGGCAACCACCTCCCGGACAAGCGCCGTCTCAGCCGCGCACCACCAACGGCGACCGCACCGGGACCGACGCGGCGCCAGCGCTCGGTTCAGGACACGCGGCCTGCGCGGAACTTCAGGTACCGTGCCTCCGGCACGTGCACCGGCCACGGGTGGTCCGGCGCCTGGCCCGCCTCGTGCGTGATCACCAGGTCGCGTTTCGCATCGATGGCCGCCTCGCGGAGCATGAGGTCGAAGTCCTCGCGGCCGAGAATGCCGGTGCAACTCGCCGAAAACAGAAACCCACCCGGCTCGAGGAGCTTCAACGCCCGGAGGTTCAGCTCCTTGTAGCCCCTCTTCGCCCTCGCCAGGTCGGACCGGCGGCGGGCCATCGAGGGCGGATCGAGCACCACCGCATCGAAGCGCCGCCCCTCCCGCAGAAAGCTCCGCAGCATCCTGAAGACATCCCCGCGCTCGCAGGACACTCGGCCCGCAACCCCGTTCAGCGCCGCATTCCGCTCTGCCGCGGCCACGGCGACCGGCGACGAATCGAGGGCCAGCACCTCCTCGGCGCCGCCCAGCGCCGCCGCCAGCGCGAACCCCCCCGTGCCGGTGAAGCAGTCGAGCACTCGCCCGCCCCGGATGAGCCTCCCGACGAGAGCCCGATTCTCACGATGATCCGCAAAGTGACCGGTCTTCTGCCCCTTGCGGGGATCAACGACCATCCGGACGCCACACTCCCTGATCTCGATCTCCGCAGGAAGCTCCTCACCGGCGAGGTGGCCTCCCTCACCCGCAATCCCTTCCTTTTGGGCAATGGCGGGGACCGGATCGAGCAGCACACCGCGCGCGGAGCTCTCCTCGAGGAGAGCCGCCGCGAATGCACCGCGGCGCCTCTCCATCCCGGCCACGGTGATCTGCAGCACCAGGAAGTCGCCGTACTGATCGGCGACGATTCCGGGCAGTTGGTCCCCATCTCCGTGAATCAGCCGAAAGGCGTTTGTCTCCCCCGAAGGCAGCCGAAGTTCCGCGCGGAGGTCCACCGCGCGCCGGATCCGACGGCGGAAGAACCCATCGTCGATCTCCTCATCAGGATCGCGAGTCAGCATCCTCACGCGGATCCGTGACTGCGGAGAGAAGAGTCCTTTCCCGATCCAGGCTCCCGCGTGATCGCAAACCAGCACGGTGTCGCCGGCGGATGGCTCCCCGGCCACTTTCGCGATGGCCCCGGACATCACCCAGGGGTGTCCGGCCCACACCGGCCGGGCTCGTCCCTTCCTCAGTGTGACCTCATCCATCAGCGCTCGCTGCCGCCACCGGCGATCCGACGAAACTCGCGGTAGAAAGCCATCGTGAACAGTCCGACGGGAACACCGAAGATGAGCAGCATGATGGACGCGTTGATGAGCGCGTCCGCGCGGCTCGCATTCTCCTTGCCACCCCCCACCTCGAAGAACAGCCAGGGTGCCATGGCCAGGAGAACGATGACGACAAAGGTGGCGAAGTAGGCCCGCCGGGCCCAGAGGAACGCCGACTTCTCGTGGTGATGGTTCGCCTTCATGACGAAGAGGAATCCGGCGACGGAAACGAGCGCATCCGCCAGGACCAGGATGCCGAAGAGCCCGTAGGGCACCATCGCGATGTCAACGAACGACCGGTTCTGCAAGGCGACGAACACGAGGTTCGCCACCAGCGCGAGGAAGATCAGGATCAAGAGTCCGATGACCCACTTGCTCATCAGCCGTTCCCTCCACCGTCGTCGGCGTTCATGCTGCCCCGACGGTACCCTTCGAGTTCCACCGCGACGAAGCGGAAACCGGCCGCCTTGACCGCGCGGCTCGCCCGCTCCCGCATCCCGGGTTCGAGCAGAGCGTCGATTTCAGCGGGCCCCATTTCGAGCCGGGCCACCTCCCGGTGGTGCCGAACGCGGATTTCCGAGAACCCCAGATCCCGGAGCCCGGCTTCCGCCCGCTCGATCATGGCGAGGCGTTCGGTCGTCACCGGAGTGCCGTACGGGATGCGGCTCGAGAGGCACGCCAACTCCGGCTTATCCCAGGTGGGCAGGTCGTAAACTTCGCGGGTCAACTCGCGGATCTCCGCCTTGGCCAGGCCGGCGTCCCGCAGCGGCGAAAGCACCCCGTGCTCCTTCGCGGCGCGCGCGCCGGGCCGGTGATCGCCGAGGTCGTCGAAGTTGGTGCCGTCGGCGATGTTCTCGATGCCGTGACGGTCGCAGTACTCGCGCAACCGCGCAAAGAGTTCATTCTTGCAGAAGTAGCAGCGGTCCGGGGAGTTCTCGACATAGCCCGGGACGGACATCTCCCTGGTTTCGAGGACATCGTGCCGGATGCCGATCCGGACGGCGAGAGAGACCGCATCGTCGTACTCCGATCCGGCCAGGCTGTCCGAGCTGCCGGTGATCGCCACGGCCCGGTCACCAAGCACCTCGTTCGCAACCGCGGCGAGGAAAGTGCTGTCCACGCCTCCGGAGAAGGCGACCGCGAGATCAGTCAGAGCGCCAAGGGTCTTCCGGAGTTGGGCGAGCTTGAATCGGGCAGAACGCAAGGTGTTCACCGTAAACGGTTTCGGGGGAAACGGACCTTAGCAGGCGCCTTCTGAGGGCCCAATGAAAAAGGTCATTTCGACCCGTGTTATGATAGCGCAGTGCGACGCTCGATCCCCCTGCTCCTGCTGCTCCTGCTGCTCCTGCTGCTCCTGCTGCTCCTGCTGCTCCTGCTCCCTCTCGCCGGCGGCGCCGTGCACGCCGAGGGCGATGGCTACGAGAAGATCCTCAAGCGGTTCGATGACTTCATGGAATCCGGCTCCCTGGATCGCAGGGCGCGCGCGTTCGATCTGCTCGACCTCGAGAATCCCCGCTCGCTGCCACCGCTCCGCAAGCTCCTGACCGACAAGCACTGGTACATCCGCGGGCTCGCCGCGGAGAAGCTGGCGGGGGTGACCACGCCGGCCCTGCGCGCCGAGCTCCGACTCGATCTGATCACGCACGACGAATTCATCGTCCGGGAAGGCATCGCGCTGGCCTTCGCACTCTCCCCGGAAAAGGGCGATGCCGAAGCGCTCGTGGAGGGGCTGGCCGATCCCGACTGGCGAGTCCGGCGGATGGCCGCGATCGCGCTGCGGGAGATCGTCTCGAAGGAGTCGCTCGAAGCACTGATTGCGACGCTCTCGAAAGAGAAGGATCTGCGTGTCGCGGCAAACATCGCGTACACCCTGCGCAGCGTGACCGGACAGAACTTCGGACGGAACGCGAAGATGTGGGCGGACTGGTGGAAGCGGAACCGGGATACCGCGGCGCTGCAGGGCCTCGACGAGGAAGTGAAGCGCCGCAAGCTCGGAAAGCTGCCTCTCGAGACCATCACCGTCCCGCCGCGCACCAGCGAAACCGGCAAGCCGCTGCTCGACATCTTCATCCTGGCCCCGCTCGGCTGGACCCACGACGTGTACCGGCCCTACCTCGACGACCTGGCGAAGTACGCCCGGGTGACGTACGTCCGCCTGCCACGCATCCAGGAGCTCACCGGGCAGAGCGGATACGGCGGCGCCGCACCGACCTACCCGGTGGGCAACCTCGTGAAGGCCCTCGAGGAACTCCGTCTCGAGCTGGGAAAAAACCGCGTGGTCATTCTGGCCGAGGGCGCCACGGGATGGATCGCCGAGCGCTACGCCATCCGGTACAAGAAGCGGACCGCGGCGGTGATCATCCTGAACGGTTTCATCGACGTGCGCTCGTACGCGATGGCCCTCGGACGCCTGTCGCGGTCGCCCAATCCCGCCGAGCGCTGGGTGGCCCGGACCCTCACCAGCCGGAACGATGTCGAACACAACGAGGCCGCCCATCGCCAGATCGCCCGGGTCATGCTCACCGCCAGGCAGATGGACTCCCGGGACAGCAACGCATTCCTCCTGTGGACGCGGGCCCGTGATCCCCAGGGGTTCGTCACCGTCCCCGACCTGCGCTTCAATCCACGGGCGAAAATCGAGACCCCGATTCTCTTCTTCTTCGGGGGCGCGAGCCGCCTCTCGGGCTTCCCCGAAGCGGAGCTGATCCGCCGCCACTTCCCGAACAACGTGATCGCGGTCATGCACGAGTCGCGTGGATTCCCCTACATCTCCGAGTACGCGGAGTTCTACCGGATCATCGAGGGTTTCCTCGACTACCACGGTCTCAGGTAGGATCCGTCGAAGGAGGACTGCCCCCATGAGCAAGAAGGCCGAGAAGGAAGCGCACGTCATCCTCGCCGGGAGCGAGCAGAACAAGGACCTGTTGTACGCAACCCGGTTCTTCGCGCCGGACCCGTTCCCTTTCTTCCAGATCGGCTGGCGCAAGTACATCATCGCGAGCGACCTTGAGATCGGCCGCGCCCGTTCGGAGGCGAAGGTCCAGTCCGTCCTCCCGATGTCGAAGTACGCAAAGCGCCTGAAGAAGCGCACCGGCAAACCCGCCGGCATGGCGGACATCCTGATCGAAGCGCTCAAGGAGAAGGGCGTGACGCGGGCGCGAGTGCCGCACGACTTTCCCGTTTTCGTCGCCGACCGCATGCGTCGCAACGGCATCAGGATCAAGGCGGTCATGCCCCCCTTCTGGCCGGACCGGGTCATCAAGAACGAGGATGAGATCGACGCGGTGCGTGAGGCCGCCCGCCTCACCGCCGAGGCGATACACCTCGGCATCGACCAGTTGCGAAAGAGCAGGCCGCGAGCCGGAAAGCTTTATCTGAACGGCAAGGCGCTCACCTCGGAAAGCGTACGTTTCGTCGTCGACAGCGCCCTGATGGAACGGGGACTCGAAGGCCGTCACACCATCGTCGCCGGCGGTGAGCAGGCCTGCGATCCGCACGATCGCGGCTCCGGCCCGCTCCGCGCCGGCTGGCCGGTGATCTTCGACGTTTTCCCCTGCCACACCTCGTCGGGCTACCACGCGGACATCACACGCACCGTCGTGCGTGGCAAGCCGTCTGCGAAGGTGAAAGAGATGTGGGAGGCGGTGAAGGAGGCACAGCAACTCGGATGTGATCGCCTGAAGGCCGGGATCAATGCGAAAGAGGTGCACACCGCCATCAAGGACGTCTTCAAGAACCGTGGATTCGAAACCGGCGAGGCGAACGGCAAGATGCACGGCTTCTTCCACGGCACCGGTCACGGCGTGGGTCTCGACGTTCACGAGCCACCGCGGATCGGCGGCGTCGATGAGACCATGAAGGAAGGCATGATCGTGACGGTGGAGCCGGGTCTTTACTACCCCGGAATCGGAGGCATCCGTATCGAGGACGACGTGGTCATTCGCCGGGACCACGCGGAGAACCTGGTGGCCATCGAGAAGTTCTTCGAAGTGAACTGAGGGCGAAGAGCCGCCGGCCGACGTCAGAGCTGGACGGCCACCGGGTTGCGCGAGGCACCGGGCTTGCGGCGCTCCAGGGCATCCCACAAGGTGGTTCGGGCTATTGCACGATTTCCCGGATCCGATCAATGATCAGCGCCGACCAGCTTTCGAACGATTCCCGCTCGGCCCTGACGCGGCGGACGAGTTGCTCGGTGGAGACCCACTCCCCCTCCAGTTGATCGACCTCGCGCACGCGGACATCGCCTTCCGGCTTGATGCCGTAGACCATGCCGAAGTGCACCGAGCCCACCGCCTGGCTCTCGTCGTTGATGACGCCAAGGGGGTCGGCCAGGAAGTTGCCGTCGATCTCGACCTCTTCCTCGAGTTCACGCTCGAGTCCGGCGAGGAGAGGATCCCGGGCGCCATCCACCGGGTTGATATGCCCACCCACACCGATGGAGTGCAGGTTGAACAGGCGCGATTCCCCGCCCCGTTCCTTGCGGCGCAGCACAAAGATGGAGTCGTCCCGCATCAGCACGCAGTAGGGGATGATCTGCTTCATCGTGGAGTCTGATTCGGCGTGCCGGCGCTCCACGAAGAAGCCTCGGGAACGGATCCGATCGATCCAGTCGTCGAGGGGGACCTCCCACGGCCGGCGAAACCCGTGTGGAAACGCCAGGTCGAACAGGTCAAACCTCTTGATGACGTAAACAAACTCCATCTGGCGCTCTCCAGAAAGCCCGGTTATCCTCCCTCCCCATGACAGAGGGAAAGAGAGGCTACTCCGATATTGTGCCCTATCTCGGGCCCTATCTCCTGTTCCTCGTCATCACCGCGGTCGCCGGGCAGATCACGTCTTTCGCATACATCTCCTATCCCGTCCGGGCGGCGCTGGTTACGATCGCGGTGCTGTTCTTCTGGAAGGCCGGGGATTATCCGGAACTCGACCTGAAACCCTCCTTGCTCGGCATTGCCGCGGGGTTTGCCGGGTTTGCCATGTGGGTCCTTCCGGAGGAGGCGCTTTCGTTCCTCCCGAAGATCGGATCCCCTTCCACCTTCGATCCCCACGGCGCCGGAGACGAGTGGTTCACGGCGATCGTCGCCATACGCATGGCGGAGGCCGCTCTGCTCGTGCCCGTCTTCGAGGAACTCTTCCTGCGATCGTTCCTGCTCCGCTGGTTCGACGCCCAACTCGAGGACAGCGACGACTGGAAGAGTCTACCGATCGGTCGCTACAAGCTCTGGGCCTTCGTTGGTGTGGTCGTGACCATGGCCATCACCCACCACCGCTGGCTCCGCGGCGGGCTCTACTCCGCGCTGATGTGTTTCGTGCTCTATCGCGAAAAGCGGATGGGGCCGATCATCTGGGCCCACGCGATCACCAACCTGGCCCTTTGGATCTACGTGCTGCAGACCGGAGAATGGTACTTCTGGTAGGCGTCCAAGGCGCCACCCGAACCTGGGGGGGATGAATGTCCCGCACGCTGCTCTTCCTGCTCGCGATCTGCATCTCCCTGTTCGGATGCGTTGCACCGAACGCTTCGGGGCCGGGGCCGATTCCCGAACCCGAGCCGGCGCCCCGAGACTTACCGAAGCAGGCGACGGCACCGACCATCGATCCCGACCCCGGCCCGCCGGTGCTTGCGGGCGACGAGCCCCGCCTCGTTTTCACCGCGGACGGCCACTACTTCGGAATGCGGGAAAAGAACACGATGAGTTCGCACACCGCGATCTTCTACAACGCCGGCAAGGCCCCGCTCACCATCACGAAAGTGAGGACCCACTGCGGGTGCGCCGCCGCGCTGCTCTCGAGCAAGACCATCGAGCCCGGTGGCCGCGGGACCCTCGAGGTCACCCTGAATTCCGGCACCCTGGCCGGCCGGCGGGAGAAGACGGTCGAGGTGTACACGAACAGCAAGACCCACCCGGTGGCGAAGTACCCGATCTCCTGCACGGTGATCGCCGACGCGGCGCTGGATCCGATCGTTCTCGTGGTCCGCGCCACGCGGTCGGCCGGGGCGGTTACGGGACACTTCTTCGTCCGGGTGATGCGCCCCGGATTCGACCTCCGGATCAAGGAGGTGCGGACGAGCAAACCGGATCTGGTCGCCGAGGTCACGGCCCTCCCCACCACCTCGAAGCTGGCCGGGTACCGGATCGACCTCACCTTCGGCCCCTCTTTCGACTCGCGGGACTTCAGCGAGAAGGTGACCGTCTACACCAACAGCTTGCGCGATCCGCACCTGACGCTGAACGTAATCGGCTCCGTGCGCCAGAGCGTCCTCGTCGTGCCGGAACGACTCTACTACCCGCGACTTCAATCCGGAGAGCCAATCACCAGGAACATCTACGTCTACCGCGATGACGGTAAGCCACTCACCGTCACCGGTATCGAAGACCCCTCCGGGATGTTCGATACGGAACTCCGCCGGCAAACCCCGGCCAAGTGGGAGATCAAGGTCACCATCGCCGGGGAGGCGCTCGAGCGCACCGTGCGAGGTTCCCTGGTGATCACCACCGACGCCGAGGAGGGATCCCGGGTGGCCATCCCCTACGAGGTTCCGGGAGAGGTGGACGAGGAATGACGCGCTGGGCTCTGCCGCTGGTGCTGGCTGCTCTTCTCTCGGGTTCGTGCGGACCGGAGGCGCCCGAAACACCCCCGCCCGCCGCCCCCGGCGTCTGGTTCGTCGCCGGGGAAGAACACGGCTATCTCGAACCCTGCGGTTGCACACGCCCACAACTCGGCGGCCTGGCGAGAAAGGGCACCGCCGTGGACGGCGCTCCGCTCCTCGAGAACGGCGATCTCGTGCGGCAAGGCGGGCGACTCTCCGAACTCAAGTTCGAGACCTTCCTCCTCGCGCTCTCGGAGATCGGCTGCGTGTGCCTGAACATCGGCGAGGGCGACCTCGAACTCGGCATCGACTTCCTGAAGTCCGCGGCCGGGATGGCGAACTTCCCCCTCCTTTCGGCGAACCTGCTGGACGAGGCCGGCGAGCGGATCTTCGCCCCCACCGCGGACTTCGAACTCGACGGTCGCGCGGTGCGGGTGATCGGCGTGCTGGACCCGGCGCTGGCCCCTGGCGCAAAGGTCGCCGATCCCGAACGGATCGTGGCGAAGATCATCGAAGGGACCGCCGCCGGGACCGAAATCATCGTGCTCTTTCACGGGCCGCGGGAAGGCGCACTGCGGATCGCGAACCGTGAGCGCCGGGCCGCGGCGGTGATCTACGCCCACGGCATCGGCGAGCCGGCGGTGGATTCGGAGCGGCTCTTCACGCCCGGTGACCGCTCCCGATGGATGGTCCGCGCCGGAGAGGTCCCCGAAGTGATCGACCTCTCGGAAGACCTCGAGGACCACCCGGCCATGCGCCGGGCGATGACGACCTATGTCGCCCGGTTGGCCCGGGAGGATCTCCTTGCCCGCATGAACCCGATGGCCCCGGCCGAACACGGCGGATACAAAGGCGACGCGGCCTGTACGACCTGCCACGAACAGGAGGCCCGGGCCCACCACGCCTCGAGGCACGCCAGGGCCATCACATCGCTCGAGAAGACCGGCCGCGAAGTCGATCCGGACTGCGTCTCCTGCCATGTGACCGGCTACGGCCAAAAGACGGGCTTCACCTCCACTCTCGAGACCCCGGCGCTGGCCCGGGTCGGATGCGAGTCGTGCCACGGCCCGGCCGCGGATCACATCGAGTCACCGGCAACGCATCCCCCCGCCGACGCCCGGACCGCCTGCCGAAGCTGCCACACCGAGGACACGGACCCGGGTTTCAGCTTCGAGAAGAAGTGGCCGGTCATCGCACACCGAGGGCCCATCCGGGAATAGCTGCTGCATTCGAGAGCCGCTCCATCCCGCAAAGCGGCGTTGCTCGCCGATTGAAACCAGCAACGTTGCGCCCTCCTCGCGCCTTGCTTTCCCGGGCGCAGCGGCGCTCCCGGTCAACGGTCGCACTTCTTTTCAGAGGAGCCCTGGGGACCAGCGCGGCGCCTCGGAGGGACGAGTTCCGTCTCGTCCGCTCATGACCAACAGCGACCGCACAAATACCGGCGCGCCTCCTTATCGGGGCGGCGTCGGCCACTTGCCGAGCGTCGGCCGGAGGGTCAACGTCTCCTCGCCGCGACGGACGATGATCACCGCCTCCTCGCCCTCGCGCAACTCCGTGAAAACCCGGCGCAGATCCTCGATGCCGCGGATCGGGTCGCCGTTCGTTTCGATGATCACGTCACCGACCATCATGCCCGCCCTCGCGGCCGGACGAACGGGGTCCACCCCATCCACGATGACGCCACCGCCGGGCGCGGGGGTATTGTTCAGGGTCACGCCGAGATGCCCGGGCCGATGGGCCAGGGTCTCCCCGCGAAGAAGCGCCGGGAGGAACTCGAGAATCGTCTTCGACGGGATGGCGAAGCCGAGGCCGGAATTCGCTCCCAATCCGGTCAGCGTCGAGCCGCCGAGCGTGCTCAGAAGCCCAACGACGTTCCCATCGAGGTCGAGGAGGGGCCCACCCGCGTTGCCCCGGTTCACGGCGGCGTCGGTATGCAGGGCCCCCCACCGGCGGTCGTTGCGGTTTTGCGCGCCGATGATGCCGACCGTGACGAGCGGACCGTTCCACCAGTCCTTGCCGCCGGGACGGCCCACCGCCGCGACGAATGATCCGATCGCCGGCAGTTCCGTCGCCAGTTTCACCGGTCCGGGCAGTTCCCCCCCCTCAACCGTAAGCAGGACGACACCGCGACGTTCGTCCTCGCCGCGCCTGGTCACCGGAAACTCCCGCCCATCCGGAAGTATCGCCCGGATCGTCTTCACGTCCCTGACGTTCTCGGAAACGGTCAGCGCATGCCCCTCGTGGTCGATAAAGAACGCGGTTCCCGCGGATACACCGGGACGCCCCCTCACCTCCCTCGTCACCACGATGGAGAAGACCGCCGGATCGACGAGATCAACCGCGTCCTCGAGGGTGTCGTGCACCGGCCAGGCGTCGTCGCGAACCACCGTCGTGGGCCTTGCGGGAGACAGCGCGGTCTTCGCCTCGGCAAGAGCCTCCATCGCTCGACGGATCCGCGGCACCGGAATGGCCGCAGCCAGGCCGGTGTAGGGGTCTCCGCGGTGCGAGAGAATCCCGATCAGCTTCCCGGTGCGGTCGATGATCGGCCCACCCACGTCGCCGAGATTGACCGCGGAGGTGATCAGGTAGTCGGCGGGGTCGTCCATTGCGGACTTCCGGCGCACCTGCGCGATCACACCGAGCCCCACCGCCGCTTTGAGTTCCGCGCCCGGTCCCCCGAACGGGAAACCGGCGGTGAGGATCGGGTCCCCGGCCTTCGGAGTCGCACCGGATACGTCGATTCCACCCACCGACGCGGGCGGGCTGATGCGGATGAGCGTGGCGCCGGTGGCACGGTCGCGCACGATGACCTCCCCGATCCGTTCCTCTTCACCGGGCACCACCACCGTCGTCCGGCGACCGCGCTCGGCCCGCTGCGTCGTGGTCAGCACCAGGTCGCCATCGCCGAGCAGCACTCCCACCGCCGGCAACGCTCCCCGGCCTCCGGCACGGATCCCCATCACCCGGACCACGTGATCGGACAAGTCCGCGGCGAGAGCCCTCCCGGGATCCTCGGCCACCGAAAGAGGCACGGCGACCGCCACGCCGGAGATCAGCAGCAGAATGGCGAGAGAGACCATCGATCTCATTCTTCGTCCTCCGGCCGCGCGCCCAGGGTCACGACGAAGATGCGCTCCGCATCCCCACGCCGCACCCTGACCGCAACGCGTTGCCCCTCGGGCCGGCTCGAGATGAGGTTCGTCAGGCGGACCCGTCCCGTGATCTTCTCCCCGTCGATCGCCAGCATGATGTCGCCGTGAGCAATCCCCGCCCGCTCGGCCGCGGAACCGGGAATCACGAAAGAGACGGCGAGGTCGCCATTCTGAAGCGCCGTGGTGCGCACTCCCAGGTAGCCGTGGCGGACCAGGCCCCCGACCATCAACCGCGGAAGGAAGCGCCTGATCTGGCTCGTGGGGATGGAGTAGCCGACTCGCGTATTCACCGCGCCGAGGTTGCCCTTGAGCTGCGTCGTGGTAGCGATGCGGCCGTTGATGCCCACCAGCTTCCCGTTGAGATCGAAGAGCGGTCCCCCGGAGTTTCCGGGGTTGATCTCGGCGTCGGTCTGGATGGCGTCGCCGTAGAACTGGCGGCGGCCCCGGGGATTTCCGCCAAGCCGGTTCACCGCCGTGACCGTGCCCCAGGTCACGATGGCGCGGCCGTCGGGCGAGACGCCTCGGGGGTTGCCCATGGCGAAGACCCAGGCGCCCGGCCGCAGCGCTCCGGAATCTCCGAACGAGGCAAAGGGCAGAGGCCCCCCGGCTTCGACCTTCAGGAGGAGCAGGTCACCGCCCGGATCGCGGCCGATGATCCTGGCCGGCAGCACGCGGCGACCGGCCAGGGTGACGGAGACATCCTTCGCCCAGCCGGCCACGTGATCATTGGTGAGCACGAAACCATCGGCGGAGATGAGCACTCCGGAGCCGGCTCCCTGCCGAAAACCCGGACCGATCTCTGAGGGCCCGGACGCGAAGATCGAGACCACCGCCGGACGAACCCTCCTGACGAGCGCCTGGACCTTCGCCTGCAGAACTCCGGCCCGCTTCCGGCTGGCCTCGATGGCGCCTCTGTCCCGCCCCCCCCCTTCACCGGACGCGCCGGGTGCCGGGAGCACCAACACCAGCAGCAGCGAAAGGGTGATGGCCCGCACAATCGCCCTCACAAGGTCTCCGCGTAGAGGATGCGGTTGCAGTGGCGGCACTTCACGACTTCCGCGCCCTTCCAGGCCCGGGTCACGTCGTGAATCGACAGGCTCATCTGGCAGCCCTGGCAGTACTGATCGACAACCGGCGCCAGGACCGGCGTGCCCTGGGATTTGAGAAGACGCTCGTAACTCATCAGCCACATCGGCGGGAGTCCGTTCAGGCGCGCCCGGCGGACCTCGTCCAACTCGCCGAGCTTCGACTCGAGGACGACGGCCTCCCGCTGCCACTCCTCCCGGGCCGCCGCGAGTTCGACCTCGATGGCCTTGACCTTCTTCTCCTCGAGGGCGGCTTCGGCCTCGCGCTCTTCACCGACCGCCCACTGCTGCAGGGCCTCCTCTTCGAGGATCTCGCGATCCGCCTTGTGACCGGCGATTTCGGTCTTGAACGCCTCATACTCCTTGTTCGTTCGCGCGGTGTTCATCTTCGCGCCGAGACCGTTGATCTTCTCGTCCACCGCATCCACTTCACCGTTCTTGCGTTCGGCGACGCGCAGCGCCTCCTTCGCGGTCCGGGCGGCCACGGCCAGGGACTCGCGGTGGCGTTCGAGTCGATCTTCATCGTCCTTCAGTCTCGCCGGTCCCCCAGCGAGCTTCCGCTTCACCTCGATAATCTCCACATCCAATTCCTGCACAGAGAGCAGCTTCTCGATGACCTTGTTCAACCTACCGGTCTCCATATGGGCGTCATCGGCCGGTTCCCCAGGAGGACTCCGGCCCGGTTTTTCGCCAGCCCCTATCTTCGATTGTCAGTACCAATGAAAAAGGCCGGCCTTTCGGCCGGCCTTCGAGCTACCTGAGCCCGGAACTGTCCAGGAAGCCCTCGAGCTTCCTGGATCGCACCGGATGCTGGAGCTTCCGGACCGCCTTCGCTTCAATCTGGCGGACCCGCTCCCGCGTCACCTTGAAGATCTTGCCGACCTCCTCAAGGGTGTAAGTGTACCCGTCCCCGATGCCGTACCGCAGTTTGATGATTTCACGCTCGCGGAAGGTCAGGGTCTGCAGGACGCGCTCGATCTTGTCTTTCAGCATCTCGTGAGTCGCGGCGTTCACCGGCGACTCGGCGCTCTCGTCCTCGATGAAGTCTCCGAAGTAGGAGTCGTCGGAGTCACCGATGGGACGATCGAGGGAGATGGGGTGCTTCGCGATCTTGAAGACGCGCTTCGTCTCCTCCACCGAGATACCACTCGCCGCGGCGATCTCCTCGATGGTGGGCTCGCGGCCCTTCCGCTGCGTCAGTTCCTTGGTGACGTTGCGCAGCTTCGACATCGTCTCGATCATATGGACCGGAATACGGATGGTCCGTGCCTGGTCCGCGATGGACCGGGTGATCGCCTGGCGGATCCACCAGGTGGCGTAGGTCGAGAACTTGTAGCCGCGGCGGTACTCGTACTTCTCCACCGCCTTCATCAGGCCGGTGTTCCCCTCCTGGATCAGGTCGAGGAAGGTCAGGCCGCGGTTGCGGTACTTCTTGGCGATCGACACCACCAACCGGAGGTTCCCGGAGGAGAGCTGGCGCTTCGCCTCTTCGTAGCTTTCGAAGCGGTCAGCCACCTGCCGGACGCGAACGGCCAGACCGTCCGGCTTCTCGAGAGCCTGGGCCTGCAACGCGTCGAGCCGCTCCTCGAGGACCTTCAGATCCTTCTTCGCGATCCCGTCCTCTTCGCTTCCCTGGATGCGGCTCGCGAGTTCCCGCATCTCACGGAGGATCTCGGACAAATCCTCCTTCATGGGCCGGACGTTCTTCGTCTGGAGGCAGAGTTCCTCGAGGAGGACCACCGACTTTCGACGCCGGTCGCGAATTCGCCTGGTGAGTTCCCGGTGCGTCGGGGTGCCCGGTTTCGCCCGTACCAGCCGGTCGAAGTCGTCGCGCGAGCGAAGCAGCATCTCCTCGAGCGTGATAATGCTCTCGGGCAGCCGGAACGCGACGTCCTCCTTGCCGATGTCGGCCGCGGAAGAGATCTTCAAGGTCCGGTCGAACGCGAGGTCTCCGGCCACGACCTCTTTCAAGGTGGTGATGGCCGTATCCAGCGCAATCCCGGACTCGAGAACCTTCTTGCGGTACCGCTTGCGGGTCAACTCGATCAGCTTGGCGAGGCGAATCTCCTGATCCCGCGTCAGCAGGGGGATCTCGCCCATCTGGGTGAGATACATCCGGACGGGATCGTCGATCTTCTCGGTCGCCGGCCCTTCCAGGATGAGCCGGGCCGCTTCGGCCTCGGCTTCCTCATCCGCAGCGTCGCGTTCCTCCGCTTCCGCATCCGAGGTTTCCTTGGCGGCGACCATGGCCTCGCCGTCTTCCTCGTCCTCCGCCAGCTCGATTCCCATCTCCTCGAGCATTGCGAAGATGGAATCGACCTTCTCACCGGATGTCACGTCTTCCGGGAGCAGGCGGTTGACTTCCTCGTAGGTGAGAAACCCCTTCCTCTTTCCCTGAGCGATCAGGTACTTGAGATCGGTGTCCACCAGTTTTCTGTCAAGCTTCATGCGGCCGCGTCTCCTCTGAAGCCACAAAGAATCGACAATTTTAGTGCCTCTCGACCCTCAGGCGAAAGAGTTCTCGCTCGAGTTCACGAATTTCAGTCTCATCACCGGACTGCCGGGCCTGCGACAGCGCCACCCGAACCTCGCTCAGACGTTCCTGAAGGCGCAACCTGCCGAGGCAGTCCTCATACTGGCGCTCAAAATCGCTCTTTCCCTTCGCCACCGAGAGGATGGTGGCCAGCGCCTGGCCCACCTCCGGCTCTCTCAAACGTCCGGCGACGGTACCGGGGTCCGGGTTTCCTCCGCTTTGTACGATCGAGACGGCCTCGAGAGCGATGGTCCGGTAGATCCGATTCCGAAAACGCTCCGGAGGCCAGTCCGTCGCAAGGCGGGCCGCGAGGCCCTCCCCGAGTACCACCGCCTCGACCAGGAACCGTTCCTCCGAAACGTCTTCCGGCTCTTCAGCGCCCCCGGCGCTCCCGGTCTCGACGGCGCCACGCCGACGCCCCCGAAAGATCTTGAGCCGCTCCCGAACCGCACTCTCGGTGACGTCGAAAGCCTCGGAAATGCGGTTGAGCAGAAAGTCCCGCTTTACCTGGTTCTCCGTACGCGCCACCGAAGCCAGCATGTCATCCACCGCCTCGATCCGACCGTTCAGGGTGGCGAGGTCATGCCGCTCCCCGGTGCGCTCCACCAGAAAATCGAACACCTCGCGTCCCTCATCAATTCG
Source organism: Planctomycetota bacterium (assembly GCA_024274785.1). Taxonomy (GTDB): domain Bacteria; phylum Planctomycetota; class JAJSAM01; order JAJSAM01; family JAJSAM01; genus JAJSAM01. The sequence continues at coordinate 89,252 of JAJSAM010000009.1, read as the reverse complement.
CTGAATGAACGATTCCTTTCCGAAATTCGTAAGAAAGTCGCAAGGATCGTTCCCGCCGGGCAGTTGGACCACCCGCACGTCGGCATCCACTTCGAGGAACGCATCGAGGGCACGCTCCGCCGCGCGCCGGCCCGCGGTGTCCGCGTCGTAGATCAGATCCACCCGGTCCGCATACCTCCGGGCCAGGTTCGCGTGCTCGGAAGTGAGCCCCGTCCCGAGACCGGCCACAAGCCACCTGATCCCGTGTTGATGGGCCATCAGGACGTCGGTGTACCCCTCGGCGATCCCGATCCGGCGGGTCTTCAGCACCTCCTCCCGGGCCAGGTTCAGCGCATAGAGTTGCTTCCCTTTCTTGAACAGCGCGGTGTCCTGCGAGTTCAGATATTTCGGCTCATCGTCTCCGAACGCCCGCGCGCCGTAGGCGATCACCCGGTCCCGGATATCCTGGATGGGGAACATCAGGCGGTCCCGGAACCAGTCGTAAGGTTCCCGATCGCCGGGGCGGATCAGGCTCGTGCGCTCCAGCAACTCGAGCGAAATGCCCGCCGATTGCGCGGCGTTGATCAGGTTCCGCCACCCCGGAGGAGCGTAGCCGATCCGGAAGTCCTTCGCCGTCTCGCCGGTGATTCCCCGTTCCTTGCAATACTCGACCGCTTTCCGGCCCTCGGGACCGCGCAGGCGCGCCTGAAAGTACCGGCACGACCACTCCAGAGTCTTGTAGAGACTCTCCCGATCGCCCTCGTTCCGGCGCTCGCCCCGCTCCTCCTGAATTTCGATCCCGGCCTCGCGCGCCAGGGTCCGGACCGCTTCCGGGAACTCGAGGCGCTCCCGCTCCATGATGAAGTGAAACGCGTTGCCCCCCTTGCCACAGCCGAAGCACTTCCAGGTTGCGGTGTCGGGCCAGACGTGAAACGAAGGGGTCTTCTCCTGATGGAAAGGGCAGTTCGCCTTGTACGTGCCGCCGCTTCGCGAAAGAGGGATGTAACGCGATATCAGGTCGACGATGTCGGTGGCATCGCGGACCTCGTCGATCTTCTCTGGCGGAATCAGCGACAAGGGCACTCGCTCGGTTCAGACGGATGATGGGCGGAAAGACGGCATCAGGGGCGCAACCGGGGCGGCGGACGGACCTGGCCCGGTCCCCATCCAGAACCGGGACGTGTACGGGGAGAGTCTACCCGGTTCAACCCGGAAGTCAAACCGGACGCAAGTTGAGAGTCAGGACTCCCGAAAAAGAACCTGACCAATCAACACAAACTCGCCTGGCGCCACGACTTCCGGCCGCACGCCGAACTGGACTCCGGCGGTTCTGAGGGCGCGCTCGACCGTCTCCTCTTCATGGCCGGAGGAAATCAGGCTGCGGCGAACGGCCTTGCGACGATGCCGGAAGGCATCTCTCGCGGCTCGTTCGCCGAGCAGCGCTTCGTTGCGCCCGGACCGGGAAAACTCGATAGACAGCAGCGCGGATCGGACCTTCACCGGAGGGACGAAGACACGCCCCCCGATCTCCCGCTCGATCCGCGCCACGCCCCGGAGGCCGGTCAGCACCGAGAGAGGCCCGTAGTCCCTCTCCCCCGGAACGGCGGCAATGCGGCGGGCCACCTCGAGTTGCACCATGACCACGGTTCGGCCCGGGGGGGCGGGCAGCCTCGCCAGGGCAGCCACGAACGGGGTGGCGGCGGAATAGGGAAGATTGGCCACCACGCGGAACCCGTCGCGGAGGACGGCGAGCGCGTCCGCCCGGATCTTCTTCTCCTCGAGAACATCGCCTTCGATCAGCACAAAGCCCGGCTCCGCGGAGAGGGCCTCTCGCAGGAAAGCGGCCAGGCCCCGGTCGAGTTCCACGGCGAGGACCTTCGCACCGGCGTCGAGCAGGCCACGGGTGAGCATGCCGAGGCCGGGACCCACCTCGAGCACCTGTTCCCCGGGTGGTATCGCCCCCGCGGTGACGATGGCGTCCCGGAGATTTCTGTCGGCGAGGAAGCTCTGCCCCAGGCGCTTGCGCGGCGCCAGGCCCCGTTCCGCGAGGACGGCCCGGATCTCCGCCGGGCTCTCCGGAATCACCGTACGCCCTTGAAGACGCCTTCCTCGTCATCCCAGGTGAGGTGGTCCTCCCGGGCGGTGAACCACGCGCGCCAGGCGGGGGGATTGCGCCCGATCGGCATGCCGGTGCGCAGTTCGAGGACTTCGAGGGCCCCCATCCAGAAGGGTGTTTCGAGTTCCAGCATCTCGACCAGGAGCGGGATGGCCTGGATTTCCCCCCGTCCCATGAGCGCCGCCGCCGCCTCGAGGACCACCCCGGGATCCTCGTCCCGAGTGGCCCGGACCAGTGCGACCCGGGCACTCTTCCCGCCGAGAAGATCGATACCGGAGACCGCGGCGCGACGGCGAAACGGTTCTCCCAGTTCCATGGCCGCCAGCAACTGTTCCTCGGCCTTGACCATCGCCAGCGCCATCGCGGACGCCTGGCTGACGCGGGGGTCCTCGTCCTTCTCGAGCCAGGTGACGAGCAGCGGAATCCGTGAGGTGTCCTTCGCCAGGCCGCAAGCGCGAGCGGCGGATGCCCGGAGGAACCAGGACCGGGGCAGCCGCTTTTCGGCCAGCTTGAACACGGGCTCCAGACCGGCTATCCCCCCCACCTTCGCGGCGGCGATGAAGGACGCCGCGGCCAACGCATCGTCCCGATCCGCCTTCTCCCGACGGTAGGCGGAGATGATGTCGTCGAGGGACAACGGGTCACCGATTTCGCCGAGGGCCCGCACCACCGCGGCCCGCACCACCAGCGCCGGATCCGAAAGTCGGAGTTTCAGCGTGGGCAGCACGTACTTCCCCCCCACATCGCCGAGGGCAAGCACGACGCGACACCGGACAATCGGCTCCGGATCATCGAGCGCCCGTGAGAGAAACGGTACCGCTCGCTCGTCCCCCAGCGCCCGCAGAGCTTCCGCCGCATGCGCCCGAGCCGCGATGTCGGTGTCCTTCAGAAGCCGGATCAGCGGAATCAGCCCGCGGGAATCCCGGCGCCGGCCGAGTTCATCCGCGGCCTCGACCCGCAGGGCCGGATTGGGGTCTTCGAGGATCTTGATCAGTTCGGCCAGACTGCATTCCGAAATCGGCGACCGGGCCTGCGCCACGGCCAGGAAGAGCAGGAAGACCGCAAGACCGGAAAGCGCTCTCACGACCAGGCTCCGCGCAGGTGCCCGGCGTCATCCGCCGCCGCGGCCCCCTCGAGCACGAAGCGGGCCCCGTGGCCATCGATGAATCCCGCCCGAAGAGCCACCCCTGAATCCACCCCTACCTCCTGCGACCGCGCCGCCCGCGTGTTTTCCGGCGTGCCGCGGCCCTGGTGGGAGGCTTGCCGCGGGTTCCCGGTGATCGGCGCCCCGAGGCCCGGCGCCCGGCGACCGGCGCGACCTTCGGCGGAGGCCCCTTCCGCACCGCGTCGGACACATCTCCCGCATTTTCGTCGATCTGGTCGACGACTTCCCCCGGCGTCTGGAACCGGTCCCCCCGATCCTTGGCCATCATGCGCTGGATGATGTAGTGCAGATAGGCCGGGACCTGGCGCGACTTGAGCTCCGGGCGGTCGAGAGCGGAGAGCACCTGCTTGGCGATCACCTCCTGGTTCGTCTCTCCCTTGAAGGGGACCTCCCCCACCACCATGTGAAAGAGACTGACGCCGAGTGAGTAGATGTCGCTCCGGCCATCCACGTCGTCCCACCCCCGGGCCTGCTCCGGCGAAAGGTACTCGGCCGTGCCGACCGTGACGCCCTGATCGGAGTCCTGCGTCATGCCCCCGGGCAGCTTGGCCAGACCGAGGTCGATGATCTTCACCTTGCCGCTCTCGGTGAGCAGGAAGTTGCCGGGCTTCAGGTCACGGTGAATCACCCCCCGACCGTGCAGGTAGGTGAGCGCCTTTGCAACTTCACGCGTGATGTACAGGGCCAGCCTGACGTCGAAGGGGCCGTCCCGCTCGATGCGCTCCTCCACGGTGGCGCCGTCGATGTGCTCCATCGCGTAGAAGAAGTAGCTTCCGGTGCGCCGCGCGTCGAAACCGGTCACCAGATTCTCGTGCTCAAGCTTCTCACAGAGCTTCGCCTCACGGAGGAAGCGCACCCGATACCGCTCATGCCGGGCCAGTTCCGGCTTCATGATCTTCAGCGCAACCTCGTCCTCGAGTGGCGTATAGACCGCCTCATAGACCTCCGCCATCCCCCCCTCGGCGATCTTCGCTTTCAGGTGATAGTCGGGGATCGGCTGGAAATCGGTGAGGGCCAGGCCCTGCATCGAGCGCATCTATTCGACGCTCACCAGACCGAGGCCGAGGATGATGTCGGACACGGAGGCGCCGTCGCCGGCCTCCTCCATCTTCCGGAGAACCTGCTGGATGTCCTCGCGGGAGATCAGCTCCGCCAGAACGAACTTCGCGGCGAATTGTAAGTCAGCCTTCGTGGGCAACCGCAGCCTCCCGTCACCATCCCTCGCGGAATCATAAGCGCCACTGCCGGTGGGGTCAATTCCCGCACAAACCGCTCCCCAAGCCCACAATCAATCTAACATATTCCCTGAAAGCATCTTACACCCAATTCCGGTCAGAGCGGGGTTGATAAGATTCGTTGCCGGATCGCACACCAGCAGTGCGAAAAAACTTCACACCACCCCGAATGCAATCCGATCCCCGGAGGGTGAAGTTCGCCTCTCCGGCCTGCAAACACAAGGGCTTGAGGGAATTTCAGAAGATTATGGGCCTTTTGGCAAGGTAGTTGCTTTATCCCATGGCAGTCCGGCGGAAACGCCGGGCCTTGAAAAGTGAATTACGGCCGGGCACCTGACCCACGTCTTCCTTCCTTTAAATGCCCTTAAATCTCAGGTGTCTGGCATGTCGGGGGGCGGCGCCCACCGCCCTTCGATCAGCCCAAGAGGCCCCGGCGTGCAACGCGTCGGGGCCTTTTCTTTCATCCGGTTTGCCGGGCTCCGGCGTTCGTCGACCCTGGCGGGTCTCCTCTCCAGAAAGTCGTCTTCGGGGGCCCGAGATCCCCCACCGCACGTGCTCGCTACTCGATGAACTCGAACGACTTCAGCATCGCCTCGAAGTCCGGTCGCGCCTTCTTGAAGTACTTCTTCGGGCAGGCCATCGTAAGGAGCCAGGCTTTGCCGCCGTGGAGAGAAACCACCAGGAGAGAGAGGAGCTCCTCGCCCTTGTTCATCGACGAGGCCTTGATGCGAAACGCCGGTTCGCCGCCCAATTCGATCGTCGCCTCGTCGAGTTTCCTGAACATCCGGCTCTTGTCCTTGAACCGGCGCTCCATGTCCACCGCGAGAGAGGAGAGCAGGCCGCCGTCCGGAGTCTCATTGAAGAGGAAGATATCGCAGTAGGCGAAGGTCGAAAGGTTCGAGATGGAGAGGACTTTCGTGCTGCTCTTCGGCTGTTTCTCGAAGCTCCATGACAAGGTCGGCTTGCGGATCCTGAAGCCCGCCTCGGGGTGCACGAAAAGCGGACGAACTCTCTCCTCGTCTTCGGAGGGCAGGACCGCGTTGCCCGCCTCGAAAGCGGTCAGACGCTCGCGCGACGTCAGCACGGCAACCAGCGTGGGACCGTTCAACTCCTCGGTGAGACAACGGCCGGCGGGATCCAGCCAGATCTCCTCCACGGCCCGCTGCCCCCGATAACGGCGCAGCACCGTGACTTCGACCCTTTCGCCGTCCCAGTCCACGCGGCGGTTGCCCGCGGCCTCGATCCGGTAGCGGAAGAAATTCTCCTCGCGGGGCTCGAACACCGGCGCCTCGAACTTTTCGCCGGAGAAATCCCGGTTGCGGATGGCGTACTCCCTGGCCGAGAGGGGAAATCGGAGCCCCTCGGGCGCCAGCATGCTGCTCTTGCGGCGCTCACCGGGAAGCGAGATGACCATCTCCAGCCGGTCTTTCAGCACCTTCGCCCGAAGAGTCCGATGGCCGCGATCCGAACTCTCCCGGTACAGGATCTCGAGCGGCTCGAACTCCGCGGTGCTGATCTCGAGGGTGTGGACCCGGACATCCTCCTTGCCCTCCTTGTCCAGGAAGACGATATCCTCCTCCAGCCGGAATCCACCGGCCTCGGTCTTGCGGAGGATCAGGCTCCGGGACCCCAGGCGACGCTCGCCGCTCCAGAGGAAGAACTGCTCGGAACGAAGCACGCCCTTCGCGGCGGCCGGTTTCGCGACCGGATCCGGCTCCGCCCCGGCATCCCTGACGATCGTGAGGATGAGTTCCCGGGCGAGTTCCACCTTGCCGCCTCCCGGAAGCTCCAGGACGACGGTTTCTCGCGTTTCGGAAGTGATCCGGCCGGTGAGGGTCCGACCGTTCCTGAAATGGATCACGTCCTCCGCCACGGTCACGCGACCGAGCAGGAGCAGCGCCGTCGCGGCAAGCAGAAAGAGTGTGATCCGGTTCATCGAGGTCATGAAAAGAATATCGCACGGAAGCCACGGGAGCGGAAGTGTCCTCCGATGGGGGTGGTCGGGAGTAGAATTCGGGCAATGCCGACCCCCGAAGACCAGGACCCGCACGAGCTTCCCCGCATCCCGGAGCTGCTCTATTCCGCCTGCGACGAAGGCCCGTTCAAAGCCTGCGTGGCCTGCGGCGCCGACCTCACCTCCCCGGAGGCGATTTACCAGGTCCAGAAGACCTGGAAGAACGACGAGGTCGTCTTCGAACTCGCCGTCTGCGCCCGCTGCGCAAGCCTGGCCGCAAGAGACTTCTCGGCGGAGTCCTTCGAGCGCATCCAGCGGTTCCTCATGGAGCGCTACCAGCCCTCGCTCGATCTCGGCCACTGCCACTTCTGCCGCAAGCGGCTCGACGGCGAGGAACCCGCCGAATACGAAGTCGGCGGATTCTGCCGGGGCGTCCGGCTGCTGCGACCGGTGGTCATCATCTGCACGAGCTGCTCGGAGAAGTCCCAGGAGGACCTTTCAGAGCAGACCCGGAAGGCCTGGGGCGACTTCGTGGACAGCAACATTCCCGGCGTCCCCCGCTCCCTCGAGCCGGACACGATCCCCGTGATGTTCTGACTACTCGCGGGAGAGCCGCAGGAAGAGATCGTCCCAGGGAGAATTGGCCAGCGGCCGGAGCACCCGTCCCCGGAAACCGGGCGCGGTGACGCGAATCGCGGGAGGCCTGCCTTCCGGCGCCGGAACGCCGGCGAACTGAAAACGCCCCCGGTCGTCCGTTTCCGCCTCCCGTTCCCGAAGACGGACCCGGGCCGCGGCAACCGGCTCTCCGGAGTCGGCCGTCACCACGCGGCCCACCACGTCGAGTGAGCCCGGCAAACGGATCCGCACCGGTGCCGGCCCGGAAACGACCGCCCGCAGCGGCCCGCATACCGCCTCGAAGCGAATGGTGCCTGCCGGGAGACTCTCGAAATAGAAGGTCCCGTCGGGGCGCACCGCAACCTCGACCTCGGCCGCGCCGCCGGTAGCGCGCACCCTGGTGCCGGCCGGCGCGGGGCCGCCCGCGGCGGTGCGCACCGAACCGCTCGAAGGTGGAGCACCCGGATGTCCGGCCGGTGGTGGCGGAGATCCGCCGCGGAACAGGGTGGGGAGAAAGCTCAGAGCGATCAGGACGACCGCGGCCGCGGCCGCCATCAGACGCCTCTTGAGCCTGCCCACGGAAGCCTCCACGGAACTCTTGCACTCGATCTGATCAAAGATCCCACACCGAGATGCTACGGCATCGCGTCGTCGGTCTCCACACCCGGCCGAAACGCACCGCCCTCCGAAGAGGCTTCCCATTCACATTCGCCGGGTCGGGAAACAGCCCACCTTCCCTGGCCATCGGAGGGTCGGGCGCCGTCCCGACCAGCCACAAGGCAGCACCAATCCCGGGAGTCCCGCCTGTACCAGGGAATTGCCGCCTTCCCCGGCGCCAAAGGGCCCGTCTGGAGATAAATGCTGCATTCGAGGGCCGCTGCATCCCGCCCGGCTGCGTTGCATATTTACGGTCAGGACGGCGTATCGGTTTCCGGCACAGGCGAAACTTCCGTGGACGGCGTTGCGGTGGGTGTGGTCGAGACCGCGCTCGCCCCTCCGAGACGGTGGGGCCGCCTTCACGGTCTGGACGGCGCACCGCGACAGGCAGGCAGGGGTTTAACCGGAGGAGGCGAGGATGCCCAGAATCTCCTCCCCGTGCACCCTCGCCCGCTTCCTTCCCACCGTCGACAAGGCGCCCAATGCCTGGATATCCCGGGGCTGCTCCACCACCACTTCCTGGATGGCATGATTCGGGAGGACGACCAGGTGCGGAACGCCGCGCTTCACGGCGGCGACCTTCCGCCAGTCCTTCAACCGCTCCAACTGGCGCTGCTGCATGGGGTTGAGGCGCATCCCTCGCGGCTTCCGCCTGGCCGGAACCGGAGGCGCTCCGCGCGAGACGCCCCGGGCGATCGCTTTCAGGATCTGGTCTCCCTGCCGGCGGATGACGAATCGGGTCACGCCCTTGATCGCGGAGAGTTCGTGCTGCGATCGGGGAGCCGCCCTCGAAATGCGAAGGAGCGTCTCGTTCGCGAGAACCTTGAACGGCGGCCGATCCACCCGGCGGGAGCGCTGGTCCCTGATCAGGAACAACTCCCGCAGCACGGAGAGCTCCTTCGAGGAGAGGTCACGGCTGCCCCGGATACGGATGTAGCCGTCCGGATCGAACTGGCGCGGAGTCTGCTCGCGTTCCTCCAGCCGGAGAAACTCCACCACCGCCTCCTCGAAAACATCCCCCTCCTTCAGGCGTTTCTCGAACTGGTGAGAGAGGTCGATCAGGTACTTCACGTCGAGGTAGGAGTAGAGCAGTTCCGAATCCGAAAGGGGCCGCCTCGCCCAGTCGGTCCGGGAATGCTTCTTCTCGAGAATGTCGCCGAAACCCGCGGCCACCAGGTCGGCCAGACCGAACTTCTGCACGTCGAGACACTGGGCCGCCACCATGGTGTCGAAAATCGCCCGGATCTCGAAGTCGAAGTCCCGCTTCAGGCAGACCACGTCGTAGTCGGCCCCATGAAAGATCTTGAGAATCTTCCGACTGGCGAAGGGAGCGGCGAGGACGGAGAGTTCGCCGTTCAGAGCGAGAGGATCCACGAGGAACGCCCGCTCCCCGGTATTGATCTGGATCAGGCAGACCTTTTCGAAGTAGCTGTGCATCGAGTCGGATTCGGTGTCCACCGCGACGCGCTTCGCCCGAGTCATCGCACGGGCCACCTCTTCGAGCCCCTCGGCCTCATCCACCCAGGTCCAAAGCGGCTGCTCACTCATCAGCCACCTCGGCGAACACCTCCTCCACCGGAATCCCCCGCAGCCTCTTCAGTTCCGCATCGAGAATGACCACCCTCGGGTCCCGAGGGAATCGCTTCTGGTAGACGCGGATGGTCTCCTCCAGCCGGTCGGCATCCCCCCGGTTCAGCGCGGCGATGGCCGTGGACCAGTAGAGCCACGCACGGTCCGAGACCTCGAGGCCCCCCGTCATCAACTCGGCGACCCTGTCGAATTCGGCGCCCACCGCCTCCCGGTCATCGGACGGCAAGCGCCGGATCCGATCGAGCCGGAGCAGAATGAGCGTCCGCCGCAGGTCCGCGGAGGGGTTCGGGAAATCGGCCAGGCGGTCCAGGGCCTTCTCACCCTCACCGAGAGCAAGCAACGTCCGGCCATACCCCGCCGCCGCGTGCATGACCATCTCTCCCCGCGACAGGAGTTCGAGGTAGATCTCAGCGGCCTTCCGGTTGCCTTCCGGGGTCCCGGCCAGCTCGCGGACGTAGCGGGCCTCGACAAATCGCACGTCCCGATTGCTGCCAGATGTGTCCTTGTAGCGCTGCAGCGCGGTCTCCGCCGGCACCGGGTAGCCAAAGCGGGCATGAATGCGGACGATTTCCAGACCGTCTCCCGCCTCCGCCGCGGCACGGGCCTGCCTCTGGTGCTGCACATTGATCTCGGTCAGGGCCTGATGGACCCGCGGCGCACTCGCCGGGACCGGCCGCAGGGCGAATGCCTTCTCCAGCACCTCCCTCGCGCGGCCCTCCGCGCCGATCCGGTCATCTTTCAGAATCTCACCGGCCTGTTTGAACAGGGAGCGGACGAGGTTCTCCTTCAGGCTCTCCCAGACCTCGGACGGAAACTGGTCGGACGGCACCTCCTCGAAAAACTTCTCATAGGCCCGAACCGAGTCGGCATAGAGACCCGCCCCCTCATAGGCCAGACCCAGATTGAAGTAGGGCATGCCCCAGCCGGGACCGGCCGCGATGGCCATCTGGCAGTAGCGTACCGCCCGCCCGAGGTACTCAGGGGAGGAGCGACCGAGTTGGCAGCACAGTTCCGCAAGGGTGTTCAGAAGGTCCGGCGTGGACATGGCGCCATCGGCGGAGACGGCATCGAGCGCGTGGCGGTAAGCCCGGTGAAACGTCTCCTGTGCCGCCTGGACATTCCCCACTTCGAGGAGTCCGAGAGCCTCTTGCCTGGCTTCCATGGCCAGATCGACCAATGCCTGCCGTTCATCCACCGGCGGGTCTTCCGGGCAACCGGGGAGGATGAGGGCCAGGAGCAGGGCGACCAGGGCCGTCGGTACGGTCCAGCGGTTCATTGGTTCTCCTTTGGAAGCTCGGCCAATTCCTTCAGGCATACGTCGATCTGCTCCCTGATATCCGCTCTCCCGGGGTCCGCCGCCAGGATTTCACGATAGATCGCGATCGCTCGCTCGTAGCCATCCTTCGTATCACGCCACTGCCAGAAATAGAGAGCATACGGCCCGAGCACCAGAGGATGCCGGCCGACCTGATCCGGCCTCATCAGGTCGTCGAACATGGCCCCGGCCACCTGGTAGTTCCCGAAGGAGGCGTGCACGGAGGCGAGTTGGAGGCGCCGATCACCGTCGGCCGGTTTCTTCGCGATCGCCGCCTCGAGGCCCGAGACCTGGCTGCGGTAAGCCGCTTCGAGATTGCGGAGCGCCCGAAACACCGCGGGGTTGTCCGCTTCCGACGGCATGAGGTCGAACGAGCGCTGCAGCGCCAGGTAGGCACGGGCCTGGTTCTCCCGCCGCTCGTAATACTCAGCCAGCTTCTCGTAGATACCGGCGCCGGATATCAGGTAGTTCTTCGAGGATCTGATCAACAGGGTCCGCTCGAGTTCCGCCGCAGATTCCCGCAGCCGACCGAGTCCGGCGAGAGCAAGGCTGCGTGCGTACCTTGCGTCGGCCATTCCGGGGTACAACGAAACGCACTCGTCGGCGCGCTCGAGGGCATCGTCGAAGCGCCCCAGATCAAACAGGCTGATCGCCTGCCGGGCCTGGGCGCCGAACTGCTTCTCCACCTGGCCAGCGAGCCTCTTCCAGGCGAGGATGGCACGGTTATGTTCCGCCACCGAACGCTCGAGGAGAGCATGAGCCTCGTCCCGCACCAGGTTCGCTTCCTCGAACTTACCCTGATCCCGGAGTTCCCGCTCCCGCGCCTGGAGTTCCTCGCCGTCGGTGCGGTATTCGGCGGCAAACCACTCCACCGCCCTCGGGCTCTCATAGCGCAAGGTGCTCGACCAGAGCGCGCGGTTGCTGGTCCAGACCTGGGCCCGGGTGAAACTCACCGCGAACAGGCAGACGAACAGAGCGCCCACCACCACGCGTCCGAAGGCGCCGCGGTTGACGACCCGGGCCAGCAGGGATCCGCACAGGAAAGCGACCCCCACCATGGGGAGGTACAGGAATCGCTCCGCGGTGGGAATTCCGATCGGTACCAGGAGGTTCGAGGTGGGAAAGATCGCGATCAGGAACCACAGGACCGCAAAGGCGAAGATACTGCCGACCCGGAAGATCGCCAGGCACGACCAGGCGATCGCGCCGAGCACGAAGAGAGCGCAGATCACCGTCAGCACGTCAAGGGACGTGACTTCCGGGACGTAGTAGTCCTGCGCAAGATCCACAGGAAGGATGAGGAGGCGAAGGTAGTAGGCAAAACCGCGGGCCATGGTCAACAACTGACCGGGAAACACCTCGCGGATGAGCGGCTCGACCTCCCACCGGCTCCCACCATGCACGTCGTGCCGATTGATCCAGAGGAGGATGTAGACGCCGACGATGGCGCTGTAGATGAGATAGCTCGGCCACCGCTTCAAGGTGGTTCGTAACTTCCGCTCGTCACGGAAAACGAAGTCCGTGAGGAGAACGAGCCCCGGAAACACAATGGAAGCTTCCTTGGCGAGCAACGCCAGCACCAGGAGTCCGGCTGCGCCCGCAAAAAAACGGTCCAGGCCGCGGGAACGTGCATGGAGCAGCATCGCGCCGAGCAGCAGGACGAGGCAGAGCACGTCCGCCCTGCTTGTAACCCACGCCACCGCCTCGACTTGCACCGGATGGAGGGCAAAGACCAGGGCGCCCAGGCCGGCCCAGTTGCGATCCGCACCCCACCGTAAAAAGAGCCAGAACACCAACAGAGTGGCCAGGGCGTGGTAGATGACGTTCCGGAAGTGGTACCAGCGGACCGCGCCGGCTCCCTCCGTGGTCCCGACGATCGCATAGTCGATGGCGAAGTCGAGCGTTCGGAGCGGTCGGTAGATGCCGGACCAGCTCTGGGAGTCCGCAGTGGCCGGATTCGCGAAGAATTCCGCGAAATTACCCATGTCGCGGATGGCCTGGTTGTCCATGACAAACCGATGGTCGTCGTACACGAACTCCAGGTCGCTCCGCGACAGGAGCCCGGCATAGGCCCCCACCGACGCGAGGACCAGGAGGAGCGGCAATATTCTCTGCTTCATCCGGTCTCCGAGCCCACCCCAACGCGTGCCATGCTACAAATGCGGGGAGCCCTCCGGCGGGAAATTCCCGCGAAGAGCGAACCGGGACGCAAGCGGAGCGAAATCGCACGATTCCCCGTGTCACAACCGCTCGCCGGGCAGCGCCCCCGATACGGGCTTCTTGCTGGTCTTGACCGGAACCCGCTGATATAAGGGGGGGCAGGTCGTAACGAATTCGGAATCTCCACCCGGCATGGAGATTGCTTCAGGACATTCCAGAGGTAGAATTCAAAGCCTGCCGACGCTCGACTGCAGCCCTCCCCGAGGGTGGGGAGGATCCCTGTGCGAAGAGTCGGCAGAAACATCAATGCGTTTAACGCGGGGGTGATCGAATGAAGTCACTACGGACGTGGATGGTCATGGTCGCGCTGCTTGCCGCAGCGGGGACGATGACCGCTTGCGGTGGTGGCGGAGGCGGAGGCAGCAATATCGGCGGAATTCCCGGCAGCCTGACTGCATCGGATCTGATCCTGATGGACGTCAGTGTCGCGGATTTCGACGGTGTCGCGCTGAACCAGACAATCCTCTTCGAGTTTTCGGAACTGCTGTTCCCTGACTCGGTCCGTCCCGACACTATTCAAATCCGCGAAGGTCCCAACTATGGGAGGCAGGTACCCGGATACTTCCGGGTGGGAATCGAGGAGGAAGGGAAGGACACCCGGTTCGTCCGCTTCTATCCTCAGCTCCCCACTCTCCCGGACCTGTCGGACTCCGGCCTCCAGCCGGGGACGCCTTACCGGATCATCATGCCGGGCATTCCGCAGATCACGACGGTGCGGAACTATACCGGTGATCGGCTGAAGAACGAGACGACCGTCAGCTTCCAGACGGCGCTCACGGGTTCCGAGAACCTGTACATCGACAACTTCCTCGACCCGCTCATCCCGGGCGAGTCCCCAGGCGTCAAGTTCGTCAACCCGCCTGACGGTGCCGAAGAGGTCAGTACCGATAACGGAATTACCCTCACCTTCACCCGTCGTCCGCTCAACCCGGCGACGGTCAACACGACCAACATCACGCTGACCATGGTCAGCCGCCAGGGCAAGCCGGTGGGCCGGCTCGTGCCGGGAATTCCGAAGCTCGAGCAGAGCCTCGAGCGGGTGACAGTGACTTTCGTGCCCACCTATCCGCTGGCGGACGACGCGGTCTACGCACTGCACGTGGACCGCCGCGTGGAGGACCTGGTGGGCAACGACATGACCCCGTTCAACTCGCAGTTCAGCGTGCGGGACGAGCCCTGGAAGTCCGCCTTGCTGTCCCTGGAGTTCACCCAAAGCGAGAAGAACACCGTCCGGGACGAGGACAACACGACCGCGTCCTGGGACGAAGCCGTGGAGAATGCACTCGCGGCGTTGTTCACAGCCGCCGGTGGAACCGGTAAGTCCGGCGACCTGACACCCCTCGCGAACGTCACCATTACTCCCACCAACACCCCCGGTGTGGACCTTGGCGTTCTCGACCCGATCGACGGAACTCTCTACGACGAGTTCAACTTCCGCAAGGTCGACATCCCGCAGGGCATCACGGTGCGCGTGCTCGGCAATTACACCGATGCCAATCGCGGCAAGCAGGACCCCAATAACCACGCGGTCAAGATCCTGTCGCTTTTCCCCATGAACATCAACGGCACGCTGAACATCAGTGGTGGCGTCGGTGACACGAGCGAGTCGAGGACCAACAACTCCGCCCTGCCGCTCCGCAAGGGCGGCATCGGCGGTCCCGGCGCGGCCCACGGCGCGAACTGCTACACGGGCAGCGCGAGAAAGGCCCCGGGACTCGACGGCGTCCAGATCACCTACGGCGGTTACCCCGGTAAGGGTGGCGGTACTTCCACCAGTAACAACTACCAGTGGGGCGGCGGCGGAGGCGGATCCGGTGGTCGCACCAAGGGTACCGATGGGTTGAAAGGTGGCTACACCTGGTCGAACACCTACAACGGTGCCGGCGGCAAGGGTGGCGCGGCGCTCGGCGGCAACCTCGAGCGTGAGCCGAACGTCGGTGGCAGCGGTGGCGCCTCCGGTTCCGGCGGCATGTACTACTTCTCCCCCTGGCGGCAGTCCGGAGCGGGTGGCGGCGGCGGTGGCGGAGCGGTCAAGCTCCAGTCCGGCGCCCTGATCACGGTCGGTGCTACCGGCCGGGTCCTCGCTGACGGCGGGAACGGCGGAAGCACCGGTTCCTACTACTACCTGCCCGGCGGCGCCGGCGGTGGCGGTGCGGGCGGATCCATCAAGGTCGCTTCCACTGGTGGCGTCAATCTCGAAGCCGGCGCGACCCTCAGTGTGCTCGGCGGCCTGGGCGGCGCAAACGTCTCGACCTACACTTACTACTACGGTGGTGTCGGTGGGAATGGTGGCGAGGGCCACCTTCGTTTCGAGGCTGCGGACACCGACGACATCACCGGTCTCGGTGGCGCGAACCTGACCTACAAGAACCCGTCCACAGGGCAGTTCCTGCCTGAGGGTGGTGGCGCTCCTTCGATCGGCCAGACGCTTTGGATGAACCTGGGTGTGTACGACCCGGAGATGAAGGAGTGGAAGCCGGGCAACCCCCTGCACCTCCGCGCCGAGACCTACGGCAACTCCGTCACCTACTACGCCCAGATGGCGCTCGAGGACGAAGCCAACCCGGGTAACCCCTACCTGGAAGACATGGACCTGACCGACCCGGACGGCGGCACCCTCAACCCGGACACCCTGTCCGACTGGGTGGAGTTGTCCGATCTGACCGACCTCAACGGTTTCGGTTATTCGTTCATCCGGATCAAGATCATCTTCCAGCTCAAGTGGAACCAGAAGTACACGGACGTACTCCCGTTCGTGGACCGCCTGGGTATCCCGTTCCGCTACTAGTCGGAACTGAGTCGAATTCGAGACAGGCGGCGCTTCGGCGCCGCCTGTTTTTTTTCATGGGTGCAATGGATCAGAGGGGCCCGGTCCGGTCGGGGCCCACCGGTGTCTCCGGCATCCCCCCCCGGAGCGCACGACCGGCACGGGGGCCGCCCCTGAGGACGGTGGATGGTGGAGGGCGCGCCGCTGTCCGCACCACGAAGGGCCGCGGACGTTTCCTCGAGTCGCCGGGCGTTCAGGCGAGGATCCGGCTGTCGCCCTTTCGAACCGTGAACCTCGCCGCATCGAACCACTCGAGGAGCGGTATCGAGTACTTCCGGGACATACCCAGAAGTCGCTTGAGATCCGAAGGCGCCAGGGCGCCGGTGCTCCTGATATGATTCGCGACCACAAGGCGGGCTTCTTCCACGGCGTCCGCGTGGAGCACCACCCCACTGCCGATCCGGATCAGCTTTCCGGCTTCGATCAGCAGATCGACCAGCCTGCCGGCTTCCTCGGGGAATGCACCGATCAGACCGGCGAGTTCGGATTCCCGGGGCGGAGTGTAGCGATCCTCGAGCAGGAGCTCTTCCAGACGCTCAACCCGCTCGCGCTGGCCCGCCGAGAGGGCCGGCTCGTAGCCGGCGATCCGCAGCCGGCCGCCGGACACCGCCTCGACCCCACCTTCGCCATCGAGGACCGCGTCGAGCACGGGATCGGTCAGTTTCAACTGCTCCCGGGCCCAGGCACGGCCGGCCGCCGGCCGCAGCGGTGCCTTCCGGTGAAATCTCTCGAGCAGTTCGCGGAGTTTCCGCCGGCCGTAGGCGAGTTCCTGCGGATGGAGGTAGCGCTCACCGCTGGCAAAAAGCAGATCCTCTTCCACCAGAGTGGCAAGGACCAGCCTGATCTCCTCCGGTCGGCGCAAGGTCTCGATGGCCAGATCGGTGACGGAGGTCCGCCGCAGCCCGGCCGCGCGGGTGTGAAACAGCACCGCTTCGCGAAGATCGTCGAGTCCCTTCTCCCGGGCCCGCACGAGCTTGACCGCCCGCGACTTCCCGGCGCTCAGCTTGGTCTTGCTGAAACCGATCACCCGGCCGCCACCCAGCGTCATCTGCGGGGAGGGCGTGCGCAGCACGAACCGGTCGCCCGGGGCGGTCGCCACCGGCCGGTCCAATCGAAACTGCACAAGCCCATCCTCACCCGGGGACAACGAATGTGCGTCGAGCAGGAACACCCGCCCCACGACCTCCGAGGTCCCGGTATGGAAGCGCACCGGAAAGTTGGAGACGAGCTTGCGCGCGCGGGTCGGCAGGAACTTCAGCCGAGCCTCGATGAGGTGGTGTTCGCGAAGGAACCGGGGCTCCGCGACGACGTCGCCGCGCCGGACCTCCCGCCAGGAGACATCCGAGAGTTTCAGCGCGGTACGGTGCCCGGCGCGGCCCTCCTCGACCTCCCGGTGGTAGGCCTGGATCGCCCGGACGCGGCACTTTTTCCGGCCCCGCACCACTTCGAGCGTGTCCCCGATGGCCACGCGGCCGGCGAGGGGGACTCCGGTGATCACGGTGCCGTGTCCCTCCAGCATGAAACTGCGCTGCACCGGGACCCGGAAAACCCCCTCGTCCGCCTTCGGCCGGGCGTGCTCCATTGCGGCGATCAGCGCCGTCCGCAATTCGTCGATGCCCTGACCGGTGATGCCGGAAACGTGGATGACGGGGGAGCTCTCGAGAAAAGTGCCCTTGATCAGTTCGCGGACTTCCTCTTCCGCCGCCTCGGCCAGCTCCTCGTCGACCAGGTCCACCTTCGTCAACGCCACGAGCCCCGCACTCGCACCGAGAAGGTCGGCGATCTCGAGGTGCTCTCGGGTCTGGGGCATCACTCCGTCATCCGCGGCGACGACGAGGAGGATGATGTCGATCCCGGAAGCGGCGGCGACCATGTTCCGAACGAACTTCTCATGTCCGGGCACATCGACCACCCCGATCATGCGGCCGTCCCCGAGCGGCAGCTCCGCGTAGCCGATATCGATGGTCAGGCCCCGCTCCCGCTCCTCGGGCAACCGATCGGCATGGGGCGCCTCTCCCACCAGTCTCGAGAGAAGTGTGGTCTTGCCGTGATCGACGTGACCGGCGGTACCGATCATCAGTGGAATGACATCGCCCATCCAGAGAGTCTACCCCGCATTTCTCACCAGGGCACACGTTGCGTGAGGACCAGGAGGCCGTCCGGGGCCCGCGTCCCCCAAGGGCGGTCGCGGAGCGCGCCCCGGTGGGAATGGCGAGCTACCGCGCCGCGCGGGCTTCTTCGATCACATAGGCGGAAGGTGCCGGAATTCGAAGCTGCAGCATCGCCTGTCCGAGCGCCTTTCCCTGCGCATCCACCCGGAGCGATCGACTGCCTCCACCACCCAGCACGTCGTGCAGGACAAAGTTCAGAGCCAGGAGATTGGGCAACTCGTACCGGTCCACCTTGCCGTCCGAGACCTCCTTGAAGTGCTCCTTCACCACCTCGACGGTCAACTCCGCCTTGAGCCACTCGTAGGCCTTCGCGGTATAGGCGATGACGCCGATGTTCGAGGTGTTGCCCTTGTCACCGCTTCGCGAGTACGCGAGTTGGCGAACCCGCACGGTGTAGCTCGTTTCGATGGGAGCCATGCTTACACCTCGATCATTTCGATCTTCGTGGTGATCCAATCCCTGGCGACCAGCGTCGGCCAATAGGCCAGCGTATCCCGGACGCGGGGGCGTCCCGCCGCGTAGCCGGTGGTGCCGGGAGGACCAGCGGTGATGAGAGATGCCAGTTCGCGTGAGAATCTCCGGACCTTCTCCCGGTCGTGGTCGCGAACGGTGACGCGCAGCCCCACCTCGGTCACGCCGTGGTCGACTTCCTCGGTGCCCGGAACGGAGGCGCCGGTCCGCAGGCACTCCACCCGGGTCGACTCGAAGGTGACGCCCACGCGGCGCAAACGCTCCAGCACGGACTCACCGGCACGGGTCGCTTTTTCCACGGCCCGCTCCCCGAAGACGGTCAGCTCGCCGCTGGCCATGTACCCGGCCACCATCGCGGCGGAAACCTTGTACTCGTCCCCGGGTTGACGGCCCTTCGCCCCGGAAACGAGCACACGGTTCTCGCCAACCTCCTGCACCCGAAGGCTGGTGAAGTCCACGGTGACGTCCGGGGTGAGAAAGTTCACCGGATCGCCGATCTCGTAGAGCAACTGCTCCTTCACAGTATACTCGGTGACCCGGCCTCCGGTACCTTCCGGCTTGGTGACGACCGCGAAGCCGTCATCCGACACCTCGACGATGGGGAAGCCGATACCCGCGGGATCGGGAATGTCGAGCCATCCGGTCGAGATGCCGCCGCACACCTGCGTGCCGCACTCGATCAGGTGGCCGGCCACCGTGCCGCCCGCCAGGCGGTTCCACTGATCGTCGTGCCATCCATGCGCGTGGATCGCCGGACCGAGCGCGAGGGCGGGGTCGGTCACCCTTCCCGCCAGGACGAGGTCGGCGCCGGCGGCCAGAGCCTCGACGATCGGCCGAACGCCGATGTAGGCATTGGCGGAAACCAGTTTCGAGCGATGCTCACCCAGAGCTTCACCGGTCTCCATGTGCCGGAACTCGTAGCCGTTCGCCATCCATCGGTCGAGATCGGGCATCAGGTCATCGCCGGTAACCAGCGCGATCTTCCGGCCGGTCAGACCGTGACGCCGGAGCACTTCCGCGCAGGCTTTGGCGCATCCCACCGGGTTGACGCCCCCGGCGTTCGTGACAATCCGGAGCCCCGGCTGGTCCCGCCAGAGCGGCCCGATCCGGTCGAGCGCCTCCACGAAGTCGTAGGCGAATCCCGCCTCGGGGTTCTTCCGCATCTGCTTGGTCAGGATGGAGAGCGCCACCTCGGCCAGGTAGTCGAGGGTGAGATAGTCGAGGTTCCCGCGGCTGACGAGTTGATACGGCCCTTCCGGGCTGTCGCCCCAGAACCCGCAACCGTTTCCTATTCTTACGGTGCCCATGGGGGTGGATTGTAGTCCAGCCCGGCGGGATGCACGAGAGAAGGAGGCAACGAACGGGGAGACCTTCGATGAGGTCGGCCTGACAGGGTGCGGGTTCCTGGTTCAGGCTGATCTTCCGGAGACGGCGCAGCGTTGGGTGTGGCCCGGACAGCGCCCGACCCCGGGGGGGATTTCGACACGCACCAACATACTGCTTTACTGCTTTACTGCTTCACTGCTCTACTTCTCTGTATCCTCGTTTGCCGTCCACTTCATGAGGACGTTCCACTTGATATCAAAGAAGCTTGCGCCCTTCGGAACGACGATCTTCGCCGAGATGACCGGGCTCGCCATCGAGCACCAGGCGATCAACCTGTCCCAGGGTTATCCGGATTTCGAAGGGCCGCCGGAGATCGTCGATGCGGCCGTCGCCGCGCTGCGATCCGGGGACAACCAGTATGCGCGGTCGCGCGGGCATCCCGCTCTGGTCAAGGCCATCGCGGAAAGCCGGGAACGACTCTATAGTCTCCGGTACGACCCGCTGCGGGAGGTCCTCGTCTTCTCCGGGGCGACCGAAGGCATCGCCAGTTCCATGCTCGGGCTCCTGAACCCGGGTGATGAGGTCATTCTCTTCGAACCGTTCTACGACAGCTATCCGGCCTGCACCGCCCTGGCCGGGGCACTCCCCCGCTTCGTGACACTCCGGTTCCCCGAGTTCGCACTCGACCTCGATGAGTTGGCAGGCACCGTTGGCCCGAAGACCCGCATGATCGTCCTGAACAGCCCGCATAACCCCTCGGGCAAGGTGTTCACCCGCGCCGAACTCGAAGGCATCGCGGCCGTCGCGCAGGAGCACGATCTGATCGTGCTCGCCGACGAGGTCTACGAGCACCTGACCTTCGGGGACGCCCGGCACGTCCCCATCGCCACGCTGCCGGGAATGCGCGAGCGCACCCTGACGCTTTCCAGCACGGGGAAGACCTTTTCGTACACAGGTTGGAAGATCGGCTGGGGCACCGGGCCGCGCGCACTGATCGATGCCGCACAGGCCGCCCACCAGTTCGTGACCTATGCCGTCGCGACCCCGCTGCAGGTCGCCATGGCGCACGCGCTCACCGAGTTCACCGGCGCCGGTTTCCTCGCGGAATTCAGGCGCGAGTATTCCCGGCGGCGGGATTTCCTGCTCACGGTACTCGACGAGGCCGGCTTCAAGGTGTCGGAGCCCCGCGGTACCTATTTCGTGCTGGCGGACTTCACCGCGCTCTTCGACGGCGACGACCGCGCATTCACCCGCTGGCTGACCACGGAGCACGGCGTCGCCGCCATCCCGCCGAGCGCGTTCTACCGGGTCAATCCGGAGGAGGGCCGGCGGCTGGTCCGCTTCGCCTTCTGCAAGCGGATGGAGACCTTGCAGAACGCGGCGAAACGCCTGTCGAGGATCAGGTCATGAAGGTCGCCGGACTGCAGATGGACATCGCCTGGGAAGACCCGGCGGAGAACTTCCTCCGTGCCGGGGCGCTGGCCCACCGGGCGGCCAGGGCGGGCGCCCGGCTGATCGTGTTGCCGGAGATGTTCGCCACCGGGTTCACCATGAACGCGGCGGGGGCCGCGGAGCACGCCGGACCGACCCGGGAGTTCCTGGCAGCATTGGCCCGGGACCTCGGCGTCCACGTGGCGGGAGGTTTCGTCGAGCCCGGCGAGGACCTGCCGCTGAACACATGCGCCCTCTTCGGACCGGACGGAGCGGAGGTCGGGAAGTACCACAAGATCCACCCCTTCACCCTCGCCGGAGAGGACAAGCACTACCAGGCCGGGGAGCGCCTCGTGACCGTCCCGATCGAGAACCTGCGGGTGACCCCGGTGATCTGCTACGACCTCCGCTTTCCGGAGCTGTTCCGGGCGGCCGCGGAGGATACCGACCTCTTCCTCGTCATCGCCAACTGGCCGGAACGTAGAAGCGATGCCTGGCGAACGCTGCTGAGGGCGCGGGCCATGGAGAACCAGGCGTTCGTCCTCGGCGTGAACCGCGTCGGCGAAGGAGGCGGTCAGCCCCACCGTGGAGACACCGTGCTGCTGGATCCTTTCGGCCGCGTGATCGACAAGGCGAGCATGGATCCGGCCGTGGTTTGCGGAGAGATCGACCCGGCCGCCGTGAAGGAAGCCCGTGCGCACTTCGGTTTCCTCGCGGATCGCCGCCCGGAGCTGTATCGCCGACCTGGAGATGAGAAATGAGAACCACAAAGATCCTCTTCGTCCCGTTCATGCTGGTGATCGCCCTCACCCCCTTCGCCTCCGGAGCCGATGACGCTCCCTGGTTCGTGAACGTCAGCAAAGACGTGGGGCTCTCTGGCGTCCGCGCCAAGGACTGCATCTTCACCGACCTGAACGGCGACGGTTACTACGACCTCTGCCTCGACCGGCAACGCATCTTTCTCTCCGCGGGCGGCGAGACGTTCGCGGAGACCACGGACCACGGCATCGAACTCCGCCTCACCCGGAAAGTGCCGATGAAGAAGGACGGCACACCGGACCTCGAGCGCGCGAAGACCGGACCGTTCGTTCCGCAGTACCTCTACTTCGCCGACCTCGATAACGACGGAGACCAGGACGCGGTCTCCGGGGTGCACTCCTCTTGGGAGTACTTCGACGGCCGACGGTTCGTGCGGGTACCCGCTTGTGATCACGGCGTCCGGAGCGCCATCTGGCTGAACGACGGGCACGGCCGGTTCCGACAGGCGAAGCCGAGCCGATTCAGCGACCCGGACATGGCCGGACCGGCGATGGCCCTGGCGCTCGTGGATGTCGATCTCGACGGCAACCTCGACCTCTACGAAGGCCGGGAGTACCGGCAATACGGGGTGCTTTACGGGTGCGGCGTGGACCGCCTGTGGAAAGGCGACGGCAAAGGAGGGTTCTCCGACATCACGAAGGCCGCGGGACTCCTCACCGTTCCCGAACCGGCCCGAGCGAACTCGTCACGCCCCAGCTACGGAGTCACCCACGCCGATTGGAACAACGACGGCCTCCCGGATCTCCTCCAGCTCGCCTACGGCCGCCAGTGGAACTACCTCTGGCAGAACCTCGGAAACGGCAAGTTCAAGGATGTCGGGCTCGAGACCGGCTTCTCCGGTGATGACATCACGCACGGCCGCTATCCAGACTGGGTGGGCCGGCCGCCGGAGCAGCCCTTCCGGAGCAACGGCAACACGTTCGACTGCGCCGTCGGCGACTACGACAACGACGGCGATCTCGACCTGTTCCTCGGGGAGATCCAGCACGCCTGGGCGGGTGAAGCCTCCGACCCGCCGGCCATCCTCGAGAACCTCGGCGCGGAGGGTGGATGGGCTTTCCAGCGCCACCCGGTCGAGGAATTCCTGCCGGCCCGGGAGTTCCGCGTGAAGAACCCGAGAGGCATCAACTACGGCGATCTGCACGCGGCGTGGCTCGACGTGGACAACGACACCCGGCTCGACCTCCTGATCGGCTCCGGCGACTACCCGGACGGCCAGTACCTGCGGCTCTACCATCAACAGGAAGACGGGTCCTTCGCGGATGTGACACCAAAGGCGGGATTCAACTGGGAAGGCTGCGGCGACCTCTCCATCGGCGACTACGACCGCGACGGTGACGTGGACATCCTGGCCGGCCGCTCCTTCATGCGACTCGGAAAGGCCCACCGGGAGAAATACATGGGTGGGATCACGGTGAACGAGGTCGGGCTGTTCCGCAACGACATCGGGAACCGCTCCGGCAACCATTGGCTGAATGTCCGGCTGATCGGCCGGAAGGCGAACCGGAGCGGCATCGGCGCACGGATCACCGTGACCGCCGGCGGAGTGACCCAGATCCGGGAGATCCGCGCCGGGTCGGGGCTCGCGAATCACGAGGACCCCCCGGAAGCCTGTTTCGGCCTCGGGGGCGCCCTCGAGGTGGATCGTCTGGAGGTGCGCTGGCCGGATGCAAACCTCACCCGGCAGGTGTTCACGAACATTCCGGCGGATCGTTTCCTCGAAATCGATCAGGGGAAGAGGGAGCCGCTCATCCGTTGATCAGCGACCACCGCCTCCGCCACCACGGCCCCGGCCCTCGCCGCGACGCTCCTGCATCTCTCGCGGAGCTTCTGGCGCTCCGCCTCGTTCAGCATGCCGTCACCACCGAGGTCGAACTCTTCGAGGATCTCCTCCCGGATCGGGGCCTTTCGCTTCGCTCTGCCGCCATGGCCAGCGTCCTGTAGTACTGACGTTCAAGACCTTCGCAGCGCACGCAGATTCCGCGTGACGCTCCCGGACCGCCAGCCCGGCAGCCCGGAGGTCGACCCTCCATTGCGGCTGGGGCGCGCTGTGCCAGAGCCGGGAGCCAGAAGCCGAGCACCGCCAGGGTCATCATCGAGAGGGTGGTGAGCTTCATCCTTCATTCCTTCCGCCTCTTTCGGGTTTCGCCCTTGACCGTTTTTCCCGATTGCCGAGAGTGGGGCCATGAAACGGATGATCGCTTTACCCCTCCTTTTGATCGCCATGTCCGCAGGGTACTCCGCGGGGACTCCCGCCCGGCCTCCGGACGTTTTCGGAGAAGCCCTGGCCACGCTCGAGATCGGCGTCGACGACCTCGGCTATCGTCCCGCGGCCCACCGCGCCCGGTATCCCCATCCGGCGACGGTGCCCTATGTGCTGCCGTTCTTCAGCGATCTCCTGGCGGCGCCGCTCGACACCTACGTGTTCACGCGCACGCTCGGCAACGCCGTGGAAGATCTGCTCACGCCGGCAAGACTCCGCGAACCGCCGACCGCCAGGAACCGGAACGAGACCCTCTTCAAGCTCGGCGTGGCCCTCGCCACCGATCGACGCATCGGGGGCTTCCGAGGCTACTCCGCGAACCTCGACCCGCTCCCGCGCGAAGGTGCTCCCCTGCTCGGCACACTGGAAACCCTGCTCGAGCGCTCCGGGAAACCACTTCGACGTCCGATGACTTTCGGAAACCAGTACGCCACCACCGACGCGACCCCGACCGCCAGACTCCGCGAACAGGTCAGTGCGGTGCCCGAGCCGCTTCGCCTCCCCATCGCCCGACTGATTCTCAACCTGGTGCAGGCGCGCGAGTGGATCGAACTCGGCCTGAGAAAAGTCACTCCGGAAATGCGGGCGGAGGTCTTCGCCGCACTCCCCGGTCTGGCCGAAGACACTCCGGACGGGACCGGGTACTACCCGGTGATCGACGACGTGGCGCCGCTGATCGACGAACACTCCCTCCACTACGGATGCTTGAAAGCGCTCCAGGCCGTCCAGGACGCCCGCCGGGAAATCGGAGCGACGACGGCGCCGGACGGCGCCTGGCCTCGCTTCACGCTCTCGATTCCCTCCCCCTTCGGCACGGTCTTCGTCGCCGACGCGCTGCACGGGAGAAAACCCCCGGCGGACGCGCTCCTCCTGCTCCTCCTCTCGGAGAGGCTCGAAATCGACGGCCCGGTGGCCGCGACCGCAAAGGACCGATCCCTCTCGGTCGCGCTGGTGTTCGGCGGAGCCCGCACGGTCGCCGGCAACGGACAGCGCGTCGCCAGCGGCATCCTCGGCGGTGGCATCCTCTACGCCGCGGGGGACGAGGCCAATGCCTGGGCCTCCGACCACTGGGGACTCGGCGCGGGGCTCTTCGGCCTCGGTGCGCTGATCGACGAGGGCGGAGATGACCTGTACGACCTGCGATCCGTCGGTATGGGTGCGGGGTTCTTCGGCGCGGGATTGCTGCTCGACGCGGCAGGTACGGACGAGTACCGGCTGGCCGAGGGCGATGGCCAGGGTTTCGGCGGCCCCGGCGGGATCGGCGTCCTTGCGGATCGAAGCGGCGACGACCTCTACTTTTCCGAACCGGATGCGGCGAAGGCCGGCCGGGGCGACTACCACTCCGCGAACGAGATCGCGGTCAGCAACGCGCAGGGTGTGGGCTCCGGCCGGCGAGGCGACGGGTCGGACGGACACTGCTGGGCGGGCGGCCTCGGCGCGCTGATCGACGTCGATGGCAACGACACCTACCGGGCCGGCAACTTCTCGCAGGGCCTCGGTTACTGGTATGGCACCGGTCTCCTCTGGGACGGAGGCGGGGACGACCTCTACCACAGCGTCTACTTCACCCAGGGCAGCGGAGCGCACTTCGCGGTGGGTGCGCTGATCGATGAATCGGGTAACGACCGCCACATCCTCGGGGCGAACGCCGGCGCCGCCTTCGGGTTCGGCTGGGATGTCGTCAACGCATTTCTCATCGACCGGGGCGACGGCAACGACCGCTACCTCGCGAAGATCATCTCCACCGGACTGGCCATGGTGCGGAGCAATGCCTTCTTCATCGACGAGGGCGGTGACGATCTCTACGTCCTCGATCATGGCACGCGCGGTTTCGGAGACGTGGACCAGCGTCCGAACTACGACACGCCCCCCCGCGTCTACACGTACCCCTACCTGCTCTCCCAGGTGGGAATGTTCCTCGACCTCGGTGGCCGCGACCGCTACCTGCGCCGCGGACCGGGGAAGCCGATGGAACGTGACTCGAATGCCGGTGATTTCCGGGTCTGGAACCTCCGGACCGAGCGAGGCCACCCCGGACAGGGGCTCAATCTCTCGTTCGCCAGGGACTGCGCCGACGGACGGATCGGGTTTCTGGACGCATGGCCGGCGAGGTTGCCTCCGGATCCCGATGGGCCGGCAGGCAAGTAGCGTTTTGCCTTCTTCGAGGAGACGATCAGGCGAAGAGGGTCGCTCGGCAAGCGGAGGGTTGTGGCGGCCCCCGGTCTTCCGGTCGATGCGGCCCGATGTCGCCATTCCCGTGGTCCCCGATGAAATGGCACGACTCCGCCCCGCACCGATCCCCCGGGGACTCCTTTGTGAGCGTGAACCGCCGACCTCGGACTGTAGAATGCGTGTTACCACCTCTCTCGCCCGATCGAGGGGGGCATTCGCTGCCAGAGGGCCTGATCAGAGCTGATCCGAAGTGGTTGAAAGCCCCGTCTGCACGACAACCGCGACCGGGGCGGAGGAGCGCCGACATGTCGAAATCGGGACTCATCGCGGTCGTCGCCGCGGTCCTCATCGCAATCGTGTACGTGGAGATCCGCCTGGCCGGATTCGGATCGTCTCCGACCGCCCCCGCCGCACCGGCGGACACGTCGGCCATCGATGCACGGTTGGATCGTATCGAGGAGATGCTCTCGGAACTCAAGGCCGCTCCTCCCTCACCGTTCGAAAGCGACCTTGCACCGCCGCAGCTCCAGGCCGATGTGACCGAGATCGCTCCGGACAACGAACCCGAGGTGGCCCCCACCCCGTCCGCTGAGAAGACAAAGCGGCTGACGGACTTCCTGGCGCGGGTCGAAGCCGGTGACGTCGTCGGTGAGGAGATGAATGAACTCTGGAACATCCTCAGCGGCACGGGCAGGTACGATGAAGCGCTCTCCTCGCTGGTGAAGAACGCAAAGGCCAGGCCGAACGACGCGGACGCTCAGTACGGAGTTGGCATCGGCGCGATCTCCAAGCTGGTGAGCGGCCAGATCAGCTTCGCGGAGCAGAGCCAGCTCTCGATGCTTGCGGATGCGGCATTCAACAAGGCGCTCGCCATCGACGACCACCACTTCGGCGCCCGGTTCTCCAAGGCCGTCTCCTACACCTTCTGGCCGGAGGCCATGGGCAAGGGTCCGGCGGCCATCGCTGAATTCGAGACTCTTCGCAAGCAGGCCGCACAGGATCCATCCATCCCCATGCTGGAAGGCGTCTACACGAATCTCGGAATCCAGTATCGGAAGTCAGGCAACCGGGAAAAATCAAGAGCGGCCCTCGAGGAAGGGCTGCGCATGTTCCCGGACAGCGAGGAGATCAGGGAACAACTCCGGTCCATGGGGGACTGAGATGCGAACTGTCATCGGCATCTGCACCATCCTGATCCTGGCACTCCTCTCCCCCCCCGCCGCCGCGGACAGCCTCTCGAAACTCCGGGCCCGGTTCCAGCGGGAGAAAGGCGCGCCCTACCAGACGAGGCAGAAGACCATCCAGGAGATCGCCGATCTCAAGACAGAGGCGGCGGCGCGCTTTCTCATCAAGGTGGTCGAGCAGGATGCGGACCGCAGCATGCAACTCAACACCATCTACCGGGTCGCTCAGATCCCCCTCCCGGTCGCCTGGCGCGCGGTGCTCCGGTTCTTCGAGGATCCGGACCTTCGATCGTCGGCCTTCTCCGGCCTGGTGAGCTACCGGAAAGAAGACCTCCCCGAGAGCCTGATCGAGCAGGTGAGATCGAGTCTCGACCAGGGACTTCGCAGCAACCTGATCCGGTACTTCGGAAAGAAGAAAGACCAGCGCCTGATCCCGGAAGCACTGCGGTTTCTCGATGACTTCCCGACCGGCACTTCGTCGCTCGTCGGCCCGCTCACCCAGTACCCGAGCGTGCCGGCGGCGCGGATCCTCGTCCGCATCTACGACGACAACCGAACCTACGACCGGGACCAGATCCCCAAGGTGTTCATCGACGCCGCGGACGACGTGAGGGCGGTCTTGCCGGAGGCCATTATGAAGGCGCCGGACGACATCGTTCGGAATGCCGCCATCATCGCCGCCCGCGCCGGAATCAGGGAGGCGCAACCGGCATTGGTGAATGCGCTTGGTGCGGCGAAGGGGAGCGAGTTCCGGGCCGTGCTGATCGAGAGTCTCGGGGCGGTCGGCGCCACCATGGACGCAGCCCGGACTCTGCTTGTCGAGTCCGCGCAGCGCCCCGATGAGATCGAAGCCGTCGCTGCGGTGCGAGCCCTCCGCAAATCCCCGCTCCCGGAAGCGATCCCGGTGCTGATCGGGTTGATGCGCCGGGAGGACGGCGGAGTCTTTCGCGTGGAGATCCAGGTCACCCTCGAGATCATCACCGGCCAGCAGTTCGGTGACCGGCTGGACCTGTGGGAAGCGTGGTGGGTGAAGTACGGGGAGGCATTCGATCCCACCGCCGTCAAGCCGCCCGACCCGGAGGCCCTGAACCAGACCCTCGTGAACCTCGCCATCGAGAAAGGCGCCGCCGCGCTGCGGGCTGTCCGCGGGGAAGACCGGCCCTGGGAGTTCGGCGGACATCCGATCGGCACCACCGCCCTCGCCGTGCTCGCGCTGCACGCCGCCAGTCACAATCCGAAGAAGGATCGCGCCATCCGGGCCGGCGTGAAGTACCTGCTCGACGAGGCGGTGCCCGAGCGGATCTACGATCTCGGAATCGAGGCGATGGCACTCGAGACGGTGAACCCGAAGCGCTACAAGCGGCGCATCGCCGAGTGCGCGAAAAAGATCGTCAAGAGCATGAATGCCGAGGGCTACTGGGGCTATCCCTCCGGTGACGGGGACCACAGCAACACCCAGTATGCGGTGCTCGGTCTGCGCTCCGCCACCCGGGCCGGAATCAAGATCCCGGGGCGGATCTGGAAGAGGATCCTCACGCACTTCTACGACACGAAAAACCAGGACGGCGGCTGGTCCTACCGTCCCACTCCGGCCGGCACCACCAGTTCAGCTTCCATGACCGCCGCGGGGGTAACCTGCCTGCTGATCTGTCTCGAAAACGCGGACCTGAGCGATCCGGAACGTGCGAACCTGATCGAGGTGATCGACGGCGGATTCACCACGCTCGGCGAGAAGATGAAGATCGACAAGGACTCGCTCTACACCCTCTACGGCATCGAACGCGCCGGCGTCCTCGGCAGCCGCAGCCTGATGGGCAAAAAGCCCTGGTACGTCCCCGGAGCGAAGCGCCTGATCGAGGAGCAGAGTCGAGACGGCCATTGGCGCCCGGGGTACAATGAGCCGGTGCAGACGGCGTTCGCGATCCTGTTTCTGAAGAAGGCGACGGCGCCGATCTCGAGCCGGTAGAGCCGCTCCGCGGCAAGGGGCCGTCTGGAGATTCGACGGCGGCCGCATCCCCGTGGAGGGAGGCGTCGCGGGCTCCGGGGCCCCGACTCACCGGATCGGCTTGTACTTCCCGACCTTGAAGAGCAGAACATCGGCTTTCGCGCCCGCGGAGAGGCTCTCGCTCGCACCGAGGAGATCCGGACCGACCTGGACATGTGATTCTTCAGGCGGAAAATCGGCGGGCTCATCGTGCAGTTTCGCTTCGTCAAGCATTACGTCGGCGACCCACAACTGGACCCGGGCGTTCACCACCTCCGCATAGTGCAACCCACGCGCGGTCAGCGACACCGCGGCACGGTGGTGGGAGTAGGGCCGCATGTTCTCGTAAATCCCATAGCCCTCAAGGGTCTGGTCCCGATCGGTGCGATAGGAGATCTGCACCCCCAGACCGTCGAACTCCGGCAGGTCGGTAGCCCAACAGGCCTTCAGTTGATAGAGGGTACCGGTCGAAAGGTACACCTTTTCGAAGCGCAAAGGTTCCAGGCGAATCACTTCCCGAAGATACGCGATCAGACCGAGTTCAAAAGCTGCGATCTTCTCGTCGTCGACAGGATCCTTCCGAAGAATCTGAAGGACGCGCACGGGGTTACCCTCGAGGAGCGACTGCTCCACACTCCCGGCCAGCGCCCGCGGAGCGTCTTCGATGCTCCGCCATTCGGCCAGCATCCGCTTCCGGGCTTCGATGGTTCCGAGGATGGCCGTCGCGCGATCCCTCACCCCGCAGCGGGCCCGCAGCCCTGCCGCACGCTCGAGCAATCCCGAAGCCTCCTCCCAGTTCCCGGTCCGAAGGAGGTCTTCGGCGGCCTTGATTTCACGGAGCGCCTTTTCGTACTCGAGAACCGGGAGGTGCTTCCCCCACTCTTTCGAAATCCGCCTCAACACTCTGGCGATGCGCTGTGCGGGAAGCGCCGTGTGGTGCATCCGCTCCGACTGGTCGAATTCTGTTCCATCGGGTCGAAAGTACAGGTAGGCGGGATGCTGGAAGTTCTCCTCGAGGTACTCCTCGGTGATCAGCTTGTAGCTCTTCACCGAGTCTTCACGGGTCTGGTGAAGGAACACGAAGATCGCGTCATTCCGGCTCACCCGGGCCAGTGACTTGTTCTGGAAGGCTCCGCCCTCCACGGCTTCCGCAACGCCTCAGTCGTCCCGGGAGAGGTAGACGAGAAGTGGAACGCCCCGTCCTTCGGCCTCGTCGAATGCCTGGCGGATGTCGTGCTTCCATTCGATGCCGGCATGGGCGATCGGAGTAAGAACAGCCAGGGTGAGCGGGATGAGCAGGGACTGTCTGATCACTTCTCGATCCTCCCGCCGCGGTCCGCCCGGATTCTACCGCAACCGCGGAGGGCGAACCCGGCGAAATTCGGAACCGTCCCCGCCCGAGTGTTCAGAATTCCGGTCATCGTCCGGCACTCCCTTTGCTCTGGTTGATGTCATGAATGTCAGGAGCGACCTCGGCGAGCCACACACAAACGTAAGTGCCTACTGATCAGTCGTTTCTACCAGGTGCCGCTGAGCCCTGACGTTCACTGAACAAGACATCGCCGGAACGAGTGGCTCGGGAGGACGACAAAGCCGATGATCCAGACACCGGAAACAGGCCCCCTGGACCGGACGCTCGACTCCTACCTCTCCGAGAAGTCGAGAGAGCTCCTGGCCGAGGCCTGCGGCCTCCTCGACGTGGCCGCCAGCAGGAGATCCACCGCCCGCCGGTTGGAGGAGCCCATCCGCGCATGGGAGACGCGCACCAGGGTGCATCCCCTGAAGGGGACGCACTGGGAGAAGAGCCTGAAGAAGCTGGTCGTCGATCTCACCGCCGCCGGCAAAGCCTACCGCCGGATCTATGATGCTGAAACCCAGGCCGTCCCCCTGCTCAATGCTTGTATCGACGGCCTCCGCAATGCTCCCTCCGAGACGGAAGAGAGGCTCCCGCGCGAAGTGCTGGGGATGTTGGCATCGAGCACCAGGATGCGCACCGACGCTCTCGCAGCGATCGAGCGGACCCTGGCCGTCTCGTCGCAGATCCGAGCCTTCACCACCAGCAGTACCCCGCACGATGTCCTGTCCCTGCTCGACGACCGGCGCCGGGCGATCGCCGAATCAGAGGCCTGCCGGAGCCGCGCCGACGCCCTCGAAGAGCGCGCCCTCCGACTCGAGACGGAGCGGATCGAGGACATGGAAAGCGCCGCGATGAAGGCCCTTGGCGGAGAGGACGATCTCGGATCGGTTCGGCACGCGAATCCCGGTTCGAGACCGGCGACATTCGGGGATCACGAATGGCGAACCTGGCTGCGCTTCCTCGAAGACGACGTGTCGATCGTGCCAAAGCCCCATACCGCCGACACGGTTTCACCCGGGGTAAAGCCAGGATCTGACGCGGTGCGGGGGGCTGCGGCCCAGGGCGGCCGGATCGATGACGAGGCTCGGGACCAGGCCATCGCACGACTCCGGGATGCGAAGACCCGGCTGGTGGAAGCGACCGAGGACTGGGACCGGGCGCTGGCCGAGGTCGCCCGCCTGACGAGCCCGGTCGACGCCTCTACGAGTTGAGCAGCGCGATCAGCGCCTTCGCAGTCGGCCTGCGCTGCAGCACGCCGACGACCTTTCCCTCCTCGTCGAGCACCAGCAGGGCCGGCCCGGCCTTGATCCTCAGGTTGGGATCCACCTTCCCGACTTCCTTGCGGTGAGCCATGATCGGTACCGCGCCCTTCGCAGCAGCCCGCAACTTCGGGTCGAAGAGGATCTCGTCCTGGATCTGCCGGGTCTTCCGCCGCCCACCCGGAGAGTCATCGTACAGGTAGACGAGGGCCCGGGCCTTGCGGCGGGTGCGCTCCGCGAGGCCGGGGGCCAGCGCCCTCCACTGGAAGCTGCGGTCGTGCCCCGCGGCCCCCTTCCCCGCCGCCGCGTTCTGAAAGTAGATCATGTACTGCCGGGTGGCGGGGTCCGGCATCCGAACGGTTCCGAGTAGCTGCCGAAACTCCGCCACCTCGATGTGCTCGCGAATCCGCAGAACCGACTCGCGCCCCATCGCGGGACGATCATCGGCCCTCTTCAGCACCAGCAGGCGAAGAGACGCCGCCGCGGATGGAGGGCGCACCCACGGAACATCCGCACCGAGGGCAACGACGCTTCGGAACAGCTTCGGCCGGGCCAGGGCGTAGAGCACTGCCTGGCGGGCGGAATCCCGCACGCCGATCAGGTGGACGCTTTCACTCGAAAGGAGGCCCTTCACGTATTGCGCCGTCCGCTCGAGCCGGTCCAGGTCCGCATCCATGAATCCGAGTCCCTCGGCCTTCGGACAGAGCACCGCGACCCGCCCCTCTTCGGAGAAGGTTTTCGCCAGTGCCGCCGAATCCAGATCGGTGTAGCCCGTCTCGTGCAGGAGCACGGACAGGTCCGCGTGCTTTCCGACCAGGTTGCGCGGAAGATAGACCGTGAACGCCGCTCGGCCCGCCTCGGCGGGATGGCTCGAGGCCCCCGCGGGGAACGGTCCATCCTCGGCCCGCGAGTGGCCGATGGCGATGGTCAGGAGTGCGAATGCGGCGATCAGAATCAACTTCATCGTGGGACATCCTACACTTTCGGCACAAATCTTTGGTCCCGCCTTGCGGGCGATTACCTTCATGCTCATGTAGGGCGGGCAGGCTGGACAGACCGGCAGTATTGGAAGAGGAGAAGACCATGTGGACAGTACCAGTGCGCGGATTGATCGCGCTGGCGGTGGCGGTGTTGATGGCAATGGCCCTGGCCCCCGCAGCTCTCGCACAGGATCCCGTGGCACCCGGGGAGGCGGAAGCGACAAAGAAGCTTCCCGCGCTCACCGACACCGACATCGACATGAATACCATGCAGGCGCTGCTCAAGCCCGCAACGAAAGAGGATATCGAGGCCCTGGCGGCCGAATGGCAGAACACCGTCAAGGAAAAGGGCATCGAACTCGCTCACGCCCGCGTCGGCGGCGACAGCGCGGCCGTGGACGCCCGCAAGAGTGAACTCGGCGCCTTGATCGATCGCTTCAAGGCGGTCGTGTCCGCCCTCGCCGCGAAGGGCGGCGATGCCGAGACCTACAGCACCTACATCTCGGCCGTTTCCGAGAGCCCGATCGGCATGGAGGACTTCGACGATCTGGCCTCCGCCGGTCGCCTCGGCACCATGGCCTACGAATGGGTCAAGAGTCCCGACGGCGGGATCAAGTGGGCCACGAAGATCGTCCTCTTCCTGCTCACCCTGCTCGCCTTCAAGATCCTGTCCGGCGTCCTCGGCAAGATCACCAGCAAGGCGGTCGGCACCCTGAAGAAGACCTCGAGCCTGCTGAAGGACTTCTTCGTCAACGTGGTCAAGAAGGCGACTTTCCTGATCGGACTCGTCGTGGCGCTCTCCGTGCTCGACGTGAACATCGGACCGTTCGTGGCCGCTATCGGCGCCGTCGGTTTCGTGGTCGGCTTCGCGTTGCAGGGCACTCTCGCCAACTTCGCGAGCGGCATCATGATCCTGATGTACCGCCCCTACGACATCGGCGATGTCGTGAACGTCTCCGGCGTGCTCGGCAAGGTGGACGCCATGAGCCTGGTCTCCACCACCTTGAAGACCCCGGACAACCAGATCGTCGTCGTCCCGAACGGCTCCATCTGGGGCGGCATCATCACCAACATCACCGGCACCGACACCCGCCGCGTCGACCTCGTGTTCGGCATCGGTTACAGCGACGACATCGGCAAGGCCCAGGAGATCATGGAAGGAATCCTTTCGGACCACGAACTCGTGCTCGACCACCCGGAGCCCGTGATCCAGGTCCATGAACTCGCGGACTCTTCCGTCAACTTCGTCTGCCGCCCGTGGGTGAAGACCTCCGACTACTGGACGGTCTACTGGGACGTCACGCGCCAGGTGAAGGAGCGTTTCGACGCCGCCGGCGTTTCCATCCCGTTCCCGCAGTCCGACGTGCACATGCACCAGGTCGCGGCGCAGTGAAGCTGTAGAGCTGTGGCAACGCGTCGCGGAGGAGGAGGAGCTTCGGTTCCTCCTCCTTTCTGATTCGGGCAGCACCGGGGAGCAGGGCGATCGCCGCCCGGAGTCCCGGTCAGTCCTCCCGCGGATCCGGGGTCACCGGGCCCGACCGCTCGGCCTTCTCCGTAACGATGGCTTTCCGGGTGGCCCGGGAGAGGAAGAGCACCGCGAACGTCGTGGCCTTGAGGGCGGACTCCGAGCCGACCCAGGAGCCGTCGTCGCGGATCGAGGCGGCGAGATGTTTCACACCCTCCGCGTACCAGTCGCGATCCCCGAGCTTCGACACGCCGGCCGCGGCCATCGACCTCTCGAGCGACCACAGCCAGTAGTGGCGCCAGAAGGAGTCGGTGATCTCCTTGCGGGCGCGGCCCTTCCCGGCAGCCAGAGTGAAATTCGCCTCCGGGTTCCGGTCGAGGGCCAGGTGCCCGGCGAGCCACTTGATCGCCGCGGCCTCTCCCGGCTCGCGCCTTCCGGCCAGGTCGGCCACCTTGCGCTTCGTCACCGCCGCCCTCGCGATGAGCACCGACACGAGCCCCGTGGCGGTCATGGATCCATAGGACTTCTTCCGCCCCTTCTCGGTGTAGCCCCACCCGCCGTCTTCGTTCTGGGTGGAGAGAAAATACGCCAGCGCCTTGCCGAACACCCCGCGATCGACCTCGGCGCCGGCCCGGCGGGCGTACCAGAGCGCGATCAACGCGAACTGCGTATTCGAATTATCGCCCCCGGCCCGGCCTCGCTTCAGTTTGTAGGTCCACTGACCGTTTTCACATTGGCCCCGGGCGATGAGCTTCGCCAGGCGCCTGATCTGCTTCTTGAACAGCGCCGCATCCAGGGTGGAGAGCGCCATGATCGTCAGCGAGGAACTGTAGGTATCCGGGCGCGCCTGGTTGGCAAGGAGCCAGCGCAACCCGCGTTCGAACGCCCTGTCCTC
Organism: Planctomycetota bacterium; assembly: GCA_024274785.1. Lineage (GTDB taxonomy): Bacteria > Planctomycetota > JAJSAM01 > JAJSAM01 > JAJSAM01 > JAJSAM01. Next base: position 53,802 of record JAJSAM010000009.1, on the reverse strand, counting down.
GCGATCCAGACCGGCGTGGGCCAGGGCGTAGAGGCCAAGGGCCGTCATTCCGGTGTCTCGCTCGAACGAGCCGTCCGGCTTCTGTTCCCCCCTGATGTAGGCCACCCCTCGCTCGATCAGTTGCTGCTCCACGGTCTGCTCGGGCTGCGGATCAGGCTCCCGGGCCGGGGGTTCCTGCGCAACGGCCGGGGAGAGGGCGCAGAGGACCATCACGGCCAGGAAGTGGCGTATCGTGCGCCCCACTGTCTCTATCAACGTCCGCAAGCGGCGGTTGTCACCGAGATTCTATCTTCCGCGTATTCCATTTCTCCCGCCACTTCGTCCCTCCCGGGTACTGCTCACCGTCTCCGTAAGGGTAGCCCGACATGCCGCGGAACGGCAGCGGTCCCACCGTGTCCGGAAAGGCGGTGTACGGATCCATGTCCTTGCACCAGCCCGCGGCGTAGAGGATGTAGGTCCGGGCATGGCCCGCCGGCAGCGCCGGGAATTCCGCCGTGTCGAACCGCAGGGTCAGTTCCTCCCCGTGGGCCATGATCACGTACTCGTCGTCCGCGGTGAGCACCAGAGGCGTCACGTTGCCGAACTTCGTGTACTCCCCGGTGAAGTACTTGAAGGTGTAACCGGGGTCCATGATGCCGTAGTCGTAGAGTAGGGGCTGGCGACCGTCCGGAGAATACTCTCGGGGGTAGCCCCGGTCGTGCAGGTGCGCCGACTTCGGCGAGACCTTCGTGATCCGGATGTTGCCCCCGGCCCGGTCGACACCGAGGAACGCCTGGTCCCAGTAGACCTCGAGGTTCGTGCGAATGCGGATGATCGGCGACTCGTTCGTGACGATCCCGGTGACATCCACGGTCATACCCTTCGGCAGCCCCGCCGGGCAACCCATGTTGCGGATGACCACCTCGAAGCCGCCTTTCCCGTCCGGCACTTCGAGCACCGGGGCCACGCACTCCACCCCGGCCTGCCAGGCGGCGAAGAACGTGTTGGAGTAGCCATACTCGATCCAGCCGTTCAGAAACAACACCAGCCGATCGCCGCTGCCGTACTCCGGCACCCGGCCGGTGAAGTCCAGGGTCAGCGCGTGTTCTTTCGCCACGCCCGGAAACCGGAGGTCGGGCGTCAGCGGAGCATAGGTACGATCGACCTCGAGGATCGTATCGAGCACGCTCTCACCGGACAGGTCCGTCGCCGCCCGGGGAAAGACCTTCTCGGCCACTCCGTAAATCCGGGCCTCGGGAAACAGGGCTTTCTCCCCCACGTAGCGCTCGTTCGGATAGACATCCATCCCGGCGGGGTGATCCACCACGAGCAGCGTCGTCTCATCCACGTAGGAGATCTCCTCGAGCGGCTCCATCACCTGCAGCACGATCTCACCGTCGATCGGCTGCACCCATTTCCCGATCCGCACGAACTCGTCGGGGTCGGACTCGCCGTAGAGTCCCGGACCGAGGAAGAAGCCGAGACCGCCCACTCCGAGGAAGTCGGAGACGAATCGGTAGCGCTTCCCGTCGAAGGCGAAGAGCATCGGGCAGGAGGCCGGCTTGCGGTTCAGTTCCACCACGCGCTTCACCTGGTCGGCGGGGATCTCCGCCTCCACCTGCAGCACGCGGTCCGGCCAGACGATCCGCACCAGGTCGGCCATGGGGTGCGGGCCCAGCCCGAAGCGCGCCACACCTTCGATGGTGGAGATGAACCCGGTGGTCGCCCGGGTCCGCAGGGGCTGCCAGAGTCGCCCCGCGCGGATCTCCAGTTCCTGGCCGGGGCCGGTCCGCGCAGACCAGGCCGCGGGCTGCAACGCCTCCCGCCCCTCGAGCGCCAGCGCGAGCCAGTGGTTTTCCTTCGGCGCCTCGGTGACGAAGAGTTCCACTCCGTCCGGTCCGGCCAGGAGCCGATCCAGGTCACCGTCTCCGTCGAAATCGGCAAACCCCACGCCACGCCGGTTGGAGTCCTCGGCGGCCTCCCCGGTGTTCACCGGAACGTCGTACCCGGAAAGCAGGACCACGTCCGGACCGACGAGATCGAGCCGGCCGTCGAGATCCAGGTCGAGAAAGGCGGCGGTACGCCAGCGGCAAGCGGCGAACCCATCCGGTACCCGGGCCATGCGCCCCTTCCGGTCCGTGGTGAACAGAGTCGGCTCCGCACCCGGGCCCCGCAGGACCAGCACCTCTTCGAATCCGTCGCGGTCGAGGTCGCCCGCCGCCGCGCCCCAGGCGGGGTCGGTACCGGACAGTTCGGGAGGCAGCTCTCCGGCCCGGAACTTCCAGATCCGTTCGTTCAGCCAGAGCGCCGCCGGCCCGCGGTCGCGAATCACGAGCAGGTCGGTATCCTGGTCCTTCTCGATGTCGATAGCCAGCATTCCGATCGAACGCTCCGCTCCACCATCGATACCGTACTCCGCGGCGATCTCCTTGAAGGTGCCGTCCCGATTGTTCTGGAACAACGCATCCGGTGCGCCGCCGAGGTCTCGATCGTCCAGTCTGCAATAGTTCGCCACGAAGAGGTCGAGGTCGCCCTCGTGGTCGAAGTCCCCGGGGGTGGCGGAGACGCTGACGACGTCCGCGGGCCCACCGAGGCCGCTGGCCTCCGTCTGGTCCAAAAAGGTGCCGTCCCCGAGATTCCGGTAGAAGACATTCGTGCCGGCGCAACAGACATAGAGATCCTGATCCCCATCGCCATCCGCGTCGAAAAACACCCCGGAGACGCCGTTTACGGTTCGATCAAGACCGATCTCCGCGCTCCTCGCCGTGAACACGAGCCCGCCCTGGTTGACGAAGATCCGGCCGGGACCATTCCACTCCGGAAGGAACACGTCGGGGTCTCCGTCACCGTCGATATCCCCCACCGCCACGCCGGGGCCGATCCGGCTGACGGCGAGCAGCACGGCCTCCTCCGGCGAAAGAGCATCATCGAAGTCGATCGGAACGAACTCCGGCCCGGAGTCGCCGCCGTAACGGTAGGCGTCGAGTGCCGGATCCCGGTGGAGCGAGAAGACCGCCGGCTCCGGCGATTCCGCCGGAGCTTCCACCGCGTAGTCCCGGATCGCCATCGCATACCGGCCAATCTCGTGATAGGCCATCGCGGTGATGAGCGTCCCCTGGATCGGGAACGCCTTCCCGCGCGGCGCCCGGAGACGGTCCGACGTCGCCCGGGACTGCTTCGCTTCCTCACGGCGGCCGAGCAGCATCAATCGGCTGTGACGGGCGTGGTAGGCCGCGGCGAGATAGGGGTCGGCCTTGATCGCCGCGCTGAACTCCGCGTTCGCCGCCTCGTGTTTCCCGAGATCGCCAAGGCACATGCCCTTCCAGAACAGGGCACCGACGTCGTCCGGATCGACCTCGAGCACGCGATCGAAATAAGGAATCGCCTCCTCGGCCCGACTGTCGATCCGCGCCATGAACCCGATCAGGAAGTTCGCGTACGGGTTCTTCGGATCCCGCACGAGAACCTGCTTCATCAGCTTCGTCGCGCGGGTGTGCTCGTCCTTTCCCTGCACGTTCATGAGCGCGATGGCCAGGTTGATCTTCGCGGCGGTCCACCCCGGCTCGGCCTTCATCGCCTTTTCGAACTCGACCGTGGCCGGGAGATACTCGAAAGCCTCGAGTTGGGCCAAACCGCGGTTCATGGCCAGGAGCGCTTCGCCTGCGGGGGGCTCGCCGTTGCCGTCGGCGCCACCGTTGCCGCAGGAGGAGAAAACCGGAAGAAGAAGAAGAAGAAGAAGAAGAAGAAAGCGACTGGTGGTTCTCATGGCCCCCCTTTTACCCGGAATCAGAGGAGCTTGGGAACCTCCTGCGTCGACTCGGCCCGGGCATCCTCGATCTTCAGGATCGGCTTGCTCTTTCGCGGCGCACGATAGTCGGTCAGGGTGCCGAAGGGCACGAGGTCCACGGTTACCGGAAGTCCGAACCGGTCCGAGAGCCCCTTCGCCACGAGATCCGCGACACCCGCGGGCGCGGCGTAGTCCTCGAGCGTGACGTCGAGTCGATCGTCGCGAACCACCACTTTGAAGTCGCCGAACAGGCCGTGGCGGAAGATCTCGTTTTCGAAGTGCCGGACGTTGACGTTCTCGCCGCCGATCCGCACCGTCAGTTCCCATCGGCCGTGCGGCACGATCGTCCACTTGAACCCCGCCGGGCAGTCGGCCGGCCGGATCGTCACCAGGTCGTCGAGCAGATAGCGCACCATCGGCGAAGATCGCTTCAGCAGGTTGGTGAAGGCGAATCGTCCGGTTCCCGTCTCGCCGATGCGGTTCAATTCCTCGTCGAAGAGTTCCACGTGATAGGCGGGAAGAATGTGCTTCTCACCGCAGGGGCAGGGCAGGGTGAAGAACCCCTCCACGCAGGCGTAGATATCGACGGACTGGATATCGAAGTGCTCGGCGATCCGCGCGGCGCGCTCCTCGGCACAGAGTTCGGCCGTGGACATCAGCGCCCGAAGCTTCGCTTTCACCGCGGGCGCCTCGTCCGGGTAGTCCTCTTCGACGATCCGCATCCAGCAGAGGAAATCGATCGGCGCCGCGGTCACCACCGACGGCATGAGCCGGGCGAGTCCCCGGGCAATGCGGGGCGGCGTCGCCAGGGTGGAACGGCTGCCGGTGTTCGCCACCAGAAAGCCCACGTTCACCAGGAGATCTCCGAAAGACATCCCTGCCACGGTGAATCCGAAGGCCAGCCCGTTCAAAGCCGTCCGGTTCTCCCGCTTCGCCTCCATCAGGTAGGGAAAGTACGGACTCATGTAGGTGAGCAGTGTCGAGGCGTGGAACTCCTTCGCGGTGAAAAAGCTCGGCGTCGGGCTGCCGGTGGAGCCGGTGGTCTCACCGTAGTAGACGACCTTGTCGGCCAGGGCGCGAGAGAGGAGATCGTACGGGGACTGGTCACGGACGATCTTCTTGGTGAGCAGTGGCAGACTCTCGAATTGCGCGAGGTCACACCCTTCGTAGTGCTTCGCATAGAACGCCGTCTGCTTCACCGCGTAGGCGGCCATCCGTTCCGGACTCAGACATTTCCGGCCGATGAGCGCCCGGAGCAGCCGGCCCTTCAGTGTCAGCTTGAAGCCAGGTTCAGCCGGCAACGCCCGCCTCCTTCGTCTCTTTCGTCTCTCGATTCGAAAAGCCGAACTTCCACTGCCGGGCGTCGGTGGGACAGAGCGCCACGCATCGCCCGCAGCGGATGCAGTTGCTTCTTGTGAGAAAGTGCGGGTCGGAGAGGTCGATCCGCATCGGACAATCCCCGCGACAGTGCCCGCAATCGTTGCAGGGGTCGTCGAAGTGCACCACCCGCACCATCGAGAACCGGTGGAACAGCCCGAGGAACGCCCCCATCGGACAGAGGTAGATGCAAAAGACCCGGCCGGAGATCACGCGTGCCAGCCAGACGAAGGTGAGCGCCACCGCGGTGTGGAAGCCGAGGATCAGGAGTCCCACGGTGTGGCCCGGAGTGAAGAGCGCGCCGACGTCGCCCGCGGCGGTCGTCGCATAGTAGGGAAGCAGTCCGAAAAACGACCCCGAGGGGCAAAGCGTCGAGCAGAACGGCAGCCAGGTCGCTCCGCCCTGGCCGGCCATGATGAGCGGCACGATGAAGATCAGGACGAGCACGACGAACTTGAGCCACGACCACGCCCGCGCGGGCGTCACCTTCTTCTTCGAGAACCGGTCGAAAATGTCGGAGAGGAGTCCGAAGGGACAGAGCCAGCCGCAGATCCACCGACCGAGAGCCAGACCGGTCAGGAGGAGCACCGCCAGAGGCAGGAGGGGGAACCGCACCTGGAGCAGGGAGGCCTGGAGAGCGCCGATCGGACACCCGCCGGAAGCCATCTCGCAAGCCTGGCAGTTCAGAAACGGAAAGATCCCGTAGGTGCAGCGTTTCACCGGGGCCACCCCGGAGACCCGTAGCAGGCCGAAACGGGCAACGACGAACGCCGCCCAGGCGGTGAGCCAGCGGGAGATGCCGAGTTTCACATCCACGGAGCGGAAGGCCCGGAGGAACAGGAAGATCACAAAAATCGAGCACAGCGCCACGATGGGCTCGAGGTGGATGCCCGATCCGAACCGATAGATTTTTGCTCCGGCGGAGTCGGGAGTTCCCGGCAGGAGGTATTGCACGAATGCCTGGCTCGACGGCGCGTCGAAGTTGCCGTAGGTGTTCAGCCCGAGCAGATAGTCGTAGTCCACGTCGAGGGCCACAACGAGGAGCAGACCCGCCGGGACCAGGAACCACCACGCGCGCAGCGCGGACCTCACCCCTCGCTCTCCGGCGCCCGGGACCGCGGCTGAGAGTCCGCCAGGGCGGGGTCGCCCGCGGCCACCTCCTCCTCGCTCTCCGTCACCCGGGAGGGATGCAGGAAACCGGCCTCGAAGCAGGCGTCGACCAGGACGAGGGCGGTCATGGCTTCGGCGATCACCGCGACCCGGGGGGCGAAGTTCATGTCAAACCGCCCCACGCCTCTCACCTTGACCGGCCTGGCCGTCGCCAGGTCCACCGTATCCTGTTCGCGACGGATGCTCGGCGTCGGCTTCACCGCGAGGGTGGCCACCACCGGAAGCCCGGTGCTGATGCCACCGAGTGTGCCACCGGCCCGATTGGTCATCGGACGGACCTCGCGGCCGGCGGGGCCGAGCGGATCGTTGCTCTCGCTGCCCTTCATCCGGGCGTGACCGCGCCCCTCACCGAACTCGACGCACTTCACGCCGCCGATGGAGAGGTACGCCGCGCCGAGGAGGGCGGAGAGTTTCCCGAACACCGGGGTGCCAAGACTCGCAGGGACTCCTTTCGCGGTCACGCGAACGATCCCGCCGGTGGAGTCGCCCTCGGATCCGATCCGCCGGACCTCTTCGCGAGCACGTGCGAGGTCGTCCTTCGTCCGGATCTCGATACCGCTGAGTTCCAGCACCTCCGAGGTGATCGCGGTGCCGAGGGTTCGCAGCAGCTTCCGCGCCACCGCGCCCGCGGCGATCCTCGCGATGCACTCCCGACCGGACGACCGGCCACCGCCCCGGGGATCGTAGTGGCCGTACTTCTGCCGAAAAGTGAGATCGGCGTGTCCGGGACGCGGGGTGTTCCGGCGAGCGAGGTAACCTCTCGAGCAGACATCCTCATTCCGGATCAGGATCAGGATCGGGGTGCCGAGCGTACGTCCATCGAAGACGCCGGAGAGAATTTCCGGAGTGTTCGGCTCCCGGCGCGGGGTCCCGATCGCTTCGTCCGGCACGTCGCGGGCCAGATCCGGCAGCAGATCGTCCGCGGAGAGTCTGAGCCCCGCCGGGCAACCGTCGATCACGGCCCCCATGGCCGGGCCGTGCGCTTCACCGAAGGTGGTGACCCGAAACCTCTCGCCGAAAGTATTGCTCATTTACACAGCCGTCCCGGGAACCGGTGTCTTCACCGTGTCGATGATCTCCCGGAGAACGCTCGGCTTGATGGACTGGGCGCCGTCGCAGCGCACATCCTCGGGCCTCATGTCCTCCCCGATCACCTCGATGATGAGCCCCTGGGCCCCGGCGCCGATCGCGGCACGTGACACCCAGGGAACCAGGTCGGCCCGGCCGGTGGAATGGCTGGGGTCCGCCAGCACCGGCAGCACCGTCTCCTCGCGCGTGGGAACGATCACGTTCAGGTCGAGCGTATTCCGCGTATACCCGCGACTGACGGAACACCGGACGCCACGCTCCACCAGCAGGATCTCCGCGGTGCCGGAAAGGGCGATGTACTCCGCCGCACAGAGCCACTCGTCGATGGTGGCACTCATCCCCCGCTTCAGCAACACCGGCTTGCCGGCCTTCCCCACCTCGATCAGGAGGGGGAAGTTCTGCATGTTGCGAGAGCCGATCTGGAGCATGTCCGCGACCTCGCAGACGAGTTCGACCAGCCGGACGTCCATGACTTCCGTGACCACCGGCAAACCCGTCTCCGCCCGGGCCTCGGCCAGAATCTCCAGGCCTTCCCGCCCGAGGCCCTGGAACGAATAGGGGCTGGTGCGCGGTTTGAACGCGCCGCCGCGCAGGCAGTCCGCTCCGGCTTCCTTGACCGCTTTGGCAATTCCGAGCGTTTGCTCGCGGGACTCGACCGCGCAGGGACCGGCGATGATGGTGGGAAGATCGGCGCCGAATACGGCGGAACCGACGCTGAAGGTCCTGGATTGCAGGTTGTTCTCGTATCCGTCCTTGCCCGCGCGTGCAATCAGAGGGTAGCTCCGGTGGTCACCCATCGGGCCCATCCTTGAAGGGAATACTCCGCATGAAGGGACCACTCCGCTTGAAAGGACCACAGTGCGCCCCTGCCTCAATGGAGGATTGACCGTGCGGGCACTCCGGGAACGCCACGTAAATTCCAGGGGTGCTGCGGAGATTTCGAACGTCAGTACTACAGTACAAGGCTGCGCCTCCTGCAGGCTCTACTCCGTGGTTTCAGTCACCCGCCGCGTCATTCCCTTGTACCGAAGCAAACCCGACAGGCTGATTGTATCCCGGAGTGAAGCGCCCCGCCATAAGATATGCGAGGCCCGGGGGCAGGCCATTTCGCCCATGGCGGCACGGGTCGGCGGCAGTGCGTGCCTCGTAGAAAGAGATCCGTGCAGTTGAGTGGATGTGCAGGCTAATATCTGTCCCGCCGGCGCCCGAGGGGGCTTTTCCCGGCGGGAGGTTTACACGATGCAGTTGACTCGAGGCTGTGAATACGCGATTCGCGGGCTGGTTTTCCTGTCCATGCAGGAGAAGCCGGATCCCATTCTGCTGGCTGATATCGCCAAGTCTATCGGCGCCCCCACGAACTACCTGAGCAACATCTTTCAGATCCTGTCGAGGCTCAGCCTGGTCACATCCCACCGGGGCGCCAAGCGCGGCTACACGCTCTCCCGCTCTCCCGACAAGATCAACCTGCGCGAAGTGGTCGAAGGCATGGAAGGCCCGATCTCCATCTCCAGTTGCACGATGGACCGCGGCTGGTGCGAGCGGGAAGACCACTGCAAGATGTACAGCCTCTGGGACGAACTCCAGGGCATGATCACCGGGCGCCTCGAGAAGGCGACCCTCACCAGCCTGACCGGATCCTGCTTCCTTCACTCCGTGGAGTAAACCGGCCTTCCTTCGGCCTTCCAGGCCGAGAATCCCGCTGGGAAGAGGAAGATCGCCAGGCGAACCTCGCCCTCGAGCGCGAACGCGGCGCGGTAAAGGTCCGCCTCCCGGCCACCGGCGAGGTAGAGCGTAACCGCCCTGGCCTCCGGAACCTCCTTGCGAACCCGGGCCTGAACGGCCGCGGGGTCGGCCAGCACCTCCTTCGCGGTCACGTTCACCGCGCCCGGGATGTGCCCGGCGGCGAATGCTTCGGGGGATCGCAGGTCCAGTGGTACGGCCCCCGCCTCCGCCTTGCGCGCAAGTTCGGCCGCGGTGGATACCCCGGTGGCGAATCCGAGCCAGGTCCAGGCATCCATCCCGTCCACGAGTTTCTGAACGTTGGTAAAGCCGTGCGTAGCGGCCGCCCAGGCCGCTCCGGAAGATGCTCACCCGCTGCGCCCGGAATAGAAAACCATCCGGCGGCCCTTCGGAATGGCGGAGCCGTCCGGAAGGGTCATCGCATCGATTCCGGTCTTCCCGGTCGCGGGATTGGTGAAGAACTGCTTCCCGGGGTTCAGCGGAGCGCCACCATAGGGCAGGGAGATCGCTCCGGGAATCCTGCGGATCTCATATTCCCTCGGCTGACGCGCATCGAAAATCAGGAAGGAATCCAGGCGGCCGTCCTCCGCGAGATCCCTGCGAACCTCCGCGGCGAACGCCTTGATGTCGAGATCGACGACCTTCTTCGTCGGTGCCGCGGACTCACCTCCCCCATTTCCGCAGGCGGCCATCGTCACCACCCACAGCAAGCCGGCGAGACCCGCGGCGATCCCTCTCCAGATCGAAACTCTATTCATGCGCCCCCTTGCGGACGAATTCCCCAGCCATGCGGAGCGGCAGGAACTGTCCCTTGTGCACGACGGCGAAATCAACGCCGCGCATGTCGTTACCGCGATGGTCGAAAGAGATCATACCCGTGACGCCGTGAAAGTCCTTCGTCCTCGCAAGAGCGTCCCGGATGCGGGTCCGGTTGAGCCCCCCCTCCTTGACCGCCCGCCACATCACGTACATGGTGTCGTAGCCATGCGCCGCGAACGAGTCCGGTGAGTGGCCGTACTTCTCGAGAAAGCGCTTGTTGAACGACTGCGTGAGCGGATCGTCACGGTAGAAATCGTAGGGGTAGGTCACCACCACGCCCTCGGCCGCTTCCCCGGCCTGGTCGATGAAAGCCTGCGCCACGAGTCCGTCCGCCCCGAAGAAGGGGATGTCGAGCCCGGCCTCCTTCATTTGCCTGACGATCCGGGCGCCATGGGGATAGAGACCCCAGTTGACGATGGCATCGGCGCCGTAGTCCTTGATCACCTGGATGTACTTCGCGAAGTCCTTCTGGGATGACGGATACTTCATCGCCACCTTGATCGGGACGCCCATCCGCTTCGCGACACGCTTCAACTCCGCGCTGCCCATCCGGCCATAGCGGTTGTTGTGCTCGAGCAGCGCCACTTTCCTGAAACCACGCTGCTGGAAAACGTACTTGGCGAGCGCCCGGCTCTGGGACCAGTCGTCGGCCAGACTGCGGAAGATCCAGGGAACGACGATCTGGGTGATGGTCGGGTCGGTGGAGATGCAGGTGATCTGCGGAACTTCGGCTTTCAAGGCCACGCGAAGGGCCACGTGCGTCGTGTCCGAGGACATGGAGCCAAGCACGCCGAGCACCCGATCCTCGTAACAGAGTTTCACCATCTGGTTGGCGTCTTCACCCATCCGCGCCCGGTCGTCGCGCTGGATCAGGCGCACCGGCTTGCCGTGGTAGCCGCCGGCCGCGTTGATCTCCTCGACCGCCATCATGGCCCCGTTCAGCATCTCGCCGGAATAGAACTTGAAAGGGCCGGAGAGGCAGCCGATGAAGCCGATCCGTACCTCTTCGTCGTTTTCGAACGAGGCGTCGCTGCGACCGATCGGATCCACGAAATCGGAGAAGGAGCGGTCGAGCGGAATTGAACTGGGGCGCGCGAAGTTGTAGTAGGGCTGGACGAACTTAGGGTGCAGGACCCGACCGGCAAAGCCGATGTCAGGACGCTCCTCCGCAATCGCCCCCGGCGCCTCCTCGCCATCCATCGCGGCCGGCCGGTGGATCGGCTCCTTGACCGGAGCCTCCCCCGCATTGGTGGGCATCGGAGCCGACGCGAGAAAACCGAAGACCGCGCCGATGATCGCGGCAATGCTCAGAAACACGATGGTGCGCATCTCAGTACCTCCCCCGGGCGACGCCGTTGCTGGTAACCACCCAGATGTCCTCGCCCTGGAAACCCACTCCCCAGATGAAGTTGAAGGGGAACGAGGACCCGCTGACGAAGGTCTTGCTCCGCTTGCCGTCCCGGGACCTGATCGTGATCTCGCAGAAATCCCCGGGACCGTCGAGCCGCCGGTAGTTCACGAAGCGATCCCGTTTGGCGTCGAAGGAGGAGAGTCCCCGGTCGGTGGCGAACCAGCCCTCGGAGCGCCGGGCCTTCACGAAGTTGATGAAGTTCGAGAGGAGTCCGGAGTTATCCATGTCCATCTCGATCCAGTCCCGGCCATTGTAGGCGCTCATTCCGAAGTAGCTGGCGACGAAGGTCCAGCCGTTGTCCCGGGAGACCGACGTGGTCATCTGTGAAATCACCCCGTCGTTCTGGATCAGGTCCATTTCGAAGGATCCATCCGGGTCGTGGTGAGCGGCAAAGCGATCCTCGGCGGGGAAGTACTCGACGAGCCCGCCGCCCCACACCGCGAAATTGACCTTCTCGTGGTCCGCCTCGGTGCCGTAGATCCACACTTCCTCGAGCGGAGCGTTGTCCAGGTAGTACTTCTTCCACTCACCAGTCTTGCGGTTGTAACGCGAGATCCCATCGAAGGTAGCGACCCAGACGTCGTCATCGAACAGCGTGATGCCGAACGTGCAGTTGTTGGCGAGCCCCGAGTTCTCCTGGGTGTAGGCCGTCCACTTCTCGCCGTCAAACGAGGCGATGCCGGCCATGGTCGAAGCCCAGACCTCGCCGGTTTCCTCGTCCACCACGATCTGCGTCACCGCCCGGTGCGGCAGGCCCTCGGCGACACTCCAGGTCTTGAATTCGCCATCCCGGTAGAGTGCGACGCCGTCCTCGGTGGCGAACCAGACGTCGTCACCGGCCGGCGTCACCCCGAAGACCATGTGGTGGGGCAGCCCGTCCTTTTCGGTGAAGATCTCCCAGTGGCGATAGATCCCTTCGGTGCTGAAGAGCGCTTCGTCGCTCTTCGCGGGCGGGCGCGGATGGGCGATGTCCTCCCAGTCGAGGACGAACAGGAAGTCGAGATCGGGGTGCGCCTTGCTCTTCACGTGGCAATTGACGCATTGCCGCTCACCGGAGAGATGCAACCCGAGCGGGACGGCCTTCGCGAATGACTCCCCACAGACCCCCGCATACTTCTCCCCGGAGCCATGGCAAGCTTCGCAGCTCACCCCCGCGGCGCGGTCGGCGGCGATCGGCGCGTGGCAGGAAAGGCAGAGTTCGGACACCTTCGGATCGCCGTCCACACCAGCCCGGGCAGCCACTCCCTCGGCCTTTTCGCCGGCCAGCGAAGCGAAAGACCGGGAGTGCGCGCTCTGCGTGTAAACCGCCCACTGGTTGCCCGTCCCGGCCGTCTCATGACAGGTCTGGCAGAGGGACTCACCGGCCTCCTGCGCATCCGGCGCGTCCTGGGCCAGGGCGATGACGAGCGGCACGGCCACCCCCGCCAGCAGGAAGATCGCCAGGAACCGTTTCATCGGCCACCCCCCTTCCGGGCCACTTTCTCAGTGATGATCAGAAGCTGGTTCACCGAAACATCCTCGAGCACCTGGACCTCCCCGGAAGGCCACCGGACCTCCACGCGCTCCACCGCTTCCGCATCGCCGAGGCCGAAGTGCACGCGGGGCGTAACCGACGAAAGATAGGCCACCGCGGAGCGCGCCTCGTCGACATACGTACGCCGGCCCGCGGTTACGATGATCTTCGCCCCGATCCCGTCGCGATTACTGCGGGCGCCGATGAGCTTCACGGTCAGCCAGTTCCTGGCGTTGCCACCGATGTTCTCGAGAACCGAGGGCAGCCCTTCCTTTCCCTTCGCCTTGACGTCGATGTTCACGACCACCACGTCGAGGTCGCCGTCGTTGTCGAGGTCGGCGCAGGCCGCGCCCCGAGAGAGCCGCCGCTCCCAGAACAGGCGCTTGCCGAGGGAGAGGGAGACATCCTTGAACTTGCCGTTGCCGAGGTTCCGGAGCACCAGGTTCGGCTCATTTTCCGGCCGGTGGGCCTCGCCGGTGGCGACGAAGATGTCCTGCCAGCCGTCGTTGTCGTAGTCGAAGAAGAAACCGCCCCAGCCGACATACTGGCCGCAGGCCGCAGCGATGCCGGAGCGCATGGTGGTGTCCTCGAAGACCATTCTCGTCCAACTCTCCGAGGCGAGGTTCCGGAACAGCGAGAAGTAATTCATGTCGGGGACGAAGATGTCGAGCCGGCCGTCGCGGTCGAAATCCCCCATCGCCCCGTGCATCGCGGCGGTGTTCTCTCCACCCTGCCCACGAGCGACGAGCGTCTCATCGGCGGCCTCCCGGAAGGTTCCGTCGCCCTGGTTGATGAACAGGAAGTTCACCATGTCGTCGTTCGCCTCGAAGAGATCCGGCCAACCGTCGTTGTTGAGGTCGCCGGCGGAAGCGCCCATGCCCCGGCCCTCCTTGCGGAAGAGGCCGGCCTTCACGGTCACGTCCTCGAAGGTGCCGTCGCCCTTGTTCCGATAGAGGATCGAGGGCTGGCCGAGGTAGTTCGACGGCCCGGGAAAACCTTCGGGGCCGTAAAAGTTGTTGAAGGCCGGATCGAAGGCCAGGTAGTTGCAGACGTAGAGATCGAGCTGGCCGTCCTTGTCGTAGTCGAACCAGCAGGCGTTGGTGGACCACTTGACGAACCCGTTCAGGCTCGATGGTCCGGCCACGCCCGCCGTGTCGGTCACCACCGTGAATCTCCCGTCGCCGTTATTGCGGTACAGGACGTTCCGACCGTAGTTCGTCACATAGAGGTCCGTATCGCCGTCGTTGTCGTAGTCGGCCACGGCGCAGCCCATGCCGTACCCGGTGTCACCCACGCCGGCTTCCTCGGTCACGTCCGTGAAAGTGATCGTGCCGAGTTCGGCGTTGCGGCCGTCGTTGCGGAACAGCCGGTTCGTGGCACCCTCGTTCACTTTGCCCGCTTCATCGCAGATCTCTTCGAGGTAGGAGCCGTTCACGAAGTAGAGGTCGAGGTCGCCGTCGCCGTCGTAGTCGAGGATCCCCACGCCGGAGCCGGTGGCTTTCAGGATCTTGCTGAAATCCCGGTCGCCGAAGGTATGGCGGAACGTCACGCCGGAGGTGGCCGTGATGTCCCGGAAGGAGACGTCTCCCGGAGGTGGCGCCGCAAATGCGAGCCCGGGAACGATCAGCAGGATCAGAAGTGCGCCCCACCGCGTCATGCTCACCGCCTTTCCCGGCCGAAGGGCCGGTCCGTCCCAATGTCCGATGCCCCCATGAAGAGGGACGCATCGGCACCAGAATAGTCGCGGCGAAATCGGAGGTGAATCAAAACCGACTGTTCAGATGACGGCGGAACCGGGAATTTGTCGAACCGGGACCATCGTGCGGCGCGGGGGCACCCTTCCGGAAGGACGAGCTTCGTCCGGTCCGCGCCCTTGCCGACAGGGCTCGTCTGGAAAGAAATGCGCCCGTTGCACCGAGAGCGCCGCTGCGCCCGAGAAAGCAAGGCGCGAGGAGGGCGCAACCTTGCCGGTTTCAACCGATGAACAACGCGGCTCTGCGGGATGCAGCGCCCATCGAATGCGGCAGCTATTCTCAGACGGGCCCATAGACCGGGAACTCCCCTTCGACCGACGGGAGCGTCAGGGGAGCGATGTTCGGCATCTCCCGCTTGACGAATGCACCCAGATCCATGGCCACGGCCTCCGCGCGCTCGCGGATCTTCTGGCGCGGCGGAGCGAACCAGTCCAGTTCCACGGCGCCGGCCGGCGCGTCGAGAGTCCAGCGCCCCCTGACCTCACCGGAGACCAGGATCGCCGGAAGGGCCGGACCGGGGCAAAGCCGCCGGATCGCTTCGCGGGAGCCGAATCGGCCGGCCCGGGTCTCGTGGCTCATCAGCCAGCAATCCTGCCAGGGCACGAGGTGGACCGGGTCGGGCAGCAGGCTCTCGAATCCCATGAGTTCAGCGAGGGCGGCCGGAGTCATGTAGAGTTCGTAGGGCACCCCTTCGATGCGAATGGGCGCCAGGGACGGACGGATCGCATCGAATGCCACCTGCGCCTCGTCGACCCCGGTCCCCGCCCACCACCCGAAGTCGGCCCGCCCGGCCGGACCATGCACCCGGAAATACCAGGCGCAGAGCATCTCGAGCGCGTCGACCGGCTCTAGCGCGGGCACGTTCACACCCGGCAGAAGCGTATCCGTTCGCGCAAAGACGACCTCTCCACCATCGAGCGGAGGTGAAAGGACGGTCCGCACGAGTTCACCGTCCTGACGCAGGATGGTCAGAATCGCCGGCAGGATTCCGGGACGCCGCAGCCATCCCGAGACCTCATCCGTGCCCCGCTTGAAGTGCTCCTTCAGGTCGCGAATCCCAAGGCCGGAATCCGCCACCGTGTCGAGCACCGCATCCTTCAGCATCACCGACACCGCCATGGATGCCCGCACCGTGGCGAGTTTCGCCTCGGCGGCGCGGCGCTCATCCGGGGCGGGGCATCGAATCAGCGCCGGAGCAATCGCCGCCGGCACGAGGAACGACCGCCCCCCCGATGCCGCGACCTCCACCATGCTCGACCGCCCGAAGACCAGGCGATCGAGGTCCGCTCGCTGAAACCCCTCGACCCGGGCGGCGGCCGAAAGGTACGCCGCCTCGCGAGTGGGGAGGTAGCCGGTTCCAGCGAGGGATTCCTCGAGTTCCGGCCGCTTCGGCGAGAGCCCCTGCTGGTGGAGCCGGAATGCGTTCGTCCGTTCTCTCGTCACCTGAATGACCGTCATGAGAATCCTCGCATCTGCCGGGTTGATCGGTCGCCCGAACCGCTCCGGCCAACCCTCCATCAGGAGCGGTGATCGACCGCGAAAGACAGGCTCCCGTCGGCCGGTGGCGGCATGGGATCATTTCTTTGGTGCCCTTGTCCGCCACCTTACTATCGGCGCTTTCCCGGTGCCCAGTTGCGCCGGTTCCCCATCTTCAGGGAGCTTTTGACCATGCCCACAGACGTGCAAAGCGTCCTCCAACCGGACGGGAAGGTGAAAAACGGCATGCTGCCGGACCTCACCGACGACCGGCTGAGAGAGATGTACCGCCTGATGGTGCTGACACGGGCCTTCGACGACCGGGGGATGAACCTGCAGCGGCAGGGACGCATCGGCTTCTATCTTCCGAGCCGGGGGGAAGAGGCCCTCCAGGTCGGCTGCGCCCTGGCACTCGAGCCCGATGACTGGTCCTTTCCGTCCTACCGCATGCCCGGTTTCGCCCTGGCGCGAGGCGTCGACCCGGCGATGATGCTGAACCAGATCTTCGGCAACGCGGCGGACACCTGCCGGGGTCGGCAGATGCCGGTGCACTACTCGTTTCGCGAACAGAACTTCGTCTCCATCTCAAGCCCCATCGGGACCCACATCCCGCAGGCCGTGGGTGCGGCGATGGCCATGAAGTACCGGGGCGAGAAGAGCGTGGCGATCACCTTCATGGGCGATGGCGGAACCTCTTCCGACGGCTTCCACGTCGGCCTGAACTTCGGCGCGGTGTACGAGGCCCCGGTCATCTTCTTCTGCAACAACAACCAGTGGGCCATCTCGGTCCCTTTCGAGAAGCAGACCAGGGCCGAGTCGGTGGCCATCAAGGCCAAGGCCTACGGCATGCCCGGCGTCCGGGTGGACGGCAACGACGCCCTCGCGGTCTACGCCGCGGTGAAGGATGCCGGAAGCCGCGCGCGCAATGGCAAAGGCCCCACGCTGATCGAAGCACTGACGTTCCGCATGGGCCCCCACTCCTCCTCCGACGACCCGAGCCGGTACCGCCCGGACGAAGTGGTCGAACAGTGGCAGAAAAAGGACCCGATCCTGCGTTTTCGCGAGTTCCTGACCGGGAAGAACCTCTGGGACGAGGAGTTCGAGACGGAGTGCCAGGAGGGTTCGAAGGCACTTCTTTACGCCGCGGCAAAGGAGGCCGAGAAGGCCGGACCGCCGGCGGTGGAGACCATGTTCGAGGGTGTCTACCGCGAGATCCCCCCCGAACTCGCGCTCCAGAGGGACGGACTCGTGGGCCTGGCGAAGAGCGGGCAGCTTACCGGGAAGGACGAGGGGTACTTCCCCCTTTAGGGAGTCAGCATGGCGACCAGTACTATTCTCGGAGCGGTGAACGACGCGCTGAAGACCGCCCTCGCAAAGGACGACCGCGTCGTCATCCTCGGTGAGGACGTCGGCAAAACCGGTGGCGTCTTCCGGGCCACCGACGGCCTGCAGGCCGAGTTCAGCGAGCGAAGGGTGTTCGACACTCCCCTCGCCGAAGGCGGCATCATCGGGACGGCGATCGGCATGGCCCTCTACGGACTCCGGCCGATCCCGGAGATCCAGTTTCTCGACTTCATCTACCCGGCGTTCGACCAGGTGGTGAGCGAAGCCGCGAAGTTCCGCTACCGCTCCGGCGGTGAGTACACCTGCCCGATGGTCATCCGCGCGCCCTGCGGTGGCGGGATCAAGGGCGGCCACTACCACAGCCAGTCCTCCGAGGCATACTTCGCGCACACTCCGGGGCTGAAGATCGTCATGCCGACGACCCCGGCGGACACCAAGGGCCTGCTCCTCTCCGCGATCGAGGACGAGGACCCGGTGCTCTTCCTCGAGCCGAAGCGCATCTATCACAAGAAGTTCAAGGAAGAGGTCCCGGACGGCTGGTACACGGTGCCGCTCGGCAAGGCCGCGGTGCGAAACGAGGGGACCGACGTCTCGGTGATTTCCTGGGGCGCCATGGTTCACGTCGCCCTTGAAGCCGCGAAGAAAGCGAGGGAGAAGGACATCTCCGTCGAAGTGCTCGACCTGCGGTCCATCTCGCCGCTCGACGTCGCCGCCGTACTCGAGACCGTCCGGAATACCGGCCGCGTGGTCATTGCCTACGAGGCCCCGCGCACCGGAGGCTTCGGCGCTGAGATTGCCGCCATCATCGCGGAGCGGGCCATCGAGGTCCTGGAGGCGCCGATCGCGCGCGTCGCCGGATTCGACACACCGTTCCCCTACACTCTCGAACACGTCTACCTGCCCGACGCCGGGCGGATCCTGAATGCCATCGATCACGTCGTGAACTTCTGACCACGGGGACAGTTTCATGGCCTACGAATTCAAGCTGCCGGACATTGGAGAAGGGCTCGTCGAAGGCGAGATCGTGAAGTGGCTGGTCGGGGTGGGTGACACGCTTGGCGAAGACCAGCCCATGGTCGAGGTGATGACCGACAAGGCCACCGTGGAACTTCCCTCCCCCATCGCGGGAAGGGTGAGCGACATCCGCGCCGAGGAGGGCGAGGTCGTGCCGGTCGGTGATGTGATTATCGTGATCGAGGACGGCAGCGGTGGCTCCGCAGCGCCCTCCGAAGTCACAAAGAGCGCCGACGAGCAGGCAGAAACCGCCGCGTCGTCGGAACCGGAGCCGGAACCCGCTCCCACGCCGGTTCGAGCCCCCGCCCCGAAGTCGCCCACCGGCCGCGTCCTCGCCGCCCCCGCCACCCGGAAATACGCGCGGGAGAAGGACGTGGACATCCGCCAGGTCACCGGCACCGGCCCGCGCGGCCGGGTCACCCGGGAGAATATCGACCAGTTCAGCGGGGCCGCCCCCGTCCCGGCGGCCACGCCGATCGTCGCCCTCGAAACCGACCGGATCATCCCGGTCCGCGGACTGCGCCGACTCATCGCCCGAAGCATGGCGCGCAGCAAGCGTACCGCCGCCCACTTCACGATCGTGGAGGAAGCGCACGTCGACGAGCTGGTCCGCCTGCGCAACGTCCTGAACGGCGACCTTCGCGAGGGCGAGACGAAGATCTCCTACCTGCCCTTCGTGATGAAAGCGCTGGTCGTGGCGATCCGGGAGTTCCCGTACCTGAACGCCAGCTACAATGAGGAGTTGCAGGAGATCATTCTGAAGGCCCGCATCAACCTCGGCATCGCGGTCGATACCGATGCCGGACTTTCCGTCCCGGTGATCCACAACGTGCCGGGCAAGGACTTCCAGCAGTTGTCTTCCGAGATCGCCGGCGCCGCGGATCGCGCCCGCGCGGGCAAGTCCACCACCGAGGACATCGCAGACGGCACCTTCACGATCACCAGCACCGGCGCTCACGGCGGCCTTCTCGCGACGCCCGTGATCAATCACCCCGAGGTGGCGATCATCGGCATCCATGCGATCAGGAAGAAGCCGGTGGTGAGAAACGACGAAGTCGTCATCGGCCACGTGATGAACGTCTCCCTCTCGCTCGACCATCGCGTCGTGGACGGGATGACCGGAGCACGTTTCCTGGCCCGCGTCGTCTCACTGCTCGAAGAGCCGGGCCGGCTGATCGCCAGTCTCAGGTAGCGGGGAGCGAATGGCGCTCGACGAATCACGAGTCCCGGGGATCACTGACGGGGAGCGGATCCGGCTGCTCGAAGCGATGGTGCGCATCCGCGTCACCGACACCCGGCTACTCAACATGCAGCGCCAGGGACGCATCGGCTTCTACGGCACCGCAACGGGAGAAGAGGCTTCGGTCATCGGTTCCTTCGCCGGCGTCCGGGACACCGACTGGGTGCTGCCGGCGCTCCGGCAGGGCGGCGGGTTGATCTACCGCGGATTCCCCCTCGAACTTTACATCGCGCAGTGTATCGGTAACGGCATGGACATCCTGAAGGGCCGCCAGATGCCGGTCCACGCCGCATCCCGAAAGCATCACGTCGTCTCCTGGTCGAGCGTGATCGGCACCCAGCTCACCCATGCCACCGGCGTGGCGATGGCGGCGAAGATCAAGGGCGACGACACCGTGGTGCTCGGGTTCCTCGGCGATGGCGCGACCTCCGCCGCGGAGTTCCACGTGGGGCTGAATTTCGCGGCGGTGTATGAAGCGCCGGTGGTCTTCCTCTGCCAGAACAACCAATGGGCGATCTCGGTGCCGTTTTCAAGGCAGAGCGGGTCCGCGAGCGTCGCCGAGAAGGCCGAGGCTTACGGTATGCCCGGCGAACGCGTGGACGGCAACGACGTCTTCGCGGTCATGGGCGCAGTCAGGGAGGCGGCCGGGCGCGCCCGCGACGGCGGCGGCCCGACGCTCATCGAATGCCTGACCTACCGGCAGATGGGCCACTCGTCCTCCGACGATCCCACGCGGTACCGGGACCCCGAAGAAGTCGAGGAGTGGAAGAGGCGAGACCCCATCGACCGGATGCTCACTCACCTGGTGGCAAGGGGGCTCTGGTCTCCCGAGCAGACCGCCCCGCTCGAAGCCCGCATCAACGCCGAGGTCGGCGCAGCCATCAGGATCGCCGAGGCGGCGGAGCCGCTCACCGCCGATGACGTCTTCACCGACATCTACGCCGATGTGCCGTGGAATTTGAAGGAACAGGCCGAGGCGGTCCGTGGCCGGAAAGCCGGAGACCGCGACTGGGAAGGCGCATTCCCACTTTGAGCAGTTCCGCTGCAGCGCCAGGGAGACGATGATGAGCAACCTGAGTCCTGATGTTCTGGTGATCGGCGCCGGCCCCGGCGGCTACGTCGCGGCGATTCGAGCAGCGCAACTCGGGCAGAGCGTCGTGGTCGTGGAGCGGAGCGAACTCGGCGGCGTATGCCTGAACGTGGGCTGCATCCCCAGCAAGGCCATCATCACCGCGGCCGCTCTCAAGGAGCGCATCGGCCACGCCGACCGCTACGGGATCATGGTCGGCGAGGCCACCGTTTCGATGCCGAAGCTCATCGAGTGGAAGGCCGGCGTGGTGAAACGGCTCACCGGCGGCATCGGGGTGCTGTTCAGGAATCACGGCATCGAGCACGTGGCGGGCACGGCGAAGTTCACCGACCGCAAGACCGTTTCGGTCGAAACCGACGATGGCCCGCTGGCATTCACCCCGAAGCACACGATCATCGCCACCGGCTCCCGGCCGATCGAAATCCCGGGGTTCGCCTTCGACGGAGAAGACGTCATCAGCTCCACCGAGGCTCTGGCCCTCGACCGGGTGCCCGACCATCTGGTGGTCATCGGCGGCGGCTACATCGGCCTCGAACTCGGCATCGCCTACCGGATGCTCGGTGCGGAAGTCACCGTGGTGGAACTGCTGGGCGGCATTCTTCCCGGCACCGACCCGGAGCTTTCGAAGGTCGTCGGACGCAACATGAAGAAACGGAAGATCAGGACGATGCTCTCGACGAAGGCCCTCGGCTGGAAGAAGACCGGAGAGGGCCTGGCGGTCGAGGTCGAAGGCAGGAAGGGCAGGCTGGAGATCGTCTGCGACAAGATCCTGCTGACCGTTGGCCGGCGGCCGAATGTCGAGGACATCGGCCTCGCCGCCGCCGGTGTGGGTCAGGATGACAGCGGCTTTATCGGAACCGACATGCACTGCCGCACGAACATCGACGGCATCTACGCCATCGGCGATGCAGCCGGCCAGCCCATGCTCGCCCACAAGGCCAGCAAGGAGGGGATCGTGGCCGCGGAGGTCATCGCCGGGCTGAAGTCCGCCTGCGACTGGGTCACCGTCCCGGCGGTCATCTTCACGGATCCGGAAATCGCGTCAGTGGGGCTCACCGAGGCCATGGCCGCCGAGCAGGGCATCGAGACCGGCGTCGGCAAGTTCCCCTTCGCGGCGAACGGCCGGGCGCTCACGCTCGACCACGCCGAGGGCTTCACGTTGATCGTGGCGGAGAAGGAGACCGGCACCGTGATCGGCGTGCACATCGTCGGACCGGACGCCGCGGAGTTGATCTCCGAGGGTGCGCTGGCGGTGGAGATGGGGGCGTCGCTCGAGGACATCGCCCTGACAATCCACCCCCACCCCACGCTGCCGGAGACGATGATGGAAGCCGCGGAAGCCGCACTCGGCCACGCGATCCACATCTACCAGCCGAAGTAAACGCTTTTGCCCGGAAGGTCGTGCCTTGTCCCGGCCACACCCGGCCCGCCGGGATTTCCGCGGGGAAGACGCGATCGGATCGAGAAATCGAGAGCATCCCAATCCGGAGTTTCTGGTCAAGTGGGTCCGGATCCATTTAGGATCCGGAAAACTCATAGTTGGAGAGCCGCAAATCATGGCCGATCGTGAAGACAAGGTTCCCGAGAACGCAGCGGGGACTTTATACGTGGACAGCACCTGCATCGACTGTGATGCCTGCCGCGAAATGGCTCCAACAAACTTCGTCCGCAGCGAGGAAGAGGGCTATTCCTACGTGACCAGGCAGCCCGACGGCCCGGAAGAAGAGGAGCAGTGCCGGGACGCACTCGAGGGTTGCCCGGTCGAAGCGATCGGGGATGACGGGGAGTGAGGGGGCGGGCATCCTCGTCCTGACGGCCACCGATCTTGAAGCTCGGCTCCTCGCGAGGGCGGGAATCCGGACCCTGACGACCGGCATCGGACCGATCGGCGCCGCCATCACCCTGACCCGCCATCTCGCGCGGGACTCCGTGGACGGGATCGTCATCTGCGGCATCGGCGGCGCCTACCCCGGCAGCGGGCTCGAGATCGGGGATGTGGTCTGCGCCGTGTCCGAGACATTCGGAGACCTGGGCGTGGAGACACCGCGGGGGTTTCTGACCACGGCCGACCTCGGCTTCGACACGCCATCGAGATTCGACCTCGACCTCTTCCCCACGAAACACCAGGTTCCCTTCGTGACCTGCTCCACCTGCACCGGCACGGACGAACGGGCGGTCGAACTCGCCACACGGACCGGCGGTGCCGTGGAGTCCATGGAGGGAGCGGCCCTCGTCCAGGCGGCGCAGAGTTTCGGAATCCCGGTCGGGGAAGTTCGCGGCATCTCGAACCTGGCGGGTCTGCGCGACCGCACCGCGTGGCGGGTCGAGGAGGCGGCGGCCGCGGCGCAGGAGGCGGTACTCGCCTGGCTGGAAACCCATGGCTGAAAAGCTGACCCTCGGGATCTCCCCCTGCCCCAACGACACCTTCGTCTTCCACCGATTGCTGACCGAGCATGGCGAGGCATTCCATCTCGTCATCGACGACGTCGAAGCCCTGAACGGCATGGCGCTCCGGGGCGAACTCGACATCGCCAAAGTCTCCGTCGCCGCCTTCGGACACCTCCGCGAGCGATACGGCCTGCTCCGCGCAGGCGGCGCCGCGGGGTTCGGTGTCGGACCGCTGCTGGTCGCGGCGAGGTCGCGGGAACCCGGGGGACGCATCGCCATCCCCGGGGAGCGAACGACGGCGGCGCTGCTCCTTCGTCTCCTCGGCCGCTTCGAGACGGTGTCCATGCGTTTCGACCAGATCGACCAGGCCGTCCTCGATGGTGTCGTCGATGGCGGGGTCCTCATCCACGAGGGCCGATTCACCTACGCCGATCGAGGCCTGGTGAAACTGTCCGACCTGGGTGAAGTCTGGGAAGACCGGATGCACGTCCCGATCCCGCTCGGCGCGATCGCCATCCGCCGATCGCTCGGGCCGGAGATCGCCCGCGAGTTCGATCAACGCCTGCGCGACAGCATCGACTTCGCGCTCGCGAACCCCACCGCGAGCCACGAGTTCGTGCGGGATCATGCCCGGGAAATCGCCCCGGACGTGATTCGCAGACACATCGAACTCTACGTCAACGATTACACCCGGTCGCTCGATCTGAACGCGGTGGAAGCACTGTTGGCGTTCGGCGCCGGCGAAGGGCTCTACCCGGAGAGCAGCCGGCCTCTCCTCGCGTAGTCGAGCCGTCCGGATCGATCACTCACCGGGTGCGGCTTCCCGGCTATGGCGCTCCGGCGACCCCCTCGATTCGCCGCTGAATCGCTTCCGCGTCGGCGCGCACGGCGGCCAGGGTCGCATCGCGGTCCGAGGAGAGCGCGGAGATCAGGACCTCCTGGTCGATCACCGTCCACTCGCCGTTCTTTGCCGGACTCAGGGTGAATCCGCCGTTCCGGGCCCACATGGCGAAGGAGGGGTCGGTCATCTTGTACTCGACCCTGAACACGCCATCCGACTCGGAGATCGAGTAGTCGCAGGTGGCGTTGATGTCGTCCGCGTACATCCCCTCATAGCGAACGAAAGCCTGTCCACCCCCCTTGTCGGCGGCGATGGACCGCGACTCGGTGACACCCGGGCGAAACTCCGCATGCCGGTCGAAATCGATCAGCACATCGAGGGCCACCGAGACCGGCGCGTGCACCGCGAAATAGGCCCGGGCGCCGGCAAGGCGGCCCCGATCCAGGGAGGTCACGGCGATGCCGGTGGGCACCGACGGCTCCGGCGGCGTGGAAGAGCATCCCATCAGGATCGGCACAAGAATGGCGAGAACTGTCCAAACCTTCATAATGCTCCCCTGCGGTGACCGGGTGTTCCGGCCATTGTCCGGACCGGACCGCGGAAAGTCACGCTCGACCCGAGGTGCGCTTGAGTCCACTGGAAGCACTGATCCTTGGCATCGTGCAGGGACTGACGGAGTTCCTGCCGGTTTCGTCCTCCGGACACCTCGTGCTGGGGGGGAAACTGCTCGGCGTGCAGAGCCCGGGCGCGGGGTTCGAAGTTCTCGCCCACGCGGGCACATTGCTCGCCCTCCTGATCTGGTACCGGCGTGAACTCATCGACATGACCGTCTCGGTTTTCACGTTCCGGCGCGACGAGCACTTTCGCCTGGCACTCCTGGTGGTCCTCGGCAGCCTGCCCGCGGCGGTGATCGGCTTGAGTTTCAAGGATCGGATCGAGGCGCTCTTCGACGCCCCGGTCCTCGTCGCCGCCATGTTGACGCTCACCGGCCTGATTCTGCTCTCGCTCCGGCTCACAAAACCGGGAAACGGGGAAGTTCGCTGGCCGACCGCCCTGGCCATCGGGATCGCACAGGGGTTCGCCATCATCCCCGGGATTTCCCGGTCCGGATCGACCATCGTCACCGGAATTCACGCCGGGGTCGACCGGGCCGGGGCGGCCCGCTTCTCGTTTCTGCTCGCCATCCCGGCCCTGGGCGGGGCAACACTGCTGAAGGCCATCGACCTGGCGGACGCCCCGCCCCCATCGAGTGAGCTATTGGCCTTTTCGATCGGCGCCGCGGCGGCCTTCGTCTCCGGATACCTGGCGCTCCGCTGGCTTCTCGCAATGGTCCAGCGCGGCCGTCTCGATCGGTTCGGGTTCTACTGCCTGCTCGTGGGCGCCACCGCCCTCGTACTGCTCATCGTTTGACGGAGGCCGTCATGAATGGGTTCAAGGATCTCTTTCCGGACAAGTTGCCGTTGATCGGCATGATCCACCTGCTCCCCCTTCCCGGCTCCCCCCGATACGGCGGCGATCCGCGGGAGGTGGAACGTCGCGCCATCGAGGACGCACGGGCGCTCGCCGGCGCGGGGTTCGACGGCCTGATCGTCGAGAACTTCGGCGACGCCCCGTTCATGCCCGGGCAGGTGGGCCCGGAAACGTGCGCGGTGATGACCTCCCTCGTGCTCTCCGTGGTCACGGCCACCAGGCTCCCGATCGGCGTCAATGTCCTCCGCAACGATGCCTTGACCGCTCTCGCCATCGCCAACGCCACCGGCGCCCGCTTCATCCGGGTGAATGTCCACACCGGCGCCACCGCCACGGACCAGGGCGTCATCGAGGGCCGGGCCCACGAGACCTTGCGCGAGCGCAGACGCCTTGGCGCCGACGTGGCCATCCTCGCCGACATCCTGGTAAAGCACGGCTGCCCGCTCGGCACGGACGACCCCGCCCTCGCCGCGAGGGACACCGTTCACCGCGGACTGGCCGATGCCATCGTCATCACGGGCCACTCGACGGGCGCCGGCGCCGACCCCGCACTGATCGACGCCGCCAGGTCCGCCGTACCCGGCACACCCGTGCTCATCGGCAGCGGACTCTCCGAGAACAACATCATCACGCTGGCCCCGCATGCGGACGGAGCGATTGTCGGCACCTCGGTGAAGCTCGGCGGCATCACCACCGAGCCGGTCGATCCTGATTGCGCCGAAAGGCTGGCCCGGGCGTGGCGCGAGGAGACCTCGTGCTGACGCAGGTGCTGCTCTTCGACGCCGGCAACACGATCATCGAACTCGACTTCGCCAGGCTGGCGGCGATCTGCGCGCAACACGGCTCGCCGGTGGCCGCCGACGCCATGGCCGAGGCAGCCATCCGGATCCGTCCCGACCTCGATCGCTTCCTCCGGCAACCCGCCGCCTCGACCGAGAGCAGCGACGCCCGTGCGTTCTTCCTCGCGCTGGTCTTTCACCGGCTCGGAGTTCCCCCTGAAAACCGCGAACCGATCACCGAAGATATCCTCCCTGCCCTGCCGCTGCTGTGGGGATGCCCCGTAAAGGGCGCTGACGAAACCCTGACGAAGCTCAAGGCCCGCGGTCACCGCCTTGGGGTCGTCAGCAACTCGGACGGCGCGGTGGACCGGCGCATCGAGGAGGCCGGGCTTCTCCATCACTTCGAGGTGGTCGTGGACTCCGGGAAGGTGGGCATTTCGAAGCCGGATCCGGAGATCTTCCGCATCGCCCTGAGCGCGATGGACGTGATCCCTTCGGAAACCACGTACCTCGGCGACCTGCCGTCGGTGGATGTCCTCGGCGCGGCGCGGGCCGGGCTGACTCCACTGCTCATCGATCCGCTCGATCTGTTCCCGGAAGCCTCCTGCCGCAGGATTCGAAGCATCACCGACCTGCTCGATGACCATTTCAGCTACGATGGAGGAATTGGGGCCGAGCTTCCGGTGAACGAATGACCATCGACTTGAGACGCGCGATTCTCGCGGTGCTCCTTCTGCTGCTGCTGACCACCGCCGCGAGCGCCCACGGCGGCGCTTTCCGCGGCCCGCGGGGCGTCACCCCCGGTTCCCGGATTCCGAGTGATCCGCCCGCCGCACCGGGACCGACCACTCCCCCGCGAAGAGGGCCGATCACTCCCCCGAAAGCACCGGGGCATCCGGGTCCGGGTGCGGCCCCCGGCCCGGTTTCCCAGCCGGAGCGTCCTCCAGCCCCCGCCACGCCGGCGCGACCGACCACTCCGCAAGGGCGGCCCGTCGGAACTCCCGCCGCGGGCCCGGGCATCTCCCACTGGGTCTACTGGTGGAACCTCAACCGGGAACGGATCCTCAGCCTGCGCAGCTTGCAGGCGGCCCGACTCCGGGCGAGCACCACCGAGAGCTCCCCCCACTTCCTCGGTGAGGGTGGCGATCGGAACGTCCGTGCATCCGAATCGGCGGAGGCACGCCGGGCGATCATCTCGGCACTCCTCACCGCGGCCGAGGACGACAACCCGGATGTCGCCACCGGGGCCATTCTCGCTCTCGGCAAGGCCGGTGACCCCGCCGCGATCCCGCTTCTGACGAAGCTCGTGGACCAGAAGACCGCGGATCGGACCGTACCGGAATCCGCCGCATTGGCGCTCGGAATGATCGGCGTACCCGAACACGGAGTACGGGCGTTTCTGACTGCAGTGGCGCGTGACGAGAAGCGGCCCTGGCGAACCCGGGCCTTTGCCACCCTCGGCCTCGGGTTTCACGACGATGCCGGCGCCATCCCTTCGTTGATGTCGCTCTGGCGCAGGAAAGCGCCGCACAACGAGATTGCAGCCTCGGCGCTGCTCGCGATAGGGCTCATCGGCGACGAGATTCTCGTCCCGGACCTGGCCGAAGCTCTTTCCGGCCACCCGGGACGGCGCGAGCGGGACGATCAACTCCGCGCCCACACCGCCGCCGCCCTCGGCATGATCCGCTCCCGCGCGGCACTGCCCGCATTGATGCGGTCCCTTGGCGACCCGGAAAAGCAGGTCCGACGGCAGGCGACGCTCTCAATCGCAACGATGGCCGGGCCGGAAGACGAGACCGTCATCAAACTCCTGCTGTACGTCCTTGGAAAGGACCGCGACTCCCAGACCCGGGCCTTCGCCGCCGTCGCCCTCGGCGAAATCGGCTCACCGAAAGCGGCGGACTCCCTGCTCTACGCCTACCGCAAAGGCGACGGCGTGGTCGTTCCCTACGCGGCTCTCGGGTTGGCGCTCCTCGCGCGAAACTCGGAAGCCGATGGCGTCTCCGAACGAATCGTGCCGTTCCTCCGAGCCCAGTTCATGGAGCGCAAGAACGTCGACCTGCGCGGCGCGCTCGCCCTTTCTCTCGGCATCGCCGGCGACCGCCAGGCGATCGAACCGCTCACCAGAATCCTGCAAGCATCCGGCGCGCCGACGCTGCGAGGGCACGTGGCGGTGGGATTGGGGCTGCTCGGCGCGACGGAGGCCGCTCCCGCGCTGCGCAAGGCGCTGACCGAGCGATCCGATCCCGCGATCAAGCGCGAAATCGCCCTTGCGCTCGGCCTGCTCGGGGATCGGGAGGCGACCGCGGTTCTGATCGACCTGGTCCGGAGTGGGAGGACCGAGTACGTTCGGGGCAGCGCCGCCACCGCGGTCGGCCGCCTGGTGAGCACCACCTCCGCCCTTCAACTGGTGGAAGTGCTGCGGGATTCCGGCAATTCGAACACCACCCGCGCCTTCGTGGCGGTAGCACTGGGACTGGCCCTGGATCGCCACGAGGTGCCCCTGCTCTCCCGAGTCGGCGAGCACTACAACTACCGGATGGTGGTGGCCTCGGTTACTGAACTGCTGACGTTCCTGTAGGCCGGCCTTCGGCGGACCGGAGAGCAGCTCGTGAACGGCGAAACTCTCCGCCCGTGGGAGCCGGACCAGCAGATGCTGTCTCCACCTTCGGTCAAGGACTTCGTGCCGGAGGGACGAGCCGCCCGATCCCCGGAGCGCTTCCCATGGGCCGGTCTGGAAAGAACTCCCGCATTCGAGAGCCGCTCCATCCCGCTACGCATTGTTGCCCGTCGATTGAAACCAGTAAGATCGCGCCCTCCTCGCGCCTTGCTTTCTCGGGCCGGGCGGCGCTCTCGGTGCAACGGTCGCACTGATTTCCAGACGAGCCCTATGCGTCGGTCTGGCAACTCGAGCAGATGAACCGCCCCAGGAGGTCGCGGCCATCCCCGGCCTCCACCGGCGTGAGCACGAGGCAGACCTGCCCGCCGCATCCGGAGCAGGTGTAGAGTTCCGGCAACCCGAGCGCCTGGGAGAGGTTGACGCCGTCCCCGGCAAGGGGATTGACATAGACCTCGTAGGTGCGCTCCATGTCGAGGGCCGGTTTCGTGTCGGGCGGGCCGAAATCGAGCGGGTCGCCGGAACCCTCACCCTCCACCGGGTCATCGGTGCCACCGAGATCGAGATCATTGTCCGCGCCGGCCGTGTTCAGGATGAGGTCGATCTGGCGGGTGAGTTCATCCGGCCGGACGTTGGCCTTGCGAAAGACCCCGTCCGCTCCGAGACGCACGGCATCGTCCACTTCGTCGCCCTCGGAAAGGCTGGTCAGGATGTAGATCAGGCTGTCCTTGTTCGTTTCGCCGCCGCGGATGTCGCGGAGGACTTCCACACCGTCATGGAAGGGCATCCTGATGTCGAGCAGGATCATGTCGAACCTGGCCCGCTTCGCCTCCTGACAGGCTTCCCAGCCGTCCCGGGCCACGGAGACATTCCACCCCTCGAAGCGCATGCGCTCCGCATAGACCTTCACGACGAGCGGGTCGTCGTCGATCAGGAGGATCTCGCGAGTCGATTTGTCCGTCATGCTCATACTGCACCTCTTCTGTTCAGCTGACGTTTCGAATCTTCGCAGCACTCTCGATGGGTCCGGCACGGCCGGGACAAGACCCGACCCTCCGTGCGTGGCTTCGCCCGCGGATCGGCCGCGCGGTGTGCGGTCACACTCATGCCGCGCCTCTCTTCGGAGTGGCGGCGGGAAGCACCACATGGAAGACGGCGCCCTGGCCGCGGTCGCTCTCCACCCAGATCCTGCCACCGTGGGCTTCGACGATCTCCTTGCAGATCGCCAGGCCGAGTCCGGTGCCGAGGCCCATGGTGTGCTCCGGAACGCCGACCTGCTCGAACCGATAGAAGATCCGCTCAAAGTCGGATCGCGCGATGCCTGGTCCCTGGTCCTTCACCGTCAGGTGAATAGCCGGACCTCGCTTCGAGTCTTCGGTTTTCACTTCGATCCGGACCAGGCCGCCGTCCGGGGAGTACTTGATGGCGTTGTCGAACAGGTTCCCGAGCAGCTGGATCAGCTTTTCCCGGTCGCCCCACGCCGGAAGGAGATTTTCTTCCGGCTGGAGATAGACCCGCAGACGTCGTTCGACGATGTTGGCGCGCAGACCGGCGATTGCGGTATTGCTGGCCTTTTCGAGATCCACAGGCTCGCGGCTGACGGGTGAAACGGATTGCCGTCGCGCCGCGCGCGTGAGCTGTTCGGTCATTTCAGTCAGCCGCTCGGTGGCGTCGTCCACGAGTTCCATGTACTCCCGCTGGTCCGGGTTCAGTTCACCGACCAGGCCGTTCAGGAGGTTGCGAATGGCGCCGCGGATGCCCACCAGCGGCGTGCGGAAGTCGTGGGACACCGTGTAAACGATCTGCTCCCGAACCTGGGCCAGGTGCCGGACTTCGTCGTGGAGCGTCTTGATGCGCAGGAGCGCCTTGATCCTCGCGAGCATCTCCCTGCTGTCGAACGGTTTCAGGATGTAGTCGTCCGCACCGGCCTCGAGCCCCACCACCTTTCCCTCGGTGGACTGGCTGCCGGTAATCAGGATGACCGGCAAAAAGCTGTTGCTTCCGGTCTTCAGCTTCTGGCAAACCTCGATCCCGTCGAGATCCGGCATATTGACGTCCAGGAGCACCAGGTCGAAGTCGGTGGATTCGGCCGCATCGAGTGCCGCCCCTCCGCTTTCGACACACGTCACCGAGAAGCCACTCCGGGAGAGAAGCTGATTCAGCGCGCGGGTCACGATCTCGTTGTCGTCGGCAACCAGAATCTTCATTTCAGAGGTGGTCCTCCTGCGATCGAACCAACGGAGAGAATCTCGCGGCGGTCCGCCGATTCATCATCGAGTCAGCCCCACAGCCGACTTGAGTAGATTGCCCCCGCCATCCCTCGATGGAATCATTGAGCCCCCCTCTCCGAAAAACGTTGAACCAGACCGCCGAGGCTTGCAGGATTTGCGCTCCCATTGCGGAAGCGCTGTGTATCCTGCACCCGCAACGTGATTTCCAGTCTCACACGGTCGGGGCGTGGCTCAGCTTGGCTAGAGCGCAGCGTTCGGGACGCTGAGGTCGGAGGTTCAAATCCTCTCGCCCCGACCACCTTCCTCCGGTTCGTTTTCAGGGGGCGAGCCCCCTGCGGCTCGTGCTCGCTCAGCTTCGGCGCCTACAGGTCGCGCAGCAGTTCGGCAATCTCCTTGTCCTCCACTCCCGGCACCAGGGCGAGGTAGGTGCGAAGGTGCTGCTCGGCCTTCTCCGGGTCGATATAGCCCTTCTGGCGGGCGTAGAAGATCCCGAGGCTCCGGTGCGCGTCGGCATAGTTCGGATCCACATCGAGCGCGGCCTTGTAGTGCCTCAACTCCGAGGCCGGGTCCTTCGTCGTCCCCGCCAGGACGCCCATGTTGTGGTGGGCGTAGGGGTTCTGGGGCTCGAGGGAAAGCGCCTTGTTGAACGCCTGGGCGGAACGCTTCGTCAGGCCCATGTCGGCATAGACGCAGCCGAGGTTGTAGTAGGCGAAGGAGTTGTCGGGCGCCAGGCTCACGCTCTTCTCGAACGCGAGCAGGGCGGCGTCGTAGTTATCGGTGAAGTAGTGGGCGAGTCCGAGATTGTCCCAGGCCTGCTGGAAGTCAGGCTTCACCCGCACGGCGTCCTCGAGGTAGGTGATCGCCCCGCGGTAACGTTCCAGGTAGAAGTTCAGGACGCCGAGGTTGTTCAAGACCCGGGTGTCTTCCGGCCGCGCAGCGAGCACCGTCTCCATCTCGGCCAGAGCCTCTTCGTAACGCTTCTGCTGGAAGAGGACGATGCCGAGGTTGAACCGGGCTTCGGCCAGCTCCGGGTCCTGCGACAGAACGGTGCGCAGGGTGAGCTCGGCCTCCCGGATGTCGCCCCGCTCGTGGGCGAGCATCACCAGATTGACGACCGGGAGGTTGTAACTCGGGTCGATCCTGCGGGCGGCCTGGAAGTGCTTGCCCGCCTCGGTCTTCTCTCCGCGCTCGTAGAGCATGGCGCCGAGGTTGTTGTGCGGCGCGGCATAGTCCGAGTCGTAGTCGATCGCCTTCTCGAACGCCTGCATCGCCTCCTCGGGACGGCCCAGCTTGTCCAGAGTCACGCCGAGGTTGTTCCAGGGGGAGGCATACTTCGGATCGAGGGTGACGGCCTTGCGGTAGGACGTTTCCGCCTCGCCATAACGCCCGAGCCGGTCGAGCACCACGCCGCGATTGTTCCAGACGCGGGGGTTCTTCACGTCGTACTTGACGGCCTGCTCGTAGGCTTCGAAGGCTTCCTCGAACCGGGAGAGTTCCGTCAGAGCGTAAGCCTTCACGAACCAGGACGTCGCCTGGTCGCCGCTCTGGGCGATGTCACGATCGGCCCTGGCCAACGCCTTCTCGTGATCCCCGGCCTTCAGCGCGGCCAGGGCGTCATTGGCTGAACCCGCGAGCGTCGCGCCTGCGACCAGCGAGAGTACGAGCGCCGTCAGGATAGCAGTACGAATCATGCCGACCTCCCTGGGGCGAAATCAGCCCCGATGGTTCGAAATCGGAACGGAGAGGGCATGGGCTTTAGTCTCAAATCGGGAGTTGATCGGGAAGACGGGATGGCGGAGGCAATCGAATGGCTCGGGCGGGCCGGGGCGACCGGGAGGGCGAGACGCCGTCCCCACCGCGCTGGTCCAGGTGCGACCGCCTTCGGGCCACCGGCCCCTCGCACGTGCAAGCGGTGACGAAATCGCCCGAATCAGCCCCGCTTGAAGGCCAACCATCGCGTATCCTCCCCCCCATGAGTCTCGCCCGTTCCACCGCCCGGATCACGCTGCTCAACCTCTGCGGATACCTGGTCTCCCTGTCCGTGCACATCCTCTTTGCCGGGATGTTCGGGGCCCGACTCAGCGCGGATGCCTGGTTCTCCGCGGTGGCGGTGCCGAATTTCCTGACGTTCGCCCTCTTCGCATCGCTCGGCAAGGCGTGCCTGCCGGTCTTCGTTTCCGTCCGGAAGGAACGCGGAGCGGAGTGGTTTGCCGTCCTCTCCGGCATCGCGAACCTGACGTTCATCGGCCTCGGGGTCCTGGCCGTGCTGGTCACCATCTACTCGGAACCGCTGACGCGATTGCTCGTCCCCGATTTCGACCCGGCCCGGCTCGCCCTGACACGCACGCTCCTCGAAATCGCCATCTGGGCGATCCCGGCGGCGGGAGCGTCACTGGTGCTCGCCGCCGCCCTGCAGGGACTGCGAAAGTTCGCCCTTCCGGCCACCGCCACGCTCGCCCAGCCGATCGGCCTGATCACCGGCCTGCTGCTCTTTCGCGAATCGATGGGCGTCGCCTCAATGGCATTCGGACTGGTCGCCGGTTGCTGGGCGCAACTGCTGATCCTGCTCGTGGCGACCTTCCGGACCGGACGCTACCGGCCACGTTTCCACCTCGGCGATGAGGGAGTCCGCCGGATCCTCACCCTGCTGCCCCCCCTCTTCTTCGCCGCCGCGCTCGTCACCGCCTACCTCATCATCGAGAAGCGCTTCGCCTCCGGAATCGCCGACCCCGCGGTGGGTCCCGTCTCCTGGCTCGACTATGGCCGCCGCCCGGCCAACCTGCTGATCATGCTCTTCGGAACATCCCTGATCATCACCTCCTACACGTCCTTCGCGGAGTCCGCCGCCCGGAAGGATCTCGTCGAACTGCGCAGCCGCACCTGGCGCGCCGCGGTGATCCTCTTCCTGGTCATCCTCCCCGGCGCGATCCTGCTCTTCGTCTTTGCCGGGGACGCGATCTCACTGGTATTCGAGCGCGGCCGCTTCGGTCCCCGGGACACCGAACACGCCGCTGCGGTCCTGCGACTCCTGCTCCCGTTCCTGGTGCTCGCGGCGGCGGGCCGGGTCCTGAACCACGCCTTCCTCGCGCTCCGGAAGGTGAAGGTCCCGGTGCTGGCGGCGATGGCCGGCCTGCTCGTCTACGCCACGCTCGGCATACCAATGCGCAACGCCTTCGGGTACCGGGGCCTGGCGCTCCTCGCCGGCATCGGGATCTCCGTCACCGCGATCTTCACCGGGACGGCGCTGCTGCTGCTGCTCGGCAGACCACGCGGCGAGGGCATCCTGAAGTCACTCCTCCAGATGGCCCTGGCCGGAGCGGTTACCGCGACCATCCTCTGGTTCGCCCGCGACCTGATCCCGCCGCGGGGCAATCCGTTCCTTCTTCGCGCCGCGATTCTCGGAGCACTCGGCGCGGTCAGCCTGGCGGTCTACCTCGGCGTGCTGGCCGTATGCAGGAACATTCACCTGGCGCAAGTCATCCGGGCTCTCGCGAAGCGCAACGTCAGCGACGACGGAGCTTTACCGGGAGATCGAACCTCTTCCCCTTGATGATCTGGATACTCATCGTAACGGGGAGATAGTCCCGGATTTCGACCGTGACCTTGAGGTCACCGGGAGGCAGGTCCCGGATCCTGAACTCCCGGCCCCAGACTCCACGCTGCGTAAGGTGGTCCTTCGACTCGAGCTTCACGCTTCCCGAAACGCGGTCCGCGATGTCCTCACCGACGAAGTGCAGCCGCAGATCGCCGCCACGCTCGACCACAACGCTCTTCTCGAACGTCTCGCCCGAGAGGACCTGCACGCCAGAGAGTTCCGCCCGGCCGACCGTTCCTCCCGCCGCTACCCGCACCTTCGGATACGTACCCGCGGGGACCTTCATGGTGACATAGCCATCCTCGTCCGGTCGGCCGCCACGGAACTGGTTCACCTTCGGCGTGACCTCGAACCGAAATCCGATCCACCGCGAGTAGGGTTCCCCGGTGTCGTAGACCACCCGCAGGCGGACCACTCCCGGATCCCGTCGCAGCGCGTGCAGCGTGAAGCCCTTCCCCTCCTCGACTTTGGCGAGCGCGATGCCGTCCGCCCTGATCTCACCGTAGCGGCGGTCCCAGGCAACGATCGAGACACGGCAATCCGGCGCCTGCGCCGCGGGCCAGGGCATCCGCCCGGTGAAGAGGCCACGATGGTTGGTGCGACCGATGGCGCGCTCCTCTTCCGCATCCACCCGGGACACCGTCACCGCCACGCGGGGAAGGGGCTTGCTTGACTCGGCGTCCCGTACGGTGATCGACGCGGTGAACGGGCGCAGCAACACGATGCGGGCCGGCCCGCCGGCAGGGGCGAAACCGTTCAGCGGGTTCTCCATCTCCGGATAGCCGCGTTTCCCGGCGGTGATGTTGAGCAAGCCATCCCCCACGCCGCGCAGCCTGAACCCGCCATCGGAGCCGGACAGGGTACGGACCCAGGTCAGGGCCAGGGCCTCGTGATTTGGCAGGAACATGCCGCGGCCGGGGACGAAGTTCGTGCCGCTGGTCCGGGCGGTCACGCTCACTCCCGGCAGCGGATGCCCGAGGTCGTCGGTGACCGTTCCGGCGACGACCACCCCCACCTTAAGCGTCAGGCGATGAGTCGTTCCCGGAGAAACATCCGGCACCACTCCCGGGCGGAAGCCGGCGCGAAACGCGATGATATCGACGCGCTCGCCCTGCATGCCGCGCAGGATGAAGGTTCCATCCTCGCCGGTCCGAGCCCTCTGCGGTTCATCGGTCGGGACCAGCGGATTGTCGGGGGAGAGCAGATACACATCGACGGAGGCGAGCGGCGCGCCGGCTGGACCGACCACGCGACCGGTGACGGACATGGGATCGGCGGCCGGGATCACCGGCCGTGAGTCATCGGGGGCGACTTCCGGCGAGGGCGTCTGCGCGGTGAAGGGGGCCGGACCATCGAGGAGCAGCACGAACGCCACGGCCACGGCGCCGGCGGCGACGAGCACACCGATCAGCAGCAGGATCTTCATCGAGCCTCCGGCAGGCGGGCGGAGAGTCCGACGGCGCGGTCCTTCTCGATCGTGGCCGTGAGCGTGGCGAATCCGTACCCGGGCGCGGTGACCTTGAACCGGACCTCACCGGGCTCGAGGTCGTGAAAAACGATGGCGCCGTCCCGGGCCGGATGGACCCGGATCGTGGCGCCGGTGGCATCCAGCAACGCGGCCTCCGCATCCGCCACGATCTCACCGCGATCGTCGGTCACGGTGATCTTCACGTCGCCGCCTCGCGGAATGGTGAACTCCGTCATCTCCTCCCCGCCGGCCGTGATCAGGATGACCTTGCCGGTCTCGAGGAGGACCTCGGTGCTGTGCGGCGCGGTGTGCAGCCTGTACTCACCGGGCGGAATACCGGGCAGCTTGAAGCGGCCTTCGTCATCCGTCCGCACCCGGAAGATGTCGCCGGCGCTGCCCTCCCGCGAGAACGAGAGCGTGAGGCTGCCCACAAACGGAGCGCCGGTGTCGTAAAGCACGCGTCCGATGAGAATGCCAGGCTCCTCGGGAACAGCCTCGATGAGCCGCAGGACGTACTTCCTCGCCGGACTGAGTTCCTCGAGGGAGAGCGCCGTCGCGGTCAGCTCCACATATCCCGCCCCGGAGACGCGGAGCGTAAGTTCCACCTCCTGATCCTCAAGGTCCTCCTGGGTAAGGTCGAACGAGAAGCGCCCGTCCGCCACGGTCTTGAAGAACTGGCTGCCGGTAAACTGCCTCGTCCTGATCTCCAGTTTCACCGTGACGCCCGGGATGGGACGACCGTCGGCTTCGCGGAGGATCCGGCCGGTGAGAAGAAGCCGTCTTTGAAGCTCGATAACCACACCGGTCTCCCCGGCCGAAACTTCTTTCGGTTCCGCCATCATCTTGAATCCGAGCGCATCGGCCCGGACCAGCAGCGTGCCCGGCAGCAGCCCGGTCAGCCGGAACGTGCCGTCCGGCTCGGTCGCGGCGGACGAGAACCGGCCGATCGCTACCCGACCGGGAAGGCCGCCTCCGGGCAGTCGGAGGTCGGGGGAACGCGCTCCCGCCGCGGCGTCCGGGATCGCACGGCCTTCGGTATCCACCACGCGGCCGGTGATGGTGAGTCCGGGGAGGAGCTTCAGGTTTCCGAGGTCGAGGCGGCGGCCCGCCGCAGCGCGCACGTCCGCCACCACCGCGGGGACCAGACCGGCCTGCCAGGCGATGACGTCGTAGTAGCCCGGAAGGACGGTAAGCAGAAACTGCCCGGACGGGTCGGTGGCAGTCTTCGGGCCGTCGACGCGAACGACCGCGCCGGGGACGGTCAGGTAGACGAGGACGCCCCCGGCCGGTTCGCCATCGGGGAGCTGGACCACGCCGAAGAGCGCACAGCCCTCCTCCCCGGGAACCGGCTCAGGCCCGGGCGCCGGCTTCGGATCCTTGCGCCGGCGGCGATCATCGGGCAGGGATGGCAGGGGCCGTCGAAAGTCCTCGATGCGCTCCTTCGGCCGGACCGGATCCTTTTTTGCCAGTTCCGGTGACGGGCCGCTGAAAGTGATCCAGGCGAACAAGCCGAGAAAAGGGAGCGCCAGGAGGATCGGTATCAGCCGCTTCATGGCAAGGTCAGGATGATCTCCTCGATGAACCTGCGGCGCGCCAGAGCTCGCTCGATGTGGCGCTCGGAAATCTGGTCGAACGATGCGACTTTCCGGACTTCACCCCGCCCCCGATGATTGCGTACATACGCATCGAGGAGTTGAAACTTCGCCCCGGCGCTGCGCTCATCCCGGAGGGGATCGATCCGGGCGCCCATCTTGCTGACCCGCAACAGGTCCCGCTTGGCGGATTCGCGGCCGATCTCGACCATGCGGTCCCCGTCACAGAGCACGCAGCGTCCGGTGCCGAAGCAAACCGGGCACTTGCCGTTCATGTAGTCCCGCATCAGGGGATAGAGTTCGGTGATCCCGCCGTCGCCGGTGGTCCTCTCCTGGTACCCCGGCGCCAGCCATTCCCCGGACCCGCCGCAATAACCGCAGCGGCCTTCCTTCAGGGACTCCGCGTACTCGAGGAAGCCCGGCAACTGCTCCTTTTCGATCCCCGCCTGTTGCAGGGCGGCCTCGAAAGCCTCGGCGTTCGCCTGGACCTTGTGCAGGTAGAACCGCGCATCGCGAGAGCTCAGGCAGGCATCGCAGGGCACCTCGTTGATCTTCCAGTCGAAGGCCCGCTGGCAGGAGGTACAGACAGACGCAAACTCGGTGACTTCGTGCCGACAGTGAGGACAAAGAGGCTCGTCGCCGACCCAGACCACGTTCTTCTGATCGAGAGCCGCGAGCGAAAACACGACGATCACCGTCAACAGTCCGAGACTGGCCATAATCCAGCGCATAACTCGCCTCCAAAGACCCAACCCTACCCTGCGGAAGGAAGAAGAACCGCCGGATTTCGCTCCGGAGACAGGCCCCCCCGCCCGATAGAGAAGCGGGACGCCGAGGCGCCCCGCCGGGGCCCACCGAAAGCTACTTTTCCTCTACGCGGTGGGCTCCGTATCCATTCTCCATCCCCGGCCCCCCCCGCGCAACCCCGCACCCGCTGCCGAATGCTCCCCCGGGGGCGAAAGCTGCGATCTCGACGAGACTGCTCTTCTACAAACCGGCCCTTTTCAGACTCGGGACGATCACCCCGGAGGCGGGGAATGGGCACCACCGCCAGGGGTTTCGATCCGGATGCGATCGCCGGGAGAGAGGTCCACGTCCACCTTCGAGGCGATGCGGCGCCTCTTGCCGTTTCGGATCACAGCGGGGGCGGCGGGGCGGCCCGGGGCTCCGCCGGCCAGACCGGGCGGACCGTTCTTCACACGATCGGAGAGGAGCGACGCCCGGCACGGAACCTCGGCGCGGATCTCCCGGATCACGCCGTCGCCCCCGTGGCGGGCGCCGCGGCCTCCGGAACGATTCCGCAGGCGATAGGCGGTCACCGTCAGCGGGCAGACGTGCTCGAGCGCCTCGACCGGGGTGTTCAGCGTGTTCGTCATGTGCGTCTGGATGCCGGAGCAGCCGTCTCTCCGCGGCCCCGCTCCGGCGCCCCCGGCAATCGTCTCGTAGTAGCAGAACGGCCGCCCGCGAAGGTCGAGCCCCCCGATCGAGAGGTTCGACATGGTGCCCGCGCTCGACGCCGGGATCAGGTCGGGCAGTGCCGCACCAAGCGACCGCAGCAGAACATCCACCACCCGCTGGCTGGTCTCCACGTTGCCGCCGGCCACCGCGGCGGGAAACACGGCATCCACCACCGTCCCCGGACGCGTGATGAGTTCGATCGGGCGGAGCAGCCCGCCATTCGCCGGCACCTCCGCCGGCAACAGCGTGCGGAAAACGTAGAGCACTCCGGAAAGCGTCACCGCCCGATTCGCATTCACCCCGCCCTCGACCTGGTCCGCGGACTCCGAGAAGTCCACGGCGACCCGGTCGCCCCGGACGCGAACCGAGACCCTGAGGTCGACCGGATGCTCGCTGATGCCGTCGTCGTCCATCACGTCGGCAGCTCGATACTCTCCGTCGGGAATACCCCGGATCATCGAACGGACCATGCGCTCGGTGTAATCCATGAGCGCGCTCGCCGCGTCCTCGAGGGGGACCTCTCCATACTTCTGGACCAGCGCCAGGAGCCGCCGCTCCCCGGAAAGGAGCGAGGCGCGCTGGGCGTCGAGATCACCGCGCCGCTCGTCCGGCGTGCGCACATTGGCGAGGATCAGATCGAGCACACCCGGCGAGACCTCCCCGGCCCGCGCCAGCAGCACCGGGGGAATCCGCAGGCCTTCCTCGAAGATGGAACCGGTGAGTGACATCGAGCCCGGCCGGACACCGCCGACGTCCGCGTGGTGCGCACGGTTCGCCACATGAAACCGCCGCCGTCCGTCGATGAAGACCGCCTGCACCATCGTGATGTCCGGCAGGTGCGTCCCGCCGCGGAAGGGGTCGTTCAGGACGGCGACGTCCCCCGGACCGAGGTCGAGGTCCGTCAGCACCGCCGCCACCGAGAGCGGCATGGAACCGAGGTGCACGGGAATGTGCGCCGCCTGCGCCGCGAGCCGGCCGGCGCCATCGAAGACCCCGCAGGAGAAGTCCCGCCGCTCCTTGATGTTCGGGGAGAAAGAGGAGCGGCCGAGCACGACCCCCATCTCCTCGGCCACGGCCGCGAAGAGATGTTTGAAAACTTCGAGACGGACGGCATCCAGCTTCGTGGTTCCCATTATCGCCCGTCTCTCGTCAGCACCAGGTTCAACCTCGCATCCACCTTCGCCCGGTGCCCCGGCGGCACCACGGCGGTGGCGGTCTCCTCGGTGATCACCGCGGGTCCCTCGATCAGGTTTCCGGCGCGGAGCCGGTCCCGGGAAAAGAAGCGCGTCGGCATCGTTCCCTCGCGAAAAACCGCATCGGTGGTCTCGTAGAGCGCTCGGGACGGATCCAACCCCGCGGATCGACGCCGCTTCGTCGGAGCCACCCGGATCTCCCCCACCGCGCGAACGCGGATCGCCACCACCTCCAGCGACCGCTGGGGATGTCGGGCGCCGTAGAGCCGCTCGTGGGCGACGGCGAACGCCTCCGCGACTTCTGCCGGCGATGCCCCGGCGGGCCGGTCGACCGTGATCTCGAAAGACTGTCCGGCGTAGCGAAGATCGAAGGCGACCGTGAAGCGGGGGTTCTTGCTCCCGTCCCGGGCCATCGACCTGGCAAGCCTCTTCGACAGCCGATCGGCGATCGCCTGGAGCGGCTTCGCGCACCGTCCATCGAATGGCCGCAGCACCGCGACGGAGAGATCCTGCACCACATCGGCCCGAGCCATCCCGATCGCCGAGAATGCGCCCGGGTCGGGAGGCACGACCACTTCGGCGATGCCGAGCGATTCCGCCAGGCGGGCCGCGTGCAGGGCGCCGGCGCCCCCGAAGGAGACCAGGCAGAAGTCGGTCGGGTCGTGGCCCCGCTCGAGGGAGATCCGCCGGATCGCCCGCTCCATCTTCGCCTCGACCACGCGGAGGATGCCGAGCGCGGTCTCGGCAGGGCTCAACCCGGCCGCCTTCGAAAGACGGGCGAACGGCCCGGTGACGAGGTCCGGGGCGAGGCGCATCCTGCCGCCGAGGAAACGGGACGGTGGGATGCGGTCAAGGAGAACGTGGGCGTCAGTCACCGCCACGTCGGTGCCGCCGCGGTCGTAACAAGCCGGCCCCGGCACTGCACCCGCCGACTCCGGCCCGACGACCAGGGCGCCTCCGGCATCCACCCGCGCGATCGAACCGCCCCCGGCCCCCACCGTCAGGATGTCGAGGACGGGAAGCGCCACCGGCAGACCGGCGATCGAAAACTCCGTGGTCCAGGAGAGTTCGCCGGTGACCAGCGCCACGTCCGTGGAGGTCCCGCCCATGTCGAAGGAGATGACGTTCGGCGTGCCGCGTTCCCGGCCGGTTCGAAGCGCGGCCACCACCCCCCCCGCGGGTCCCGAGAGGACGGTCCGCACCGGCGCCCTGACCGAAGCCCGCCACGAGACGATGCCGCCGTTACTCTGCATGACCGCCAGGCGATCGCGACCCACCCGGCGGGAGAGGCGCTTCAGGTAATCGGATACCACCGGCGCGACATACGCATTGACGGCGGTGGTGGAGAAGCGCTCGACCTCGCGATACTCCGGAAGCACCTCGTGGCTGGCGGTCACAATGAATCCGGCTTTTCGCAGGATCGCCGCGGCCCGGCGCTCGTTCTTCGGATTAGCATAGGAATGCAGGAAGCAAACGGCCACGGACTCGATGCCGGCCCGCAGGAGGCGAGCGCCGATCCGGTGCAGGTCATCCTCTTCGAGGACCGTCTCGATCGTCCCGTCGAAGAGCGTCCGCTCGGATACTTCGAACCGGTACTGGTCG
This sequence comes from Planctomycetota bacterium, assembly GCA_024274785.1. GTDB lineage: Bacteria > Planctomycetota > JAJSAM01 > JAJSAM01 > JAJSAM01 > JAJSAM01. The sequence goes on along the minus strand of JAJSAM010000009.1, from coordinate 11,765 downwards.
CCGATGAGCGGTTCCACTCGCGACGGTTCGAGCGCGTAGAGGTCGGCGCGGGCCTGCCGGCCGATCACAAGGACATCGCGAAAGCCCCGGGTGGTGACGAGGGCCACCGGAGCGGCCCCGCGGGTCAGGAGCGCATTGGTGGCGACGGTGGTCCCGTGAATCAGGCGGTCCGCCGGAGTTGCCGTCCCGAGTCCCGAAAGCGCATCGGCCACCGCCCGGCCGGGATCGTCCGGGGTGCTCGGCACCTTGTGGACGCGGACGCCCTCATCCGCGATGCGGACGATGTCGGTGAAAGTGCCGCCGGTGTCGATGCCAATTCGCATGGTGGCGACATGGTAGTTGACGGTTTGGACACGACCCCGCAGAATCGCGCGCCGTGATCGCGTACGGGCTCATCACCATCGCCTCCTATCTCATCGGCGCCATTCCCTTCGGGTACGTGCTGGGAAAAGTGCTGCGCGGGGTGGATCTCCGGGAGGTCGGATCGGGAAACCTCGGAGCCACCAACGCCGGACGCCTGCTCGGGGCGAAGTGGTTCGCGGTGGTCTTCATCTTCGATTTCCTGAAGGGCTTCATGCCGGCATTCGTCTTCGGGCACTTCGCCGGGAAGTGGTTCGACGCCCCCGAGACGATCGGCCGGCTCTACGGGTTCGCGGCGATGTCCGGTCACATCTGGCCGGTCTATCTGAGGTTCAAGGGAGGCAAGGGCGTGGCGACGGCGGCGGGTGCGGTCACCGGCATTGCACCGGCGGCGACCGGAATCGGAGCGCTCGTCTTCCTGGCCGTGTTTCTTCCGCTGCGCATCGTCTCCCTGGCCTCGATGTGCGCGGTGGCCACGCTGCCGCTCGCACACGTGGCGCTTCACGGAAAGGAAGCCTTCGGCGCGACACTCCTTGCCCTCGTGGCAATGGCCCTGATCATTGTCTTCAAGCATCGAAGCAACATCGGACGCCTGATCCGGGGTGAAGAACCGAAGGCCGTCCGGCCATCGAAGAAGGAGAATTCCGCGGATGAAGAGTAAGGCAATCGCCGTGGCGGGGAACGGGGGCTGGGGAACGGCAGTGGCGCTCGTGCTGGCCGGCAAGGGCCACTCGGTGCGCTTGTGGGGAATCGAGCCGGACTACGTCGTCGAGACTGCGAAGACACGCGAGAATCCCCGGTATCTGCCCGGAATCCCCCTGCCGAAGAGCATCCTGGTCACGCCGGAATTCTCCGAGGCGACGGAAGGCGCGGACCTGCTCGTCTCCGCGGTGCCGACCCAGTTCCTGCGGAAGACCTGGACCGTCCTGCGCGAAGAGGACCGTTCCGAGCACGCGCCGATCCTCTCGGTCAGCAAGGGCATCGAGGTGACGACGCTGACCCGGCCCACCCAGATTCTCCGGGAGGTCACCGGGCGGCGAAAGTTCGCGGTGCTGGTCGGACCGAGCCACGCCGAGGAGGTCGCCCGGGGCCTCCCCGCCGCGGTGGTGGTGGCCTCGCGGGACGAAACGTTTTGCCGGGAGGTCCAGGAGATCATCTCCACCGACCGCTTCCGCGCGTACACGAACCACGACGTGCTCGGCGTGGAGTTCGCCTCGGCCTTGAAGAACGTGCTGGCCATCGCCGCCGGCATGTGCGACGGCCTCGGCCTCGGCGACAACGCGAAGTCGGCGCTGTTGACCCGCGGCGTGGTGGAGATCGCCCGGCTCGGCGTGGCGCTCGGCGCGAACCGCCAGACGTTCTACGGCCTGGCCGGAATCGGCGACATCATCACCACCTGCGTCTCCCCCCACGGCCGCAACCGCGCGGTGGGCGAACGGATCGGCCGGGGTGAGACGGTGAAGCAAGTCATGGCCTCGATGACCCAGGTGGCGGAGGGGGTCCCCACCACGAAGGCGGCGTACCAGCTCTCGAAGAAGCACGAGCTGGAGATGCCGATCACGGAGCAGATCTACCGGATCCTGTTCAACCGCAAGTCGCCGATCCGCGGCCTCACAGACCTGATGTCGAGGGCCTACCGGGCCGAGGCGGAAGAATACCGATAGCGCGGGAGAACGGCCCCCCGTTCTCCTCCCCCTTCTTATCTCTACTCGCCTTCCTGCCGCTTCAACCGGCGGAGAAACGAGGACTCCCTCGCCGTCGATGCGTTGCCGCCGCCATAGAGCACGACCCTCCCGTGCAGACGATGGGGGCAGTAGGCCAGGATCGCCCAATCGTCGATGCTCCCGGTATGCAGCAGATCCAGGTAGGAACAGGTCGTCTGCCCTTCTTCCTCCCCCTCGCCCTTCCGATCGAACGGGCAGACCAGGCGCTGCTGGTCGAGGAAGTCCGGAACCAGGGCCGTCAGCGACCGGGGATCCTCGCCGCGCTCCTTGCGGTAGCGGGCCACCGCGTCTCCGATGGCGCGGAGGTTGGAAAGGCACGCATTGCGTTGGTCGCCATACGCCTCGGAGATGAGTTCGCCGCCGAGCAGGAACGTGATGAAGGACGCCGTCGGGTGGTTGACCATGATCTCCAGGCTGCCCGGAGTCTCGTCAACGGTGGCGGCCAGGAGGGCGCCCGGCCGGACCAGGTCGAGCAGCGGCGTGAAGTCCCGCTCCTCCATCAGCATCGGCTCGAGCAGGAAGGCGAAATGCTTGCCGGCGGCGGTGGGCAGGCTGCCCAGGTTCGCTCCAGGGGCGCCGAGCAGGTTGGACCCGGTGGCTTTGGCATCCAGAGCTGATTCGAGGGCCAGGCGGTCGCCGGACAGCAGAAGCACGTTGCCGTCGACGGCGAAGCAGGGCCCGTCGGTGCGACCCTCGCGGCCGGAGTGGAAGATCTCGGCGTCCTCTTTCATGATCCGGGTCAGGGGACGGCCGCGCTCGGCGAACTGCTTCGCCAGGGGACTCTCGAGCAGGCTCGTCACGAGGAGGTCGAACGCCTCGCGGTCCTCGATGGCGAAGGCGAAAGTCAGGTAGTCCTCGTCGATCCGGCCCCTTTCCGGACGGATCGGCAGAAAGATCGCCCACTCGCTCCCGAGGGTCTTCGCCAGCTTGTCGAAGCGGACGCCGAGTTGCTGCTCCGCCTCGGCGATGCCCTTCTTGAACTCGTCGCCGATCCCGAACCGGTCTTCCTCGACGATCAGTCTCTTCAGCGCCTCGTACTTCTTCTCGATGGAACCGCGGTCGACGCCCATGAAGAGAGAGCCGGGAGGCACCCAGGCCGACAGGCTCACCGGGCCCGCGACGCCCTGAATCGCCGAGAGCCAGCGGTGCTCCGCTTCGTGAGTGACGCGGATACGCGTGGCGCCCGCGCCGGAGACCACGCAGAGTGAGCGCATCAGGTCGAGTTCGAGAACGTCGATGGCCTGCAGGATGTCGCGGTCTCGCGGACTGATCATGCCGAAGTAGTCGTTGACCCCGGTGAAGTAGGCCTTGAGATCGGCCCACGCCCAGAGGGTGGTGCCTCGCCCGGCCGGCAGCACTCCGGAGCGGTACGCGGGGCGCGTGGCCAGGTTCCGCCGGGCGGGAGTGACGCGCCCCTCGAGGACCGAAGTGATCCGTTCCGGCGTAGTCGCACCGAGCAGCATGCCGTCCTGGAAGGCGTAGTACCAGTCGGTGCCGTCGGATCCCGGAAAGCCCATCACCCGGGCGCCGGCGACCTCTCCAGCGAAGAAACTCTCCTTCCCGGTCAGTTGCGAAACGATGCCCCGGACGAGGTCGACTTCCCGGGTCTCGATGGCGACCAGGAGGTCGGGCGTTTCCGTCGCCGATTCCATTCCCCCGATCGCACAGTGGACGACTTCGATGGAGAACAGCGCCTTTTCCCAGGTTTCGGCCGACACATCCGTCTCCCCGGCTAGAAACGGCAGCACCTCCCGCAGCTGACGCAGATACAGGGCGGGAAGCAACTTTGCGTCGGTGACCAGCGGCGACGCCTCCAGTTCATCGAACAGGGCCTGCATCCCCGCCAGACGAACATAGACCATGGTCTCTTCCGGAAGTGCCGGGGAGAGGTCTTCCATGGCGAGGGCCGGAAGGGCCGACACCGCCACGGCAAGAAGACAGAGTGCGAAAGCAATCGGGCGTGGTGGGATCATCGGCTCCTCCGGGACAAGTGAACTCGGGGCACGGAGCATTCTACGCGTCCGTCACCGGGATGTCGCAGCGGCGTTCTTTTCGAGCTTTCCCCGCCTATCTTGCGGAGGGGTACGGGGCAGGCTAAAGTCAGGGCTCCCCGGGGGGCATCCGGGGTATTCGCCGAGTCCTATTGCATCGCAGCCAGCGCAGGAGTTCACCAACATGATCGGCACGTCATCCGTCCTTCGGCTTCACCACGCTCTGACGGTGCTCGCCATCGCCGCGATCGCGACGGGCTGCGGGAAGCAGGAAAACACCTACGTCGCTCCCCCACCGCCGGACGTCACCGTCGCAGCGCCGGTGGTGAAGGACATCGTCCAGTATCTCGAATTCACCGGACGGACCGAGTCCGTGGAGTCGGTGGAGATCCGGGCGCGGGTCCGCGGTTTCCTCAAGGTGCCGATGTTCAAGGACGGCGATGACGTCAAAAGGGGCCAGCAGCTCTACGAGATCGACCCCCGGGAGTACCAGGCGGGGCTCGATGGCGCGGACGCGATGATGGAGGCGGCGGTCGCCGAGCGGGACCTCGCTGAGGCAACGTTCAACCGCCTGAACGAGGCGGCGGAGAAGGGCGCGGTGAGCAAGCTCGAAGCGATCCAGGCCGAGGCCGCGGTGAAGGTGGCCAACGCCAAGATCTCCACCGCCCAGGCCCGGCTGACGGAGGCGGAACTCAATCTCAGCTACACGAAGATACTGAGCCCCATCGACGGCAACGCCCTCCGCACCCTCGTCACCGAAGTAAACCTGGTCGGCCAGGGCGAGACGACTCTCCTGACCACGGTGGTCCGGCAGGATCCGCTCTATGCGTTCTTCACGATCAGCGAACGTGACCTGATCCAGCTTCTCAAGAATCGCCCGGAGGCCCGCAGGCACAAGTCGCTCGCCGACGTTCCGGAGGAGGACCTGCAGGTCGTGCTCCTCAGGCTGGCCGACGGCACGGAGTACGCGCACGAGGGGAAGCTCGACTACATCGATAATACGGTCAACCCCGAGACCGGCACCCTGACCGCCCGCGCGGTCTTCCCCAACCCCGACGGTGACATCTTCCCAGGGATGTTCGGGCGCGTGATGGTGCCCCGAGAGACGAAGGGGGCCATGCTCGTGCCCGAGGTGGCGGTGCAGCGCGACCTGGCCGGGTATTTCGTCATGACCGTCAACGAGCAGAGCGAAGTGCTCCGCGTGAACATCGAACCCGGCAAGCTGCTGAAAGACATGAGGGTGATCAAGGGGGGACTCGAGCCGGACCAGAGAGTGATCATCAATGGCCTGCAGCGGGCCCGGCAGGGGATCAAGGTCAATGCGAAGGTGCACGAGCAGGCCCCCGGGAAACCAGCCGACGAGGACACCGAGACCAGTACCGACGACGAAGGGGAGTGAGGGATCATGAGCAGGTTCTTCATTTACCACCCCATCGCCGCGGCGGTCGTCGCCATCCTGATCATGTTGATCGGCGCGGTGTCGGCGCTCACCCTGCCGATTGCGCGCTATCCGGAGATCGCTCCGCCGACGATCGAGGTCACCGCCACCTACCCGGGGGCCAACGCGGTCACCATCGGTGAAACCGTCGCCACGCCTCTCGAGCAGGAAGTCAACGGCGTCGAGAACATGCTCTACATGTCGAGCACCAGTTCCTCCGACGGCAGCATGACCCTGAGCGTCTCCTTCGAGGTGGGCACCGACCTCGACATGGCGAACGTGCTCGTCCAGAACCGGGTGAGCACCGCGGAGGCCAAGCTGCCCGAGGATGTCCGCCGCCAGGGCATCATGACGAAGAAGAAGTCGCCCGAGATCACCTTCTTCGTCACGTTCTATTCCCCGGACGGTTCACTCGACTCGAGCTTCCTGCACAACTTCGCAAAGCAGAACGTCGAGGACGAGATCAAGCGCGTCCCCGGCGTCGGCGATGTCAAGACCTTCGGGACCGGCGAATTCGGGATGCGCATCTGGCTCGACCCCGGACTGATGAAGGGCCGGGACGTCACGACGAGCCAGGTGCTCGCCGCGATCCGCGAGCAGAACGTGCAGGTGGCCGCCGGACAGATCGGCCAGCCCCCGACCGGTGAGGACCAGGCATACCAGTACATCGTCAACACCACCGGGCGTTTCTCCGAACCAAGACAGTTCGAAGACATCGTCGTCAAGGTGGATGCGCAGGGCCGCATGGTCTACGTGCGCGACGTGGCCACGGTGGAACTGGCCTCGAAGACGTACGACTTTTCCGCGATCTACAAGGGCCGGCCGTGCGCGGCAATGAGCATCTATCAGTTGCCCGGCGCCAACGCGCTCGAAGTCGCCACGGGCGTCAAGGAGAAGCTGGACGAACTCTTCGTCGGCTTCAAAGTGACCTACCAGGACTCGCTCGTCTACGAGATCGCCTATGACGCAACCAGCGTGGTCAGCGCCTCGATCGAGGAGGTGATCTCCACGCTGTTCATCACCCTCATCCTGGTGGTGCTCACGGTCTACATTTTCCTGCAGAGCTTCCGGGCCACGATCATCCCGGCGGTGACCATCCCCGTGGCACTGATCGGCACCTTCGCGGCGCTGGCCCTGCTCGGTTTCTCGATCAACCAGATGACGCTGTTCGGACTGGTGCTGGCCATCGGCATCGTGGTGGACGACGCGATTGTCGTCGTCGAGAACTGCACGCGGCTGATCGAAGAGCAGGGCATGTCGGCCAAGGAAGCCGCGGTCCTCTCGATGAAACAGGTCACCGGCCCGATCGTCGCCACCACCATGGTGCTCCTGGCGGTGTTCGTGCCGACGCTGGCCATGGGGGGCATCACCGGCCAACTGTTCAAGCAGTTCGCGGTGACGATCTCCATCGCCACGGTTTTCTCCAGCATCAACGCCCTGACCCTCTCCCCGGCACTGTGCGGCATCCTGCTCAAGAAGGGGCGGCCGGCCTGGGGACCGTTCAAGTGGTTCAACAGCACGCTCAGTCTCAGCACTAACATGCTGACCGGAATCGTGAAGTGGGCCATTCGGGTCGGGATCATCACCCTGATCATCTTCGTCGGGCTGGTCGCACTGGCGCTGAAGGGCTTCGGCGACCTGCCCACCGGCTTCGTCCCGCAGGAAGACGAGGGCTACTGCATCGTCAACGTCCAGTTGCCGGAGGGCGCCGCCCTGGCCCGTGCCAACAAGGTTCTGCTCCAGGCCTCGAAGGAGATCGAAAAGATCGAGGGCGTGCGCGGCGCGATCGGAATTGGCGGTTTTTCCCTGATCGACGGCTCCGCCGGCTCGAACAAGGCCAGCTTCCTCGTCACCTTCGATGACTGGCGAGTCCGCAGTGAGCCCCATCTGCATCAACTCAGCATCGTCAACAATATCAACGCCATCCTGGCGCCGATCCAGGAAGCGGTCATTCTCGCCTTCGAGCCGCCCTCCCTCCCGGGTGTGGGCATGGCGGGCGGATTCTCGCTTCAGTTGCAGGACCGAGGCGGCGCCGGACTGGGCATGCTCGACCAGATGGCCACCGAGTTCATCAACGACGGCAACGCCCAATCCTCGCTGCAGCGCATGTTCACGGGCTTCAAGTCGACCGCACCCCAGCTCTTCGTAGACATCGACCGCGAGCAGGTCCGCGACCGCAACGTCGAGTTGGCCAATGTTTTCGGCACTCTGCAGGCCAACCTCGGTTCGGCCTACGTCAACGACTTCCTGCAATTCGGGCGCATCTACCAGGTGCGCGTGCAGGCTTTGAGCCAGTACCGCGACGATCCCAGTGACATTGGCGCGCTCGAGGTGACCAACAGAAACGGCGACAAGATCCCGCTCTCCACCTTCATCAACGTCGAGGAGACCTTCGGTCCACAGATCGTCACCCACCACAACATCTACCCCTCGGCCAAGATCAACGGAAATGCCGCTGGCGGCAAGACCTCCGGTCAGGCTATGGAACTTCTGGCGGAGATGGCGAAGGAGAAACTCCCGCCCACCATGGGCTTCGAATGGACGGACCTGTCCTACCAGGAGGCCAAGGCCTCGACCGGTATGGCGCTGATCTTCCTGTTCTCGATCGTCCTGGTCTACCTGGTGCTGGCGTTCCAGTACGAGTCCTGGGCCCTGCCGCTCACGGTCTGCTTCGCGGTGCCGGGCGCCCTGCTCGGTGCGGTCGCGGCGGTGATGTACCGAAACATGGACAACAACGTCTACACCCAGGTCGGCGTGGTACTCCTGATCGGCCTGTCGACCAAGACCGCCATCCTCATCGTGGAGTTCGCGAAGGAGGAACGGGACCGAGGCATCTCGATCAGGGACGCGGCGATCAACGCCACGAGGCTCAGATTCCGGGCGGTGCTCATGACCGCCTTCAGCTTCATCCTGGGCGTCATCCCGCTGCTGATCGCCACCGGCGCCGGCGCGAAGAGCCAGCAGGTCCTCGGCACCACGGTGTTCGGAGGAATGCTGGTCGCCACGGTCGTCGGAGTCATCGCCGTCCCGGTCCTCTACTTCATCATCCAGAAGATCTCCGAGTTCCTGGGTGGCGGCCCGAAGAAGCCGGAGGATGGTGAAGCTGACGAGAGCGACGAGCCCGAGCCGCAACCGACCGCCTGACACCAACCGAGCGGAGCCCGCCCTGTCGGAGGGCAGGGCTCCGTCCCGGCCACATACCGCCGACTGCAGACATCTGCCACTCCGGCACCCCGGCCCATGAGGCGAGCGATCAGAGGGTAGACTCCCTCCTCCCGCCCACCTCAGGCCGGGTCGGGACCGTCATTTCTTAGATTCACTTGTCAAAGAACAGGACCTTCAGGCCGCATCCAGCCCCACGCACACTTCGACGTCAGAAACCGCCTCGAACTCCGCCCAGGGCGTCAGCGAGGAATCAACGAAGCGCCACACCAGAACCTCTCCGCCTCGCCCCCGCACCGTCAGCAGCCCCCGATGAATGCACCTCTGGTGATGAAACCTGCAGCAGCCGACCATGTTCCAGGGCTCATCCGGCCCATGCTTCGACTGATAGATGATGTGATGGTTGTCCCGCGCCGCCCGGGTGCACCCCGGAACCGCGCAGAGCCCCCCGTGGCGCATCAGCACGCTCTTCTGCCAGGCGTTCCGCCACTCCGCACGCCCCAGAGGGATCTCGTAGACCGCGACAAAGTGGTCTGCGATGCGCGCCATGGCGGCTCCCTCGGTCACCTTCTCCGCTCCGAGTGCGAGAATCTGCCGCCGGGCGTCGTCCACCGCTTCCGTCACCACGTCCACCGCCACTTCGGGCCCCTCGACCGCAATCTCCTCGTTCAGGCGTTCAGCCTCCCGCTCTTCCCGATCCGCCCGCTGCTTCACCTTCTGCCAGGTGGTCGATTCCGCCTCGGCGATGCGTTCATCCACATCGAGAGGCGTGGCATCTCTCGAGATCAGGAGCGCCTTGCTGTAGGTCACGCGCCCCGTCTTCAGCGCCACGCGGAGCGACGGCAGCCTCGCCAGCCGCCGCTCCAGTCTGATCCGCTGACGCGCCGTGCTTTCGGAGATCCCCAGTCGTTCCCGGCAATAGTCCCCGAACGTCTCGAACCCAAGCCACCACCACAAGCGCTCCCGTGAGATCCGGAGGAGCACCCGCCCGAGAGGATCATCGAATCGCTCCCGGCGCGAAAGCAGCAGCCTGGCCCGGGCGAGCATTGCGAGTGCATTCTCCTCTGGCACCTCCCCACCCGGCTTCGAGAGCACGTCCTCCGCCTCGAACACCGCCCTGAGTTGCCGCGAAACCTCGTCGCTTTGTTTCGTCATTTCATCGAGCCAGACCGGATCCCTGGCGGCTCCGGCTTCAACGCCCGCATCCGGGTTCCGATCCCGGGCCAGCCACTCCCGCGCGATGGCCTCGATCAGCTTCCACCGCGGCGCGTCGTACCCCACGATCTCCTTCGCCAGGGAGAGCGCATAGTCGAGTTGATCCTGCTCATCGACGGTCATGCGAAAGCGGAGGGTCTTCAGGCGCCAATCATGATCCACAGCTTCCTCTCCAGACCGCCCCCTCACCGCCACCTTCAGTTCCTTCCCGGTCATCTCCATTGCCGCGACAGTCCAGGCCCCTTCATCCAGGCCCGTCGCCAGATCCATGATCGTGCGGGCCTTCTCCGGCGTGACTCGCCCCGAGAGTACCGCCCGCCGAAGCAGTGGCCGCTCCCGCAACCCGGAAGCCAGTTCACAAAGCGAGAAGAAGGTTCGAGGAGGGATCCCCAGGGCCTCGTTTGCAAAGTCGGTCAACTTCGAGAAGCTGAGTTCCTCGATATGCCCGCCCTCCCCCATCCGCAGGAAGATCTCCCCGAGAGCGAGATCGATGGCCGGACGCCCCCGCACCAGCCTCACCGCCGCGGCGTCCAGCCGGTGAGCCAGACGGCTGAACTGCTCTGCTTCGTCGCGCTTGTCGGTCGCCGTTCTCATGATGTTCGTATTCTACAATATGGGGGTGACACGTATCGTGGGCAGGATCGATATCGCAGGGAAAGGGAGTCGGAGGGTCGGATCGAGGCGCTCCTTCAGCACGGAGACCTCCACCGGGCACCGATACTCGCGGAGGGTTTCCTCGACACCGTCCAGTACGGTGGAAAGGTCGCGTTGTGAGGCGGCGGACCCGTGGTCGTGTACTCCCCCTCCGCGAGATAAGAGCCCCTCCCTTCCCGACGGAGAGAGTTCACGGAACTGGCGGGTCGACCTGTCTCCAGGCCCGACCATGCCGATGATTGCCACCGGATCGAAGTCGAGCAGGCCAACGGGCTCGGTCACGCCGAAGGGGTGCCGCCTGCGCAGCTTCCGCAAGAGCCTTTGTTCGTCCTGGTCGAGGAAGGAGAGGTTCAGGCGAATGCGGCCCGCGGCCTCCCGGACGCGCTGGAAGCGGTCGAGAAGCGCTCTCGCGGCAGCCGCCAGCGTCCAGATCTGATCGGTTTCCGCCTCCGTCGCCATTGGCATACGCCCCAGCCTGGCGAGCTCGAGCCGGAGGTCGAGGGGCAGGACATCCTCCGGGCACCCCGCGTCCCCGGTCAATTCGAGTTTGCGGACTTTCAGGTCCGCAAGCGCCACCCGGTACCGCGGTCCAACCCCCGGACGCCTCCCGATGATCTCCGGATCAACCGACAGCATCCCGCCGAGCGTCCTCGGCGACAGATACCAAAGGGCGAACGTGGTGACCAACTCACGCTGGTCTTCGTCCCAGGTGAGCAACTCGGCCGGAGCAGTCATGAACAAGGCGGATACAAAGCGCCCCCCGCACTGAACCCCAGGCCGAACCCACCGACGAGACGAGCCGCACGGCACTCCATCGCCCCCACTCCCACGGCACCTTAATCCTTGACCCGGCCCCCCACCCGGCTAAACTCAGGCCCTCAAACGGTCGGGGCGTGGCGCAGCTTGGCTAGCGCGTCTGAATGGGGTTCAGAAGGTCGGAGGTTCGAATCCTCTCGCCCCGACCACCCTAACTTCTTTGGCCGTAAGTATTTGCGCGGTCCACGCAGACGGGTGCCACCGCCGTCAAATCAGGCACGGCACCCGCCAGGGCACCCAATTCACCCAAGAACATCTCTCCCCTGTGACCGATCAAGTCAAGTGACCCCCCAATGATCATCAAACGTGACCCCCCGGGAGATCGCCGACGGATCACATGATCAGGCGGTCTTCTTCGTTCGCACACCTCCCTTGCCCCTCGGGGCTTTCAGGTTCTTCATGCGG
>JAJSAM010000008.1 GCA_024274785.1 Planctomycetota bacterium | reverse complement strand
GTACCAAGAGAGGAAATGCCAAAGACTTGAGGCGACCTCCCGGGACTCCCCGGAGAGGGGTGCGACGCCCCGGAAGAGGCTACGCCCTACGGGCTCCGCCTCTTCCGGGGCGCTCCCCAGGGGGGGCACGTTTCTTGATCTCTTGGGGGGTCACGTTTCTTGATCAGTAACAGCCGTGGCCCTTTCGCTTCTTCTTCTTCTTCTTCTTCGGCTGGTCCTTCCCGCCGTTCCCGGACTTCCCCGTCCGTTTCTTGAGGTCGGCCTTGCTCTCCGACTTCTGGCCGAAGATCATCTGTCGCAGTCGCGCGATGCTGGCCTTCTTGTCTCCCAGTTCTTCCAGGAGGTGGGCGTAGGATTCGATCACCGACCAGAGCTTCTCCTGCTCTGATTGAGAGAGTCCGTCTCTGGAGCGTTCGATAATCGAGCGGAGTTCGTCCATGGAGTATTCGACCACCTGGATGGTTGCGGCGGTGGCGCTCATCCTACGGTGCCGAGCCTCTCGCGGAAACGCTTGCTCAGGGGAAGACCGAGCACCTCCTTCAAAGACCGGTTCGGCTTCTTGGTCAGGTCGTCCTTTCCCCGGCCGGTGGTCTGGCCCAGAAAATGCCAGTTCGCCGCCCGGTAGCAGGTCCCCGGGAAACGCTCCGGATCCACGAAGCTCTCCAGGTAGAAAATGGGGTGGCCGTAGAGATCTTCCCAGTCCGAAGAGACCCGCCGGGCCAGACCGCCCAGCAGATGGCTGGCCAGGTGCGGGACCTTGACCCAGGGCAGGATCAGGTAGCGGGTGTTGTAGGCCAGAAAGCGGATGTTCTCCTTGCGAGCCTGCTTCGACCAGCCAATGAACCGGTCCCGGGGACCGAGGTGCCGCGGCGCCGAAGAGAGGGCGAAGCAGGCTACCGGACAATGCTCTGCTTTGATCAGGTACTTGAGGTGCTCGCCCACCGGCTGGGTGTAGCCCAGGTAGTGGTGCTGCTCGACCAAGCTGTCGAAGGTAGCCTCGTCGGCGGTGCGTCGCACCAGGTTGAAGGTCAGCGGCCTGAGCTGGGCCAGAGCGACCCGGATCGGGGTCTGGTCCACGGTCACCGGGGCCCTTTGCTTCCTGGTGACCAGAGGATTGTGAGGCCGGACCCGGACCGGCGGCAGCTCGATCTGTCCAGCCCGGTGCAGTGCCAGCATCAGCCCCCGGCAGACCATGTCTTTGAGCACCCCGTTCTCCTGGCGCCAGTCCCAGGCCAGGCAGAGTTCTTTGGAGAGCGCGCGTCGGCTCAGATCGGAATGGCGGGCGATCAGGTCGCTGATGAAGGCGACGTCGTCCTCGGTGACTTCCCGGCCGCGATAGCGCAAAACGATGTCCATGGCCGGGAAGCTATCGCATCTCGCTGTGGAACGCAAGCCCGGAGAAACGAGATTCTCAGCCCACCTCTTTGAGCTTTCGCCAGGGCGGTGGTGCGGTGTTGGCCGCCTCCGGATCTCCCCCCGAAAGCAGCAGCTGCACCTGGTGAGCCTCAAGGGTCACGGTGCCCCCTTCCCCTCCCCTCGGCCAGAAGCGGAAGCGTCCCTTCGACAGGCGCTTGTGGCAAAGCCAGAAACCGCGGGAATCGTACATTACACATTTGATGGCGGTCCCCCGGCGGTTGCGAAAGACGAACAGGCCACCGGAGAACGGATCGGCGGCGAGTTCCTCTCGGCACAGCCGGGCCAGGCCGTCGATCCCCCGGCGGAAGTCAGCGGGTTTAACCGCCACCAGGATCCGCATCTGCGGGGTGATCTGGATCATGACCGCGTTTCCAGAAACAGCCCTGAGAGCTCCACCAGCACCGGGGCGCAAGCGCCCTGCAGCTGGAACCGCATCTTTCGTCCACAGGGGCTCTCGAACTCCACCTGGCACTCCGACGGATCACTGCTCCCCGGTGTGGTCAGGATCTCCACGAATGCGGGAGCAATCACCGCTTCCTCCCGATCGGATGAAGAGGCATCGATCTGCTTCTTCAGTGCGTAGTAGTCGACCCGCAGCACCGGGCGGTGCGGCTCAGACCGTACTCGCCACCGAGCTTTGCGGCCAGAGACCACAGCTCCGCCGGGATGCGGCGCGTGGTGCGCATGCTGCGCCACTTCTCAAAGCGCCGCACACCATCCGCCAGCGGCCCGGGCAAGCCGGTTGTGCTCTTCGCCATCGTCGCTCTCTCCGCAAGGACTGCCAGCAATATCGCGGGCCCACCAACGATAGCCGGGGCGCATTGACGATTTCATGCACGCTTGCCGAAGGGACACGGGCGAAGGGAACGGAGTTGGCGCGAGCGCAGGTCGGGACGCTGAGAGAGCGCCTGGTGAAGATTGCAGCTCGGGTCATGGTCTCGGTTCGTCGGATCGTCCTCCATCTCCCCGAGAACGCGCCCTGGAGGGAGGCGTGG
>JAJSAM010000007.1 GCA_024274785.1 Planctomycetota bacterium | reverse complement strand
CTTCCGGGACGGCGACACCCGCCGGGTCACGAAGAACGGAAAGGAAGAGGAAGTGGTGGTGAGCCGCATCTACCCCACCACCCACTTCGGCTTCCGCAAGATCACGGTGGAGCGGCCGCTGCGCCTCAACTTCCGGGCCTCACCGGAACGGATCGCGCGGCTGGAGGACGAGAAGGGATTCCAGAGGCTCGCCCAGTCGAAGAAGAAGGGTCCGGCGGGAGAGAAGGAGCGCGCCGAGGGCCGGAAGCTCCAGGAGGCGGTCCGTGCCCTCCTGCGCGGCCTGCCCGACACGCTGGTCAAGGATCGCGAGGAGTTCCTGCGGCTGCTGGAGGGGGCGGCGCGCAAAGCCGGCCTGAAGCTCGCCGCACCCGTCCGGAAGGCGATCCTCTCCGCGCTCTCCGAGCGGGACGAGACCGCGGCCATCTGCCGCGACAGGGACGGCAACCCCGAGCCCGATCCGGAGCTGCGCGACACCGAGAAGGTGCCGCTGCCCGAGGGCGACGACCCCGCCGATGCCGAGGGCATTCCCGCCAGCGTGCAGGCGTTCTTCGACCGCGAGGTCCGCCCGCACGTGCCGGACGCCCGGATCGACACGAAGAAGCGCGACCCCCGCGACGGCCGGGTGGGGGTCATCGGCTACGAGATCAACTTCAACCGCTACTTCTACCGCTACACCCCGCCGCGTCCCCTGGAGGAGATCGAAGCCGACATCCGCGCCATCGAGGCCGACATCGTGCGGATGCTGGGGGAGGTGACGGGGAACGGCACCGGGGCCTGACGCGAAATGCCGGCACAGGTAGCCTGGGTGCCGGTGTTTCAGGCCATGTTGCAAGCAAAACGTCGGGGGTTGTGCGCAACACCATACATTTCGTATCATCCACCCGTCATGCGAACATCGAACCGGAGTCGTACCCTGCGAATCATCGAGACGATGGGGCTGGCGCGCCCCAAGGATCTGGAAGCCCACGGCATCACCCGAGCGGAACTCGCGAGGCTGGTGGCGGATGGGCTCGTCGTGAGGCTGGCCCGGGGGATTTACGCTTCCGCCAGCCACGAGCCGACCGCGGAGCACACCCTGGCGCACGTGGCCAAGCGGGTGCCGGCGGCGGTCTTCTGCCTGCTCACGGCGCTCCGGTTTCACGGCCTGACGACACAATCCGCCGCCGAGGTGTGGATCGCACTGCCCGAGAAGGCTCGCCGCCCGCGCCTGGACTACCCGCGCCTGCGCGTGGCCCGCTTCTCCGGCGCCGCCCTGACCGAGGGCATCGAGGAGCACCGCGTGGAGGGCGTGACGATCCGCGTGTACTCTCCGGCCAAGACCGTGGCTGACTGTTTCAAGTACCGGAACAAGGTAGGCATCGACGTCGCTGTCGAAGCGCTCCGCGACTTCAGCCGGAAGTTCCGTGGACAGGCGACCGACCTGGCCCGGTTCGCGAAGATCTGTCGGGTCTCGCGGGTCATGCAGCCCTATCTGGACGCGATCGCATGAGGAAGAGAGTCAACTTGGCCGCTTCCGTGGCCGCTCGTCTCCTCAACCGGGCCCGGGCGACCGGCGATGACTACCAGACGCTGCTGACCAGCTACTGTCTGGAGCGCTTCCTGTTTCGCCTTGGCGCCTCCGACTGCCGTAAACGCCTGGTGCTCAAGGGCGCGATGCTGCTGCGTCTCTGGTCGGACCGGCCCTACCGCACAACGCGCGACCTCGACCTGCTGCGACGCGGCCAAGGCACGTTCGTTGCGATCCGGGAAGACCTGCGGGCCATCATCGCCACGCCTGTGCCACCGGATGCGGTGGTTTTCGATGCCGACGGCATCCGCATCGAGGCGATCCGGGCACAGGACGAATATGCCGGGGCGCGCGCCACCCTGCCCGCCCGTTGCGGTACCGCCCGGCTTTCGCTGCAGATCGACATGGGACTGGGTGACGACGTCTGGCCCCCACCGCAGATCTGCACCTTCCCCACGCTGCTGGACCTTCCCGCCCCGGAGCTGCTGGCCTACCCGCGGGAGGCGGTGGTCGCGGAGAAGCTCGAGGCGATGGTGGTGCTCGGTGATCGGAACAGCCGCATCAAGGACTTTTTCGATCTGCATCACCTGGCGAGTCACTTTCAGTTCGACCGCGCGACGCTGACCGAAGCAGTGCGGCGGACGTTCGAGAGGCGACGAACCCCGATCCCGCACGAGGCTCCGATCGCACTCACGCGACACTACTGGGAGAACCCGTCCCGACCCGCACAGATGCGAGCGTTCGCCCGGCGCGCGCATCTCGAGGTGCCGGAAGGGTTCGCCGACGAGTGCTCCCGGCTGTTGGATGCGTTTCTGATGCCCGTGCTGGTGGATCTGCAAGGGGACACGAGCCGGACCGGAACCTGGCCGCCCGGGGGCCCATGGCAACTCGTACCG
>JAJSAM010000083.1 GCA_024274785.1 Planctomycetota bacterium | reverse complement strand
GGCGTGGATGCAGCGCCAGGAAGACCGACGACGCGACGCCTTCCCATCTCGGAGGAGGTCTGACGCAGCGATGCGCCGCGACCGCCCCTCAGATCGTGTGCCCTCATGAGAAAGGCGGGCTAGGGTTTCGCGTAGCCGACGTTCGCGACGATCCCGCTTTCCAGGTAGACCACGAGGACCTCCCCCGGCTGATTCCAGGCCCACTCCGTCGTGCTCGAGCCCGGGTTGTAGCGGAAGTGCCGACTGTAATTGCAGCCGGTGCGGCCGCTGCCGACGCGATCCGGCTTGCTGCCCATGATCGCACGAACCTCATCCCCGGTCATCCCGGCCATGATGCGTCCCTTCCCCGGCACGGTAATGTCGGTGAGGGCCGTGGTCCCGCAGGCGGAGAGGAGGAGACAGAGGCCGACCAGTCCGATGGCGATCTTCATGTGGTGGTTCCTTTCGTCACGTTCGGGTGATGCCGCGAGCACGGTATCCCCTGCCGCCACACCCCGGGAGCGATTTCACGAACCGCTGACTTCGACCTGCCGGGCAGGGCCGCTGTTCGGAGCCCCCTCCGCGATCACCACCCTCCCGTGATCGCGTTGGCCACTCGTCTGAGGAAACCGGTCAATCCACCGGGATCGCCGCCCGCGGAGCCGCCGTTCAGCCATTCCTTCACGACTCCGGCCGCGTTCCCGAGCAGGGTGTCGCTACCCGCGACGTACTGGGCGGCGCCGATCGCGTACAGAATGAACAGCACGTAGAGTACTCCGAGCAGTGCGACGTGACGCTTCGAGAGCGTCCTGGGAAAGTAAAACACCGCCGTCGTGATGACCGTGATCACGAGCAGGATGACCCGGATGTCGATCAGGTTCTGGCCGTCCCGAAGGAACTCGATTTTCTGATCCGTGGCGATCAGAAACACGAGGAGAGGCAGGCCCATGCTGATCGTGATGTCGAAGATGTTCGAGCCGAGCACGTTCGAAAGCGAGTCGTCGTAGTTGCCTTTCCGGGCATCGCGGATGGAGATGATCGTATCCGGCAGGCTGCTGGCCGCGGCCACCAGGATCAGCGCCACGAACAGGGGATTGATATCGAGCGAGTCGGCAATGCCCTTGCAGCCTTCGACCAGGCCGGCGCACGCGATGCCCATGACGAGCGTCGAAACCCCCAGGAGGACCCAGCTTCGCCCGAGCTGTCCGGTCGTTTCCCGAAACTGGTATCGCTTATACCAGCACTGCTGCTCG
The DNA here is from genome assembly GCA_024274785.1 of Planctomycetota bacterium. GTDB lineage: Bacteria > Planctomycetota > JAJSAM01 > JAJSAM01 > JAJSAM01 > JAJSAM01. The sequence continues at coordinate 39,324 of JAJSAM010000083.1, read as the reverse complement.
TCGTCGCCGCCTCCGGAGTTCTTCCCGCGCTTCTTCCCGCCCGGTTTCATCGAGAGCAGGGTGTAGGCCAGGTAGACGAGGTAGAAGGCGGTGAAGACCAGGCCGTGCATCCAGGTGATCCGGTCGCTCGAGAGAAGCACCAGGAGGAGCAGGTTCGCGCCGATGAGAAACAGGCCGTCGCGCAGAACCACCTTCTTCGTCATCCGCACGCCGAGCACGCCCATGCCGAGCACGAACCAGATCACGAGCATCGGAATGATGATGCTGTTGTAGATCGCCGAACCGGTGTTGCCCCCCACACTGGCGGCGAGGTCGCGGCCGAGGTTCTCATCGGTGGCAAAGACGAGGAAGAACACCGTCGTCAGCAATTCGGGCATGGACGACCCGATCGCGTTCAGCGTCGCCCCCTTCACCCCGTCGCTCAGGTTGCGGCCGATGTAGTCGGTCGAAGCTTCGAACACGTCGCAGGACCGGGCGATGACGTAGGAGCTGATCACCATGACGACGAGCCCGCCGTACCAACTGCCCATGATGTGCTCGAAGAGTTCCATGTCACACGTCCAGTGATGGTTCCGCCGGACCGGGCGGCCGGTGCTCCGCCCGATAATACAGAGTCGGAGCGAACCGCGCCGCTTTCGATGGCCGGCTCCTCCCTCCGACGGAACGGATCCGCGAGGACAGCGTGCGGCGTACGCGGCCACCGTCGTTCCGGGTCGCTTCCCACCCCGACTCCGCGATGCTCGGCATCCCCTTTGCGTAAACCCGGGGACACGGTTCGCTCGTGGCCGATCCCGCGATGGAGATCCGCCCTGAGCCCGGAAACGGGAGAATGGAGTGCAGCGCAGGAGAATCATCAGTCTGGTGGTCGTGGTCCTGGCGGTCAGTCTTTCTCACTACATAACTCCCGTCGGTGGCCACAACGGCCACGCGTACCATGCCCACCATGCCGTGCTCAGGTGGTTTTCGCACATCCCCATCATCCTTGCCGGATTCTGGTTCGGGATACGGGGCGGGGTGATCACCAGCCTGCTCGTAACCATCCTCTACATCCCCCACGTCGTCTTCCAGTGGAGCGGAGGCACCGTGGAGCAGTGGCTCGAAATCGTGCTCTACAACATCATTGGAATCGTCACCGGCTTCCTCTCGGACGGGCAGAAGCGCGATCGGGACCGGCACAAGGCGGCCGCGGAGGAACTCGATCGGGCCTATGCCAAGCTGAAGGACCAGACGAAGGTCATCCTCAGGACCGAGGAGCAGCTCCGGCAGGCGGATCGGCTCTCGGCACTCGGTGAGCTTTCCGCCGGACTTGCGCATGAAGTGAAGACTCCACTGGCGTCCATCCGCGGTGCGGTCGAGATTCTCTGCGGCCCCGCGGTGAACGACGAGGAGAGGGATGAGTTCTCCCGCATTCTCACGCGGGAGGCGGATCGGCTGAACCGCGTCGTCACTCAATTCCTCGATTTCGCCCGCCCCAGGGGGGATGCCGTCCCCGAAGCGGAACTGAACCCCGCGATCGACGAGGTCCTCCAGCTCGTACGGCTGGAGGCGGAACGTCGAAAGGTGAAGGTGAGGAGAAAGCTGGGGAGCGAAATGCCCTGTGTGCTGATCGATCCGGAGCAGCTGCGCCAGGTGGTGCTGAACCTGGTCGTCAACGCGCTGCAGTCGATGGAAGGCGGGGGCATCCTCGAGCTGAAAACCGTGCGTGATGGAGACCGTACCCGCCTGACCGTCTCCGACACCGGCGACGGCATTCCGGACGACCTTCGGATCCGGATCTTCGAACCGTTCGTGACGAGCCGCTCCGACGGGACGGGGCTGGGGCTGTCCATCGTCAAGCGGATCCTCGAGAATCATGGCGCCACGATCTTTGTCCATTCGAAGGAGAACGGCGGCACGGAGTTTGAAGTGAGGCTGCTGGTATAGGAGCCGAGAATGAACGCCAGGAAGCAGATCCTGCTCGTCGACGATGACGTGAGTCTCCTCCGGGTCACGGAGAAGCAACTCAGCATCGCCGGTTACGACGTGATCGCCGTGCCGAGCGCCGAGGATGCGCTCGAAGCGATGGAGACCGGCCCCGTGGATCTCGTGGTCACCGACGTCGAAATGCCCGGGATGAACGGGCTCGAACTCCTGGCCGAACTCAAGCGAAGGGACGCGGATGCCGCGGTCCTCATGATCACCGCACACGGAAACGTGGAACGAGCGGTAACCGCCATGCGCACCGGCGCCGCGGACTTCCTGGAAAAGCCGTTTCGAAGCCGGACCCTGCTCCTCTCCGTCGAGAAGGCTCTCCGTTACCGGAGCCTGAAGGAGGAGAACACCAGGCTGCTGGTCGAACTCGAAGATCGCTTCTCCTTCGACAACATCATCGGCGGCTCGGCCGAGATGGAGGAGGTCTTCCGCACCCTTTCGAGAGTCGCACGATCGAGCGCCTCGGTGCTCGTGCGAGGTGAAAGCGGCACGGGAAAGGAGCTCATCGCCCGTGCGATCCACTATCGCGGCCCGATGGCATCGCAGCCCTTCGTCGCCGTCAACTGCGCAGCGATCCCGGAGACCCTGCTCGAAGCCGAACTCTTCGGGCACGTAAAGGGGGCGTTCACGGGAGCCACCGCCGATCGAAAGGGCCGCTTCCAGGAGGCTGACGGCGGCACCCTCTTCCTCGACGAGATCGGGGAGATGCGTCCCGATCTCCAGGTGAAGCTGCTCCGCGCGCTCCAGGACGGCGATGTGCGCCCGGTGGGCGGCAAACAGAGCAGCCCGGTAAAGGTGCGCGTCCTCACGGCCACGAACCGGGACCTCCAGGCGGCCATGGACGAGGGGGTCTTCCGACAGGACCTCTACTACCGGATCGCGGTGGTCACCCTGGAACTTCCCCCCCTGCGTGACCGCAAGGACGACATCCCCCTCCTGGCCAATCACTTCCTTCAGAAGAAGGGAGCCGCGGAGGTGCGGATGGATGCGGCGATACTCGAAGCCCTGCGCAACTATCGCTGGCCGGGGAACGTCCGTGAACTGGAGAACGTGATCGAGCGGGCCCTGGTCCTGCGCGAGGACAAGGCCCGGCTCACGATGGATGATCTGCCGAGCCACGTGGCGCACCCGGAACCGATCGGCGATCCACTCCTGATCGAGATCCCCGACTAAGGCATCTCCTTCTTCGACGTGGAGAAATCTCTCCTGAGTCGAGCCCTCTACCAGGCCGACGGAAACCAGTCGAAAGCCGCCCGCCTCCTGGGCCTGACCCGCCAGACCTTCATCTACCGGATGGAGAAGTTCGGATTGCGGTAACGGCACGAAATGCCTGATATCCATCCACAACTGTCGGATATGCAGCAGCACTCCTCCCCCACCACCCCCCGGCATCTATTGAAAATAAGTCGCAATTTCGGCACGGCATGTGCGCTTCCCCGCTTGCCAATGATGGCAAAAGGAGATTGAACATGAAGTACTTCGCAGGTGTGGCTCTGGCGGTTCTGGGTGCGATCCTCCTGGGATGCTCCGGCAACGGAAGCACCGGGGACGGCTCCGATGACCACCACTCGGAAATGAACGAGAGCAGCCAGGCGGGCAACCAGGGGTCGCACCACGGCGATGACACGGCGGACAGTGCCGCGGTCACCGATGGGAACACCACCTGCCCCGTGATGGAGGGCGATGCGGTCGACCCCGAGATCTTCACGACCTACAAGGGCAGGAAGGTCTACTTCTGCTGCGACGACTGCGTCGAGAAGTTCAAGCGGGACCCGGAAGCCTATTTCTCGAAGGTGTACCCCGATGCTTCGGGTAACTGATCCGCGGCGAAAGAGGCGGGCCCCGGTCCTGGCAATCGCCGGTGCCGTGGTCCTCCTCCTCGGCATCCTGGCGGGGGGTCCCGCCATCGCCGGGGAGGACGGTTCACACCCGGACCACCAGCAGGAGGCGAACGGCGAGCGGGACTTCGGCGTCCTGCACCCCGTGATGGTGCACTTCCCGCTGGCATTGAGCGCGGTGGCGGCCCTGGCCCTGGTCATGAGCGGTTTGAGCTCGGGCTCGTTCTTCCGCCACTCGGCAACCTACACCTCGGTTCTCGCCGCGGTCGCGTCGGTCCCGGCGTACCTGCTGGGTCAGGCCGCGGAGGAATCGATGGGAAGGATGTCGGCCAGCCGGGAAGCCCTGGTCTCCAACCATGAGACCTGGGGGCTCGTGGCCATGATCGTCCTGCTCACGGCCGCGGCCGCCCGTCTGCTTTCCCTGTGGCGTTCGGATTCGAAGCCGCTCCGGTGGGCAGCGGTGATCCTCATCCTGGGGGCGGCCGCGGTCCTGGGTTACACCGGGTTCCTCGGAGGCGAAGTCGTGCGTGGCCAGGGACACATGGATGCGTTTCTCCCCTGAAACACCTGTTGGAGATGGACCAACCTTGTCTCAATTCAATCGGATTGCCCACTCTCGGTTCCCGTCACCGGATCCCCCGGGAACGAAATCTCCGGGCCGGCCGGGATGGCACCCCGATTGCTCCTGGTCCCATCGGGTCCAAAGGAAGCGGACAGAAGGAGAACGACCATGAAGTGGACGATCGCAGTGGCGCCGGCCTTGCTCCTGATCCTTGCGGGCGGAGCCTTCGCCGAGACGGTGTACCTGAAGGGAGGAGGCAGCCTCAAGGGCCGCGTCCTCGGGCTGACGGAAGAAGTGCTGAAAATGACCATCGATGGCGTCGAAGGGTCGAAGGTCGAGATCCCGCTCTCCCGGGTATCCGATTACAGCCTGTTTGAACTCAGGCATGCCCGCATGAACCAGAAATCCGCCCCGGATCGCGAGAAGCTTGGTGACTGGGCAGACGGACGGGGCCTGCTGGCCTTCGCCATGGATGAGTATCAGGCCGCGCTGAAGATCCTCGGTGACGCGGCCACGCCCGAACTCAGGAAGAAGTTCGAAGAGGCATCCAGCCGGTGCGGCGCGGACAAGCTCGCCCGTGCGCGAAAGCTGGTGGATGCGGGTGAACTGGTCGAGGCTCGAAGCTTCCTGAATGACATCCTGAAGAACCACCCCAGGTGCCCCGCCGCCGCCGCCGCAAGAGAGCAGGTGAAAGTGCTCGACGAGCGGATCAGCAAGGGACGCCAGAGGGCGAGAGAGAAAGCCCGTACCGCCGCGGCCGTGGAGAGCGTCGAGGACGGTTTGAAATCCGCTCGCAAGCTGATCGATGAAGGCGACCGCCTTCGCCAGGTCGGACTGTTCCGATCCGGGAGCCTGGGCCAGGCCGAGGATGCCTTCCTGGCGGCGATTGCCGCCTACGAGCAGGCCCGCGCCATGACCGTCAGAATAGGAAAGATGCCGGCAGCCCAGGACCGGGAGAAGGACATCCTGGCACTGAACTCGACCATCAAGCCGCGACTCCTGACCGTCTACGTCGATGTCGGCCACAACTTCATCGTGAAGGGCAATCTGATCAAGGCGAACCACTACATGGGGCTCGCCCTGGCGCTCGACCCGAACGACCCGAAAGCGCTGGCTCTCCGGTCTTCGATCGCCGCGGCGACCGCGAACGACCGGTGGGGGCGGCCCGGACGCTGATCGTAAAGGCTCGTCTGGAAAGAAGTGCGACCGTTACACCGAGAGCGCCGCTGCGCCCGGGAAAGCAAGGCGCGAGGAGGGCGCAGCCTTACTGGTTTCAACCGACGAGCAACAGAGCAAAGCGGGATGCAGCGGCCCTCGAACGCAGCAGTTCTTTCCCGACGGGCCCCCGGTTCACGCGAAGAAATGGAGGCGAGTGAGCAGCCGCTCGCCCGCCTCCTCGGAGACACCTTGTTGTGGCTGCCACCCGCAGTGACTCAACACAATCTCCTGTGCCACTGACGATCGAAATCACCGCAGCACTCGCAGAGTCTGCGGGACATTCTCGGACTGGCAGCTCGGTCGCCCGGAGGTCGACCCTCCATTGAGACTGGGCCGCGCTGTGAGTTCCCGGGTTGCAGAAACACGGCGCCCGCACTGGTGAGAAAACCGGGCGAGTGCGGTGCCCGAGCGGCCCGTCCCGAAGATCGTGAAAGTTGACTTTCGGCATGAGGTAAGCGAGATTTCCGTTCATAAGGTCCTTCCTCAAGGCGTAAGAGAGACGATGAAGCGCTTCCTCCCGGTCATCTTCGGTGTCTGTCTCACCGCCCAGTTCGTCTTCGGGCTCGGCGGCGAGAGTGGTGCGATTCTGTGCATTGGCACCGACGGGCATGCGGGGTTCGAGACGGGAGACGCATACTGCTGCGAGGTCCCGCCGATCGCGACTCGCGAGAGCTCGCCGGAAACGCCGAAGTGGATTGCACTGGCCGCACCCGGAGAGTGTGGGCCCTGCGCCGATATCCCGGTTCTGCGCGCCGAGACTCCCCGGGTCTCCCGAGTCAACCTGACCCGTATCGAGCACCACCGATGCCAGTTGGATTGCACCGCCTGCATCGCTCTGGCGCCGACCGAGACAGTCCCGGGCTTGAATGACCTGATTCTCCCCGCCCCCGTCCCACCGGCATCCATGCCGTCCCTCCGGAGCACCGTTCTCCAGATCTAGTCTTTCGGATCGAATCCTCCACCAACCGGTCGAAGCTGCTGTTTCGCATGACCTCGGCCCAATCCCCGATATCAGATTCCCGGAGAAAACCCATGCTCTTCAAATCGTCATCCCACGCGGTGACGCTCGCCGTAGTTCTGTTCCTTGGTTGTGCATCAACTGAAACCAGAAGCTCGATCCCCGAACTCAGACCGCTGGAAAGAGAAACAGAGGCCGATGCAACCGAGCAAACCGAGACCGCATCAACGCCCTCCGTCCCGACGGGAGACCTGAACCTGAAGGATGCACTGCAGGCCTCCCTGGCCATGAATCCGCGTCTCGCGGCCTTCTCCTGGGAAGTCCGCGCGCTCGATGCGGAGGTGCTGCAATCTTCACTCCTGCCCAATCCCGAACTCGGTGCTGAATTCGAGAACTTCGGTGGCACCGGTCAGTTTGCGGGCTTCATCGACTCTGAAATCACACTCACACTCTCGCAGCTCATTGAGCTCGGCGGAAAGAGAAGGAAGCGCGAGGCAGTGGCAGCGCTCTCCCGAGACATTGGAGGGTGGGAGTACAAGTCCGCGCGCCTCGACGTGTTCACCGCGACCGCACAGGCCTTTGTGATGGTCGTTGCCGCAGAGAGACGAGCCGGGCTGGCGCAACAGGCCAACCAGCTCGCCATCGAAACCCTGAACACCGTCTCCGAGCGTGTCGACGCGGGAAAGGTCTCTCCGCTCGAGCGAGAGCGCACGCGGGTACTGGCTTCATCCAGCAGGATCGCCCTCGATCGGGCGCAACGGGAACTCGAGATGGCCCGGCAGAACCTGGCCACCCAATGGGGAGCGGAGATACCCGAATTCGGGCGAGCCATCGGGAATCTCGAACAGATCGGCCCGGTCCCTCCACTCTCCGAACTCATCGTCCATCTCGATCGGAATCCCGACCTGGCCCGCTGGACGACCGAACAGGAACTGCGCCAGGCGGAGCTGGAACTGGCTCAGGCCGGGGCCGTTCCCGACGTGACCGCCGCGGTTGGTCTACGGCGGTTCACGGGGCCGGATGAGACTGCTTTCACAGCCGGGGTGCAGTTCGCGCTGCCGGTTTTCAATCGGAACCAGGGCGCCGTGCTCGCCTCCAGTCGGAGACTGTCGAAGGTCCGTGAGGAACAGCGCCTGGTCCGCAGTGAAGCTCGAGGCGATCTCAAGAATGCCTACGAGATGATCTCCGGGGCGTGGTTCGCCGCGAATTCACTGAGAGATGAGGTCCTGCCCGCCGCCGAGCGCACTTTTGAAGCGGTGCAGGATGCCTACCAGCAGGGTAAGGCCGGCTACCTCGAGGTCCTCGACGCCCAGGGCGCTCTGGTCGCGGCGAGATTTGAGTACGTTTATGCGCTAGAGTCCTATCACCGGGCCCGGGCTGCTGTGGAGAGATTGATTGCCGGCACCCTTGCCGGCGGCGGGGATAGCGACGGAGGTGTGCGATGAAGCCATTGATGAAGAAACTTCTCGAGTACAGCCCGATGGTATTGGGTCTGCTGATCCTGTCCGCGGCGATGGTGATCGGCTGCGGCGGCGGTACGGATGACCGCGCTTCCGATCAACATGCGGAGGATGATCACCAGGAGGAGGGTGGCGAGGGAGAACATGACGAGCACGCCGCCGTCAAGCTGGATCGACAGAAGATGGTGGAACTCGGGGTCGAAGTGAAGACCGCGGGGCCGGGGGAGTTGGTTCTCCACCTCGAGTTGAGCGGAGAAGTGCGCCTGAATGAGGACCGTGTCGCCCACATCGTGCCGCGGACCCCCGGCATCGTGCGCGAAGTCACCAGAACAGTCGGCGACCTGGTGAAGGAGGGGGAGGCTCTCGCGATGCTCGAGAGCGCCGAACTGGGCAACGCGAAGGTCGCATTCCTGGCTTCCCGACAGCAGTTGGAACTCGCGGACACCGACCTCACTCGAATGGAGAAGATCAATCGCAATACAACCGCGATGCTCGAGCTCCTCGACACCACTCCCACCTTCGAAGAGCTGCGCAAATTCGAAGGTGCGGAGATGGGTGAGAACCGCAAGATGCTCGTCAGTGCATACTCCGAGCTGGTCTTGTCGAAGTCGACGTGGGATCGGGAAAAGAGGCTCTTCGATCGGAAGATCTCGAGTGAGAGCGACTACCTGGCCGCCGAAACCGGGCTGAAAAAAGCCGAGGCCGAGTATGTCGCGACCCGCGACAGCATTCACTTCGCGCTCCGCAGAGACCTGCTTGCCGCACGCCGGGACAAGCAGCTCGCCGAATTCGAAGTTCAATCCGCGGACCGCTACCTGCACGTGCTGGGGATGAATTCCGACGACCTGGATGCCATCGCCATGGGGACAAGCGGCCACGCGAAGCTGGCCTGGTACGGACTTCGCGCCCCCTTCGCAGGGAGGGTCGTCGAGAAGCACATCACTCTCGGAGAGATGCTCGAGACCTCTGAAACCGCATTCACAGTGGCGGACCTCTCGGAGGTCTGGGTGGATCTCACCATCTACCAGAAAGACCTCAGCCTGGTCGCGCCGGGGCAGACCGTGCATGTACGGTCGGGCCCCGATGACGAAATCAGGTCAACGATCACCTTCCTCAGCCCTCTTGTGGACGAGGCCACCCGCGCCGCGACCGCCAGGGTCGTTCTCGCCAACAAGGACCGGGCCTGGCGACCCGGGATGTTCGTCACGGCATCACTCGAGTACGAAAGGGTGAGCGCGGCCATCGTCGTGACCAAGGCCGCCATTCAGACCATCTCGGGAGAGTCCGTCGTCTTCGTGGAAACGAAGGAAGGCTTCGAGCTTCGTGAGGTCGAGATCGGACGCCGGAACAACACCAACCTGGAGATCAAGTCGGGACTCCGTGCCGGCGATCGCTACGTGTCGAAGGGCGCCTTCGTCCTCAAGGCAGAGACCCAGAAAAGCAGTTTCGGCAAAGGCCACGGCCACTAGGAGCATGCGATGATTGAACGATTGATCCGCGCCACGCTGAACGCCCGCATGCTCGTACTCTTCGTTGGAGTAATGGTCATGGCAGCCGGCGTCTACAGCTACGGAAAGCTCCCGGTGGACGCTTTCCCCGATGTATCTCCAAACCTCGTCCAGGTATTCACAGTCACGGAAGGCCTTGCACCGGAGGAAGTCGAAAAGTACGTAACCTACCCGGTGGAGGCTTCCATGACCGGGCTTCCCGGAGTCCAGAAGATCCGGTCCGTCTCGAACTTCGGGCTCTCCGTGGTCAACGTCTACTTCAAGGACGGTGTGGATGTGTACTTCGCCCGCCAACTGGTGAACGAAAGGCTGCAGGAGGCCCGGGAAGAGATACCCGAAGGATTCGGCGATCCCGCGATGGGTCCGATTTCCACGGGAATGGGACTGGTTCTCTTCTACTTCCTCCAGGACACGACGGGCACCTATTCCATCACGCAGTTGAGAACCATCCAGGACTGGATTGTGAAGTTCCATCTGCAAACCGTGCCCGGAGTCACCGAGGTGCTCGGCATCGGTGGACTCGAGAAGCAATTCCACGTCGTCGTGCGACCCGATGCGCTTCTTCGCTTCGACCTGTCCCTGCCGGAGTTTATTGAGACGATCGAGGCCAACAACCTGAACGTCGGCGCGCAGTTCATCGAGAAGGACGCCGAGGAGTACGTCGTTCGGTCCGTGGGGCTGGCCACCGGAATCGGCGATATCGAGAACATCGTGGTGAAAACGGAGGACGGCCGCCCCGTCTACCTCCGGCAACTGGCGGACGTGCGGGAGGGCGGCGCCATACGCCGGGGCGTTCAGACCATGAACGGCGAAGGTGAAGTCGTCGCCGGCATGGTCGTCAAACTCTTCGGGACGAACTCCTCGACCGTCATCGCCAGCGTGGAGCGCAAACTCGAGGAGATCAACAACATCCTCCCCGACGGCGTCGAAATCGTGCCCTACTACGAGCAGAAGTCCCTCGTGCAGGCGAGCGTCAGCACGGTACGGGATGCCCTGCTCATCGGCATCGGATTGGTGGTCGTCGTCCTGTTCCTGTTCATGGGGGCGGTCCGACCGAGCATCGTCGTCGCGGTGGCGATACCGTTCTCCGCGCTCTTTGCCATCGTGGGCATGGGAGTGTTCGGCATCTCGGCCAACCTCATGTCTTTCGGCGGACTGGCGATCGCCATCGGAATGATGGTGGATGGCACCATCGTCATCGTGGAGAACATCGATCGGCGTCTCAAGGGGGATCCGCCGGGAGAATCGAAACTCGCGATCATCTTCCGGGCCTGCGCGGAAGTCGGCCGGCCGATCGTCTTCGCGATCGCCATCATCGTCATCGTCTTCCTGCCCCTGTTCACCCTGAGCGGCGTGGAAGGCAAGACCTTCCGCCCACTCGCCAACACGGTGGCGATGGCCATGTTCGGATCGCTGGTTTTTGCGGTATTGCTCGCACCGGCCCTGGCGTACTTCCTGATGAAGCGGAAGCTCCCGGGAAACGAGGACGAACGCCCGAAGGAGAACCTGCTCATCCGGATGATCCAGAAGGCCTATGTGCCTTTGCTCAGGCTCTTCGTCAGCCGGCGGATTCTGGCGGTGGGGCTGTCGGTCTTCCTGCTCCTGGTCGGAGGAATCGTATTCCCCATGCTGGGGTCCGAGTTCACGCCCACACTGAACGAGGGCACAATCGTCCTGCGGTTGACCATGGCGCCCTCGATCTCACTCACCGAAAGCACTCGCACGACACTTCTCGCGGAGAAGCGCCTGCGCGCCGTTCCGGAAGTCACCAGGGTCGTTTCCCGGATCGGACGTGGTGAAGTCGGGGCGCACACCGACCCCGTCAACAGCGCCGAGATGTACATCCTGCTCACGGACCGGGACGATTGGCGCAAGCCCCAGGATCAGGAGTGGATGCAGGAGCAGTTGCGAGATGCTCTCGGCGAGATTCCAGGAGTGCTCACGAACTTCACGCAGCCGATCGAAATGACGGTGGACGAGCTGCTGGAGGGTGTTCGCGCGGAGCTCGCCGTCAAACTCTTCGGCGACGATCTCGACGTGTTGATCGAGAAAGCCAATGAGGTTGCCGCGGTGGTCGGCAGCGTGGCCGGCGCGGAAGATGTGCAGGTGGACCAGGTTACCGGAACTCCCCAGCTTCTCATTCGCATCAACCGGGAGGCGATCGCCCGCTATGGCCTGAATGTGGCCGACGTGCAGGCGGTCATCTCGGCGGCGGTCGGGGGAAGGATCGCCGGTGAGATCTTCGAGGGTATCCGACGCTTTGAAATCCTCGTTCGCTACCCGGAAAACGCTCGAAACGACGTGGCTTCGATCGAAGAGATCCTCGTCAGAACTCCATCGGGAATGAACATCCCCCTGGTCCAGCTGGCGGCGATCGAAGAGGTCGTGGGCCCCCGTCAGATCACCCGAGAAGACAACCAGAGATTCATCGCCATTCAATGCAATGTGTCGGGGCGCGACATCGGATCCTTCGTGGAAGAAGCGCAGCGGGAGATCGAGAAAAACGTCGATCTGCCGCCGGGATACCTCGCGACCTGGGGAGGGCAGTTCCGATTGCAGCAGGAGGCCAACAAACGCCTCGCGGTCGTCGTGCCCATCACCCTGGTCGTGATCTTTGTCCTGCTGTTCTCGAGTTTCAATTCGCTGAAGAACTCCCTGCTCATCCTCGCGAACATTCCCCTCGCTCTGGTGGGCGGCATTCTGGGGCTTTGGGTATCCGGGCAGAACCTCTCGGTGCCGGCCTCCGTTGGTTTCATCGCCCTCTTCGGTATCGCCCTGGAAAACGGGATGGTCCTGGTGACCTACCTGAACCAACTCGTGCGAGACGGCGTGCCCCTGGACGAAGCCTCCGTTCAGGGGGCCAGGATGCGTCTGCGCCCGGTCCTCATGACCGCGGCAACGACGGCCCTCGGACTCATTCCACTACTCCTGGCAACGGGAACCGGAAGTGAGGTCCAGCGCCCCCTTGCAACCGTTGTCGTCGGGGGCCTCGTGACCTCGACGGTGCTCACCCTGCTCGTGATTCCCGCGCTCTACCGCTACTTTGCCGTCGCGCCCGAGCGTGAGGCTTCGGCAATCGCGCATTAACTGGAGAATGAGATGAAAAAGATCGAGGCGTACATCAAACCCCACAAGCTCGCGGACGTCACCCGGGTCATGCACAAGGTACCCGGGTTACACGGGTTGTCTGTTCTGAATGTCCGTGGTTTCGGCCGCGGAAAGGGGGACGGTGCGAAGGAGATGGTCCATCACGAAGGGTTCGACTATGTGCCCCACCTGAAAGTCGAAGCCTTCTGTTCCGATGCGCTCGCGGGACAGGTCGTTTCCGCGATTGAAAGCGCCGCCCACACGGGGCTTCGGGGGGACGGGAAGATCTTCGTCTGCTCCGTTGAGGATGCCGTGCGAATCAGCACCGGAGAACGAGGCGAGGGCGCGGTCTGATCAGGCCCTCACCCTGAAAAGGAGGTTTTAGAGATGGTCGGAAAGATCATTTTCTGGACTGGTCTTGCAGCAGTCATATCCCTGGCCGGCCCTTCGGGCGTGGTGGAAGTCGCATGGGCGGTCGATGACGCCGAGAAGACCAGGATCACGGAGGCGAAAGCCCTCCTCGGAAATCTGAAGGACTTCCACGGCGAGTACGAAACGACCGATGGGGAGCCTCTGTTGAGGCAGGCCGTGTCCCTTCACAACACGCTGACGACGAAGTCGTGGCGGGCGAAGCTGCAGGAGGGGATGTGCAAGGTCATGCGGAACGACGATCTCGCGGGGGTCAGGACGCAGGCGATGGACAGCCTGCTCGAACTCAACGACCGGAAGGGCGCTTTCAAGCACGTTCGAAAACTGCTGCCATCACCCCGGGAGGAGACGGTCGACCCCGTGAGGCTCCAGGCGATCGAGAGCCTTGGCAAGTTGGGGCAGGATCCGGCAATCCCGCAACTCTTCGACCTGATGAGGAAGTCGAAGGACATCAATGTATCGAAGAAGGCCATCATCGCCCTTGGGTACTACGGCGACTCGAAGAGACGGGTGCTCGTGCTCGAGGAGATCCTGTCGTTCCTCAAGCTCCTGAAGCCCTCCCGGGCTCCGGGAAAGAGGGTGAGCCCCGCGACGCGCAAGCGCTGGAGCGACCTCGGCCGGCCTCTCGTGAGTTCGCTGAACATGCTGACGTCCAGAAGGGAATCGAACGCAAACATCTGGCTCGATATCTACGCCGCCAACAAACGATCTCTACCCGGGCTCTTCATGGATCCGGAGTAGCCTGATCCGGACGTTGGTTTGACGTTGGTTTCGTGTTGCGAATGCGGGGAGAAGCGGGCGGCGGATTCAAGCGCCGCCCCGCTTACCTCGCCGGTGATACGAGGAGTGTGCAACCCGACCGCAAGGCTCTGCGGAATAACCGTCGTCGTCTGCACCGGCCCGCTGGAGAGCGAAGTGGCGCGGGGCCAGAGGCGCGCTGGGACCATCCTCCCTCGGGCTGGCCCGCAAAGCGGGCAGCCTTGCCACCATTCGAGTTGAGCCAGCGCCTCCGGACTCAGTCACTCATTCACCAGATTCAGTGGCACCGAAACTCCCGGGATCGCTATGCTGGCACCTCAAGTGTCTTTGGTCCCGGTCGGGCCCAAAGGAAGCGGACAGAAGGAGAACAATCATGAAGTGGACGATTGCAATCGTGCCGGCCTTGCTCCTGATCCTGGTCGGCGTGGCCATGGCCGAGACGGTGTACCTGAAGGGAGGCGGCAGCCTGGAGGGCCGCGTCCTCGATTTGTCCGAAAAGACCCTGACGATGACCATCGAGGGGGTCGAAGGCTCAAAGGTGGAAGTGCCGCTCTCCCGTGTATCCGACTACAGCCTGTTTGAACTCAAACGTGCCCGTTTGAGCGGGGATTCCGCCGCGGATCACGAGAAGCTCGGTGACTGGGCGAACGAGCGGAACCTGCTGGCTTTCGCCATGGATGAGTACGCACTTGCGGTGAAGATCTCCGGCGAAGCGGTCACGGCGGAGCTTCAGAAGAAGCTCGACGACGCATCCAGCCGCTGCGGCGCGGACAAGCTCTCCCGCGCGCAGAAGCTGGTCAGCGCCGGAGAACTGGTCGAGGCCCGAAGCTACCTCAGGGACATCCTGAAGAACAATCCCCGGTGCCCTTCCGCTTCCACCGCCAGGGAACAGGTGAAAGTGCTCTCCGGGCGCATCGACAAAGAGCGCAGGATGGCGAGAGAGAGGGTCCGAGCCGAAGCGGCGGCGGAGAGCTTCGAGGACGGCTTGAAATCCGTTCGCAAGCAGATCGATGAAGGCGACCGCCTGCGCCAGGTCGGACTGTTCCGGTCCGGGAGCCTGGGCAAGGCGGAGGACGCCTTCCTGGCGGCCATCGCGGTCTACGAACAGGCCCGGGCCGTCACCGTCAGGGCCGGCAAGATGCCGGCGGCCCGCGGCCGGGAAAAGGACCTCCTGGAACTGAGTTCGGCGATCGAGACGCGACTCCTGACCGTGTACGTCGATGTCGGCCACAACTTCATCGTGAAGGGCAATCTGATCAAGGCGAACCACTACATGGGGCTCGCCCTGGCAATCGACCCGAACGATCCGAAGGCACTGGCCCTCCGATCCTCGATCGCCGCGGCGACCGCGAACGATCGATGGGGTCGGCCGGGCCGCTGAGGCTCATCCCCCGAAACACGCCACACGACCGGGGGAGTTCCCCTTCCCCCGGTCGCAGCATCCCCAGCCGGCGCCGATCCGGCCCGCCCCCGACCTTCCCGGTTCAGGATAAGGTGAGGATCGCCCTCCGACAGCGCGGTCGGAACGAGCCCGATCGTCCAACTCCGACAAAGAAAAGACCCCTCCGACTCGCCCGGGGTACCGGGGCCGAAGGGGTCCTGAAAAACGCAGGTGGTGGATAACCTCGACGCGCGAGCGCGTCGAGGGGCCTGGCGAACTACATTCCGTGACCGTGCGGGGGCCAACCGCCGTGGCCTGGGGTATCGTCCGGATCACCCGGATTGCTCATCATGTAGCCGTCCTGGTAACCGTGGCCGTTGAGGTCGTTGACCCCGTCGCCGTTGGCGTCGCGGAAGTAATCGTTCATGTGATCGTGGTCGGCGTCCACCCAGCCGAAACCGGGGCGGAGAGGGTCGCCGGTCGCATCGTCCAGGCCGTCGCCGTCGTCATCGACCGCCCGGGCCTGGTAGCCGTAGCCGTAATGCATGCCGCCGAAACGGCCGGAATTCAGATCGTTGACCCCGTCGCCATCGGCGTCACGGTAATTGTCGTTGATCCCGTCGCCGTTCTCATCCTCCCAGCCGAAACCGTGAGCGTAGCCCATCGGCATGTCACTGAAGTCGTTGATGCCGTCGCCATTGGCGTCACGGAAGAAGTCGTTCAGGTGATCGCCGTCGAAATCGGCCCAGCCGGGCGTCGCGACGTAGGTCTCCCCGGTCACGTCGTTCACGCCGTCGCCGTTCTGGTCGGTGAAGAGGTCGTTGATACCGTCTTCATCGCCATCCTGCCAACCGAAGGGGTGACGGTAGGGCATGGAGGAAAGGTCGCAGATCCCGTTACCATCGGCATCCACGAAGTTGTCGTTGATCCCGTCACCGTTCTCATCGACGAAACCGAAACCCTGGCCGTAGCGCTTCCCGTCCAGGTCGTTCACACCGTCGCCGTTGGCATCGCGGAACAAGTCGTTGCGACCGTCCCGGTTGCCATCCATGAAACCGTAGGGCATGAAGTAGGTGGTGCCCTCATAGTCGAAACCCCGATCGCAGACACCGTCACCGTCCGCGTCGGCGAAGTTGTCGTTGACGCCGTCGCCGTCCTCGTCAACGAAGCCGAAGTGGTAGCCGTTGAAACCGGTGAACTCCTCGAGCTCACCGCCGGCAACGGTCACCGTACCGAGGGAGAGATTGCGGCCATCGAGCATCCGGAAGGCCAGATGCGCCTCGATCCCGTCCGTGTGCCGGATGTGCAGGGTGTGATCCCCATCCGTCACATTTCTGATGCGAAAAGTGCCGTCGCTGTTGACGGGGATCCGGTCGGTCCGGTCGTCCATGGTCAACTGCAAAGTATCGGCGGGCACGCGGAGAAGCGTCCCGTAGGTGAACACATCACCGCCGTCGATGGTACCGACGACCAACCCGGTGTCGCCCGGGATGCCGCCGGAAGGGAGAGTGACTCCACCTCCGCTCGAACCACCACCGCAGGCCACCGATATCAGGGCCAATCCGAGGATCACCAGACCCATGATCTGGCGGGATCCCCGCACGGTTTCAAATTCAGGCATCGAACTGCTCCTTTCGAAAGTCTGCTACAGACCATTTCACCGCATCCGCCTTGTCCGTCTCGGGCGAATGCGGCGATAAGCCCCAAACCACGATATTGCCATTCAGCAATTTGAATGCCATGCCGCCTCGAAAGCGGATCCGGCCTTTCGAGCGCGGAAACAGCTTCATTTCCCACAGATTCCCACGGAATCCTGATGGATTTGGATCATTCCGACGCCCCTCGGAACCGGCGAAACCGAAGGCGAGAATCCAGGGCGACGATAATGTCAGGTCGGGCGACAATACTGTCGCACCGACTCAAGTCTTCGCGACGGGGAGGGTGAAGCAGAACCGGGCGCCGGCCTCTTCCGGGCGCTCATGCCAGATTCGTCCTCCGTGCGCTTCGACAGCCTCCTTGCAGAATGCGAGCCCAAGACCGGTCGAGTCCGTGAGGGCATGGTCGGCGCCGGCTTCGAACTCCGAGAAGAGTCGAGGGGTCAGGTCGTCCGGGATCCCCCGCCCATTGTCGGTGCAGGTGATCGTCACCTCCACAGGGCCCTCACCCACCCGCGCATCCAGCACGACCTGGACGCCGGGCCGGTTGTGCTTCAGGGCATTGGTGAGCAGGTTTGCCAGAACACGGAGGACGACCCTTCGGTCCGCGTGAACGGCCGGGCACTTCAGCCCGGATTCGCCCACTTCCACGGCGCCGTGAGTGTCAACCATGCCCTGGTTGTCCCTCGCATGCTCGAGAAGTTCGATGACGTCGAGAGCCTCCCGGCTGAGGGGAGCGCCCTCCCGCAAGCGTTCGAGGTCGAGCAGTTCCCGGACCGTCTGGAGCATCCACGAACCCTGGCGGCGAATCCGGGTCAATGCGTCCGCGAGTGTCTGGTCCTCCGCAAGGTCCTCCCGGGCCAGCAGGAGATCGGTGAAGCCCAGGATTCCGCCGAGGTGTCCCTTCAAATCGTGGGCGAGAAACCGTGCCGCCCGGCGGTTGGCCTGCTCCAGCCGGCGGAGGCGTTCGTTCCGGACCTCCAGAAGTTCCCCCCTCCTGCGCAGCTCATTCCGTTGTTCGCTGAGCACGGCCCGGTACCTTCCATTGATCGAAGCGATCAGGGCGGAGAACAACGTGAACACCGCCGCCATGGGGAGCATTTCAAGCTGAAACGAGTGAAGGATCGGGCGAAGAAACGAGCTTCCACCGGAAGGATCGCTGTCGCGCATGGGGTCGAGAAACTGAAAGACGACCATCGAAACCGGGTGGAGAACGAGGTATCCGAAGACCCCGCCAAGGAGGGCATGGATCGTGATAGTCCGCCCGCGAGTCGGTCCGGGCCGACGCCTGATCGTCGCTTGCGGATGCGACAACATCTTCGAACTCCAGTTGATCCGGCCGAAACCGGAATCCTGAACCGGTCGTGCGCGAGACGAGGGGGCGGGATGCGAGCAGGTACCCGAAAGGGGAAGACCGACGCCGCAACCGCCCCCCGGACGTGGGCGATGGTTATGCGGGGTCAGCTTCCGGAGCATCCCCCGCATCCACCACCGGGCTTCTAGCCACCAGCGGAACCGGACTTCTTGAGAGCCATGCCGCACTTGGGACATCTCCCGGGCGCCGTCGTCCTGACATCCGGGTGCATAGGGCAGGTGTAGGCCACGCTTTCCGCCGGCTTCGTAGTCCTCTCGGCCTGCTTCGGAACGAGCTTCATCCGGCAGATCGGGCAGGTTCCAGGACTGCCGACGGCGACCTGCGGGTGCATGGAACAAGTGAAAATGGCAGCACTCCTGGCAGCTACGGGTGCCTCTTTCTTCACCTTGCGCGATAGTTTCATCCCGCATTCCGGGCACCGGCCGGGATCGTCGGAGCGGACTTTGGCATGCATGGGGCACACGTATCCGACCTTCGGTGACCGCTTGAAGGGGACCTCGAATCTGGCGGCGTCCTCCCCGGTCTCCCCGAGTCCTGTCAGGTTGACCGTCAGACCCTGCCTCGCCTCGCTTTCGAAGTCGAGGCTCAGTTTCGCCAGCAGATACCCCTGGCCGCCCTTCGAACCCGCCTCGACCGGCTTCAGATCGACGAGTGTCTCCTCCCCATCCACCGGGGAGTGGGTCACTCTCCCCGAGAGCTTCGACACCTTCAGGGGGCGGCCGGACTTGTCGAATACGTACACGCGCACACCTTCCTTTCGGAGCACGCTCTCGAAGCGATACACGCCGACCCCGGTGAGGGAACCCCCGTGGACCGTGGCGTCCACTCCGGTCGCCTGATCGGTGCTTTCACCCTGGCTTGCCGGCGGTGCATCCCCCTCGCTGCAGCAACCTTGAGCAAGAGCGGGAGTGGAGGCAAGGACGAGGGCGAACAGCCCCAACAGCGGGACAATCAACTTCATGGCTATCTCCTGGCTGACAACACGGGAGCCGGGAGATGACCGATCGATCATGCCCGGTGCTCCCTGACGGATGAGCCGCTCGAGGGGGCCCGACAGCCCGGGCCCCCCGTATGCGTGCGCAGCGGGTTGCCGGAGGAGGGTGGCCTCCAGGTCGCTGCTGCGCTCACGGCCGCGGTCGGCGGCTCACTGCGTATCTTCGCCAGGGGCATCGCAAGAGCCGTGCCGTAGCGTGCTCAGGCTCGGACGCCCCCGCGGCGCCCCGGATCCTGCTTCAGATCCACCAGGCAAGTGAAGGAGTTCAGGCAACCCCCGCGACCCGGGCGGCCGTCCGAGCCACGACGATTGATGGATTTGCGCCACCTCCTTGTTGCTTTTCCATCCCTCCCGGGGCATCGACCAGCGCAATCATCAATGGTCCGGAGTTTGCGATGCGGGTGGCGGGATCCAGGCGCAGGGGTTCTTCCGCGACTGAATTCCCACCCGTTCCAGAGGACGCCGGAACACCCGGTCCGCGGACTCAGCCGCACCGGGCCTTCCTGACGAGAGGAGCAAAGAGATGAACAGGATCAGACATTCACCCGGGAGGAGCCGGCCGTGGGCCGCCCTGCTGCTGTTCTCCATCGCCATGTTCGGCACCACCACCGTTTTCGCCCAGGAGGGTGACGATCCGGGGCTGCTCATCGACCTCGGGAACAAGAAGTGCCCGGTGATGGGCGGCGAGGTGGACGGATCCACCTACTCTGAATGGAGAGGGCTCCGCATCGGACACTGCTGCGGCGGGTGTTCCCTGAAATTGATGGCGAGCCCGGAAAAGTACCTCGACAAGACGGGGATCGACTGGCGCAAGGCCAGGGCGGCCGTCGAGAAGGTGAACGCGGCGAGTGGCGCCGAACGCGCGAAGCTGCTGACCGAACTCGAGCGGACCTACACCGTCATCAGGTCTCCCGCGCCCGATGCCGATACCGGTACCGCGAAGCGCTATGTCGCGGATCTCGGAAACAGGAAGTGCCCCATCATGGGCGGCGACGTGGATGGTCAGACCTACACGGTCTGGAACGGCATCCGGATCGGACACTGCTGCCAGGGTTGCCCCTCGAAGTTCCTGAAAGACCCGGCGAAGAGCCTCGACCAGGCAGGGATCGAGTGGAAGGCGGCTGCGAAGGCGGTCGCGGATCTGAACGCAACCGCCGCCGACGCCCAGCCACAGAAGGCAAAGGCCCTGCGGGCCCGTTACAACCTGAGCGAGATCGAGGCCGGATTGCAGATCGATCTCGCCAACATGAAGTGCCCGATCATGCAAGCGCGCACCGTGAACGGCAAGACCTACAGCATCTGGAACGGCCTCCGCGTCGGCCACTGCTGCCCCGGCTGCAGCAAGCGGTTCCTCGCCGATCCCGAGAAGGCCCTCGACAGCGCCGGCATCGAGTGGCGCGAAGCGGCCCGGACGATCGCCATGGTCGATAACGCGACCGGAGAGAAGAAGCAGAAGCTCATCCGGGAGGCGAAGAGCAAGTTCAAGGTTCTGCGCGCCCCCGGCGACGAATAGCCCCTCCCATCCTCAGGCGAGAGCGGGGCTCGGGCCCCAACCGACCCCCGCTCCGCCCACCCGCTCCGATTCGCACCTCTGGCCCGAGCCGCGCCGCTCCCATCCCCCATCGATCGCTCTTCGTGCACCGGATTCCGGAAACCGGCGAAGATCTGCAACGGAGGGTAGCTGAGGGAATCGAGGGCTGCTGCATCCCGCCCGGATGCGTTGCTCGTCGGTTGAAACCAGTAAGGTTGCGCCCTCCTCGCGCCTTGCCGGGCGGGCACATCAGCGCTCTTCGTCCTGCGAAGTTATTCTTGCGCGGCCCCTGAGGTACCCTCCTCGCACCTTGCTGGATCGGGCGCAGCGGCGCTCTCGGTGCTACCGGCGCACTGATTTCCAGACGAGCCCTTACTCGCTGTCGCCGAGCAGGGTCAGTGCGAGCTCGATCAGTTTGGGACCGTCCACGGGCTTCTCCACATACGCGGACGGGGGAACCAGGTCTCCCGTTTCCATGAACTCCCTCATCAGAATCTCCATGTCGGCCGATTTCAGGGAGAGCCCGCTGACCACGATCACGGGAGTTCCCTTCGTGTTGGGAAGAGATCTCAATCGGTGGAACAGAAAGAGCCCGGACCTTCCTTCAAGCTGAATGTCCAGGGTGATGATGTCCGGCGAGAGATCGGCGGCGAGTGCGGCGGCGCCATCGAAGTCGAATGCGGCGAACGCATGGAATCCACGCAGGTTGAACAACTGCACGAGGAAGCTCGAGTAGTCACGGTCATCCTCGATGATGAGCGCCACTTTTCCGGTTTGACCCGACATGTTCATCTCCCGACTCCTTCCCGGCTCGGATTGAATGATCTGAGACAGTGAACTGGTCGAGGCCCAGCAGTCAACGGACCGTCCTCCCCCGTCAGACTGCCTGAAAGGCTCCGGCATGGCGCACCTCCTCTCACAGGATTCACTTTGCAAGTGAAATGCCACGAGTCGAGGGCCTTGCAGCGAGGGTCCGGCGGAGACGCAAGGCGTTGCCCACGACCGAGACGGAACTCAAGCTCATGGCCGCGGCGGCGAAGACCGGGCTGAGGAGCAACCCGAAGACCGGGTAGAGCAATCCCGCGGCGATCGGGATGCCCAGCGTGTTGTAGATGAAGGCCAGAAAGAGGTTCTGCCGGATATTCGCCATGGTCGCCCTGCTCAGATGCCTGGCCCTGGCAACACCACGCAGGTCGCCCTTGATCAGGGTGACTCCGGCACTCTCCATGGCCACATCGGTGCCGGTACCCATGGCGATGCCGACATCCGCCTGGGCGAGGGCGGGGGCGTCGTTGATCCCGTCGCCGGCCATCGCCACCGTCTCCCCTTTCTCCTGAAGCTCCCGCACCGCCCTGGCCTTCTCTTCGGGCAGAACATCCGCGATCACGTCGTCAATCCCGAGTTCACGGGCCACCGCCAGTGCGGTGGTACGAGTATCGCCGGTGAGCATGACCAGCCGAACGCCGTCGCTCTGCAAGTCGCGAACGGCCTCGGCGGAGGTCTCCTTGACCGGATCCGCCACACCGAGCATTCCCGCCGGAATCCCGTCGATCACGACGAACATCACGGTCTGTCCTTTTCGCCGAAGCACTTCCGCCTGGTCTCCGAGCCCGCCGGCAGATACTCCCTGCTCATCCATCAGCCGGCGGTTGCCGAGGGCGACTTTCCGGCCTTCGACGCGTCCGCTGACTCCCCGGCCGGTCAAGGAGGAGAAGTCACCCGTGTCCCCCGAGAGCGCAAGACCTCGCTCCTCCGCTCCCTCCACGATGGCCGCCGCGAGCGGGTGCTCACTTCCACGCTCCAGACTGGCCGCCAGGCGAAGCAGCAACTCCCCATCGCCGCCATCCACGGGGATCACGGAGACGAGCGCCGGGCGACCCTCCGTGAGTGTGCCGGTCTTGTCCACCACCAGGGTTTGCACGTCGCGCATGATCTCGATGGCTTCCGCATTCCGGAAGAGCACGCCCATCCTCGCGCCCGCTCCCGTCGCCACCATGATCGACATCGGCGTCGCCAGCCCCAGAGCGCATGGGCAGGCGATGATCAGCACCGCCACGGCATTCAGGAGCGCATAGGTCATCCGGGGCGGTGGTCCCAACATGGCCCAGATCACGAAGGTCAACGCTGCCGTCAGGAGCACCGCCGGCACGAAGTAGCCCGCCACCCGATCCGCGAGTTTCTGGATGGGGGCACGACTCCGCTGCGCCCTGGCGACGAGATCGACGATCTGCGAGAGCAGGGTATCCGAGCCGACTCTGTCGGCCCGCATGATCAGGGAACCGGTGCCGTTGACCGTCGCTCCGATCAGCGAGTCGCCCTTTTGCCTGGGCACGGGAACAGGCTCACCGGTCATCATGGATTCGTCCACGGAACTAGTCCCTTAGAGGATCTCTCCATCCACCGGAACTTTCTCTCCGGGACGAACGCGAAGGTGATCGCCGGGGACGACTTCGTCGAGAGAAACATCCGCTTCCGTGCCGTCCGCGGCAATCTTGCGGGCGGTCTTCGGGGCGAGTCCGAGCAGCGCGCGGATGGCTTCTCCCGTCCTGCTGCGCGCGCCGAGTTCCAGGACTTGTCCCAGCCACACCAGCGTGACGATGACCGCGGAAGCCTCGAAGTAGACGCCGGCCTCTCCCCCCGGCCCCCGGAAAGACGCGGGAAACCACCGAGGGAAGAGAGCGGCGACCAGGCTGTAACCGTACGCCGTGCCAACCCCGATCCCGATCAGCGTGAACATGTTGAGGTTCCTGGTCAGCAACGAGTTCCAGGCTCGCACAAAGAAGGGCCAGGCGCCCCACAGCACGACCGGGGCTGCCAGGAAAAGCTGGATGATCATGAGAGCGGCGGGGGACGCCAACCTGCGGGATGGATGTCCGGGGATCATCTCATCCATGGCGATGGCGACCAGCGGGATCGTGAGCGCCGCACAAATCCAGAACCTCCGCTTCATGTCGATCAGTTCATGGTTCGCCTCCTCCTGCGCGGAGGGCTGCATGGGTTCGAGCGCCATCCCGCAAATCGGGCAGGCCCCGGGACCTCGCTGAACCACCTCGGGGTGCATGGGGCAGGTGTACTGACCCGCGGCTCCGCCGGTCTCAGTCGCTGGCAGGACCTCCCGCCCCGCCCCCGCGAGATAGCGCTCCGGATCCTCGCGAAATCGCTCCATACACGAGGTGCTGCAGAATACGAATTCCCGCCCTCCATGGATCTCCCGGAATGCGCCGCCAGGTCCGACCGACATCCCGCAAACCGGGTCAGGGGAAGACGTCGGTTCGTCCCGCCGCACGTCACCGTGCTCACTGCCGGGCTTTCTCTCGTCATTCATGGCTTCTCCGGTTCGCTCTCCAGGCGTCCTTGTTCCCGGTAGCATCACAAAGCATGCCAATTCCTGAATGCGGCACTCGTGGGGACACGGTTTTGCCGAGGTCGCGGCCGGCTGGATCTCCCGATTTGTCGGAGATGCACCTACCAATTGGGGCAACTGCATCAGGAGAGGCGATCACCACCCGGTGCTCAGTCTGGTTTCCAGGCGGCACGGAGATTGCGTCAGGTTCTCAACGGGCTGACACCCATTCGGTGGCGGCTCCCGGACGAGAGAATCTCCAGTGCATGGCCGGTCGCCTTCTTCAGGCTGACTGCAGAGCCTTCGGCAGGCGACCGGAAAGAGGAGAAGACCATGACCACCAAATGCCTGTCCTTCGTACCGCCGGCTCTCTTCATCCTCCTGCTGCTGCCCGGCATCGTGGCCGCGGCGGAGAGTTCAGAGCGTGACCTGCGGAAGGAGCTCAAGTCGGCGGATGACGCTGTTCGGATCAGCGCGATCGAGGCACTGTCCGAAAGTGACGAAAAGAACAAGGCGAAGCTCATCGCCGGAAGGCTGAAAGATTCCTCGCCTGAGGTTCGGGCCGCCGCGGCCGGCGCCCTGGGACGCATTGGCGGCCGGGTGGCGGTCGGCAAGCTCCTGCGCGCCATGAAGGCCTTCAGCAAGGATCCGGAGAGCCTCGCCAAAGTATGCGCTGCCCTGGGCCAGACCGGATCGCCGGCTGCCGTGGATGCCCTGGCGAAACTCGCCCTGAAGGAGATGAGCCGCGACGCAACACTCACGAAAGCGGCCGTCGCCGCCCTCGGCGAAATCCGGGACCGCCGGAGCATCGAAGAACTCGTCGGGATCCTGGGGTCGGCAACTCCGGTGCGCTCTGCGCGCACATACTCATACGGGCACCCCGCCCTCATGGCACCCACTCGCTCCGCCCTGCAGCGCCTCACCGGCCTGAAACTGTACAGTTACAGCGAATGGTCCGACTGGTGGCGCCGCACCAGGAAGCGCTACAAGTTCCCGGACGACCCCGCCACACAGCTCGCCCGGCAGGTGTACCGCGATGAGGGGTTTCTGTTCGAAATGACCAGGCCCGACGGTGACCGGTGGGAATTCAGCCAGCCGAGAGGCCTGGCCATCCAGGCTCGCCTTCGAAGGACCGGGAGTGAGGCTTCCTACGCCGCGGTCCAGATCCGGGCCACGAGCGCACGATCTTCCACGCCGTCCTCCCAGAGCGGCCTGGCGGACTATCTGGAAGACCGGTTCGAGGACGAATTCAAGGACATCAAGGACGTCGAGCGACAGGACCGGGACCGCATCTCCGGACGCCCGGCAGTCTATCATCGGGTCGTCGGCATGCTGCAGGGCGGGCTGGTGGTGGAACTGCGCCAGTGGGTGGTTCTCTACCAGGGCAACCTCTACACGATCCGCGCGATCTCGTCCTCCGGCGCAGCGGAAAAGGTCAAGCGGGAAATGGAGAAGATCCTGAAGAGCATCCGGTTTCTCCCAGCCTGATGATCCGGCAGGAGGCCTGATGAAAGGTTTCTGCGACCCGATCATCCGCGCCGTATCATCCGTATCATGCTCACCCGCTATGTGACCTGGCTCGTCATCCTCGCCGTGCTTTTCATCGCCCTGGAGCGGATCGTTCCGTGGCGACGGGGTCAGCGCCTCCTCCGGCGGGAACTCGGGCAGGATGTCTTCTGGCTCGTATTCAACGGGTACATCCTCAGTGCGCTGTTCGGCAGCGCGTTCCTCGGAATCGAGTCCACCCTCTCCCGCGCGCTTTCCCTTGTCTGCGGCTGCGTACCGGAACAGCTCCACCTGATCGGGCGCCTCCCACTGCCGCTCCAGGTCATCGTCGTGCTGATCGCGGCCGACTTCATGGAGTGGCTCGTCCACAACGCCCTCCACCGCATCGACTTCCTCTGGCGATTCCACCGGGTTCATCACTCGATCACGCAGATGGACTGGATCGGAAACTTCCGATTCCACTGGTTCGAGGTGATCGTCTACCGAAGCGTGAAGTACCTGCCGCTCGCCGCCCTCGGGGCGAGGTGGGAGGCGGTGCTCATCGTGGCCGTCTTCGCCACGGCGATCGGGAACCTGAACCACGCCAATCTGAACGTTTCCTTCGGGCCTCTCCGGTACGTGCTGAACTCCCCCCGCATGCACATCTGGCACCACGACGCGGACCGCCCGGGCCCGGGCGTCAACTTCGGCATCGTGCTCAGCGTCTGGGACTGGATCTTCAGGACGGCGTACCTGCCCCCGGATCCGGGCGGCCCCGCCGCCCTCGGATTCAGGCGAATGGACGAAGTTCCCACGTCGCTCTTCATGCGGTTCCTGGTGCCGTTCCTGAACTCGCGACGATGACGCGGAGAGGGAGAGAAAAAGTCATCCGCACCCTCTTCATCCTCTGCCTCGCGCCGCTTGCTCTGGCCTGCTCATCCGTGGACGGCGCCAGCCCGAACCAGCCCGCGCCCCACCCCGGTGCAGCCGTCGAAAAGCGGGAATCGGTCGCTGTCGAAGCCGCGCCACTCCACCCGCCCCCGGACCAGCCGATGCTCCCCGAAACCCGCGATCCGGTGGAAGCCAGAGCCACGCCGGACCTCCCGATACCCGACATGCCGGCGGGGGACGGAGCCGTACCGACCGACCAGCCCGCTGAAGCCAGAGCCGACCCGGATCTCCCGGTACCCGACATGCCGGCGGGGGCCGGAGCCGTACCGACCGACCAGCCCGCTGAAGCCAGAGCCACCCCGGACCTCCCGCCCGACGAGAGGCCGGCGCCGATCGCGGATAACGAGCCGAAGGCGGAGCGGCCCAACCCCTCTCCCGTCAAGAGCACGCCTGAACTCGAGAAGTACAAGCGGGAGATTCGCGAGAAGTTCCCGCGGGTGGCGGGGATCGATGTCGAGACACTCTCCGCGCGACTTCGGGACGAAAATGCTCCGCTCCTGCTCGATGCCCGGGAGAGAAAGGAGTTTGCGGTCAGCCACCTCCGCGGCGCCCGGCGAGCGGCGACGGTGGCCGAAGCCCTGGTGGTCCTCGAGGGCGTTCCGAAGGACCGCGAGATCGTCGTTTACTGCTCGATCGGCTACCGCTCCGGTCAGTTGGCCGACCAACTCGGGCGAGCGGGCTACAGCTCAGTGCAAAACCTCGAGGGATCGATCTTCGAGTGGGCGAACACCGGCCACCCCGTCTACCGCGGCGAACTGCGGGTGCGGGAGGTTCACCCTTACGACTTGACGTGGGGGCGCATGCTCGACCGCAAACTCTGGCCGCAAGGAGAGTGAGTGAGCGGCCCACTCGATCAAGTGATGCTCCGGGCGATCCTGATCGGGTGTACATTGATTCTCAGACGGACGCGAAATGCGGAAACAGGGACATGTCGACTCTCGTCTACATGAAGCTGCTGGAGAAGACGCCGGCCCGCTACGACCGGGGAATGCGATTCCTGACACTCGGCCGCATCGATCGCATCAAGCGGGAGTCGCCACCACGTGGGTGGAGTCCGGCCAGGAGATTCTGGAGATCGGTTGCGGGACCGGGAAACTCGCCGCCCTGATGATCGAGCGTGGCGCCCGGGTGGTGGGCATCAACGACTTCTCCGACCTGCCGATGAGCTACGCCCACGGTTTTGGATGGGAAGACGCCAACGGCGACGGCATCAACGACAACTACGTGGACGCCGACGGGGACGGGGTCAACGATCTCACCGGCCACGGCTACATGAGCGGCTTCGTGAAGAGCGGCACGGGGGAGTCGGACGAAACCCCCGGCGACGACGGCTGGCCCTCCCACGGTCACGGCATGGGCCTCGACCGGTAGCAGCACACCAGGCGAAGGCCAGGGCCCCTCCGGCCCCGGAACATCGGGCGAACCGGAGGGGTCCAATTCATGGTGAGGGCCCGTCTGAAAACAGCTACTGCATTCGAGGGCCGCCGCATCCCGCAAAGCAGCGCTGCTCGTCGGTTGAGACCAGCAAGGTTACGCCCTCCTCGCGCCTTGCTTTCTCGGGCGCAGCGGCGCTTCTCGGGTCAACGCTCGCACTGATTTCCAGACGAGCCCGGTGGCGCGGGACGGCCGACGCGCGCGCGGGGGCTTCTACTCCCCGCCGGTGAACCAGTATTCCTTGGTTTCGTTCTTGCCGAACGGCGCGTAGAGCGGATCGCCCCAGATGCTGCCGGTGATGTAGCCACCCCGCTCCGAGCCGCCGCTGGTCACCATCGCCTCACACACCGTCGCGCCCCCGACCAGTTGACGGAAGACGCTGAACCAGGCGTGCAGCCGGGCGTTCTGGGGGTGTTGGATGTTCACGATCATGGTGGTCGCGCCGCGCTTCAGCAGCGAGCCGGCGAAGTCCTTGCCATTGCTCACCGAGACCGCCGCGACGAGGCCGGGCTGCACGTTCAGGCTCTTCGGCCAGGGGACCATCATCTCGGTCTTGTTGCCGACTCCTCCGGCGGAGAAGATGAGCGGATTGAGCCCCGGCTTGATCTTGCCGGCCATGAAATCACGGGCCGTGTGGTCCCACTTCGGTTCCGGCAGCGGGCAGGTTGCGGGCCAGCCTCGCTCGGACTCGACGCGCATGATCCGCTTCGGATCGACCCCCTGCATGATCGCATCCTGCGCCATGGCCTCGCAGAGACTCGACTCGACGTCGATGAACGACGCGGTGTTGCCTTCCCGGCCGAAGAACAGCAGAGACCGTTCCCGCTGCGCATTGAACGCCTTGATCGAAGTCGTGGCGGCCAGCCCGCCGGTGACCAGGTCCTTCACGAACTTCGAATTCTCGCGTGGGATCGACAGGAGGGCGACCTGCTCCTCCGTCCAGAACTCCGGCTTCGCGTCCTTCGGTGCGTTCCGCTTCGCCCGCTTCTGCTTCCTGACTGGAAACGCCTCGAGGTAGTACGGCATCCCGATCCGGCCGTAGGGGCGCACCGAAGGATGATCGCGGAGGTCCATCTTCATTGTGTCGTACCAGCCGCGCCGGCCGACGATCAGGTCCCGGCCGTCCGGCACCCACCGGGTCGCGTCACGCGTACGGATCACAAAGGGACTGGCGCCGTCGCCCATGTCGAACCACGGGAAATAGAGGTTGGAGTCGACCGGGGAGACCGATCGTCTGTTCCGGCAGGCCGGAGCTTCCTTCTTCACGTTGGCGAACCAGAGGGCATGCCCCACCAGACTGTCGAGGGCGAGGTTATGCAGGTTGTTTACGTCCCGGATGATGGTGGGAGTACCGGGGGCGAGCAGCACGACCTGGATCTTGTTCGCCAGGATGTAATCCGCCACCGCCTTCAGGAACTCGAACGCGCCCGGATTGTCCCACCGCACCTTCCTGCCCATGTCGTATCCGAACAGATGAGTCGTGGGCATGCCATATTGCCGCATGTACCAGGCGCCCATGTCCTTCGAGAAGCTCTCCTTCTCCCCGGCGGCCACGCTGTCCATGCGAGTGGTGTTGTAGATGACCATGATCCGGTCCGCGGCCATCCACGAGGACCGCAGGGGCGAGTCGGCCTCCCGGGAGAGTGCGCGGGGAGCCCCGAGCGCCAGGCAGGTCATCAGGGCGAGCAGAAGCGGGAGTCTTGCCATTGGGACAGTATACGTCCGATTTCCATCTTCCGAGGACGATCTCGACCTTCTCGCCCACCGAGACTCGCACCGCGGCGGGAACCCCGCCTGGAGCCGGCTCCTCGTCCGGCTCACTCACTCCATCTTCTGCAGAGAGAAGGAGTACGTCGTCGTCGCCAGAGGCGTGGGGTGGATGAGCTGGTATTGCGCCAGCACGCCCAGTGCCCGGTCGTACGTCCACTGTGCCGTGTAGCGCGCCGCGGTCTCCCGGATGGTCACCAGGTACCGTCCGTCCGGAACGACCCCCGCGCTTTGCACCATCGTCGTGCTGCCGATCGAAGGATCCCGATCGATCTCGGTGCCCGCCTTGAGCTTCGCCAGATCAGCGGGGGGAAGCCACCAGCCGCCGACCGTCCCGGTTCCCGAGATCTGCGGTGTAACGGTTCGCTGCTCCGGCTGAATACGGAAGGGAGGCTGGTAGAAGATCTGTTCGTACTGGACCCAGGTATCCCCCGCCGCCTGCCTGGCGAGCGTCATCGTGGCCGGGATCGTCATCTCGCCGGAGCCCGGCATGCTGACCGTGGTGCCCCCCTGATAAATGAGCCGGTTCACCTTCCTCGCCGCTTCCGGAAGCCGGTGCCCCGACCACGGAACCCGCATCTGCCTGAAGCCCCGGAAGAGCGTCAGGCAGCCGCTCGACCTCGGAGGCGCGGGGTAGAAAAACCCATTCTGCCAGACCCACCCGCGCTGGCTCTGGCCGGTGAGTCGTTCCACGATCATGAGCCCGCTCTCACTATCGTGGACCCGCGCGAGCCTGCCGGTGGACAGGACCACGGAATCGTAGGTTCTCCCGCCGAGCCGGTAGGGGCCACGAAGCACCTTCTGGTCCCTGGTAGAGCGCATCTTCCTGAACACCGCGGGATGCCCCCAGAGGCCGCCTCCGGTAGCCCGATCGACGCGAGAAGCGCTGATCATGCTGAGCACGGGCGGCGAATCAACGTCGGTCATGACGTAGGCGCGCAGGACGAGACAGACCTCCCGGTCGGTGACCGCAACGATATCCATCTGCAAGAAACCGTGGCCACCCACGTTCCGGCCGAAGCCGCCGCCCTTCGACCGGTCGTCCTCGATCCGATACCGGTTCCCGACGTCGTCGTAGATGTCACCCTGCGGGTCGAGCACGTAGATCGTCTCCCGCGTTCCCTCCAGCGAGATCGTGCCCGTCCAGTAGGTGATCCGCGCGCCCGGTTTCACCCAGTCCGGGGCCACGGGCGGAGGCGGCGCCGCCGGGGGAGCGACCTGGGCGACCGAAGACAGAAGCGGAGCCGCAAGGAGAACCAGGACGAGAAAGGCTCTGCGACGCATGCGCATATCATACCCGTCCTCCTTCCGGGCGTCACCCCCCCATGAGAATCCCCCAGATGAGAACCTCCCTGAAACGTCCC
This sequence comes from Planctomycetota bacterium, assembly GCA_024274785.1. Taxonomy (GTDB): domain Bacteria; phylum Planctomycetota; class JAJSAM01; order JAJSAM01; family JAJSAM01; genus JAJSAM01. The sequence continues at coordinate 8,254 of JAJSAM010000083.1, read as the reverse complement.
GAGCTCTCCGGGGAGAACGCCGCACCGCAGCGCGGATCCGTCCGCGGCCGTGGCGGCGGCGGGTAGAATGGAATCGCGGTTGTGGTACTGTCCGAGCGTCCGGCGGCAACCTCTTCCCGGAACGCGGCCCCTCACCCCGAAAGGAGATGCGGATGTCACTTTACCGCGTTGCAAACCTGGCCTTTCTCGCCGTGCTGGTCCTCCCCGTCCTCACGCTCGCCCGCGCCGAAGAGGCCGAAACTCCCGCGGGCGTCGCCCTCGATCTCGGGGGAGTGCCGAGGCTCGAAATGCGCCGGCCTGCAAAGACGCTGCACCCGGTCTACCACCGCGGGGAAGGACGAAAAGTCGGCTGGATCGTGCGGCTTCCGACTCCGGGAACCGACCAGGCGCCCGGAGACCGGCCGGTCCCTTCGGCGAGTGTCGTCGGTGGGCGGGTGCTGGTCGGCGGCGGCAGCCAGTCCGCCCGACTTTTCGCCCTCGACGCGATCACCGGCAGGAAGAGCTACTCCGTGGACCTGGACGAGGCCGCGGTCTCGATGGTCGCGAGCGGCACCGACCGCATCGTGACTTGCACGGAGTCCTGCACCACCTACGGGATCGAAACGGCGACGGGCAAGCGCATCTGGTCGCTCTGGCTCGGTCCGAGCATCATGGCCTCGCCGACGATCGACGGAACGCTCGCCGTCATGGGATACCGGAAAAAGGATGATTCCTACGCGCTCACCGCCCTCGACACCAGGGACGGCCGGGTGCGATGGGACACTCCGATCGACCGGGACATCGTGGGGGCTCCCGTCGCCGCGCTCGGGCGGATCTTCATCACGACCCAGTCGCGAACCGCGCTCTGTCTCGACCGGGAGGGCCGGGTGCTCTGGCGAAAAGAGAACGGCGCGACGAGCGCTCCCTGGCTCGGCGGCGGCGGTCTCTACTACGCCGCGACGGCGAGGGGGCGGCCGGACGTGATCCGGGTGGATCCGCTGGACGGGAAGATCGTCTGGACGACGGATGCTCCCACGAGAACCGGGCCGGCGAACCAGACGGGCACGCGCGCCGCTCTGGTCGCGCCGGCCCGCGGGGGCTGGGGCGATGATCCGCCGCGGCCCGTCGTCCTCGACCCATATGTCGTGCTCGCCGATGGGCGCGAGCTGATGGTCTACGACTCGGAGACGGGAAGCCTGGCCCGCAGGTTCATCCTCCCCGAGGGGCGGAGTTTTCATGCACCCCCCGCCGTCCTCGGGAGCCGGCTTCTCTTCGCCACGCTCGAGGGGCTTCTCCTCGAGATCGACCCGGGAAGCGGTGCGATCCGGCGCGCTCTCGACCTCGGCGTGCGGGTAACCTCCCAGCCGGTCGTCGCGAAGGGCCGCGTCTACGTCACCGCGGGCTCGACGATCGCCTGCATTCCCTGGAGCGGCCCGGACTGGCCGGAGTGGGGCGGCGGCCCCTCGCGGACGGGGAGGCGCTAAGGGCCCGTCTGGACAGAAATGTGACCGTTGCACCGATCAGCGGAGCTTCATGATCTCGCGCAGCATCGGGGTAAGCAGGTACTCGTTACTGTCGAGGAAGCGAAGGTAGGAGGCGCCGTTCGGGGCGAGGAGCAGCGCGCTGCCGCCGTGGCCGCTCATGTAGGGCACGGTGAGCGTCCGGCCCTCATGCTCGAGGGACAATCCCCAGAAGGATGCCAGGTATCGGATCTCGCCATCCGCCCCGGGGAGGGACGTCGGGAGCCCCCTGGTCCGCCCGCGAAAGAGGCTTCTCCGGAGACTCGCCCGGTGCAGAAGGCGCTTGCCCTCCCAGGTTCCGTCCCGCTCGAGCAGAAGTGCGATGCGGGCGAGATCCTCGAGGGTGGGATAGAGACCGTAGCCCAGGATGACCTGGCCGCGTTCGCCGGAAGTCTCGATCGTCCGCATGATCGGCATATGCCGGATCCCGATCTCGCCGAAGACCTCGCGCTTCAGGAAATCTCCCAGATCGGCCTGCTCGCCGATCCTCTTCCGGAGCCAGGAATCGAGCGCGGTCGCCAGCAGGAAACTCGCGACGGTCTGATAGCGAAAGACCTGTCCGGGCTCTCCGCCGATGCGCTTCTGATCCAGGGCCAGGCTGAGTTTCCGGTCCCGATCCCAGGTCAGCAGCCACTTCAGGAAACGCGGACCGTCCTCGTCGGCGCGAGGCCCCTGATCCCGCACGTGATCAGGCCAGTCGAGACCGGTGGCCATGTCGAGACAATGGCTGAAGCGAACCTCCGCCCAGGCCTTCTCGTGGGAACCCATGGGCACATGATCGACGAGTTTCTCATCGTAGATCTCCGGCCCATGGAGTTCCGCCAGCCGCAGGAGCGCAAGACCGAGGCCGATCGACTTGGTCAGGCTGTAGGCCGCATGCCGCTGAAAGCGTGGAAAGGGGAAGGGGCCCCTCTCTCCGGGAGTGTCCTGCACGTAGAGTTCACCCTCGTAAAGCACGGCGGCCTGGCTCAGATCCTCGGTCCGGATGCCCTCTGCAAAGGCAGCGAGGTTGAACTCCCGGTTCTTCCCGGTCAGGTCCGGGAGCGGATGCCGTTTCAGACTCCGGCCGAGCTCTTCACGGAAACGTCTGCGCACGCGCCCGGATCCGGAGATCGCCTTCGGGGTCCAGCGGAGACGCAGTTTCGCCACCATGGTGGTCTGGAACTCCGGGTAGGTCTCCTGGAGCACCTGCACGTGCAGATCGCTGATCCGGCCCTTCCGATAGATGAAACTCCCCACACAGTTCAGGCTGCCGTTGACGAGCTTGTTCGCCAGCAGAAAGGGAAAGGCGGCTCTCGACCAGCCGTCATCTTCCTCTTCCGACCAGATTCGACCTGGCGAGAGGACGATGTTCCAGGCGCAGTCCGGACTCGGATCCACGATGACTTCCCGTTCGAACGGGACCAGGTAGCCGTCGATGCTCGTGAAGCGTGCTCGAAAAACCGGCAAGCGCTCCAGGCCCCACTCCTTCGCCAGCGGGTTGCCGAAGTGCGCCTTTCCCGAAACGGCACCGAACTCCACCAACCCTTCGAAGGTCTCGTGGGCCGGCCTCTTCCCCGCGGCACGAAAAGCAGTCGCGTTCACCTCGACCGCTTCGGTCCCGGCAGAGAGCAGGTAGGCGGCCGTCAGCTCCGTCCGGTCCTGCCCGATGGCCGGCGGCAGTACGATCAGAACTCCGAGGCAGACGAAGAGACTCCTCACCCTCCCCTCCGCCCGGCGGCGCCGGGGGCGGCAGGCATCTCCGCGGGAATGGGCGGCCTCACCGGGATCCCGTCGGCGGCGAAGCCGAATGCGTAACGCCGGACGAAGGTTCCGAAGCTCCGGTGGGCGCCAGATAGAGGGCTCCCACCCAGATCCGGTGCAGCGTGTCCACCACCGCCTTCAGGTCTCCCTGCGGGTGGCGCCCGAATTCGGCGATGAGCACCGCCGCGTCCAGTGCGTTCAAAGCGTTGGCGATCCGTTTTGCATCGAGCGGCCGAATGAGACCGGCCTCCTGCTGCACTTCGATGCGGGCCGCCACCGCGGCATCCCACCGGCCCATGAACGCCGACCATGCTCTCTCGAGCCGCTCGTCCAGCGGCGCCGCCTCGACGATGGCCCGAAGGACCGGGCCGTGCGCAGCGCAGGTCCGCGCGGTGCCCTCGAGCGCCTCCCGGAGAGCCGAGACTGGTTCACCCTCCCCGGTGATCCAGGGATTGGCCGTCTCGACCATGACCCTCTCCACCTCATCGAGGAGCATTTCGATCAGGTGATGGAGATCGGTGAAGTACTGATAGAAGGCCGGGCGGCTGAGCGATGTGCCGGCCATCAGTCCCCCGATCCGGAGCTCGCGAAAGGGGTGATCCCAGAGGAACCGGATGGCGCTCTCAATGATCTTCCGGCGCGCCTCGGAAGGGGAATGGCGGCGGGACCGGGGGGCAGGCGGCGCCGGTTCAGGCATCATGTTCCGCGGTGTCTTCGACGTCACGGTTGCTCGCGGTTGATGGTCAGTGAGAGCTGCTGCGGGCCGTCAGGCTAGCACATCGAGGAGTGCAGCGGCGGACGAGAACTCCGCCGCTGCCACTCTGCCGATGCCGTTGGACCTACTTCACAGCTTTCACTTCAACCGTGATCTTCCGGATATCGCCGGTGAAGCGGGTTTCCCGGGGGCCGATGCCGATGCCTTCCGCGACCGGGGTCTGGTTGTCGAGGCCGACATCCGCGGTCTCATCCGCGGAGAAGATCAGAGGCTGGGTCTTCTCGATCCGCCCCTTCGCGACGACCTTCCCGTTCACCGAGAGAGTCGCCAGGCCGCCCTTGCCGAGACCGCCGCCGTCGTAGACGAAGTCGAGCACGATGGTGGCCGGACCCGCCGGGATCACGCTTTCCGCCGAGACGGTGTACTGCTCGAGACCCAGGTAGTTGTAGATGTAGGCGGGCTTGCCATCCAACATGTAGAGCGACCAACCTCCGAAGCGCCCACCCTGGGCCAGGATCACCCCGTTCGCTCCGCCCTCGGGAATGTCCACCAGGGCGGTGATCGTCTTCGACTGGTTCTTCACGTTGATGAAGGTGTTCTCGAGCATGCCGGTCATCCCCTCGTAGAGGGTGAGGGAACTCCGGCCGCCCAACAGGTCCGGGCGCCCCGCGATGGCGGGGTTCACGCGCTCGACGGTCCGGTCGTCGATCGGGAGCACGTGGTACTTCTCGGCCTCGAGCATGAACAGGGCCTTCAACTCCTCGAGCTTTGCGGGGCGTTCGGCGGCCAGGTTGTTGGTCAGGCTGAAGTCCTCACGGACGTTGTAGAGGTCCCACACATCCGACTGAAGCGGCTTCTGCTTGCCGGTCTGCCATGGTGCCCGGTGGAGAGTGCGGGCGAGCCAGCCATCGCGATAGATCGCCCGGTTGCCGAACATCTCGAAGTACTGCGTGGTGTGCCGCTCCGGCGCCTCCGGCTGATCGAAGGCGTAGAGCATGCTGGTGCCTTCGATGGGCGTCTGCGGGGTGCCGTTGACGATCTCGGGCTCCGGAAGACCGGCGGCTTGAAGGATGGTGGGCGCCACGTCGATCACGTGCGAGAACTGGGTGCGAAGGCCGCCCTTGTCCTTGATGCCGTCCGGCCAGTGGATGACCATGCCGTTGCGGGTACCGCCGAAGTCAGACGCCACCTGCTTGGTCCAGGAGAATGGCGCGTCGAAGGCGACGGCCCAACCGGCGGCCATGTGCGGGAAGGTCTCCGGACCGCCCCACTTGTCGATCAACGGGATGAGATCCTCGACCTTCTCGGTGACCTGGTTGAAGTAGGTCATCTCGTTGAACATGCCGACAAAACCGCCCTCGGCGCTGGTGCCGTTGTCGCCGGCGATGTAGATGAAGAGGGTGTTATCCAGTTCACCGATCTCTTCGAGCGCATCCACGAGGCGTCCGACCTCGTGGTCGGTCTGCTCCATGAAGCCGGCGAAGACCTCGGCCTGGCGTGAGAACAGCCGCCGGTGGTCGGCGGGCAGCGTGTCCCAGTCCACGATGTCTTCCGGCTTTTCGGCCAGCTTTGTGCCCTCGGGAATGACGCCCATCTTCAACTGACGCTCGGTCGTCTCCCGGCGGGTCTGATCCCAACCCTGGTCGAACTTCCCCTTGTACTTGTCGGCCCAGGCCTTCGGGACGTGGTGCGGCGCGTGGACGGCGCCGGTCGCGTAGTACACGAAGAAGGGTTTGTCCGGGGTCATGGACTGCTGGGCCTTCACCCAGTTGATGGCCTGGTTGGTCATGTCGACGGTGAAGTGGTAACCCTTCTTCTGCCGCGGGTTGACCCTGGTGACGCCATCGTAGACGAGCGGATACCACTGGTCGGTCTCGCCCCCGATGAAGCCATAGAACTTGTCGAAGCCCTGATGGGTTGGCCAACGATCGAAGGGTCCCGAGACGCTGGTTTCCCAGGCGGCGGTCTCATGCCACTTGCCGAAGGCGCCGGTGCTGTAGCCATTGAGCCGAAGCATCTCGGCCAGGGGCGCCACGCTGTTCGGCACCTGCCCGGTGTTGCCGGGGAAAGCCGTCGCGGTCTCCATGATCGAGCCGGTGTTCGTGGTGTGGTGATTTCGGCCGGTCTTCAGCGCATTCCTGGTGGGAGAGCAGAGCGCCGTGGTGTGGAAGTTGTTGAACCGCAGTCCGTTCGCGGCGAGCTTGTCGAGCGTCGGCGTATTGATGGGACCGCCGAAAGTCGTGGTGGCGCCGAACCCGACATCGTCGATCAGCACGATCACGACGTTGGGGGCGCCCTTCGGCGCCTTCACCTGAAATCGCTTCGGCGTCTCGACATTGCGCACGTCGAGTTCACTGTAGGTCGGCCGCTCCGGTTCGGGAATTGGCAGGATCCTGCGATCGAGCTTATCCTGCGCGAATGCGCCCGGGCTGAAGACGGCGAGGATTGCCGCCGCGGTGCAGACTGCTATCAATGCGGAACGTCTCATGAACTCCCCTCCAAAGGCGCGGTGCGTCGTGTGCCGACGCCAGGCGCAGGATCTGAGCAGCCCACCACCCCCGCGAGCGATTGCGGTATACCCCCGTCAAATCCGGAAGGCCGATGGCGATGCCGATACGGACAGGGACGCTACTGACGCTCTGTCAGCAAGTCAAGATTCGCGACGTAACCGATATGCCGCCGGCAACCCGGGAGCGCGCGGAGGAGGATCGATGCGGTTCGGATCACGGTCCGTGCGGTGCGGAAGCCGAGGATGGGAGCGTCCAAGTACACCAGACATTGTTCCGTACTTTCGCGGGGCGAGGCTGAACCCGAGGCAGGATCGTTTCACCGGACTCCGGATGAATTGCTCCGGCACGATGAATGGACTCAAATGAGAGGAACCGGCCTCCCCTCATCTACTCGGCCTTCTCCCACCCCGTGCCGGGATCGTAGGTCACCATCTCCAGGCCGAGCTTCCCGGTGTCCTCGCCGAGGTCGCGCTGGTACACCACGCCATTCGCCGACAGGATGAAGGTCATGATGCCCGAGTTGCCGTATTCGGCGGGGTACGCTACGAGGGCAAAGCCCAGGAGCATCCTGCCACTCACCACGTAGTCCAGGGTGCCGCCCCGTGCCGCGGGGCCCTGCGCCTTGAGAATGCGGTAGAAGTAGCCGTGGTACGGTGTGGGGCCCTCATCCTCGGCCTCGTAGCCCTCGGCGCTGGCAGCCACGATCAGTTGCCCGAGCGGGCTCGGCGCTTCGCCCTCGGCCGTAGGCCAGTACAGGCCGTTCTTCTCGCCCGGGTCGCTGAGGAACTGTTGGGCATAGTCATGCGTGCCGTTGCCGTTCACATTCCACATGGCGTACTCGCGCTGCGCATCGGCAATGGCCAGGCAGACCTCGATGGCGGCAAGCTCGTTCCGGCCAATCCGGCGATCAAGGATCTCCTCCCTGCCGGCCCTGGCATCGAAACTCCAGTGATCCCCCGTGCGCACAATCGGCACCGGGAAAGGCCAGTCGTCCGGACCTAAGACCAGGACCCGCTCGTCTTCCCCGACGGCTTCGAGTGAGTGCTTCTCCTCATAGTGGGCGAGGAACCGCTCGACGCCCAGTTTGTCGGCGACCTGGTCACCCGAGTTGAGGAGGTCGTGTCCCTCGGGGCCGAAAATGTCCTGCAGGCGCTGCGTGTCACCGTCGCTGGTGGCGCGGGCCAGTTCCTGTACCGCATCTTCGGGCGACGCGAACTCCAGAGGCGTGCTGACGGAGGCACATCCCGGCGCGAACAGGGCCGCGAAGCAGAGCAAGGCCGCCACCAGCCGCGGACCAGGGCGTGAGACACGAGGGATCGTCACTTTCGCTTTCGGCAAGCGGTGGAATGTAGTGTTCATGTCGGGACCTTCCTGATTGATGACCTGCTTCATGATGGCGAGCACAGGGATTCCACGGTTACCCAGGGTGCGAAATCAGCGCCGTCCTCCACCGCCGGAGCGACCACCGCTCTTGCGCGACGAGGACGAACGGGAGCGGCTGGCCTGACCGCGGCTGCTGGATTTCCTGGCGCTGGATCCACTCCGGTTTGAGCCGGAGAAGGCGGAGGGGCTCTTCGAGGGCGACCTGCTCCTGGACGGCGAACTGCGGTTCGACGACGATGGCGATGCACGGTTCGACCCGGAAGACGCCCGGTTGCCGGCGCTGCCGGACGCCCTGTTGCCGGCGCTGCCGGATGCCCGGTTGCCGGCGCTGCCGGACGCCCGGTTGCCGGCGCTGCCGGACGCCCGGTTGCCGGCGCTGCCGGACGCCCGGTTGCCGGCGCTGC
>JAJSAM010000082.1 GCA_024274785.1 Planctomycetota bacterium | reverse complement strand
GCGAAGCCCTGCTCCGAATCGACCTGAGATTGCCCCCTGCGGAGCGCCGCCAGCAACGTCCCCTGGAGAACCCGGATCCCTCGCTCGGCGACTACCTGGAACCGAACGCGCTGCTCCAGTCGGACGACCCGCAGTTGATGAAGCTGGCGCTCGGCGCAGTGGAAGACGAACCGGACGCCTGGTCCGCCGCCCAGAAGCTCGAACGGTTGGTGTACGAGACCATTGACAAGAAGAGCCTCGACGTGGCCTTTGCGTCCGCCCTGGAAGTCTGTCGGACCCGCCAGGGCGACTGCTCGGAACATGCCGTCCTGTTGGCAGCGCTCTGCCGCTCCGCGGGCATCCCCTCGCGCGTCGTCATGGGCATCGTCTACATGGGCGGCATCTTCGGAGGTCACGCCTGGACCGAAGTCTCCATCGACGGAGAGTGGTACGCCCTCGACGGCACCATCGGCCGGGGCAGCGTCGACCCCACGCACATCCGCTTTGGGACCACAAGCCTGAAGAACGGCGGGTTCTCACAGGGTCTGCTGGGCGTGCTGCAGGGTCTCGGCATGATCGACCTGGAAATCCTCGAATTCGCACAGGGAGAACTGACGACCCGGGTCGGCGCTGCCGGGATCCGCTCGACTCAGGAGTCCGGCCGCTTCCGGGATCTGCTCGAGGGAGTCTCGTTCGAGATACCGAACGGCTGGAAGGTCACGCCCGGCGACCCGGAGATCCGCGAGATGTCGAACCGCTTCGTGCTGGCGAAACTGAGCAGCGAGGCCAGCCGCGCGACTCTGCTGGTGATCGCCCGCCAGGTGCCGTACGACTACACCCTCGACCACATCCGCCGCCAGTGGAGCGAGCGGGCCGGCGGCGCGAAACTCCATCAACTGAAACGCCGGGTCGCCTGCCGGGAAGGGCTGGTGGGCTCGTATGAGGCGGACGGACGGAGTTTCCGGGCCGCGGCGGTGCTGCTGGCGGACTCGCTCTACGTGGTCCAGATGTCACCGGTGGATGAGACCGGATTCAGCGCCTTCCATCAGGTGCTCTCCACCCTGAAGATCGAGTAGCCCGGGCCCGGGCGGGAAAACCCCCAAAATCAGTCAAGAGATCCGACGAACTGCGTCGATAAGTCCCGCGAGTCTGTCTCGACCCGTGCGGTCGCGGAGTTCACGGGCATCGCATGCTGAAGTTCTTCCTTACCTCTTCGCTCCGATTCCGGTTGACGCTGGCCTTCGTGATCTTGATCACGGTGGCCTCCACGCTGATGGGAGTGGTGATGACGCGGGACAGCCGCCGGGCTCTGCTTCGGATGCACGAGCAAACCGGCCTGATCCATGCCCGCAACGTCGCGCGCAACTCAATGGCCGCGCTGGAAGAGCGCGATCAGGAACAGTTGGCGCACCTCTTGCGACAGCTCGAGGACGATCCGTCGACCCGCTATGCGACGGTGTTCGACGCGAGCGGCGAGGCTCTGGCGATCTGGTTCCGGCGTCCGGAGAACGTGCCTCCCTCAGGCAAGCAGCTCGGATCCCGCTCCGGTCTGTCTCGCCTGCTGATCCAGAACGGCGAGCCGATGACCGAATTCCTCACCCCGGTCCGGAGCACTCTGGAACAGGATCGAACCATCGGGTCGGTTCGGCTTGCACTCTCACGCCAGCCTCTGCTGAACCGGATTGCCGCCTCGCAGGATCGGATTCTCCGCCTCGTCTTTACCGCGATCGTGCTGGGAGCGCTGGCCTCGATTCTGATGGTCCGTTCGTTCCTGCGACCGATCACCAAACTGATCCGCGCGACCGACTTGATCGGGCGGGGTGAGTTCGATGCGGTCATCGGCGACCTGCCCAAGGCAGGCGAGCTGGGCGCGCTATCCCAGGCCCTGACCCGCATGAAGCACGCATTGCGCGGCATGCGCAAACAGCTCATGGAGGCCAACGGCCAACTCGAGAGGAAAGTCACCGAGCGCACGCTGGAGCTGCAGACCGCGCTCCATGAGCTGCAGGGCCTGGACCGGCTCAAGGACCGCTTCCTCTCCTCGATCTCCCACGAATTCCGGACACCCCTCACCTCCATCCGCGCCTACGCGGAAATCCTGGCCAAGTTCCAGGACGAGGATCCGGAAACCCGCCGGGAGTTCCTGGAGATCATCATCGGGGAAAGCGACCGGCTGACGCGGTTGGTCAACGACGTCCTGGATCTGGTCAAGATGGAGTCGGGAGACGAGGGCTGGAAGCTCGACCAGGTCGACATCCTGGAACTGGCCGAAACCGCCTTGCGATCGCTCCGGCCGATCCTGGGCGAACACCACATCAAGGCCACGATCACCCGGCGTGGGGACATTCCGCTGGTCCGCGGAGCGCGAGACCGACTGTTCCAGGTGATCAGCAACCTGCTTTCGAACGCGATCAAGTTCTCCCACGAGGGGGATGGCGTGGAACTCTGCGCCTCGGCGCACGACGGCTGCGTGGAGGTGTCGGTGAGCGATCACGGCATCGGCGTCGAGCCGAGCGAGCATCAACGCATCTTCGACCGCTTTCGCCAGGTGGGCGACACCTTGACGGAGAAGCCCCGGGGCACGGGATTGGGGCTGCCGATCTGCATGAACATCATCCGGCGCCACGGCGGCGAGATCTGGGTGGAGAGCGCGCTCAACCAGGGCAGTAGCTTCATCTTCACACTGCCCATCGAGGGGCCCTGCGACGCGGACCTGCGGGGCCGCTCCCAGCCCGAGCGGTCGCGGAAGGCAGCGGAATCCGAAACTCCCGAGACCCCCAAGACCATGGTCTCCTGACAATCTGCTCCGGGCCACCAGATTCCCGGTAACCCCCTCCTGTTCCGCACGACCTCCTCACGTGGCCCGCGCGCAGAGTGCGCCCGAGCCGGACCATCCAGATCTCAAGAACGAGGAGACCATCATGCTGAAATCCACCATCCGCGCCGCGGCAACAGCAATCCTGCTTGCCACGCCCGCGCTCGAGGCCGCGACCAGCGGCGAGGATCAGCCCGCCCGCGCCCAGATCGAGGCCGCCGGACAGGTGCGCCGCCAGGCCTTCAAGAAGAGCGGCGAGGAGAAGCGCGCGATCCTCGAGACCAGCATCCTGGAGTACCGCAAGGTGCTCGAACAGTACGGCAAACACAAGGATGCCTGCGCCGAGGCCGCCTTCCGGATCGGCGAAATCGAACGCTGCCTGGGAGACGCCGCGGATGCCCGGGCGGCGTTTCGGAAAGTCCTCGGGCTCGGCGCGAAGAAGGCGACTTTCGCCGCGCGGGCCCTGGTGGAACTCGGCCACCTCGCCCGGCGGGCCGACCAGGGCGACGAGGCAATCGAGCTCTACCAGAAGGTCTTCGAGCAGTATCCCGGAGAGGAGAAGCAGGCGGTCTCGGCCCTGACCTGGATCGGGAAGATCGAGGACCGCCGCGGCAAGCCGGAGGCCGCCCGAAAGATCTGGCTCTCCATCGCGGACCGCTTTCCCGCCCAGCCGGTCCCGGCAATTCGGGCCGCGGACCTGGCCGCCCTGTCCGCCCTGAAGAACGAGGATCAGAACACGGCCCGGGAAATCATCACCATTACCCAGGAGCGCTTCTCCGAGCAAAACCGGGATCAGGCCTGGTGGTCACCGGCGGTGGAGCAGGCGCTTCGCAAGATGAAGGCGCTCCGGCGGATGGAGTCACAGGACCAGGACGGCTGAACCAGCGCGCCACCGGGATCGCCGATCGATCCAATCGTCGGACCCGGTGGCGGTTTCTGCTTGCAGAGAGGTCCGGACCATTTGCTAAGATCGGCGGTTCGGGAAAGGGAAGCAAGGGGTGACCGATGCGGGCCTGTTGGGAGACGGTCGCTGCCCGCCGTTTC
>JAJSAM010000081.1 GCA_024274785.1 Planctomycetota bacterium | reverse complement strand
GGGGACCACGGTCCCCCTGAGTGATGCACCGGGAGGAATCCACCAGCGCCGACGAAGGAGGTGCTGGTGGGTTCCGACCCGGCGGGACGCGCCAGCGTCCCGCCGACCCGAAGGTCGCCAAGCGACCGAAGGGTGGTGCCCTACTCCATCGGGACCTTCTCACTCCGGACGAAGTGGGGCTTGCCCTTGCTTTCCGAGAGGCGCGCCGCTTCCGCGTCCGCCTCCTTGCGCTTGGGGTAATCGAAGGCCTTGACCTGGTTGCCGGTCTGGTCGCAGATGGCCCAGACGACCTTCATTCGTCCACCGGAAGCCGCGGCGACGGCCTTCTTCTTCGTGGCCCGCTTCTTCCTGGCCGGAGCCTTCTTCTTCTTCTCGACCTTTTCCTTGCGCTCCGCCGCCTTCTCGGCAGCGATCTTCGCGATCCGGTCCCGGTTGGACATATGTCCCGCCATTGCGTCTCCTCGGCAGAGATTCCCCAAGACTAAAGAAACACAGCAAGGGCCCCGATGCTCAGGATTCCTCGAACCGGGACGAGCTCCAACCCACTATTCGGCTTTCCTGACGAGCCTGAGCTGAAACGAGAGCCGGGCCAGGCCATCGATCTCGAAGTGTTCGACCCTGATGCGGTGCCGACCGGCTGAAACCTGGACCACGGCCTTGTCCTCGCCCGATGCGTGGTGGGTCCAGTTGTCGATGACCTCTTCGTCGTCGAGGTAGACCCGGACCCCGTCGTCGGAAACCGTCACGAACTCGAACTCCCCGGCCGGCAGCTCGATCTCCGTCTCGGCAACGGTGGCGAACCGATCCGCGGAAACTCCTCCGCCCGGCCCCTGGCTTCCGAAGCGGAAGTCGAGGCGGCGAACCCGCCGCGTACGAAGCGGTTCGGTTTCGAGCAGTGCCTTGAAAGCATCCGCGTCCTCCCGGGGGTCCTTTTCCCACTGCCAGTGGCGAACCTTCCAGGTGGCGCTCATCAGCGTCCCGGCGGCGGAAAGCTCCGTCTCCCCCACCACCAGCACGAAGGAGAAGGGTAGAAACGCCGCCGCATCCTCTTTCGGGGTGACGCGGAGGAACACCCCCCGCCCCGGCTCGATCTCGACCGTCACGTTCACCGCACCCTTGATCCCGGTGGGGGTCAGGCGATCTCTCGCGCCCAGCACCTGGAACGTCGCAGAGCGCCCACCTTCGGCGTAGGCAGGAGTGAGGAGCGGAACGGTGAAGTCATACGGCCCCCACTCGTGGATGATGATGGTCCTTCGACCGCGCATGGGGTCCGGGACATCGGCAAAGGTGGGCACCGCGAGTTCCGGGGCGGTGGTCCGCGCCCGCTCGACGAATTCGGGGCAGTCGCCGGTGCGCAGGAGGCCCATTTTCATGCCAGACAGGTAGTTCCCGTCGAGCCTGATCCCGGAACTCGAAACGACCTCGACCCCCACCTCCCCACCGGTGATCACGTTGCCCGCGATTTCGGTGTCCGCGGAGTCGGTCCGGTTGTTCCTGCCATAGACGGATTCGAGGAACTCCTGGTCATCGTCCCACCAGAGCCGGATGCCCCGGCGGCAGTTCTCAATGAGGTTCCCGCGGATCTCGTTCCCGGAACCGTGCTCGATGGCGATGCCGGCGTGCGTGCAGTCCCTGATCACATTGTCGGTAAAGCTGCTCTTTCGCGAGTACCCGGCCCAGATGCCGTAATTGCACTCCTCAAGCCGATTCCGGGAGAAGACGTTGCCCGTGGAGAAGGTCGCTTCGATGCCGTTGGCCACGGCAAAGGAGAAGTCGTTGTCGGTGACGATGTTGTCGTTGCTGCCGCCCTTCCCGGTCTTCTTCGTGGTCTCGTTGCCGGCGTAGAGGAAGAAGCCGTCGCCGCCGTGCGTGGCGGAGTTGCGGATGAACGTGTTCCGCGAAGACTGCTCGAAGACGAGGATCCCGGCGGAGTCCTGGCCGCGGTCGTAGACGCCGTGGCTGTAGCCCCGAACGCACCAGTCGAAGCGGTTGTCCTCGATCTGGTTGTCGGAGGAACGCCAGAGCGCGAGCCCCCAGCCGGAATTTAAGGAGAAGTCACAACCCTTGACGAGCGTATCGGTGGTGCGATCGAGGATGATGCCGTTCTGGGAGTTGCGCCCGCCGCAGTTGATGATCCGGACGTTCTTCGCTCCCTTGACCCAGATTCCCGCACCGTAATTCTTCGCCCACTCGCCGTCGTCGTTCTCATGGGGCCGCAGCCAGTCCGATGGGTCCTCCGCGGCCGGCGTGGACTTCAAGTGCCGGGCGAAGTTCCGGCCGACGTCGAGGCCGGTCACCCAGTGTCCCTCGCCGCCGTTCACCATCGCCCCGATCTTGAACCCGTGAAACGCTCCACCATAGACGACGTGCGATTTGCCCTCGATGACGAGACCGGTGCCGGTGAAAGTATCGGGATCCGCGCCCTTCTCCGCGCCGCGGATGATCACGCCGTCCATGAGCAGGACGACGCCCTCCCCGACCACGCGGATGATCCCCGGCTCACCCTCATCCGGGATGACGTATTCGCCCGCCTTGATCCGCGTACTTTCGGTGATCACGAGGTCGTCCGTCGGTGTGACGACCGGAAAGCCCGCATTGAGAGCGAGGCCGAGAGAAATCAGTGCCTGGAGCATCCCGGAAGTCTATCAGATCGCCCGGCGGCTACGGGAGAACGACGACCGCGGTGCGCGTGGAGCCCCTCCTTGCTCCAGGGGATCGTCTCGGCGGGCCACCGCGGCGCTACGGCCCGGTCATCCCACCGTCATCGTGGATCCGGCGGATCTCAGCGAAGAGTTCCGCCGCTGCCGGGACGCCCGCGTCGTCGAAGTTCCGCGGGTTGTCCCAGAAGGCCCGCAGGTCGCCCCGGCCTTCGCTCTCGTAGGCCAGGATCTTCGCCATCATCTGGAGTTTGTCGGCGGCCTTGACGATGCGCGACTCGAGCGTCTTCCGGGCTTCGTACTCCTCGTAGGCTTCGAGGTGGCAATCCGGCAGGCCTTCGAGAATCCCGCGGGCGGCGGCCGCCTCGCGTTCGTCGTCTTCGGGCGTCTTGACGATGAGTGCCACGTCCCCCACCACCGCTTCGCCGATGTCGTGCAGGAGGGCCATGGTCAAGAGCCGGCCGCGGTCCACCGGCTCGGCCACACGGTCGGCGATGAGCAGGGCCGCCGTCGCCATCCCGAAGCAATGGGCGGCCACGTCCTCCGGGTCATCGACGCCGTTCATGACGTAGCCGGTGCGCTTGATCCCTTCCAGTGAGTTTGCGGTCATCAGGAACTCGAGCGCCCGCCTTCGGCTCGTCATTCCGCGTGCTCCCGGACAGCCCGGAGCGCCTTCACCGCGTCGAATGCGACCGGCGCCACCTCGGCGATGCTCTTGCCGAACTCCACCATGCGGACGTAGAGCAGTTTCTTCCCGGTCAGCGCCACGACCTGGTGCTGGGTGCCGAAGCCCCCCTCGACAATCGCCGAGCCATCGCGCGGGACCGCGGTGCGCTCCGCCAGGTCGAAGAGCGCCTCGACGCTGGAGAACTTCTCCCCGGCGGTGGCCCCTGACACGAGCGACCGATACCGCTCACCCCGTCCCCTTCCTCGCAGGCGATGGTGGTTGGAGCAGACCACGAAGTTGCGGAGGGTACCGTCGTCGTTCGCCGCCGGGGCGCGTAGCACGGCGCCGGAGTCCATCGCCTCCCGGGTGTCGTACTCGATCACGCCCGCGGGGAGCCCATCCCCGGGCGCCGGAGTCGCCACCATGAAGTTGTTCCCGAAGAGTGTGTTCCAGGATTTGCAGCGCGCAACGGCGGCCTCGACGGCGCCCTTCGCGGGGAGTTCCCGCACGATACGGCGAATGGCGAGAAGCCGCGGCACGTTGCCCTGCATGAAGTCCTTCTGCTGTGGCCGGACCATCACGTCGTGGATCGCCGCGAAGACGCCCTCCTCGGAGAGCGCGGTGATCGCCCCCACCGAGCCGGGATGGGTAATGCCGATGAAACCGCGAGCGTCCTGCTCCCCCGGGCCGGGCGCCATCACCACGAGCACCTGGTACTTCTGGATGATCGGCAGGCCCATGAAGTCGAAGTTGCGGACGACGGCCGCGGTGCCATCCTCGGTCTTCTCCCCCCACACCGCCGCGGAGGAGCAACCGAGGGCATACCAGTCGCCGAAAGTGTTCAGCGCCTTCAGGTCGACCAGGCTCATCGCCCGCCCGAGGGCCGGGATCTTCAACTCCTCGGCCGGGAGTCGTGCCTTCATGCCGGCGAGGATGCCGAGCATCTCCTCCGTCTCGGCCTTTGAGAAGCGAAAGCCCATGCCGGCGAGCGGGAGGACGCGATTCTTCATGGTGCCGGGATTGAATTTCTCCACGAACCGGAAGCCGCTCTCCGCGCCGGAGACGATCTCGGCGGCCAGCAGATATCCGTGCGCAAAGCCGCGCTGGCGGGGCGTCCCCCACAGCTCGAGGATCTTCACTCCGTCCCTGGTGTAGAATTCCCCGGTGACTTACGGAGCGTCCTCCTCGGAGAACGCGGGCGGCACCAACAGGGCGAGGAACAGGACCGCGATGAGGGCGAAGCCGAGTTGTTTCATACCTGCCTCCCGTCCGCAGGATACGGGCCGGAGGTGGCGCCGGCGAAGATCATCGGTGGCGATCGCGATCGCGCTGATGCTGCTCGGGCTGGTCACGCCTGGTTGCTCCACGGTCGATCCGCCGTCCGCAAGGCCCGCCGAGAGGCCGGAGGACCGCCGGGACTTCGAGTTGCTGGAGAAGCTGGCCAGGGAGCGGCGGGCCGAGCGCCCCGCGGCGGCCGCCGCCGCGCTCGAGTTCCTTTCGATGCATCCCGGTCCCATCACCGGGGACGAGGTCCACGCGGAGGCCCGGGGGCACCTCGAGGCATTGACCGCATCCCGGACGATCGGGTTCCGCGTCACCGGGCCGGACCGAACCCCCCGGCCGTTCGTGCTGGCCACCATGACCGGAGAGACCGGCACACCGGTGCGGGGACTCTACGATACGCGGATCGATCTCGACGCCGAGGGCCGCGGGAAGATCGAGGGGGTTCCGCCGGGGGTCTACTCGCTGCGGCTGCACACCATCCGGGAGTTCCGCTCGGAGGCGGGCTATGACCTCGTGGCGGTCCGTCGGCTCGACCTGACTGTGGAAAACGCGAGCTTCCACTCCCGCCTCAGGCCCGGTGGCCGGTTCTCGGTGACGATCGACTCACCGGCCCGCCTGGTGGTCACCGACGACATCGGTCAGCCGGTGGCGGCAACCGTCTGGAGAGGAGAGCAGGGCGGCTGGACGACGGAGTTCGTGCGGCTCACGCCCGCGTTCACCTCGTGTGTGCTGCCGGGGGGAACGTATCGCGTAGAGGCGGTCCGCTACCGCAAGGTGATCGCCGGAGGCACGGTGATCGTGGTGCCGGGAATCACCGCCGAATTGCGGTTGAAGCTCCCACGTTGAGGAAACGGCGCCAGCGTTTCATCGGAGAGCGCGGCGGGGTCGGGATCAGGGCAGAATCTGGAAGCTGGTGGCGGTGAAAGAGTGCTCGTCGTCGGCCAGGCCGGGGTTGAAATCGAAGTTACCCCAGTTCGGGAATCCGTAGATCGGGTCGTACGTCGCCTGGGCGACTGCGGCGTTCGAGGCGCGGGCGTCTTCGATGATGTCGAAGAGCCCGTCGATCGCCGGCCACCAGCTCGCGGCGTCCGGCACGGTCACCGGTGTGCCGGAGTTCGCGTAGGTGCGGGAGATCACCTGGTTGTTTCGCACGTCCACGATGACGGCGTCGGTGTATTGCGACCCGGAGAACACCGTGCGCGAAAGGGTGTAGCGGTAGTTGGCGATCGCAAACGCTGCCCAGATCTCGCGCTGCTGCTCGACCTCGGTCTTCGGCGCGTCCGGCGGATCGTCGGGAGTGGAGGGCGGACGCCCGATCGGGTAGTTGCTGACCGGCTGCGGGTAGACCGGTGCCGCACCGCCGCCGCCACCGCAGGCCGGGAGCAGGATGCCGAGAGCGAGCAGGATCGGAAGGAACACCTTGATACCGGACATCACTCCTCCAGCCGGTCAGTTCGTAACGCCAGGTGGCAACGAACTTTCCACATGGTCAGCCTCGGCGAGCACCCGCGGGGGCTCGGGAGCAAAGGGCTCGTCCGGGAAACAAGTGCGACCGTTGCACCGAGAGCGCCGCTGCGCCCCGAGAAAGCAAGGCGCGAGGAGGGCGCAACCTTACTGGTTTCAACCGATGAGCAGCGCGGCTTTGCGGGATGCAGCGGGCCTCGAATGCGGCAGTTGTTTCCAGACGGGCCCGATGCAGCGCACATCGCGTGCCATGACGGACCTCGACCTGATGGGTCGATGACCGCAGACACCCGAAGTACGGGCGGAAATGTTTCGCGGAAGCGGATTCCGAGTCCTTGCGAGGAAGTGGACGAGGGCCCGTGACCGGGCGTAAGCGAGCGAGGCGTCCCTCCTGCCGGCTCATCCAGCTTCCGGGGGCAGAGCGCGCTCAGCGAGGCAGCATCCCCGCCTCCCGGAGCTTCTGCTCGGCCCGGAGCTTCTGCAGTTCGCGGATCGAGTCCATGGCGGACTTGGCGGCATTGCGGATCTCCGGGTCCATCGAGGAGAGGACGGCGAAGAGGGGCGTGAGCAGTTCGGTGCGACCCAGACTCTTCGCCACGCGAGATCCGGCCAGGATGCCCCGCTTCTCTCCGGACTGAAGCAGACGAAGCACTGCCGGGAAGAGCTTCTCGGTGGGTTTCGCGCGAGCGACCTTCTCGGCGAGCGCCGCCAGGTTTCCGATGTCCGCATCCCCTGCCTTCAGGAGGTCCAGGAGCCTGGCTTCCAGGATCTCCAGCGTCACCGGGGCACCGTCCCGACCGAGGTCGTTGAGCGTCCGGGCGAGGTCCTTGCCCCGGCACTCCGCCACGATCTTCTCGAGAACGGATTGACGGGCGATCGAAGAGCACTTCATCCGCATGAAGCCGAGCACCGCATCATTGACGATGGCCGGGTCCGCGGCCATCCGGTAGGCCGCCGCATCAGCCGCATCCGTGGGGATCGCGATCGAGGTCCGCCCGGAGCCATCGAACAGCGATGTCGCCAGAGGCACCCAGGACTCGAGCGGGATGAGTTCGCGGTAGGGCACCAGTTGCTCGTAGTAAACCGGGTCGATCTCTTCGATGTGCGCAAGGAGAAACGCGCAGAGAGGCGAAAGTGCCTCGTTCAGAGGCAGTTTTGAACCGTGCTCGGACAGCAAGCCCACGGCGATCCGGACGAGCCACACCCGGCTGATCTCGTCTGAGGCTTCCCAGAGGGGTTGCAGGGCGGGAACCGCAATGGACCGGCGGTACAGCTTGCCGAGTGGGAGGTTCAACGAGCTGCCGTTGACCAGAATCCGGAGCGCGTATCCGCGCTGCTTTTCGGGCAGTTGGCCAATGAGGGGAGCAAGGGAGATGATCGTCTCGATGGCCCTTCCGGGCTCGACCGTAACCACAATCCCGGGAATGACGCTGAGCAGTCTATCGCGGAAGTCACGATCCAGGATCTCGATGAGAGTCGGCAAGGAGGCGAGGATCTCCGCCGCCACCACCCGGGTCTGCTCCGGCAGATGATCCGGGTTCATTTGCATCATGTAGACCATGGAACCGCGAGACCGGGCGGGAGCCTCTCTGAACGCAGCAAGCAGGGTCTCCATGTCTCCGGGTCGCCGCACACGCCAGCCATCGCTGAACAACGCAAGATCACCCTTCTTCGGGTCGAGACGCATGTATGCCGACACGAACTCCGCCGCGGCTTTCGCGGGCAGGTTCCGAAAGACGCGGCGGGCGAGGCTCGTGAAGACACCGCCCCTGTCGGGGAAGGTGTAGCGTCCATCCTCGACGTACGGCAGATACACTTCACCGGTTCGCACCTTCATCCACCGGAGCACCAGGCTGCCAAGCTCAAGCGAAGTTTCAGCGGAGATGCCCCCCTGAAAGAGGCCATGAACGGTGCTCTTGGCCAGTCCGTTTGCAAGGGGGTTGGCCAGCGGATCGCCCTCCCAGCTCTCGGCGAGGTCCAGCAGGAAGGTCAGAGCGCGGACCAGGGTGGCGTGCTCCATGGAATCCGAGTACTCCTCGAACTGATTCTCCGCCGGGTGACCCGGAACCCGCCCGTAGGAGCAGCCTCCCACCCAATCGAGCCTCCCGGTGACAAAGATCTCGACGGCCTGGAGAAAGAACTCCGGGCGATGGAATGCGTCGCCGTTCCTCCCGGAGGCGACATCGACCATCCGGCCGGCGGTGAACCACCGGAGCTCGGGATCCCCGCTCCCGAGCCAGCCCTTGATCAGGGCCACCCGCTCCGGAGTGAACGGACCCGACAGGGCCAATTCGCTCGCCAGTTCGGCGCAGCCGCGCTTCTTCGAAATGGCATCGATGAACTCGAGGGACCAGTTCTGGTTCAACCGGAGCATCCGTCTCAGGCGATTCACGTCTTCCCCGGGGAGCAGTTTCACCATCTCCTCGAACTTCGACCCCTCGGAGGCGTTCCTGCGGAGGTATCCGGCCAGATCGAACAGCACCCCGTAAGCTCCGAATCTCTCGAGATTGAAGGTCTCGACCAACCCCGGCTCATCCATGCGCAGCAGAATCCGGAAGGCATGCTGCCGGAGCAGATCGTCCGGGTGCCCGAGGAGTTCCGTGAGGAAAGGCACCGCGGGCGCGCCGATGATCTGGAAGTCGCGGTAGGTCGGCGGCAGGCTCCCGGCGCTCAGCTTCGCCCGTCCGAGTTCAAATGTCAGCGCATCGAGCTTCTTTCCGAGTTCGGAGCCGACGCCGAGGGCCTGCAGCGACGCCCGGTACTCCTTGGCCCGGATCCTCACCGACTTCGGCGCGGTGTCATCATCGAGCAGCGCCGCCAGGTGATGGCGCGCCTCGTCGGGACGGCCGAGCAGCACGCAGCAGATGGCGAAGCGGAAGCGCGACTCGGCTCGGAGCGCGGCGGGAACCGATTCGTCGTTCATCAGTTTCAGGTAACCGAGGGCGGCCACCTCCACCCGTCCCTGCACCACCTCCTGGATGTAGGACTGGTGGAAGAGGACCTCGGGATCCGGTTTATCCTGAGCGAGTGTGGTGGCGCCGAGCAGAGCAACGATGATCAGAGAGAGAAAGGCGGATTTCATGTCTGGCCTCTTTCGGCAGTTCCGGGTCTGGGGGGACGGGCTCTGTCCCGTCCGCGAAGAAAGGGCTGCGCAAGACTTCAGCTCCATCGCGGACCCGACGGAGCGGGTCCCTCCGAGTGAAAGAAGAGTAGCCCGGCGGAGGGAGGGTGATGTCAGCGGTCGGTCAGGGCCGGCGGGAAAAGCGGTAGCCGACTCCTCGCACGGAGAGAATGCAGGCGGGTTTCCCGGCGTCCGGCTCCACCTTCTTGCGCAGGCCGAGAATGGCGGTATCGATCACGCGGGAGTGCACTTCCTCCTCGCCCCAAACGGCCCGGAGGATATCCGCGCGTGGAGCGGCCTTGCCCTCTCGACCCGCGAGGAACTCGAGGAGGGCGAACTCCCGGGGGGTGAGACCGAGGTCGTCGCCGTCCTTGACCGCCGTCCGCGCGGCGAAGTCCACGGTCACGCCCGCGAAGCGGAGGACGGCGCCCGCGCCGCGCTCCCGATCCCAGGCCCGCAGGCGGGAACGCACGCGTGCGAGAAACTCGGAGAGGCCGAAGGGCTTCACCACGTAGTCGTCGGCGCCGAGGTCGAGGCCCTTCACCCGGTCGGCCTCGAGGCCGCGGGCGGTGAGGATCAGGACCGGGGTTTCCAGACCGTCGGCGCGGAGGCGGCGAAGAATCTCGAAGCCGTCCATGCCGGGGAGCATCAGGTCGAGGACGATGAGGTCGGGGTCTTCGCGGAGGCCTAGATGGAGCCCGGTGAGACCATCTTCCGCCGAGAGCACTTCGTAGTTCTCGCTGCGCAGCGCGTCCTCGAGTCCGCTGCGAATGGTGGCGTCGTCTTCGATCACGAGAATGCGCCGCTCGCTCATGCCGCGCCTCCGGGAAGCAGGAGTTCGAACGCGGCACCCTGCTCACCCGGCGCGTAGCGCGCGCTTCCGCCCATACCTTCGCAGAGTTCGGCGACCAGCGACAATCCGAGCCCGGTGCCGGGGACGCCGTCCTTCTTCGCCCGTGCGCCGCGCTCGTAGCGTCTGAAGAGCATGCCGCGCTCTCCCGGGGCGACACCGGGACCTTCATCTTCCACCCGGATGGCCACCTTTCCGGAACCGGCTTCGGACCAGCCAATGCGGAGAGCCACACCGGCGGTTGTGAACTTCCCCACGTTGTCGAGGAGGTTCAACAGGCACCGGGTGAGGGCGGTGCGGTCGGCCAGGACGGTGAGTCCGTCTTCGCCGGAGACGGTCAGGTCGTTGCCGCGGGCCGGATAGAGCATGACGAAGTCGCGGATGGCCGGCTCCAGGGTCTCGTCGAGGTCCAGGCGTTCGACCTTGAGGTCCCGCCTGCCGCGTTCCAGGCGCGAGAGGTCGAGGAGGTTGGCGAGGAGACCGGAGACGCGCGAGGACTCCCGGGCCATGATCTCGACGTAGCTCTCCCGCTTCTCCTCCGGCGCCCGGCCCTCCGCGAGCATCTCGGCGTGGAGACGAAGCGAGGTCAGCGGCGTCCTGAGGTCATGCGCCAGTTCGGTGATGAAGCGAGCGCGGGCCTCGTCGAGTTTCCGGCGGCGGCGCAGCGAGAAGAAGAGCGCCGTGGGGATGGTCAGGAACAGCAGCACTCCGCCGAGGACCGGGCCGATCCACCGTTTGAAGTGCGGAGTGCGCCACCAGTCGTAGCCGATGGGCAGGTAGATCCGCCACTCACCGGCCACGGGCTCCTTGAGGCGTCCGCGCCAGGCGAGCGTCATGTCGCGGTTAACCGGCTCATTCGCGGCGGGGATGGTGAGCAGGAGGCTGGCCGATGCGTCGTCTCCCCCGTACTCCTGGTGCGTGAAAGTGAAGCCCGGCTGCGGCCCGGGCGGCAGAACGACCAGCGGCTCCCCGGCCCCCGGAACAATCACCGGCACGCCGCCGACGTCGTGCTCCCCCACCTTTTCCGGCAGGCCCGAAACCGCGTCCACACGCTGGATGGTGGCCAGGATGGCGAGGAGCCGTTCCGCATCATCGAGCCGGTCACCGGAGAGTCCCCGCTCCTTCCACTCCCGGACGAGGAACAGCTTGCTCATGGCCGGGAGGTGCGCGATGCGCAGGCGATCCGAATCCGGAGTCGACCACAGGTCCGCGAGGTCGTCGGTGGCGGCATCGGGTTCCGCGGCCTTGATCGGCGGCTGGCCGGTTTCGATTGCGAGCCGTACGGACGGGTCGGCGAGCGCCGTGGCGGAGAGGCCGACGGGATACTCGCGCGAGAGAATCCATTCGCCGCCGCCGAGATGGTGGGGTCCGAGCCAGACCGCTCCCTCACGATCGCCGAGACGAAACCGCACGCGATGTTCGGGGGGGGCGAAGGCCACGGAGCCCGGGGCGAAGGAGCGATGGATTTCCGCGGCAGTCGGAAAACCCTCGGCAAGCCACTGCACCGCGATCCGGGCGCCGTCACTCCCGTACTCCCGGATCTCCTCGAGGTAGCGGTGCCGGGCATCGAGACAGAACCCCGCGCCCGCGAGGAGCGGAAGCAGAAACAGCGGCACGAGCAGCCAGTCGGCCAGGCTTCGCTTCATGCGGACAGCATAACTTTTGCGAGACCGGCAGTGTCAGGGTTCGGTCAACGGACGATGGTGACGTCCTCGCTGCGGTGCTTCCTGAAGACCTCGAGGATCCGGGCAACGACCTTCCGGTCGTGATCAACCCCTCGGGTCTGGTCCCGGCGGCGACGAGCATCCTGATCCCGGCGTCCGCGGGGACATGGATATGATCCGAGAGCGGTGGGCAGAGGTGCGGACCGTCGCCGGGATGGGGCGGTCAGGCCCCGGCCACCTCGCCTTCGTCCTTCTCTCCCAGCAGTCGAAGCGCATTGAAGATGACGAGCAGGGACGCGCCCATGTCCGCGGCGATGGCCATCCACAAGGTCGCCAGGCCGCCAAGGGCGAGGCCCATGAACACGAGCTTCAGCCCCAGGGCGAACCAGATGTTCTGCTTGATGATCGACAGCGTCCGGCGGGAGTGCCGGATGAGCCAGGGCAGCTTCGACAGATCATCGGACATCAGGGCGATATCGGCGGTCTCGATGGCCGCGTCCGTTCCCGCCGCGCCCATGGCGATCCCCAGCGTCGCCGTCGCCATCGCCGGCGCGTCGTTCACGCCGTCGCCCACCATGCCCACCTTCTGATACTCTTCTACGAGCGACTCCACCGCCTCGACCTTGTCCTCCGGAAGCAGCTCGGCCCTGAACTCGTCGATGCCGGTCGCTTCGGCCACCGCACGCGCCGTCCCGATGTTGTCACCGGTGAGCATCACGATCCGCTCGATGCCGGCCGACCGCATGGCACTGACGGTGGATGCGGCCTGCTCCCGCACCCCATCCGCGACCCCGATCAGACCGCAGACGTGGCTTCCATTGCCGACCGCGATCAGGGAGAGCCCGCCCGCATCCATCTCCTCGGCCCGGGCGTGGACCTCGGGCGTCTCACCTCCCATTTCATGCATGAAACGATGGCTGCCGATCCAGAACGACTTGCCGTCGATCATCGCCTCCGCGCCCTTGCCCTTCACGGAGCGGAAGTCCTCCGCCGGTGTGACCGTCACGCCCTCGGCATGAGCCTTTTTCAGGATGGCCTTCGCCAGCGGATGCTCACTGTGGGACTCGAGGGCGGCGGCCCGCGAAAGGAGTTCCCGGTCCGAGTGCCCATTCAGGGAGACCACGACCTGTACCCTGGGCCGGCCGTAGGTGAGTGTCCCCGTCTTGTCGAGCGCGATCGCCTTCAGATGAGCGGGACCCTCCAGGTGGACCCCGCCCTTGATGAGGACACCATGCCGCGCGGCGGTGGTCAGGCCGGCCACGATGCTGACCGGTGTCGAGATGACGAGGGCGCACGGGCAGGCGATCACCAGGAGCACGAGGCCCCGGTAGATCCAGTCCGCCCACGAAGCGCCGCCGAGCAGCGGAGGGACAACGGCCACGGAGATGGCCAGCGCGATCATGGCCGGCGTGTAGGAACGGGCGAACTTCTCGACCCACTGCTCGCTGGGAGCGCGCCGGGACCGGGACTCCTCGACGAGATGGATGATCCGGGCCAGGGTGGTGTCTTCCGCCGCCTTCGAGACCTCGAACTCGAAGGCCCCTTCGTTGTTGATTGTCCCGGCGAAGACATCATCGCCGATCTCCTTCGCGACCGGGGTCGATTCTCCGGTGATGGGCGCCTGATCGACCGACGTGGAGCCTTTCGTCAGCACGCCGTCGAGGGGAATCCGTTCGCCGGGCCGGACCTGCGCAGTGGCGCCCACCGCCACGTCCTCCACCGGCTTCTCCTCGAAGCGGAGGTCGTGCGAACACCAGGTGCGGGCCATGGTGGGAGCGAGATCCATCAGGGCGCCGATGGAGCGGCGAGCCTTCTCCACGGTCCACGACTCGAGCAGGAGGGCGGTGGAGAACAGAAAGGCGACCGCGGCCGCCTCGAACCACTCGCCGATGAGGATCGCACCGATCACCGCGATGACCATCAGCAGGTTCATGTCGGGTCTCAGGTTCCTCGCCGCGGCGATACCCTTCGGGATGACGAACCACACTCCGAGTACGATCGAGGCCAGGTAGAGCAGGATCGAGGCGAACGGGAAGACGTGATCCGCGATACCTTCGCCGGCGACAAAGGCATCGAGAATGCTGCCATGGAGAACGGCGTGGGTCCCGAAGGCGAGAACCAGCATGATGCCGCTTCCGAGACAGGTCAGAGACCGGCCGCGTCGTTCCCAGAAGCCTTCGGGGACTCCGCTCGCCCCCGGACCGTGGAGGGAATCATCCCACGGAAAGGCCTGCAGGCCCGCCTTGCGAACCGCGGCGAGAATGTCATCCTCGCCGGGGCCGCCGGGCTCGAGGTCGAGACTCATGCTGCCGTTCAAAAGGTCGAAGTCGAGCTGATCGACGCCCGGAAGCACGCCCACCGTCCGACGCAGCGCCCCGACCTCCTCGGCACAGTCCATGCCGCGGATCCGATACTTCACTCTTTCGCTCATCGCTCTCTCTTCATGCGTCCCGCCAGGGAGGGGGGCAGTGCACTCGGAATCGCCGGGGGCGGGGGAGATGAAACCCCTCCGCCCCGAAATCGAAACGCCCGGAGATGCTCAGGCCGGCATCTTCACGTCATTCGTACCCGAATGCCCGGGTCAGTCCTTCCATTCCTTGATCCGGTCCGAAAGGGTGGCGATGAGCCCGGCGGCCTTCACCAGCACGATCACCGTTCCGATGGCGACGAGGAGAGTGGAGATGCCGTTCAGAATCTCAGAGATGTTCGACATGTGATGGTACTCCCTTCATGAAAAGTCAGATTGGTTTCTCTTCTTCCGCCGCATGGCGTCCCCGGCACACGGGAATCTCGGAAAGCGACAAAAGAGTGATCACGAATTCGGCTCACTTCCCGATGTCCGAAGGGTTTCGAGCCTGGTCTCGACGAGTCTGATGAGGCGAAATGCCCGTACCAGCACCGCGAGGGCCACCACCGCGGCGAGCACCGAAAAACAGAGGGCTGTCATCTGCAGGAGTTGAAACACTCTGGACCTCCTACTGGCGGTTCAAGAACTTCAAGTTGACCTTCCGTCCTTCCCCGGACGCGCGAAGAATGTACTTCTTCACACGGGGAAGCACGCTCTCCATGGTCTCGAGATAGAGGCGGTAGAGGGTTACGTCCTCCGAGTAGATCAACTTGTTCCTCCGGTACTCGGCCAACGTCGAGGCGAAGCGCATGGCGTCACCCTCTGCCCTGTTCACGACTTCGGCGCGATACCCCTCGGCCTCGCTCCGCATGCTCCGGGCCTTCCCGCGGGCCTCGGGGATGATGCTGTTCCGGTAGCCCCGGGCCTGGTTGATGGTCTGCTCCTTGTCTTCACGGGCGGTCATCACATCGCGGAACGCATCGGCCACCGCGGGAGGCGGGCTGATGGCCTTGATGTTGAATGCGGTGATCTGCAACCCGCTTTCGTACTGATCCAGTACCGCCTGCGCCTTCCGCAGAGTCCGGGCCTGAGCCTCGGTCTTCCCCGTCGTCAGGATATCGTCCACACCGATCTGCCCGACCAGCTCGACCAGCGCCGCGGCGACGGCGTTGTGAAGCAGGCGCTCCGCACTGAAGTTCAGCCGGTAGAGGAAGCGAGCCGCGTCCTTGATCCGGTAGTGGATGATCGCTTCGACATTGATGACGTTCTCGTCACCGGTGAGCAGCTGCACCTTTTCCGGCAGGAAAGCCTGGTGTTCGTGTTCGGGCAGAAGCAGCCCGATCTCCGCACGGCGCACCTGCACGATATTGACGACTTCGACCGAGTCGATGGGCCACGGCATCCGGTAATGCGCGCCGGACCCCATGGTGTCGATGACCCGGCCGAATCGCTTCACGACCCCCACCTCACCGGGGTTCACCGTGTAGACGCCGGTCAGGACGTAGATCACCGCCGCCGCCAGAAAGAGCGAGGTCGCCAGGAGCTTCGGGCGCAGGTGGCGAAACGCTCTGGTGATGTCGCCAAGCGGCCCTTCCGCGGCGTCGCTCATTTTTGATCCTCCGTCTCCGGCCCGGGAGGTGTGAGTGCCGGCCGGCCCTCTCCGAACAGGCGCAGGAGTTCGGAATCGGCAGGCAGCACCGCGGTGGTCCGATCGTCGATGATCGTCTCGTAGGCGGCCAGGGTCCGCATGAACTTGTAGAAAGCCGGATCCTCCTGGAAGGCCTCTCCGTAGATACGAATGGCCTCCGCGTCGCCCTCGCCCCGGGTGATCTCCGCCTCCTTGTAGGCCTCGGAAAGGAGCTGCATCTGCTCCTTCTTCGCCTCGGCCCGGATCTTGGCGGCCTCTTCACTTCCTTCGGAGCGGTACTTGCGGGCCATCTGCTCACGTTCCGCTTTCATCCTCCGAAAGACGGAGAGCTTGTTCTTCTCGGGAAAGTTCAGCGTCCTCAGCTCGACGTTCACGACCTCGATTCCATAGGACTCGGTTCGCTCCCGACACGAACGCGAGACGTCGGCGAGGAGGTCATGAAGCTTCATGGTCGCCGGATCCGTATTCACGAGATCGGCCAGCTCAAAGCGCCCGAGTTGCACTCCGAGTACTGAACTGAACACGTCTGAAAGCCGGGCCTCGGCTCCGGCCTTGCTCTCGACCGACTTCATGAACTCCAGGGGATCTTCGATCCTCCATGACCCGTAGTAGTCCACCACGACGCTCTTCTTGTCCTTCGTCAGGAACTCGACCTGACCGGCTTCGAAGATATTCAGGCGGTTGTCGTATCGCTTCACGGTCTGGATCGGATCCGGGAGCTTGAAGTGGAGCCCCGGTTCGAGGATCGTCCGGATCGGCCTGCCGAACTGCGTCACCACGGCGAACTCCGTCGTGTCCAACCCGAACACCACCAGGTTTCCCATGATGAAGAGCAGGAAGAAGATCCCGAGGCCCACCACCCATTTCATCCATCCCTTTTTTGCCGGCATTGCACATTCCCTCCTGTCTGCTGGTGCGAATCATCTCTCCATGAACGGGGCCTTGGCGCCCGGACCGAGAAACCAGAGGTCGGTCCCCTCGGTCTCCACCCCCGCACCGATCAGTACCTTCCTGACGCCGGGGAGGATCTTCTCCATCGCTTCGAGATAGAGTCGCGTGCGGGTGACTCCGCGCGCCCTGGAATACTCCTTCGCCTTCCGGAGAAAGCGTTTCCCCTCCCCCACGGCGTTGTTGACCTTCTCGGTCTTGTACGCATCAGCCGAAAGGACGGTCTCGGCGGCCTCCCCCCGAGCTCGGGGAATGAGGTCGTTGCGGAAGGACCAGGCTTCGTTGATGTAGGTGGCGCGGTCCTCGCGGGCGCTGGCCACGTCCTGGAACGCGGGTTTGACGGCCTCGGGAGGTGCGATGTGCAGAATGAGGACGTCTATCACCTCCACGCCGACCCGGCTCCGGTCCAGTTCCGTCTGCAACGCATCCCGCGTCTCCCGACGCAGCCGGTCCCGTCCCGAGGTCAGGAGATCGTCGATCGCCCCCCGGCCGATCACGGAGCGGACACTGGCCTGGGCCGCATTCAGGACGAGTTGTCCGGGATCGGCGGCGCCGAGCAGAAAACGAACCGGATCATCGACCCGGAAATGAACCGCGACTTTCACCTCCACCAGGTTCTCGTCGCCGGAGAGCAGGAGTTCCTGTTCCGTGTCGATCTCCCGCATATTCGAGACGCGAACGATGTCCACCTGCTCGAAGGGGAAGGGCCACCGGTAGTGGAGTCCGGAACCGACGACGTCTCCGGTGACGCGGCCGAAACGCCGGACCACGGCCGCGGCGTCGGTGGGGACGCTGTAGAGCCCCGAGGCGAAGTAGCCCAGAGCGCAAAGCAGGATCACGCCGGCGGCGATGAAGCGCCCGGAGCGGCCGATCCCGGGGCCGTGCGCGTGCTCCGGCAGCGCGCCTTCGGGCGAGCGGAGCGCTCTCAGGTTGGTCAGCAGGATCTCCCCGGCGGCCAGGAAGATGAAGACCACCACGATCGTGGCCGCCACCTTGTCCAGACCGGACATCCCGAAGATCGAACCGACGAGTCCCACCAGGACCGCGCCGGAGCAGAACATGTCCATCCGGGCGTGGTACCCGGCCGCGATCAGGCTCGGGGATTGCGTCCGCTCCCCCACGTAGAGCAGGTAGCGGCCCATGAAGTAGGTGATGCACACCCCGAAGAACGCTCCGAGCGCCGCCCAGGTCACATACTCCAGGTCGGCTCCGTCCCCGGAGATCGCCTCGCGAAAAAGCTCGAGTCCCATCGTGAAGATGAAGAGCGCGACGATGATCGCCACGACGTTCTCGACCCGAACGATCACGCCCCTCCACTTCTCGTGGCATTGTGCCATCAGGACGAGGCCGAGGTAGACCACCCCCAGCACGACGACATCCGCGAGCGAATGCCAGGCGTTGGCTCTGAGCGCCAGGCTTCCGGAGATGAAAGCCAGCGTGAATCGGAGCCCGATGAGAGCTACGTTCGCGGCAATCGCAATGAGGACGGTCTGTTCCTTCCTCCGGTTGCCTTCGTTCACTCCCGCGTCGGTCATCAACGCCCTCCCGATCTTCTCTCGGCCTGGTGCAACCTCTCCTCGGCGGACATCAGGCGACTCAGAACGTAATCCCTCACGACGAGCCTTGATTTCTCCAGCAGCTCATTTTGCAATTCGTACATCCGGTCCTCGTGC
This sequence comes from Planctomycetota bacterium, assembly GCA_024274785.1. Classification (GTDB taxonomy): domain Bacteria; phylum Planctomycetota; class JAJSAM01; order JAJSAM01; family JAJSAM01; genus JAJSAM01. Next base: position 36,886 of record JAJSAM010000081.1, on the reverse strand, counting down.
CGAACCGACTTCAGGATCTCCACGATCCGGGACTTCGCCTCTTCGAACGTCTGGGTGCGGGCCTCTGCGCGCTGTCTCAATTTCACGATCCAGAAGTTGTTCCGGAAGGTGAACACGTCGCTGATCTCGCCTGGTTTCAAGGAGAAGACCACCTCGTGAAAGTCGTGTTCGAAACGCTCGCCCAGGTGGCTCGCCCCCTCGTAGATCCACCGGTCCTGCTCGCCGCCGCGGGTCGCGGTCCAGTCTTCCGAATAGGATTTCGCAACGTCGCCGAAGGCCGCGCCCTCCGCGAGTTTCGCCCGGGCTTCCTCGATGCGATTTCTGGCGCGCTCCCTTTCGTCGTCGCCCACACCCTGGTCAACGCGGATGATGCTCACCTTCGCCTTCGCCGGTTCGATGATCCGGTCCTGGTAGGCTTCGTAGAACTCCCGGGCTTCGTCGTCGGACACCGTGATCTTCTCGTCGACTTCCTCCCGGTGGAGCATCTGCTCGAGAGCGCTCCGCTTGAGATCTTCACGGGCTTCCTTCTCCTTCGCCCCCTCCTCCTGGTCCTCCGCCTTCTCCAGGAGGAGTTCCCTCACGATGAGCTGGTCGAGCAGGTTCTTCTTGGCTTCGAAGGTGGCAAACTGCTCCTGCTCCTCCGGGGAGAGCTCGTCGAACTCCTGCCGGAACTCCTCCACGGTGAAGCGTTTGCCATGGATGGAGAAGAGCGCCTCGTACCGGTTCCCGTCCATCTTCTCGCGGACCCGCTGGCCGTAGACTGCTCTCTTCACCTCTCCGCGGACCGTATCGAGAGGTTTCAGCTCCTCGCCGAGATGTTCGATGATCCGGGCCACGTAGAGCGTTCTGTTGTCCTCGAAGACCGGCGTCACCTCTCCCCGGCGATACCGGAAAACGGTCTCGAGGAACCCCGCGCCTTTCCCCGAACCCGGTGATCGCTCGATGTACTCCGTCGTCGCCGAACCGTTCGCGAGTTCCTGCGCAACCTTCGCGAAGTCCCCACCGGAACGTACCCGGGACAGCGCCTTTTCAGCCGTCTCACGGGTCACCCGGCCGTCCCCATCGATCCGGAACTCCATGAACTCGACGCGCACCGCCTCCGGCCGCCGAAACTCCTCGCGGTGTTCCTCGTAGTAGCTCCGGAGGTCCGCCTCCCGCGGCTCCGGAACCGAGAGAAGGTCGTAGTTCCTTTCGATGACCGCGTTCTGCTTGAGCTGTTCGATGTATTTCGGGATGTACTCGGCCTGCTTTCGAGCGACCAGGGTCATCTCGATCTCCTCTTCCACCTCCGGGAACGGCCGCTCACCGAATTCGTCCCGGTGCTCCTCGTAGTACTGCCGCATCTCCACTCGATCGGGCTTGAGCCGGTCCGAGTGCATCTTTCCGGCCAGGGAATTGAGATTGATCTCCTCCACCAGATGCTTCAGACGGTGCGTCACGTCTTTGCGCGCAAGCATGCCCTTCTCTTTGATCCACCGGTCCACCGTCTTCTCGATCACCATCTGCTGCAGGAACATCCGATAGGACTCGGCGGATCCGAGAGGATGGGTTTCGCAGGCCTCGGAGCGGTCGCATCGGGAGTGGTCCAGACCGTGCTTCTCGCAAACCTCGTGTTCCCCGTTCCGCAGCACCATCCGGCCAATGTAATCGCGCAATTCCCCGGCGGTGATCTCACCGCCCGCGTAGGTCGCCACCACATCCTCGCCGATACGCAGGTCCGCGGAGTCGACACGAGACTCCGCATCGTTTTCGAGTTTCCAGGCAAGGAGGATCAGCGCTCCGGCCAGCAGGAGGACGCCGGCGAAGATGAGCGCTATTGCGCCGGGCGGCTTCACCGGGCACTGAGGGGAAAGGGAAGGTCGCCGGGTCCAATCACATCCATTGCCGCCACTGAGGAGTCCTCCAAATCGATGCTGTTCCAGAACCCGCGCCGCGATAGCGAGGGGATCCGCATGCGCCCGCACGGGGCGAGTGGGGGGAGCGGTCTAGATCTGGAGGACGACGCCGGCCGGGAGAGCCAGGGCGCCTCTTGCCGAAGCCGATGGACCTGGAGAGGCGGAAAGGACGGGACGGGGAGGAACCGGATCAGAGCACCAGGCCGGGGGCAGGACGGCGACCGGCGCCGAGGTTCCCGGGGACGGGACGCGCGCCCAGGCCATCTCGTCGTTTTCGGTGTCACTGCAGTCCCGGCAGTTCTCTCCCTGTGGATCTTCGGGGAAGGAGAGCGCCGCGGTCCCGGAATCCGTCTCCCTCGCGGTACAGCACCCGGCGACTTGAAGTTCGAGGGCGAGATGCCCCCCCTCGGCCTGACAGAGGACGATGCCGCGGGGCCAGGCGCAGGCGCTCATCAGGATGACCGACAGCAGAAGCAGTCCGGTTCGATGGCGGAGGCCATGCCGGGTGGGTGCTCTGGTCCGCACTCTCCTGCCGGAAACGATCATGGCGGAACTCAACGCCCCTTCTCATCAGCCGGCCGACGCCTGCCACACGGTGAGCATCCGGTCGGCCCGAGAATAGATTCGACAGTCGGCCGGCCCGAAAATCGCGCACCGGGCCGCCGGTTCTCTTCTTGTTACGAGCGAGACGATGGGAATGTGAAGGGAAACCATCTCACACGGCTCGCGGCGCCCCGGGTTGAAACGGGGCGCCGATGATCCAATTCCCGGCCGACGCTACTCTTCGTCGTCGCCGGGTTCGTCGCCGGGCTCGGGTTTCTGCTCACCCTCGCCGTCCTTCGTCTCGCTCGCTTTCTCACCGTCTCCGGGTGAGCTTTCCCCGGCCTCGTCCCCGGCCTCGTCGCCTTCGTTGTCTTCGGCGTAGGTTTCGAGAGCCTCCGCGGCGCGCTTCTCGGCCTGCTTCAGACTGCGCACCACATCGCTGAGAGGCAGGATCACCGGCCGAATGTTGTTGTTGCCGCCTCCCATCATGCCGCCGCCCTGGCTCACCCCCTCGGAACCCTCCTGGATGGAGAGAATGCCGGCGAGTTCACCGGCGATGTTGTAGACCGGGTGGGCGATCTCGGAGAAGCTGCCGTTCACAGCCCACATGACCCGCGGCTTCTCGACCTTCGCGGTGACAAAGAGACGTCCCACGGAAGGCGCGCAGTCGAAACCGCGCGACATGCGGGTGACGCCGATGAGCTCGCGCCCGATCCGGGGCTCGACACCGGTGCGCAGGTCGACACCCTTCACCTTGCGGCCCTTCATGTCCAGGATCTGGACGAAGGCGAGGTTCAGGTTGGAATCGCGCGCCACGAGCTGCGCGTCGTACTCCTCGACCTCGTTCCCGAAGAGGATCTTCAGCTCCACCGGAGTGGCCTTGACCTCGAGATTGTACTGCCGCCGGACGGACTCCGGAATGCCCCCGAAGTTCATGTTGGACGTCAGCACGAGGCCGCTGTCGCCGATCAGGACGCCGCGGACCTCCATGTTCTGTTCCTGATCCCGGGACTGGCCCTGCACGATGATCTGCAGCTTCAAGACGAACTTGAGGTTGACCACCGTGTCGGCCTTCGCGGCCAGGATCTTCTCAGGCACCGAGGTCTCGTCCTCGCCGGCCCCCACAAGCGGGGCGGAGAGGAGGAGAGCCACTGCGCAAAGTGCTGCGACATACCGCATCTTCATTTCTCTGTTCTCCTGATTCTCAATTGCTAGTCGTTGTAGTCGGGCTGGATGAAGACGAAAGAGGTGCGGTATCCGCGCAGAACGAAGATCGAAACCGTCGCCGGTTTCTCCTTCGCCACCCACTTCACGGCCTTCTTGAAGTCCTTGACACTGTTGATTTCCAGGCTGCCGATGCGCTTGATCAGGTCACCCGGGCGCAGGCCGGCGAGGTACGCCCAGCCGCCCATGGTCACCTCGGTCACGATCACGCCGGTGCGGTCCATCGGCCAGCGCTTGCCGGCGCGGTCACTGAAGGTGACACCCCGGATCTTGTACTCGAGGAGTTTATCCGCGCCGGTCTTGACCTCGGCGGAAGTCTTCGGAGTCTCCTGCAGGACGACCTCGAGGGTCTGCTCCTCGCCACCGCGCACCACCGTGAGGTCGGCCTTGTCGTCGATGGTCAGGTTCTCGACTTTCCGCCGGAGCAGCTCGGCATCCTGCACGCGGTAGGCGCGGAGGGCCTCGCCGTTCAGCGCGGTGATGATATCACCCACCACGAGACCGGCCTTCTCGGCCTCGGTCTGGCGATAGACGCGGGTAATCCGGAAACCGCGCGTCTTGCCGAGCCCGAGCGCTTTGGCCACGTCGGTGGTCAGGACCTGCGTCTTGACGCCGATCCAGGCTTTCGGCAGTTCACCACCGGCGAAAGGTTTCTTCTTCGCGGTCGTGTCGAGCACGGTGATCACATCTTCGCCCCGGCGCCAGACGCGGATGAGGATGTCGTCGCGCTTGCCGAGTTCGTCGACGATCTTCAGCAGGGTCGCGTAATCGGTGACCTTCTTGCCGTCCAGTTCGACGATGACGTCGCCGGGACCGACTTTCGGCTTCGCCGCATCGGCCGGAGAGCCCGCCCGCATCCCGGTGATGTACACGCCGTCGGAAGTGGGGTAGCGGCGGATCAGCGCCATCGGCCCGGTGATGTCACGAACGGTCATGCCGAGCTTGCGGACTTCCATCACGTCCGCCTGGTATTCCTCCATCTCCACGACAGTGAGGGTGGTCTTTGCAGCCAGGCCGTCGCGCAGATAGCCGACCTCGACCTCACTCCCTGGTGCGAAGTCCGCGAGGAACTTGTAGACGGGAGGAATCTGCTCGAAGTAGAGCGCCTCCACGGGGCGGTCTCCCACCGTGAGCAGGACGTCGCCGGGCAGCAAGCCGGCCTTCTCCGCCGGTCCGCCGGGCTGGAGGGAAGAGACCAGCACGCCGTCATCCCGGCCCATCTTCTCCACGGGATAGAGGCTCACCCCGAACCAGCCGCGAATGACCCGCCCCTGCGAGAGGGCCTGGTTCAGGACGTGGGCCACGAGGTTGCTCGGGATGGCAAAACCGACCCCGGAGCCGCCCAGTTCGTTGATACCGATGACCTCGCCCTTCATGTTGACGAGCGGCCCCCCGCTGTTGCCGCCGAGGATCAGGGCGTCGTGCTGGATCCAGCGCGTGAACTTTCCCGTGGCCTGGCCACCGGGGAGGTCCATCTCCTGCATCTCGGCGCCGGTGAAGGAGGCGAAGACCCGCTTCGGGTTGCTGACGATACCGAGCGTCATCGAGGAGGAGAGGCTCTGCGGGTTGCCCATGGCGAGGACGTAGTCGCCGGTGGTGAGGAGGTCCGAATTGCCGAGACGCGCGAACGGGATCGGGATGTTCCGGTTCTTCCTGGTCTCGAGCTTGAGCTTCAACACCGAGAGGTCGGTCAGGGGGTCGTGGGCGATGACCTCGGCCTCGATCGACTCCTTGTTCGGCAACCGGCAGATGATCTGCGTCGTCTCACCCGCCACGTGATAGTTCGTGATCACATGGCCGGCCGGGCTCACGATGACGCCGCTGCCCGCCGCCGGTGCGCGCTGGGGCCGGCCGCCGGAGTAGTTCTTCACCACCACCGAGATATTCACCAGGGCGGGGTAGACCTGCTCCTTCGCGAACTCCATGTCGCTTCTCAGTGAATCCACCCCCCGCTCCCGGCCAGAGGCCGTCGGGGTGAGGATCAGGAGCGCAGCCAGCAGAACGAGCATCGCTCTCGTCGAATTCATCACCAACTCCTCGCATTCTGGACGTGAAAGAACCGAATCTAACGGATTGCGGCGCCCCGACGTTAAAATGCCCGGGGATTCACTTCACCGATCCCAAGCTGTACGTCCACCGGCGATGGAATGTGAACCACATTCGGGAGACTGACGAGAGTATAGCCGGAGTTACGATTCCCGGATGGGTCCGCGAACGTTCCACCTGCTCCTGTTCCTCCTCGTCCCGCTCACCATCCCCCTCATTGCCGGCGACCGGGCCTGCTCCGATGAAAAGGGAGTGCGCGACCTCCCGGAGATCGGGAAGCTCGAGATGCGGGGGCCCCTCGGTTCGACACTCGGCAACAGAACCGGCGAAACCGGGGCACCGCGCCACGCTGCTCGTCACGAAGTGATTCGGCATCCACACCCGCCCGCTCGGATGGATCCAGCTGATCGTCGCCAACAGCCGGGCCCCCGGGAATCAGAGACCGCCCGCACCAGCCGCGCGGGCGGTCTCTCCCGACTCCAATGAGGTCACGTTCAACGTTGAGCGCTTTCCCGGCCTTCCGGCGTGAACTCCGGTTTCAGAGCGGCGGCCTTCTGATCTCCTCGAGGGGACGAGCCACATCCGCATAACCCTCCCCGGTTACGGCGGAGAGCCGAAGAGTCTTCCACTCGATCTTGATCCGCTGTTGGGTGGCCGGCGACGACCTCCCTGAGCTGCCTCCTCCGGCGCCACCAATCCCGCCGGCTGGTCCGCAGCCCCCGCCTCCTCAGCCAGCTTCGAGTACGGGCGAGAAGGTCCCGATCACCACGATGCAAATGATCGCGGTCACCAGGATTCCGTATGCCGGTTTCATCTGGGCCTCCTGTGATGAACCTCGGTGCGTGCCAGCAGCCCCGATCACGCCCGACGACAACCTGGAGCACACGTCGGCTTTGGTGGCTTGGTGGGTGAGGATTCCACGGGGGCGGTCAGCTGGACCGGGTTTTCCTTGTTACCAACCCTCGACGCGAAGTTCGTCCAGGCAGGACAGGATAATCCACCCGGCGATGAACAGGATCAGCGGATCTCCAAAGTACTGCTGCTGCCAGAAGATCATCAGACCGGCCACAGCGAGAGACGTGATGCGGGTGGCGCGCCTGGCCTTGAATGCCCTGACCCCCACGACGAGCAGGAGGGCCCGCAAGGCCTGGCCCCCATCGAGAGGCAGGGCCGGCAGCAGATTCAGGATCGTCAGCGCGACACTGAGCCAGAGGATCTGCTGGAGGGTCAGGAGCCAGATGGAGTCGCCGGCGTAAAAATCCCAGGGAATGAAGGAGCGCAAATCCACCACGCGGCTCGCAACCATCCACGCCACGCCACCCAGCAGGACGCCGGCGGCCGGTCCGGCCAGGCTGATCAGGAACTGGGACCATGCGCTCTTGGGGCCGTGGGAGATGGTCGCCCCGCCGAAGCCGATGATGATCGCGGTGTCGAGACCGGTGAGCTTCCTGATCGCCAGCGCGTGCCCGAATTCGTGAATGAGGATCGAGAACACGAGCGCCACGAGGAAAGCAACCGGGTACGCGTAGTTCCCGCGAGCCCCCCAGAACAGCCAGAGCCCGAGCAGCGCGAACGGAAACACGTCCAGGTAGAGTTCGTGCCCGCCGATCCGACCGATCTTGATCTTTCCGCCCATAAGGAACACCCGATCCTGCGTTTCTCGATCCGAGTATAGCGGTATACTCCCGCGAGAGACCAGGGGTGGAGCGAAAGACGAAGGCGGGGCGAGTGGTGGAATCGGCAGACACCGAGGATTTAAAATCCTCTGCCTCGAAAGAGGCGTCCGGGTTCAAGTCCCGGCTCGCCCACCACTCCACCGTTCGCCTCGATGGATCGATTCTCGCTGCGATCGAGAGGAGGAGCGCGGCACTCGACGTTGGCCTCCGTGATGAGGTATTCGCACCTCACACTGAGAACAAGGGGGAAGATCAAGCTCATCGTCCGGCGATGGGCCGACGCACGGGACGAACTGATCGTCCGCTGCCCGAAGTGTGGGGGAAAGGGAGTCAGGATCGTCTATCAGCCGCGCGCGGCTGCGCGGAGGATACCCTGTTCCCAATGCAAGCGCACCGGTGGCTACGTCTCCAGGAAGGCATTCCTCCGAGTCTTCTGGGAGTTCTATTCGCGAGCCGACAAGACTCCGCAGAGGCAACAACAGCTCGAGAGCAGGTACCGTTCAGCTCAGGCCGCCCCGAACCGGGCGGCGTCGGAGCTGGCCCAGATCAAGCGACACCGCAGGATGACCATCGATGTCAGCGGGAACTTCGCGGCCCTCAACATAGAGATCATGCGCGGAGGGCTCTGGCAGAACGAGGTCTGCGAGTTCATCGAAGAGCGGCCGGGAGCCTGGTGTATCCGCGACGACGAGGCAGACCGCGGCTTCATACAGGTACGATATCCGGAGCCGACGGAAGCGCAGGCGGCCGGCGAGCCCGAGCCGGAAGCAGATGCCCAGCCTGCCGTCGGGGGGCAAGAAGCAGAGAAGAGGCCGGTACCGAAGAAGCCGATCGAGGACCCGGACAAGCTGTTCCGAATCAGCCAGGTCAACCTCCGCCACATCGAGGAGGACGCCTACAAAGTGTTCGGGATGCGGACCCGACAACTCTGAGAGCAGAAAAGGAGACCAGTGATGGATCAGCAGGACGCGCTCACCCACCGCGTGAAGAAGCTTGAGTGGAAGTGCCTGTCGCTTCAGCTCACGTGCCTGGTCCTCGTGTTCTGCATCCTCGGTCTCGCGTGGATCGCGAAGTCGATCCGGCATGTGCTCTGGGAGACGGTCAAATCGAACACGTTTGCGGTGTACGACGAGGATGAGAGTTCCGCGGTGCCTTCGGAATCAACGATGACGGTGATCCTGAGATCGTGCTCCTCGATGAGCAGGGTAAACCCGTGAGGACCATTCGGTAGATCAGGACACCGCGGCCCTCAGGAGCCCTCGATAACCGCCCACCGAGTGTGCCCCGAATTGTGCCCCCTTTGGCCCGCAAAGCGGGGAACGGCCGGAATCGGGCGGAATTCACGCTCAGCGCGTATGCTCTGGCCATGCACCTGCACGAAGTCGAGAAGGCCTTTCCGCCCGGACCGGCGGGGGAGGCGCTCCGGAAAGCCATGGCGGCCGGGCAGCCCATCGGTGAAATCATGCACCTCGTTTCCTTCAAGCCGGCAATGACGAAGCACCTGCTCGGGCTTACCCAGGCGGTGATGCGCGGGGAGTCTCCGCTTTCACCCGGACTTCGGGAACTGATCGCGGCGTTTACCTCCAAAGGGAACGGATGCCACTTCTGACTCGGGTCCCACGCCGCGGTCGCGGCGGAACTGCTCGAGGATCGGGAGATGGTCGATCTCGTGCTCGCTGACCACCTCTCTCCCGAGGTGCCGAAGGACTGGCAGGCGCTCTTCACGCTCCTGGCGAAGCTGAACCGCTCGGCGGCTGAAGTCACCGAGGCGGACATCGCCCGGGCCCGCCAGGCCGGATGGACCGACGAGGCGGTCTACGACGCCGTCACCACGTGCGCCCTCTTCAACTTCTTCAACACCTGGGTGGATGGGACCGGAGTGCCGCCCCTGCCCGACGAGGTCTTCCGGGCGACGGGGAAGCGCATGGCGGGCAGCCCATACGCCTGAGTATCCCGATCCGCCCCAGGGGTTGATCGGGACAGGCGCCACCGGCACGACAAGCTGCAATTCGAGGTTGCGGAGTGAGCGACACGGAGGAGAACAAGGTGGACCGCCCGGAGGATGACGAGCCCCTGAGCCTGGTTCCATCGGAGGAGGGGACATCCTCACCGAAGCCGCCGCCTGAGGACGACGCGCCCCTGAGCCTCGTTCCAACCGAAGACGAGCCGGCATCGATAGCGCCGGCCCCCACCGAGCAGATGGACGGCGAGCAGGTGGAAGGCGAGGACGATCCGATCCTGCTGATTCCCGTCGATGGGGAACCCTCCCGGGAGATCCTTCCACTGAAGCCCCTGCCGGAAGAGCCGGCGCCGAATCTCCCCCCCCTGTTCCCGACTCGAGTGTCTCCCTTCACGGATCCGGAGCCACCGTCGGAGGCGGTGGAGCGGCGGATCAAGTTGCCGGAGGATGGCGAACCGCGGAAGGCGCCGAGCCTCTACCCATTCGACCTGCCGGGGATGGCCGGTTGGCTTTTCAGCAACGTCAACGCGTTGATCTGGATCGGGGCGACGGCCGTACTCGCGATCCTGCTCTTTCTGGGATACCTGCTCGCCGGCTTGCCGTGGATCGGACCAACGGCACAGGTGCTGTTCGGAACACTCGGCTTCTACCTGGTGGCGGCCTATCCCTTCGAGGTGGTGCGCGCGGCGCTGGCCGGGGCGCCGGAGTTGCCGGACTGGTCGGACTACGGAAGCGAAGGGCGGGGACGCGTGCATGCCGCCGGGATCGTGGCGGTCCTCGCCATCTGCCTGCTGCCCGGGCTGATCCTCGGGGTGCTGCTCGGGAGGTTCTTCGGGCTGCCACTCCTGCTCGCCGGCTGGACGGTCGTCCCCTCCGCTCTCCTGCTGTATGCGGGCTCCGGCTCGATCCTCGCGGTCAATCCCCTCCAGATCCGCGATGCCCTTATCGCCTCGGGCCGACGCTACCTCCTCGCCGCGGCGCCGGGATACGTGGTGCTGATCGCCCGGGTGATCGCCGCCGATGGGATCAAGGCCCCGTTCATCCTCGCCCTCCTGTTCCCGGCGATGACGGCCGCCGCACTCGTGGTGGGCACCCTCGCCCGGGAGAACGACCGGGTGGGACGCCGGCTGCTGGCGATCGCGCGGGCGAAGGCAGGCGCGGATGCAGTCAAAGGTTGACCGATGAGGCGATGCCTGCTCATCCCGGAGGAGATCTGACGCCGCAATGCGCCGCAACCGCCCCTCAGGGCTCGTCTGGAGATCAGTGCGACCGTTGCACCGAGAGCGCCGCTGCGCCCGAGAAAGCAAGGCGCGAGGAGGGCGCGACCTTGCTGGTTTCAACCGACGAGCAACGCAGCCGGGCGGGATGCAGCGGCCCTCGAATGCAGCGATTGTCTCCCGACGGGCCCTCGGATCGAAGGCAATGGTGAGGAACATGGCGGCACAGCCCGCCGCTCACCCAGTGGTTTGCTCCGACTGAGTGCGCGACGAGCTATGGACCGGGATGCACGCGAGTTGGTCGAGCGATGTGGCGACCTGGGCCGCAGGCGCCTCTACGCGCGACGACGTCGCCTGATCCGGAATGCGAACGCGGCACCGAGCAGGGCAAATCCCGCCAGGGCCGCAGAAGGCAGCGGAACGGCGACGCCGAACTCGGAGAGCGGGGTTCCACTGATGTTCGTATCGAACATCACCCTGCTGTAATCGATGTCAAAACCGTAGATGTCGCCATTCGTGATGGGGTTCTTGTTGACATCGGCGGTGGACTGGAAACTTCCCGAGAAGTTGCCCGCCAGGGACAGGAGCGACCCGGTACTGACGAGGAAGTTGTTGGCATCGCGGGTCGCGGCGGTGTCGAAAGTAGCGGTCAACGTGTAGGTGTAGTCGAGGAAGGTGACCCCCCACGCCATTCCCTGATCGGGCTGCCAGAAGCGCGAGTAGGGATAGGGAGCATTGGCTCCGGTGACGCTCATGCTGAAGACCGTGTCCCCCGCACTCCACCCGGCCTGGGCCGTCGTAATGGACTGACCGCTGTCGTACAACTGCAGGAAGGAGTCATTCACGTTGCTCTGGGGGTGCTCCCACCAGCTGCTCAGGAGGATGTTGTACTCACCGCTGTAGTGCGGCGCTCCCTGAACGGTGAAGATGTTCGCATTCCTGGGACTCGAAGTCGTCCATGGACCGGTTGAGTCGGTGATGTTCCAGACGGTGCCGGCGTAGCCGAGTTCGTTGGTGTTCGCGTAGAACACACTGCCCGCCCACGCGGACGGGATGAACAGCACGACCAGCAAGGCAGCCAACAAGATTGTTCGAAATCGCACTCTCTCTCTCCTCTTCTCTGACCGATCAGCGATACCCTGACGGGGCACACGTAGACATGAACTGCCGGATGATCCCCGCAATCCTCGCCAGATAATCCCGATGCCCCGCAGGGACCACGAGCGGGCGAAACTCACTCAGCGTTATATGTATTGCGAGAACGGCGACTAACTTTGGGGAATTCCCCGAAAAGGGGACCGGGGTGGCGGCGCACACTCGCTCAGCAGTGCAGAGCACCGCGCGGCAGGCCGGTGAAGCAGTGTCGTCTCGGGCGGATGCTGGTAGAGGCAGGTCACCCATGGAGGGATGAATCAGCGAGGGGACCGGGTGGTCCCCTCGTGTTGCGTTCCGCCGCAGGCACTGTCCGGTTGGCTACAGCGCCAGGGCGACTTCCTCGATTTCAGCCTCGTCGATCTCGTCGAAGATGCCGAGGCCGCTGGCGACACCCTTGATCTCGAGCGCGCGGCGATCGTGTTCGTCCGCGAGGATCGTCAGGAACTTCCGCAGGTACGGGTCTTCAGCGAGCGACTCGCTCGAGCGGTAGTTGCCGGCCAGCACTTCCGCGAGCTCCCGAGCCTCATCCAGCGCATCCTCCGGCTGGGGGCCTTTTCCCCGGGGCCAGCGGGGGTAAGGGATGTCGGCGGCGCCGCGCTCCAGTTCGCGACGGTGCCGGCTCAGGATCCGGGCGTGGTCACGGCACTCCGTGGCGAGGTTCCAGAGGAAAGCGACTTCGCGCGGGTCTCCGGGATGCCGGGATGCCCTTTCGAGCAGTTTCTCGAGAAGCCTCTCGTCGGCAATCAGCGTGCCCAGCTCTTCAACGATGAATTCCGCAGTGATCATGTCTCGTCCCTATGTTCTCTTGCGATTGAGATGCGTTTTGAACAGCTCACGAACTAATCTTGACCCTTTCGTCTAGTTAACATACCTCTCGCCTGGAACCGCGTCAACTGCATCCTGGTCGCATTCTCAAAAAAATCTTTCAGGAGAATCTCCCTTTTCCGCCGTCCCACCACGCCCTCCCGGCGTCGTCTGTCATCCCCGCGCCGATCCCGCTTTCTTCTCGGCATCGCCGGAGTTAACCTCGTGGCCCCTGATCGGAGGATGAAGCGATGACCACGACCTACGACAATGAGACCTTCCCGTACCGCATCGCCAACACGATCCGTGGCCTGTCGATGGATGCCGTGCAGAAGGCCAACTCCGGCCACCCGGGCGCACCGATGGGCCTGGCCGACGTGGCGACCGTCCTCATCACGAGGTTCCTGAAGGTCTGTCCGACTCGTCCGGACTGGCCGGATCGGGACCGCCTCGTGCTCTCCGCGGGGCACGCCTCCATGCTCCTCTACTCCTCCCTCCACCTCATGGGTTACGACATCACGATCGAGGATCTCCGGAACTTCCGGCAGTGGGGTTCCATCACTCCGGGGCACCCCGAAGTCCATGTCACTCCCGGCGTGGAGATGACCACCGGACCGCTCGGACAGGGCATCTCCAGCGCAGTCGGGATGGCGCTCTCCGAAGAGATGCTGGCCGCTCGCTTCAACGTCGGCGACCGGAAGATCGTGGATCACTTCACCTACGTCATCGCCAGCGACGGCGACATGATGGAGGGCGTTCAGGCGGAGGCGGTCTCCCTCGCCGGACACCTCGCTCTCGGCAAGCTGATCGTCTACTACGACTCGAACGGGATCACCATCGACGGCAAGACCGACCTCTGCTTCTCCGAGGACGTGGCCGCCCGTTTCGCCGCCTGTGGCTGGCAGGTGCAGCACGTGGACGGGCATGACCAGGAGGCCATCGAAGCGGCCATCGTCGTAGCCCGGGAGCACGAGTCCCAGCCGAGCCTGATCGTCGGCCGCTCCCACATCGGCTTCGGCTCCCCCGCCAAGCAGGATACCTCCGCATCTCACGGCGCCCCGCTCGGCCCGGACGAGATCATCGCCACCAGGAAGAACCTGGGGCTGCCGCCGGACGAGGAGTTCGGGGTCGCCGAGGACATCTACGAGTTCTTCGCCGGGCGCCGGGCCGTGCTCCAGAAGGAATCGGAGTGGTGGGACCGCAAGTTCGCTGATTTCGGGAAGGAGAATCCGGAACTCTTCGCCGAATGGCAACGCGCCATGAACGGCGACCTGCCGGCGGACCTGCCGCTTCCCGCATTCGAAGCCGGGGCGTCGATCGCCACCCGCAAAGCCGGCCACGCCTGCATCCTCGGCATCGCCGACGCGATCCCCTCCCTGGTCGGCGGCTCCGCGGACCTCGCCGGTTCGAACAAGACCGACTTCGCCGACGGGGAGGTCGTCTCGAAAGACAACTACCACGCCAGGACGATCCGCTTCGGTATCCGCGAGCACGCCATGGCCGCCATCGCCAACGGCATGGCCCTGCACGGTGGACTCCGCCCCTTCGCCTCGACGTTCCTCGTGTTCAGCGACTACCTGCGCCCCTCCATGCGCCTGGCCGCGCTAATGGAACTTCCGGTGATCTACGTCTTCACGCACGACTCGATCTTCGTAGGCGAAGACGGCCCCACCCACCAACCGATCGAGCAGGTGGCGGCCATGCGCGCCATCCCGAACCTCGCCGTGCTTCGCCCCGCCGAAGCCACGGAGACCGCGGCGGCCTGGGAGACGGCGCTTCGCCGGAAGACCGGCCCCACCGCCATCGTGCTCACGCGCCAGGGTCTCCCGGTCATCGACCGCACCGTGATGCCTCCGGCGAGCGAGGTGGCCCGCGGCGGCTACGTGCTGCTCGGCACCGGGAAAGACCCCGAGATCATCCTGATGGCCTCCGGCTCGGAAGTCTGGCTGGTGGCCGAAGCCGGACAGCAACTCATCGACGAGGGGGTCAAGGCCCGCGTGGTCAGTTTCCCGTGCCTGGACTTGTACGAAGAGCAGGATCAGGCCTACCGGGACTCGGTTCTTCCCCCGGCCTGCACGAAGCGCCTGGCGGTCGAAGCCGGACTGCGTCTCTCCTTCGATCGGTACCTGGGCTTCACGGGCCGTTTCATCGGAATGGACCGATTCGGTGCCTCGGCCCCGGCCTCCGAGAACGCGAAGCGCTTCGGATTCACGGTGGAAAACGTCCTCACGACAGCGAAAGCTCTGCTTTCAGACTGAGCAGCCCGGAATAGAATGAGGGTATGAGAGCCACCGCGACGCTGCTGGCCCTGGTTTGCCTGCTCCTCTTCGCTTCCGTATCCCTCGGCGACAAGGCCGAGGCGCTGGCGAAGGTCGATTCGTTGATCGAGAGCGGACGCCTGGATGAGGCCAGGAAACTCATCGACCACCTGATGTCCTACAACCCCGACGATGAGGACCTGAAGCGCCTGAACGAGAAGTGGAAGGTCCGGAAAGGCGATCTCGGACTGTTCAGGACGGGTCTCGATCTCGCCAGGCGGGAGAACCGGAAGGCCCTGCGAGAGGCATGTTTCCTCGCGGTCCGGGCCACCATGGGCGGCAACCCGGAGGAGTGGGCGGCGCTGGCGGAGATCCGCGATGATGAGGTGGTGAAACAGATCCTCACCGAGCGGACACTGCGGGGTTCCGAAGATGAACGGCGCACCGCGCGGGAACTGCTGCACCCCGGCCCGACCGTCATACCGACTCCTGAACAGCTCATTGCGGACGTGAAGCGCGGACCCGATTCCTGCCGGGAAGCCCTGCTGATTGGCGCGGAGGGACGCGTGAAGGCCTTGCGACCTTTCGCGGAGCGGATCTTCGCCGCGGACACGACGATGGGGCTTCGGGTCGCCGCCGCGGGGTTGCTGCTGTCTCTCGGCGACAAGAGCAAACGCGAGTTCCTGAGGCAGGCGCTCAGAGCCGATCGCCCCGTGGATGCGGTGACCGCCGCCCGGCTGCTGGCCGTCGACCCGGGCACTCCCCTGATCGCCTGGTTCAAGGCGGCCGGGGAGAACGAACGGATCCTGCGCGCGAAGCCCCGGATTCTCTCGGTGATCCTCGGCGAAATCGGCTCGTGGCGAGGTGAAGACGGCCGGCGCACTCCGGGCGCCCGCGAGTTCCTGACGGGGCTCCTCGCCTCGCCCGACCACCACATCGACGCCGCGCGGGCCCTCGGAGCGCTGCACGATCCGGAGGCGGTGTCGGCGCTGCTTCAGTACCTCCGCAAGCCGAAGCCCGCAAACGATGACGACGCCGCGGCGGGAGGTCTTGGCTATCTCGGCGGAAGGAATGGAGCGCACGCGGAGGTTCGCCAGGCGGAGGAGCTGCGGCCTATCCTGGTCGCTTGCATCGCCATCTTGAGAACCACCGCCCCGTGACGCTTTCTCCGATCGGCACCCGCACCCTGCTCGTGGTGCTGCTGGTCCTGATCTTCGGCCTGCATCTCGGCGGGGTGGGGCTCTTCATGAAGGACGAAGCCCGTTACGCCCAGACCGCGCGGGAGATGCGCCGCTCCGGAGACTTCCTGGTGCCGACCCTCATGGGCGAACCGCGGCTCAAGAAGCCCCCGCTCCTCTACTGGCTCATCGCCGCGGGACAGGCGACCATCGGGGAGAACGAGTTCTCCGCCCGTCTGCCCACCGCGATCTGCGGGGTGTTGATTTCGCTGCTGGTATTCGCGGTGGCCCGGCGGCTGGCCGGGGAGGCCGCCGGGCTCTACGCCGCGGTCGTCTACGCCACGACCGCCTTCGGCCTCGGCATGGGCCGGCTCGCCCATCCCGAAAGCCTGCTCTCCCTCGGCGTCACCGGAGCGGTCGTCTGCTTCTACCTCGGGTGGCGGGAGGGTTTCGGGCGGCGACGGCCCATCATCCTCTTCTGGCTCTTCGCGGGGCTCGGGTTCTTCGGCAAGGGGCCCCACGGCATCCTCCTGCCGCTCATCACCGCGGGGATCTTCCTCCTGGTGCGCCGGGATCCTCGCGCCCTCGGGAGGCTCATGATCGGCCGGGGACTGCTGATCGCGCTCTTCCCGGTGGTGGCCTGGGGTGGAATCACGCTGCTCATCGCCGGACCGGATGCGGGCCGGCTCTGGATCGACGAGACCATCGGGCGGATCTCCGGCAGGATGAACTTCCACCCGGAGCCGGTCTGGTTCTTCGGCAAGATCCTCCCGGCGGCCCTGGCCCCGTGGACGCTCTTTCTCCCGCTCGTGATCGCGGTCTACCGGCGTAAGACCGACCCGCCCGCGGGCGGGTTGTTTCTGCTGATCTGGGCGGCGGTGCCGTTCGTCTTCTTCTCGCTCGCGGTGAACAAGGTCGCCGCCTACATGCTCACGGCGATCCCGCCGCTGGCGGCGGCCACCGGCATCGCCCTTTCCCGGCTGACGGCGGGGCGAGCGCTCCGGCTCACGGGATGGTGTTTCGCCGGCCTCTCGGCCGCGTTGGCCGGCGCGATCGCCTACGCGCCGGTTCCGAAGCTTCCCGTCTTTCCGGCCGGCGCCCTGATCACGGTGGTCATGGTCCTCATCGCGCTCTTCGTCTTCGGCGCGGCGACCGCGTTGGCCGGCCGGCCCCGGCTGTTCGCGACGGGCTCGATCGTGGGGGTCGTGTTGTTCATGGTCACCGGCATCTGCCTGCTTCTCCCGTCCTTCGAGGCCACCCATTCCCTGAAGACCGCGGGTACGCGCATTCACGAGTACATCGGCCGAGAAGACCTGCTCTCGAACACCGGGACAAAACGGGCAGGGCTCTGGTGGTATGCCGACCACGAGGTCGATCGCGAGAAGACGGTCGGCAACCTCTACGAGATCTGGAACGACCGCCGCCGGATCTTCGCCTATGGCCGGATCCGTGACCTCGCAGCGCTGATGGAACGTGTCGAGCCGAGACTGTGGACGCTCTGGACCGATCCCCAGGAGAGGTACGTCGTCATCACGAACTTCGACTTCGCCGTCAGGTGATCTTCTGCCAGAGGTAGGTGAGGTAGTAGAGCGCGAAGGTCAGCGAGAAGATGATCCCGAGCCAGGAGTAGACCACGAACTTCGGGCCGGGCCGGTGTTCCGCCGGGACCTCCTCGCCCATCATCGCGCGATGGTTGAGCCAGGCCAGCGCCGGGGCCACGAGGAACGACACCGTGGTCGCCACGTCCACCAGGCTGGTGAGTGACTTCAGGGCGAAGGTGATGATGCCGAGCGACCCCACGCCGAGAACCGCGATCGCTCCCCAGTAGGTCTTGCGGCTCAGTTCGGAAGGCTGGCCCGGCACCTCCTCCTCCTTGAAGCGTGAGATCAGACAGGCCACGGCGCGCGGATAGCCGTCGATCACGGTGAGAGTCGTGGAGAACATCACCGTCAACGCCGCGAGTGTGATCACCGGAGCGCTCCATGCTCCGAGGTTCCTGGTGTACAGAGCGATGATCTGAGCGGCGAAGCCGACCGGGCTGCTTTCAAACTCTTCCCCGGATCCGAACATGACTCCGGCGCCCAGGGTCAGGAAACACAAGGCGAGGAGCACAGTGCCCAGGTAGCCGATGTTGAAGTCGAGCATGGACTCCCGGACCGATGGGGCGTGGTTGGTCTCGCGGCGGCGCGCCAGGGTCCAGAGCGAATGCCAGATGGAGATGTCGAAGGCCGACGGCATCCAGCCCACCAGGGCCACGATGAATCCGATGGTCGCGAAGTCCAACTCCGACGGCCAGAACGCCATCCCGCCCCAGTGGATCTTCGGCAGGACGAGCAGCGTGGCCGAGACCGTCGAGAGGGTCAGCACGAGCACGACGACCTTGACGATCTTGTCGAGCCAGCGGTAGGAGCCGATGAGCAGCAGGGTCGCGCAGATGACGGTGAGCAGCGCGGAGAGCACGAGGACAGCCTTGTCCCCCAACACGCCGGCAGCCGAGCCGAGGGCCTGGACCGCGATGGCCGCGGTGACGAAGGTGACCGCGGCCTGTACCGCGAACATGCTCCCGAGGGTGACCACGCCGTAAACCACCAGCGCCCACCTCCCGCGACGGCGGTATCCCTCGAGCAGACTGGTCCCGGTGGCGGCGGCGTAGCGAGGGCCGAAGGAGAACGCGGGGTACTTGAAGACGTTGGCGAGGAGCACGATCGCGAGCAGGGCGAAGCCGTAGTTCGCACCGGCCCGCGTGGACTGCACGAGGTGCGATACCCCCACTGCGGCGCCGGCCCAGAGCAGTCCGGGCCCGAGTGCTTTCAGAAAGGTCCTCTCACGAACTCGTTCCGCCATGCTACCTCCCGGTTCGATGCCGGGAAGAGTGTAGGGGAGAAGAAGCGGGGAGAGAAGCGGCGAGGCGAACAGCGAAGTGCCTTCGCCAGCGCCCGGGGGAAAGGGACCGGCCACCCAAGGCCGGCCCCGCCCTTAAGTCTCGCCATCGCTCTCCGGTCCTCCGCCGACGCGGGCGTATCAGGGGTAACTCCCCGGATACACGGCAGACGAAACGTTGGAGGGCGGTTGGGCCCTCGGATGGCGAGTCTATGAATCTCCACTGGAAACCATTTCCATCGAGCTGGCTGCGACGTTGGCCGAGATGACCTGGTTTCGACCGGTCTTCTTTGCCTGGTACATCGCGACGTCAGCCCGCTCGATGACATCCGCCATGGCGGTCCCGTGGATGGGCACGGTGGAGACCCCGGCGCTGACTGAGAGGAAGCCCATCGGCTGCTTCCCACTGTGTTCGACGTCACTCTCGGTGACCGCCAAGCGGATCTGTTCGGCCCGCGCACACGCATCCGCGTGCGTGGTCGCCGGCATGAGCAGAATGAACTCCTCGCCCCCGAACCGGGCGACCGTGTCCGTGGGCCGCCCGTGATCGCGCAGGATCTCGGCGATTGCGACGAGGGCGTGGTCGCCACTGAGATGTCCGTTCACGTCGTTGTAGTGCTTGAAGTTGTCGACGTCGAACATGGCAACGGACAGCGGGCTCGAGGATTCGAACGACTCCTTGAATTTCTGCGCGCAGTCCTTCAGGAAGTATCCCTTGTTCACCAGCCCGGTGAGTGGGTCGGAGTTGGCCATATCCTGGATCTTCCGGTACTGGCGTGCGCCGGTCAGGGCCATCCCGGCCATCTCCCCGAGCATGTTCAGGGCGGTTCGCGCCTCTTCGGCTTCGGACTGCAATCGGGAGAGACAGATCACGCCGATGCAGTTCTCACGGCTGCGGAGGGGACAGGCGATCTCCATTTCCCGAAAGATCGGATCCGAGTTCTCGAGTTGGTTCCGCACCAGGTTGGATTCGTTTTCAAGATCCCGCTTCGTCAGCGTGATCTGTTTCGTCATGGCCAGGCCGGCAATGCCGTAACCGATCTCCGGGCCGAGTTCGCCACCGGAAATAAAGACGCCCCTGGATGCGGCCAGGGTCAGTTTCCCGGAGTAGCCATCCTTGAGGAGGACCAGGGCCTGCCCCGGGTCGAAGAGCCGCTCGATCGCCCGGAGAACGAGTTTCCCCATGCGGTCCGGGTTTGCCTCGGAGTTGAGTTCCCTGACCATCGGCGGCAGGAGCGAGTTGAAGTTCTTGAGGGTGAGAATCTGGTCGCGCAACTCGACATTGTCGGCCCGGAGGTCGCGCATGTTCCGGTGCATGCGCTCGATTTCCGCTTTCGAGTTATCGAACGCAACGGGGGCGGAACCGGGCGGGGGATCAGGACGCTGGGCCTTGAGCGCCTGGCCGGGCTCGGTGCACCGCGCCTGAGCTCGTGCGGACATGTGGACCGGCGACCGGACGTCGTTCCTGCCGAACTCCAACCTGGCCCGGTTTTTCTGCGCGGAACGTAGAGCGATCACCGAGACGGCCATCATCACCAGCACGGCGATCAGGCAGAGCAGAATCAGGCCGTTCTGCTCCACGATGGTCAGGATCCAGGTGATGATCTCGGACATCGATGTCCTTTCGCGCAACCGGCGGATTCCGGCAATCAACCCAATACCTGAGCAATCCCCGGGCCAACCCGTCTGCTTCAAGAACGGCTTTTGTCCGCATGGACTTAAGGGGATTCGAGAACGGTCGTTGATTCCCGTTCAGGGAAAATCGCGGGATTCTCTCTCGTTCTGAGAGGGCTATCCGCCCCCACCGGCCTTCAGGCGCGACCTCAGGGCGGCGACCAGCCGATCGAGCACGATCACCTGTCGACGGAGGCGATCGATCTGGAGGGAGACCTGGGCATTCTCGGCCCGAGCGGACTCGATCGCGGCGAGCGCCGCATCGAGTTCCCCGGCCCGCGCTCTCCATTCGTCGAGTGTGGAGAGAAGGTCGAGCGCGTCGGAGAGCCGGCGCTCGAGAGCGTTTCGCGCGGACTGATGTTCGTCGCGCTCCGACCGCGCCGCGGCGAGGCCGGTAGTCAGGGTGGCGACCCGCGCTTCGAGCCGACCGGCAAGGGTGGTGAGGTCCGCGGCACGGGACCGGGCTTCCTCGCTTTCGAGGCGGGCCTGCAGGCGCTCCCGGATGACGACTTCGTACTCCCGGTAAAGCCGGTCCAGGGAGTCCTTCGTACTCTGCTCGGAGATCGCCGCATCCATGGTCCTGCGAAGCGCTTCCGCGGCCCGCTTCTCCTTGGACACCTGGACGAAGAAGGCGAGGAGCAGGAGCAGATTCGCGCTGAGCAGCAGAATGACGAAGGTCTTCCGGTGGTCGCGGCCGTAGAGGTCGGTCGTCATCTGGCCCCCCTTCTCAGCAGGGCGCACGGTTCCGAGGGGCGGTTGCGGCGCATCGCCGCGTCACTCCTCCTCAGAGACGGCCCCGCATCGCATCGTCGTCGTTCCTGGTGCTGCATCCGCGCCGGCCTCCTCGAACTGTCTGTCCTTCTATCCGGCCTCACTGCCTGCCCGCAACCTCATTTCGACGCCGGCGGGCGACGAGGATGCGGCGCACGCCCTGGTGAGCAGTGGAGAATCATCCTCCGATGCTGGTTCGACCACCCATGTACCTGACGAGCGGCTCCGGAATTTCGATCGTCCCATCTTCGCGTTGCCAGGTCTCCAGGACGGCGATGACGGTGCGGCCGAGTGCGAGCGCCGAGCCGTTGACCGTATGCGCAATGTGAAGCCTGCCGTCCTCATCCCGGTACCGGGTCCTGGCGCGTCTCGCCTGGAAGTCACCGAAAACCGTGCAGGACGACACTTCCAGGTAGCGTCCGATACCGGGAGCCCAGACCTCCAGGTCGTACGTGCGCCGGCCGGCGAAGGAGAGGTCGCCGGTGCAGAGCGCCACCACCCGGTAATGCAGGCCGAGGCGCTTCAGTACCTCCTCCGCATTCTTCCGGAGGTAGAGCAGTTCGGTCTCGGACTCCTCCGCCTTCGTGAAAGCCACCAGCTCCACCTTCTCGAATTGATGCACCCGGATCAGACCGCGCGTGTCCTTCCCCGCGGCGCCCGCTTCGCGACGGTAGCAGGGCGTCGCCGTGGTGTAGCGGAGCGGCAGTCGCGCCCCGTCGAGAATCTCGTCGCGGTGCAGATTCGTGAGCGGCACCTCTCCGGTGGGGATCAGGTAGAGGTCGTCCTTCTCGCAGCGGTACATGTCCGCCTCGAGCTTCGGGATCTGCCCGCAGTTGACCATCGACTCGGCACGGGAGAGGTGCGGCGCGGCCACTTCGGTGTACCCACGTTCGTCGGTGTGCAGATCGAGCATGAACTGCGTCAGGGCACGCTCCAGGCGGGCGCCGTCTCCGAGCAGAACTGGAAACCCGGAACCGGCGATGCGGGCTCCCGCCTCGATGTCGAGGATGCCGAGTTCCACGCCGAGGTCCCAGTGCGGCTTCGGCGTGAAGGGGAACTCGCGAGGCTCCCCCACCTGCTCGATTTCGACGTTCCCGGATTCGTCCGGCCCGACCGGGACATCGTCCGCCGGCAGGTTCGGGACCCGGACCAGGATCTCCCCCATCTCCTCGGTCAGCCGATCGATCTCGCTCTTCAGTTCCTTTTCGCGGGCCTTGGTGTCCCGGAGTGCCTCGATCTCCTTTGCCGCATTCTCGCCGGCCTTCTTCTTCTCGGCGATACCCTTGCCCGCGGCATTCAGAGCCTGGCGGCAATCCTCCCACTCGGAGAGCGCCCGACGATGGACACCGTCCAGCTGGAGCCAGCGGTCCAGGTCGGCGGCGGCACCCTTGTTGGCGATGCCTTCACGCACCGCTTCGGGGTTCGCCCTGATCATCCTGACATCAAGCATGGTCTTCTCCGGTCACGCCGTATTGCTACCGGCGCCGTTCCCAGCCGTTCACAAACAAGTAACCGATTGAATTCTCACATCACTCGGTTCCCAAGAATTCCCCCGCCGGTAACCTGCTGCTACACTCCGCGGCTTATGCGGATCATCGACTCCCACGCTCATCTGAACCTGCCGGATTACGACGGCGATCGCGACGCGGCCATCGAGCGGGCGCGTACGCTCGGCGTCACCCGCATCGTCAATGTGGGAATCGACGCCGATTCCGCCGCCGAGGCGCTCCGGCTCGCACAGGCGTACGCGGGACTCTACGCCACCGCGGCGGTGCACCCCAACTACGTGGAAGAGCAGGGAGAGGCCGGTTTTGAAGCAGTGGCCGCGCTCCTTGAAGGCGGCGGATTCGTCGCCGTCGGTGAGACCGGGCTCGATTTCTACCGGGACCACTCCCGGCCGGATCTGCAGATCGAGTTCTTTATCCGGCATATCGCTCTCGCGGACGAATTGGGCCTCCCCATCGTCGTGCACTGCCGGGAAGCTTACGATGCCTGCTACGAAGTACTGGCCACGGAGTGTTCCCGCCGCGATCTCGAAGGGCGGGTGATCATGCACTGCTTCGGCGGAACCGCGGCCGACGCCGAGCGGTTTGTCGCACTCGGCGCGCTGATCTCCTTTTCCGGAGTCGTGACGTTTCCGAATGCGAAGTCGGTGCGGGAAGCCGCGGCCGTGGTGCCGCTCGCGAAGACCCTGGCGGAGACGGACTGTACATGGATCGCTCCGCAGACCCATCGGGGCCGGCGGAATGAACCGGCCCACGTCGTCCACGTGGTGGCGGAACTGGCGAAGGTGCACGGTGTCGAACCGGAGGTGGCCGCCCGCGCCACCACCCGGAATGCACTGCGGGTGTTCGGGATCGAGGAGGAAGAGTCTTGAGCGAATCTCAGGCGGCGGAATTCGAAAGGACCTGGCGAGCTCTCAAGGAGAACATCGGCAAGGTGATCGTGGGGCACTCCCGACCGATCCGCGAGGTCCTGCTGGCCCTCTTCGCCGGCGGGCACATCCTCCTCGAGGGCGTACCCGGCATCGGAAAGACCCTCCTCGTCAAGACCCTGGCGAATTCGCTGACGCTCGACTTCTCACGCATTCAGTTTACGCCCGACCTGATGCCGGCGGATGTGATCGGCACCCAGGTGCTCGACGAGAACGAGGACGGAAAGAAGGTCTTCCGCTTCGAGCCTGGACCGATTTTCGGAAACGTGGTGCTGGCGGACGAGGTGAACCGGGCCACTCCGAAGACGCAGTCCGCCCTGCTCGAGGCGATGCAGGAGCGCGCGGTCACGACGGCCGGGGAGCAGCGACCGCTCGACGAGCCGTTCATGGTGCTTGCCACCCAGAACCCGATCGAGATGGAGGGCACCTACCCATTGCCGGAGGCGCAGCTCGACCGCTTCCTCCTGAAGACCCACGTCCATCCGGAAGGCGTCGATCAGTTGGTGGGCGTCATCGACCGGACCACCGGTCAGAAGCCCCCGAAACTCGAAGCCGTGGGCACCGCCGAGGAGGTCATCCGGCTGCAGAACCTGGCCCGGGAAGTCATCCTGGCCGATCACCTGAAGCTCTTCGTCGCCCGCCTGGTGATGGCCACCCACCCCACCGAGAAGGAAGCTCCGGACCGCGTCCGGCGCTACGTCCGGCACGGAGCCAGTCCTCGCGGCGCCCAGGCCCTGACGCTGGCGGGAAAGGTCCTCGCGCTCACCCGCGGACGCCTGCATGTCGCGGAAGAGGACATCCGGGATATCGCCTTTCCGGCCCTGCGACACCGCCTGATTCTGAACTTCGAGGGTGAGGCGGAGGGGATTTCCGGCGATGACGTGCTCGAACAGGTCCTGGAGCGTGTTCAACCCTGATCCCATCGAGCCATTTCGAATTGTCAGTAATTCTCGGTGTCGCACTGAATTTGCTTCTCAAACCCGCCTTGTCCGAAAGTACTTCTGAACAATCCAAAGCAGCGCCCAATCGAACACCGAACAACTTAACCTCTTTCTCAACAATGATTTGCGGTGCTTTCCACGACGTATCCACATTGCATCCCCCCTCCGTCCCCCGAAACCGATGTCCGATCGCCTGAACAATCCGGGCCTGTCCGTGCGCTGTGGAGGGGATGTGGACAACTGAGGGTTCGGGTGAGTCGAAAGCCTCCGGGCCAGACCTGCCGCAAACCCGCGAAATCGCTCGATTCCCGCGCCTCGACCGCCCTGCTTCACGACCATATTCGCCACAGTTTTCCCGGATTTCCGCGCCCCGTCTCCCGTGGGTGCGTCTTCTCTTTCGTCAACTTGGTCCGCCTCCGGTGCTGTGGTAGGCTGCCCCCCCGATCAACCCGGGTGGAGCGAACGAATGTCGGAGTGGGACCCGAAGAGAATCGAGCCTCTCATCGCTGAACTCGCAAGCGAAGATTCGTTCGCGCGGCTCAAGGCGATCGAGGAGCTCTCCGGTCTCACCAAGCTCTCCTTCGGGTTCCGGTTCAACGCTTCTCCCGAGTTGCGGGCGGCCGCCGTCCTCCGCTGGAAGGCCTGGTGGGAGGAGCAGCTGCGCGAGAGGGTACGAAAGCATCAGCTCAGAGCGGCGGTGGAGCTTTCCGGCGGCGTCATCGACATCAACGCGCTGAAGAGTGCGGTGAAGGAGATCCCCGCCGACAAGATCCAGGGTTACCTGAATGCCCTGATCGCCAAGATGAAGGCGCAGCACCATCGCTGCGAGGCCTGCGGCGTCAGGCCGGCCACCGTCACCGTCACCGAGCTGAAGGGCGGTCACTATCACTCGAAGAGCATTTGCGATCTCTGCGCGAAGGAGCGCGGTGACGTTCTCTTCTGAGTCAAAC
This sequence comes from Planctomycetota bacterium, assembly GCA_024274785.1. Classification (GTDB taxonomy): domain Bacteria; phylum Planctomycetota; class JAJSAM01; order JAJSAM01; family JAJSAM01; genus JAJSAM01. Next base: position 11,280 of record JAJSAM010000081.1, on the reverse strand, counting down.
TGACCGGCGGGCTTCCTCCGGTATCGCGCGCTCGAGCGCTATGAAGAGAAGAAACCCGGACGGCGATGCAAACGGTGTCGACAGTCCCCTCGATATCCTGCCCGATGACGCTCCCTGGATTCTCAGGCGTGAGCGTTTCTACGAACGTGCGATCGGCCCCATGCGCCAGCCGGCGGTGTACCACTGGCAGGACGACAACGACCCGCACATCGACGTCTACGTCCTCGGTTCGAAGCCGGACCGAACGATCGAAACGATGGTCACCGGTGGAATGGCCGATCGACCGATGCCCGGCGTGAAAGCGGGCGGACGAACCGCGAGGCGAGTCGAACTGCTCGTGGACCTGCCCCGTTCCGCCGACTGGCTGGCGGTGATTCTCCGGGAGATCGCCGACGTTCCGTTTCGCTATGGCGTGATCTTCACGGAAGGCACCCTGATCGAGGGAGCGAGCCCCATTCGCCCCGGGTCGGAACTCCGCCACGCGGTGCTCGCGAGGTCCGACTGGGAAACCCTCGGCCATTTCGTCGTGGAGGGAGAGATCGTCAGCTTCCTCTCGGTGCTCTTCATCAGCGATGAGGAACTGCACTTCGCGCGAGCGATGGGCGGGACGGCGCTGCTTCGCATGCTTGAGAGCGCAGGGCTTGGCCGCGTGCTGGAAGTGGGCCGGAAGAGCGTACTTTGAAGCAGGATCAGGCGATGCGGAAATCAGAACGCGAACTCCCGGAGAGACGAACTCCGTCTCGTCCGGGCATCACAGGGGCGACCGCCTTCCGGACCAGCGCGGCGGGGCAGGGGATTCGCCGCAACCCGGGCCGGGCGGGTGGGGTAGGATTTCCGTGGCCTCTGATGGGAGATCTTCATGCGAAAGCTCCTCGCTGCTCTACTCGGCGTTCTGATCCTGCTCTCGACCGCTCTTGCGGATCACGGTCCTCCTCCGGCGAAGCCGAAACGGATCAAGGGCGGGGAGTCGTTTCCGCCGCTCCCGCTTCCGGTCACGCCGCTCCGTCGCACGGAGCGCAAGCGGGAGCCCGCTCCGCCGGCACTCATCGGAAAGGTGATGTACGGCGAGCCCCGGATCTGGACCGGCGCGGACGGGCAGAGCTACCTCATCAACGACTGGGAGAGTGAGAAAGGCGACCTCCCGATGCTCCTGAAGCGGGTCGCATCGGCGCTGGGTACGCGCTATCGCTACGAAGCGGTCAAGCTGGCCGACTTCTCGAAGAACCCCGACGAACTGCCGATCCTCTACATCACCGGCCACGGCACCCTGGACCTGACACCGGAGCAGCGCGTCGCGATGCGAGAGTACGTCGTGAACGGGGGGACGATCATCGCCGTCGCCTGTCACGGCACGCAACACTTCACCACCGCCTTCATGGCGGAAATGGCGCACGTGTTTCCGGGGAAGAGTCTGAAACCCCTCGCGCCGGATCATCCGGTTTACTCGTCCGTCTACAACATCGATCATGTGGCCTACTCCACCGAGGTGAAGGGCAGGACCGACGGCCTTCCCTATCTGCTCGGGATCAACTTCGGATGCCGGACGGGAGTCATTCTGTCGCCGCTCTGCATGACCTGCGCCTTTGCCAACGTCCGTCACACGAGGTGTCCGAGCTGGGGTGCCGGCGACGGCGCGAAGATGGGCGTGAACCTGATCGCCTACGCGCTGGCCTACCTCCCGCTCGGCAAGTTCCTGTCGCAGAACAAGGTCTACTACGAGTCAGAACAGCGCGCGCGCGGCGACTTCGTCTTCGCCCAGATCCGCCACGCCGGAGACTGGGATCCCGACCCTTCCGCCGCGGCAAACCTGCTGCGCGCGGTGTCTTCGCTGACCTCGGCCACGGTGAAGTTCAAGCGGGTCGGCGTCACCCTCGATCAGGACCTGTCCGGAGTTCCCTTCCTCTACCTGACCGGGCATGAGGACTTCCGTTTCACCGATGCCCAGGCGGCGGACCTCCGCGAGTTCCTGCGGGACGGGGGCTTCCTCCTTGCGGACGCCTGCTGCGGCCGCAAGGCCTTCGACACCGCGTTCCGCCGGGAGATCCGCCGCGCGCTCCCGGACCAGGCCCTCGTGCCGCTGCCGCCGAACCACCCGGTGTTCACGAGCCTCCTCTCGATTCGGGAAGTGGGCTACACGCCGCGGCTGAAGACCGAGCGCCCCGGACTCCACCGCCCGGAGATGGAGGGCGTCGAGGTCGACGGAGCACTCCGCGTGCTCTACAGCCACTACGACCTCGGCAACGGATGGGAGGGGATCGAGCATCCTTTCACCCGCGGCTTGCGGAGCGGGGATGCGTTGAAGGTGGGCGTGAACGCGATCACCTATGCGATGACTCACTGAAGGGCGGAAGAAACCACCGCACGGGAGAAGCCGAACATGGCACGCCTCATCATCTCGCAGGGTCCGGGCACCGGCACCATCCATCCGCTTCGCAAGGACATCCTCACTCTGGGCCGCGACGAGAAGTGCGGCGTTCGTCTGGTGGCCGAGGGGGTCTCCAGGAACCACGCCCAGGTGATCCGCGAGAAAAACCGGTGGATCATCACCGATCTCATGAGCAAGAACGGGACGGTGGTGAATGGGGAGAGGGTCGAGCAGCGCGAACTCAAAGACGGCGACACGATCAAGGTGGGCGATGTCGTGCTGGTGTTCAGTGAGGAGGGCGGCTCGGCGCCGGCGGCGGCGAAGGATTCCGCTCCAAAGAAATCCTCTCCGAAGGGCGACGACCTCGAGATCGTGAAGAGGATGCGGGCGAGCCGGGAGGCCATCGAACGCGAGGTCGGGAAGGTGATCATCGGGCAGCGGAGCGTCGTCCGGCAGGTCATCATCGCGCTGTTCTGCCGCGGCCACGGGTTGATCGAAGGGGTCCCCGGGCTGGCGAAGACCCTGCTCGTCTCCACGGTTTCGAAGGTCCTCCGTCTGGACTTCAAGCGGATCCAGTTCACGCCGGACCTGATGCCCAGTGACATCACCGGAACGGAGGTACTGGAAGAGGCGGCGGACACGAGAGAGCGCTACTTCAAGTTCCTCCGCGGGCCGATCTTCACGAATGTCCTGCTCGCCGACGAGATCAACCGGACTCCGCCAAAGACCCAGGCCGCGCTGCTCGAGGCCATGCAGGAATACCGGGTCACCGCGGGCGGCAACACTCACGAACTCAAGCCGCCGTTCTTCGTCCTCGCCACCCAGAACCCCATCGAGCAGGAGGGCACCTACCCCCTGCCGGAGGCCCAACTCGACCGCTTCATGTTCCACATCCGGATCGACTACCCGCCGAAGGACGAGGAGGTGGACATCGTCCTCGCCACGACGAAGGACACGGTCGCCGAACCGCAGCCGGTGCTCTCCGGGGAAGACATCCTCGCCTTGCAGAACATCGTCCGCCGGGTCCCGGTGAGCCGCCACGTCGCAACCTATGCCGCCTCCATCGCTCGCGCCACGCGCCCGAAGACGGAGGAGGCACCGGGGTTTGTCAACGAGTGGCTCGGCTGGGGCGCCGGGCCGCGCGCAGCACAGTACATGGTGCTCGGCGCGAAGGCGCACGCGGTGCTCGAGGGCCGGGTCAACGTGACCTGCGCCGATATCCGGGAGATGGCGCCGCCGGTCCTCCGCCACCGGATCTTCACCAACTTCAACGCGGACTCCGAGGGCGTCGGCGTCTCGGAGGTGATCGAGAAGATCCTCCGAACCGTGCCGGAGCCGTCCGAGAAGGACTATCGGTAGGAAGCGCATCTGCGGCGCGCCCACGACCACGGACGGCAAGCGGATCCGCTCTCGGATGAACGGTTGCCGGATGGCGAGCGGGATGGTATTGCAGCTAGTGTCTCGAAGTGTCGCAATCGGGTCGGGCGGGTGTCTTCCAGGCCGGGTGGGCAGCTTCCGCGCCCGATCGTGCCGGCCCGAGCACCGCTCAGCTTTTGACGTCGAGGACGAATCGTGGCGTTACACAAGGTCGTTCAGGGCGAGTCCATCGTGACCATTGCCACCAGGTACGGTTTCTTCTGGGACACGGTCTGGAACCATCCGGAGAATGCCGCCCTCAAGACCGAGCGCGAGAACCCGAACGTACTCCTGCCCGGCGACGAACTCTTCATTCCGGAGAAGCGATTGAAGACCGTCTCCTGCCGGACCAACCGGAAGCACAAGTTCAGGCAGAAGGGCATCCCCGCTCTCCTCGAATTCCGCCTCCTCGATGCGGAGGGCGAGCCGAGATCCGGGGTCGAGCTTGCGGTCGAAGCGGGCAGTGCCCAAAAGACGCTTGTCACCGGCGACGACGGCCTGATATCGCTCGGCGTACCGATCGACGCCAAACAGGCGAAGGTCACGATCGGGGAAGGTGACACTGCGGAAGAATACACCTTCGACCTGGGGCACCTCGATCCGGTGGACACGACCAGGGGCGCAAAAGCCCGGCTCAAGAACCTGGGTTTCTACGAGGGCGAGATCGACGACGAGATCGACGATGACACCCGGAAGGCCATCGAGAACTTCCAGGAATCTCAAGGTCACGAGCAGCAGACGGGCGAAATGGACAAGACAACCGAGGATGAACTGCAAAAGGCGCATGTGTGCTGATGCACCGCAGACAGAGCATGTGAGGCAGGAGCACCGGCATGGCGGTCGCACCGATCGAGTTCACGAAGCTGGACAAGTGGTTCATTCCCAAATCCGAGACCTGCACGATCGAGTACTCGGTGAAGGGTTTCCCGCCGGCCGCACCCGCTCGTGGGGCCCGCCACGCACCGGTGAAGCCGTCCGGCAAGGGCACGCCGAAAGCCGTCACCCCGATCCGTCCTCCCCGTCCCCGGCTGGACTTCTCGGTCTACGCCAGCAACTACTGCAAGGCCGCATCCGCCGCGGAGGGTGAGTTCCTCAAGTACACCTTCTCGGCCTCGGCGGTGCCCATTCTGGAAACGCGGGGCCTCCCCGGCCTGAAGCCGAAGAAAAAGTACTCGGTGACGACCTGGAAAGGCGAGAGCAAGGCGACCGAGGGAGTCCTCAAACCTCGCGACAAGCAGACGCGCTACATCAATGTCGCCTTCTCGCCGTACACCACCCACCTGCGGTACTACACGGCCAAGGAGAGCAAGGATGCCCTCCTGAAACTGGAGCCATTCTGGCCCGGATTTGCCTCCACCGCGCCGCACGCGGTGGACGCGGCTTCACTCAAGATCAAGTGGAAGATCACGGGCGATACCGGCGCGAAGGTCAAGAGCGGGCTGGTGATCGTGTGGGACAACACCGACACGGAGGTTTACCGCTCCGATCTTCTGGACAAGGCCGCGGTCGATTCCGGTGAATTCGACCTCAGCGCGAAATGGGACAAGACGAAGATCACCCGGGACAAGATGCCCTACCGTGCGCAGGTGATCGCGTATTCGAAAGAGATCTGCCTGGCCGCCATGCACACCGAAGTAAGGCTGTTCGTTCATGGCGATGTCGGCAAGGACGCCGCCAGGCCACTCGAGGATCCGCAATGTCTGGATCTGGCGGTGGCTCCGTTCCTCCCCCACAAGGTCTCGGACCTGCCGGCGGAGGGAACGGCCGAGTGGTACCGACTGAAGCTCGCCGAAGGCGGATTCCATCCCGGTCCCGTGGGGAAGGACGCCGGCGCGGCCAGGTTGACGCTGGCCCTGAAGGAATTCCAGCGGTCCTATCCCAAGGATGGCGCCGCGCCGCACGCCCGGATCAAGGCCGACGGGTCGAAGAACGACGACACGAAGAAGGCGCTGAAGAAACTCCCGAAGAATGAACGGCCCATGTTCGGGGACCCGGCGACACGGGATTCCTACACCCCGGCTCAGTTGAAGCCCCTCCTGAAAGACAAGGGCAAGGACCTGATCGTCTGGGTGGATGACCGGCACTGCTACACCTCCGGGTGGTCGAGTTTCAAGCCCGCCGCCGGGAAGGGATTTGACGCCTTGCGCCCCATTACCGAACACTACGGAATGGAGAACTACCGGGGCGGAATGAGTCTCGGGGATGGACGGGTCACGAAGGACGCGGCGTCGATCGCGAGGCCGTGGATCCCTCTGGAAGCGGGCCCCGCCCTGCTTTCCCAGAAGGATCAGACGCTGTACCCGAAGGTCGCGATGCCGGCGATCACCGATGACATGAGGCTTGCGATCGGCCCGATTCGAGTCGATTGGACCTTCGAGGAGATCGGCGCCGAGACCGACCCGCTCATTCCACTGGGGAAAGAGGGCGATGCGGTGAAGATCACGGTCGCCGGCGCCCTCGGCGCCTTCAAGCTCCAATACAACGGGGAAACCACCGCGGCCATCGCCTGCAACGCCACGGCAGCCAAGGTCGCTGCGGCCCTGAAGGCGCTGCCGAAGGTCCACAGCAAGAGAGAGAGACGGAAGAGCGTGGCGGTCACCGGCGCGGACGGCGGCCCATGGCTGGTGAACTTCGAGAGCAAGATCGGCGGCCCGTCCGTCACCACGCTGACAGCGGTCTCCACCGGCCTCGTATCCTCGGAAATCAAGCGCCAGAGCTGGTCCGGAAGCGGGGCGGGAAGCCGCCGCGACGTGGTGACGCTCGCCCCCGTCACCAGCGGTTCCTTCAAGCTCAAGTGTGACGGAGTCGCGACCGCGGCCATCCCCTTCAATGCATCTGCGGCGGATGTCCGCACCGCCCTGATCGCGGTGCCCAGGATCGCCAAGGCCCGAAAAGGTCCGGCGCGGGTTACGGTGACCGGCGCAAACGGCGGCCCCTACACGATCTCCATGAAGGGTGGCCGGGTCGGCGGGAAACTCGTGACGCTGCTCACGGTCGATGATGCGCTGCTCATGCCCCGCCCGACGCTGACCGTGGTTGCCGAGAAGTTCAAGATCAGCCGCGCCAGGAAGTTCACTTCGGAGATCCTCACGAAGGACAGCGCGCCCGGCGTGGCCTCGACATCCGGCGGCAAGCTCTTGACGAACTGCCCCGAGAAGATTCGCGGCCGGGACAGTGGGGGCATACGTCCGTCGGATCTCAGCAAGTACTACAAGGTCCCTTTCGGGCTCGGCAAGAAGGGGAGTCTCGAACCGTGGCTCGCCGATGATGACACGAGCAAGGCAGTCTGCACGGTCACGCACGATGACCTGGGCCAGGACGCAAAGAAGGTCTACGCCGCCTCACTCGGCAAGGCCGGGGTGTACCTGCATCCTTCCCGGATAGCCGGGGACGGCTACCGTTTCCGCGCCCAGGTCAGCTTCAAGGCGCCCCCGGGGGGCGCCAGCGCCAACCACCTGAATCTAAAGGTTCTGGAAGAGCGCTATGCGAGATTGCCGCAAGCCCACACCGCGGCCCTCCGGCTCTGGCGAAAAGCCTCGTTTCGGGGCTACGTCTGCTGGGCGAAGACCCAGATTGCCGGATGGGAACTGGCCATGGACGGGGCCGCCGCATTCTATCGGGCGGCGCATGTCCATTTCGTGCACGAGGGCCCCAACCCGAAGACGCACCAGAGTTTCCCGGTCAAAGGGGCCAACAAGCTGGTCTCCGCTGCGGAATTCAAGGCGCTCATCAAGCAGAAGCTCAGGGTGGGGCCCTACGCATCGATCCGAAACGACGCGAAGCTCACGGAAGGATATGTCTGGCCGTTCCTGCACAAGCCCCACTACGGAGTCAAGAGGCGTCCCGGCAACCTGAGCTCGCTTGTCACCTGGCTCTACGGAAAGATCGAATTGAAGTCGTGGGACAAGTACTCGAAGGAGCTGATCCTCCTGACCATAGCCAAGATAGAAAGCAAGCATGGCCGGATGCGCGGTCACATCCTGGCCGAGTTCAGCAGCTCTCCGCCACTCCTGCTTGTTGAGTACAAATGTGACAAGTGCGGTGACAAGGTCAGCGAGATTGCGAATGACCCCACCGGCGCAACGTCCACTACGATCGATAGCGTTACGGTCAAGTACACATTGCGCATGGAGGACAAACTCTGCCGCCGCAGTTCATGCGGACCGCCCAGGGGAAAGTACAAGTACCAGACAAACCGGGTGATTTCCGGTGGCATTCCTCTCTGCGCGATCGGGCAACCACTCGGCGGTTCCTGGGTCTACACGCCGCGCAGCGAGGCGACCTGGGCGCACGAGATGGGCCACCACCGGCACTTTGAGCATGCCCAGGCCTACGCCGGGAAGAACAGCATCGCTCCCGGCGGTAAGGTCAGGCAACACGATTCCGCAACGCACCCCGAATTCAAGGCGGCCGGGTTGAGCCGGTGGCAACGCGACTGGGATCGCTTCTGCGTCATGAGCTACGATAGCGGCGCGCCGCAGACGTTCTGCGGCAAGTGCCTTCTGAGGAACCGCGGTTGGGGCGTCGAGAAGATCAGAAACCCCGATGGCGCGCTACACGACTAGAAGTGAATCAATGATCACATGGTTCCGGCGCCGATGAGCGGGCAATTGTGGCGCAGCCTGAAAGGGCCGGCGTTCCTCGTGCTGTGCTTCACGGTGCTGGCCTCTACCGGCTCCTGCCACAATGATCCCGAGGGGGATGGAAGCCAGGAAGGATCGCAAGCGATGGCCACCGTCGAGTTGAACCTGGACTTGCAGCGAACCGAGATCATCAGCGGGGAAGCGCTCCTGCTGAAAGCGATCTTCGCCAACACCGGATCGGATCCCTTCGAACTCCGCGTGGGGCCGGTGTCGCCCGTGGTCTATGAGCTGCGTTCCCCGGAGGATGGTCAGGTCATCGCCGTCGTTTCCCAGGAGGATGTCGCGGGATCGGCGGACTCTCCACCCCTGCCGGAATGGAACGAGGAGGTGGCTCCCGGTGCATCGGAGGAGATCGAGGAAGACCCGGCCTCCTACGTGATCGGTGGGTTTCCCCCGGGCCGCTACCAACTGGTCGGCCGGGCATCGACCGGCGCGGGCGAGGTCGAGTCCGAGCCGGTGGACCTCGTGGTCTCCCCGGCGAAAATCCACCACCTGGTATCCACGTTCTGCCCGTACGAAGGCAGCATGGCGCTCGCCTTCGATCACACCGATCGGAGTGGAGGGGTCTGGATCTTCGACCACGACACCGAGCGCGAACAGGCGAATGCCGGTGTGTTCTATCGACGCCTTCGCGCTCTTGATTCCGGGTCGGTGGACGATCTGGCCCTGGCCGTCAAGTGCTCGTCGGAGAGTGAGGGGCGTTGGGTGGCCTGGATCGGGAGGCAGAGCATCAGCGCGATTCAGAGCGAGGGGAGCGACTCTCTCGAACTCGCGAAGGCGTTGACGCTTGAGCTCACGGACTATCGGCTGGTCAAGCCCGGCTTCCAGAGGGACGACGGTTCGGCACTCTTCTTCGTGGCCGGGATAAAGGACGGCAAAGCGGTTGTCCAGCCGTTTGTGGCCCGGGAGGAGACGCTGAGCGCGGGGCCCGCGGTGCTCCTCGGGACGGAATTGCCAAAGGAGATCATCGCCCGCCGGCACGAAGACGATGAGGGCGGAAAACTGCAGCTGGTCTGGTCCGGAACGGTGGACGGCAGGTCACGGATCTTCCTGCTCGAGTGCACCGATGAGGGAGTGGCGCTGTCACCGCAGCCCCGGGAGATCTACGCAACGGACCAGGCGCTCAGGGCTCTCGAGATGGCGCCCTTGAACCACCCGGACAGCTCCGGGGATTGGGTTCACGCGCTGTACGGCCCGGTTGAGCGGAAGCGGGACGGTCGCGAGGTGGCTTTCATCACCTACGTGCAGATCCCCCTCTCGATGGAATCGGGTGAGGTGCTCGAACACGAAGTCCCGATGCCGGCCGATCCGGTCGATGCCTTCGCCATCTCCGGTTGGGAAGCGGGAGACCTGGTCATCCTGGCAAGAACCGGAAAGCTGCTCCTGAGTGCCACCGCCGGTTCCTTTTCGGAATGGCGGCCACTGGCGGAAGAGGTGGGAACCGCCGGGAATCTTCAGGTCGCGGCCACCCCCGACGGTTATTGGGCCGGTGTCTTTGTGGACCCCTCGGTCGGAGTGAGATACGCACCGGATCCGGACGCACCGGACCGGAGGTAGGCATGCCGGAAACGTCCATGGCACGGTCAGGCATCCTCTCCCTGTCCTCCGGGAAGGATCTTCAGTGAAGTACCGCTATCTGGATCCGAAGGCCCTGACCCGGGTCATGAATCTCCCGCTGCTGGCGCGCGGAGTGGTCGAGGGGTTCATCTCCGGGCTCCACCGTTCCCCCTTTCACGGATCCTCCGTGGAATTCTCGGAGTACCGCAAGTACGTCGCCGGGGACGACCTGAAGCACGTCGACTGGAAGGCCTACGGCAAGACCGAGAAGCTCTACGTGAAACTCTACGAGGAAGAGACGAACCTCCGCGGCACCATCCTCCTCGATACCAGCGCCTCCATGGGCTACGAGTCCTCTGGTCCCCGCAAGGCGGACTACGGCGCGTTCCTCGCGGCGGCCCTCGGCTACCTGATGGTCCGCCAGCAGGACACCGTGGGCCTGGCCACGTTCGACCACCGGATCGGGACGGTCCTGCCTCCGGGCAATGGCGCGGGGCACCTCCGCGACCTCCTGACCATCCTCGAAAAGGCGGAGATCGGGGAGACCACCGGGATCAGCAAGCCACTCCACGACCTCGCGGAGATGTTGAAGCGACGCGGACTGATCGTCCTGATCTCGGACCTCTTCGACGACCCCGGCGAGATCATGAAGGGGCTCCTGCACTTCCGGCACAAGAAGCACGAGGTGATCGTCTTCCACCTCCTCGACCCGGACGAGATCCACTTCCCCTTCCGCGGACTGACCACGTTCAAGGACCTCGAGACCGGGCAACGCATGGAGGTGCTGCCGGAGGCCATCCGCGAGGATTACCGCAAGGTGATGAAGGAGTTCACGGATACGTTCCGCCGGGGCTGCGCCGAAGCCCGGATCGACTATGTCCTCGCCGACACGTCCGTGCCCTATGAAGTCCTGCTGGCCGCGTTCCTCACCAAGCGCCAGAGGATCGGCTAGCAGCCGGTCGGGGAATCAGCCGTCCTTGTCGGCCATCTTCGCTCGGTACTCCGAGCGTCGTGGCCAGCCGCCCTGCCACCCCGCTCTGAGGACCAGCCTGCTGCTCTGTGCCGACAGCCGTGGCATCCACTCCTCCCGGCGGATCGAGCAAGCCTGCGAGGAGCGAGGGGACTTCATGGCACTGATCGGCGGAAAGAAGGAATTCTCGCTCGATTCAGAGGCGCTCACGGCCTCCAGGGCCTCTACAAGGCTCCCGGCGCCCTGACCTTCACCCCGCAACGCCCGGATCACCACCAGCCGCGGAGCGGCTGCACAACCTGGCAGGCCGTCGGGAGGACGGGACTGCC
>JAJSAM010000080.1 GCA_024274785.1 Planctomycetota bacterium | reverse complement strand
TTCTCGCTCGATTCAGAGGCGCTCACGGCCTCCAGGGCCTCTACAAGGCTCCCGGCGCCCTGACCTTCACCCCGCAACGCCCGGATCACCACCAGCCGCGGAGCGGCTGCACAACCAGGCAGGCCGTCGGGAGGACGGGACTGCCTGCAGGGAACGCGTTATCCCGACGGCCGGCCAGCCCGCTTTTCTCGTGAGGGCGCGCGCCGCATTCCTGGTGCCCGCTACTTCGGGAATAGGAACTGGATCTGCAGCCGGAGCTGCCAGTCCGGTCCGATCGAGGGACTGTTGGCGACGTAGTACCCCTGCACGCTGGCGTTGATCGCCTGGGTGCCGATCTTGAAGACCTTGCCGATCCCCCCGCCCACCGGGACGGTCCAGACATCCCCACCTTTCTTCGCTTTCCAGTTGGCCGTCATGATCGGCGCGGAGGTGAGGTACCAGCCGTCTTCCAGGTTGTAGTTCACGAAATACTGGAGCAGCATCTGGTTGACACTGTCGGCCCTCGATGAACCGGCAAACGACCACAGGTTGTTCACCAGGCAACCCACCACCCAGGGCCCGGTCATCCAGAGCACCACTCCGGAAGGCCCCGCACTCCACTTGTCCGAACCGAGCGTATCCTTCGTCGCGATGGGCATGGAGATAGTGGGGCCGGCGCCCCAGGTCACCTCACTCGCGGCCGACGGGGACAGGAACGCGGTGAAGTTGATGTCACCGAGACCGTAGTCCCCACCGCTGTTCTGCGTGAGGTTCGGCTGATAGATCAACGGGGCGATGGTGCGCGTGATGATGTTCCAATCCCCGAAGTTCACGGGGACCACCGGCTGAATGTTCGTCACATTCTGGATCCGGTCATACGGCCCGAGCCCGAAACTCGTGTTGTTCTGTATCGGCAGGCTGATCAGGTTGGCGATCGGATTCTGGGCCTGCCTGGCGAGATCGCTGTTCCCCCCGCTCCCGGACGGAGTCGGCTCCGCGCCGGCCGCGCCATCGGGTCCATCCTTGCTCGATGCCGTCAGGATCGCGGGGTTGAACGAGCCCAGGCCGATGATCGGGGCCGGGCCGAGCGAGGCGACGAGGATGGCGTCCTCGAGATCGTCGGCCACCGCTTTCCGGGCCACGGGCGCGGAGCCATCCGGCTCGAGAGGCGCAGGGCCCGGTGCGGAGACACAGCCGACGAAGAGCGAAGCGACAAGCAGCAGGACGATGCGGGGCATACCGACCTCCATTGCAGGTACTCTCCAGATCTGCCGCAGAATACGATGCCGCGGGCTCTTCGTTACCCAAGTTCCGACCATGGGTGATCACGGCCTCGCCCGGTAGAACCACGCTCGCCCACATTCTGAGCGGATGCGCCCCTTCTCCGCGGGACCGTGTCTCACCCGGGGCGCCGAACCCGTGTTCCGTGACAGGCGGCTCGAGTGCTCACTCGAACTCGAGGTATCCGACGCTCCGGGAGGCGGCCGGGGTGGACGGTTGTCCTTCACCGGCTTCGCCCTCCTCGCGCCTGGCTGGATCGGGCCAGGCGGCGCTCCCGGTAAAACGGTCGCACTTCTTTCCAGGCGAGCCCCTGGCAAACAGATCGCAAGTCGCATCCGCATCCGCCGTTCCCGGTACAACCCTCCGGTAAAGGAAGGCGGTGGCCGCGTGGTGATTATCCTACGTCAGAAGCGGAAGTGACGGAGGTGGGATGAAAGTTCTGTGGCTGGTTGTCATTTTCGGACCGCTTTACTTCGCGTCGCTCGGTGCGGTGGGCGTCATCGACTACGACGAGGCCCTTTACGCCGAAGTCTCGCGCGACATGCACGCCCGCCACGAGTACGTGCTGCCGCGCTACAACGGCGAAGCGTTCAACCACAAGCCGCCACTGCTCTACTGGTCGCAGGTCCTCGGGTACGGTCTCTTCGGAGTGGGCGCATTCGGTGCCCGGGCCGGGACGGCGCTCAGCGGACTTCTGGCGTTGATCACCCTCTACCTGTTCGCGCGCCGCCCCCTCGGTCCGACCCGGGCCTTCCTTTCGGCGTTCGTGCTCGGCACTTCGCTGCAATTCGTCGCCCTCTCGCGGGTGGCGCTCACAGACATGCAGTTGACCGCCTGTCTCGTGCTCTGCCTGGGAGGTCTGCATCGGGCCGTCGAGTCTTCGGAACACCGCGGGCGGGGAACGTCGTGGTTCCTCCTGGCCTGCCTGGCCTCGGGCCTGGCCATGCTGGCCAAGGGCCTGGTCGGGCTGGTGCTTCCCGCGGGAGCGTACTTCTTCTTCCTCCTCCACGAGCGAAAGCTGCGGCTGCTCCTGCGGCCGGTGTGGATGATTCCCGGGCTGGTCATCCTGACCGGAGTCGGCTTCTCGTGGTATCTCCTCATCTGGCTCCGGCATCCGGGGGGCGCCGAATTCATGCGCACGCTCTTCGTGGAGCAGCACTTCGGACGCTTCACGAACTCGATGGACGGCCACGGGGGGCCGATCTTCTATTTCCTGCCGGTCCTGCTCGTCGGCCTGATGCCCTGGAGCCCTTTCTTCGTCATCGGCGCTTCGCGCCGGTCGTTTCTGCTGCCGACCGGCGAAGGAACCAGGTTCGCGCGCCTGTTCGGCATCTTCTCCGCGCTGACCATGGTGTTCTTCTCCATCTCGGCCACGAAGCTGCCGAATTACATCACTCCGGCACTGCCCGGGCTGGCGCTCCTGATCGCTTGTTTCCTCTCCCGGCAACGCGAAGGCCAGCCCCTCACCGGGATCGGGTGGAAGCTCTCCGTCGGACTCTCGGCGGGACTCTTCCTGCTCTTTGCCGGGGCGCTCTTTGCCCTGCCCGAGGGCTTTCGGCGCGCGGCGGGCTGGCTCGGAGAGAAGGCGGAGAAGGCCCCCGGGCTTACCTACCCTCTGGAACTCGGCGCCTGGCCGTATGTCGCCGGCGCCTTACTGGTCATCGGCGCTATCGCAGTCGTCGTCACCTTTCGACAACACCGCATACGGAGGATGATCTTCAGCCTCGGCGCCACCTCCATCGTGCTCTGCGCCACCCTGCTGCTCTTCCTCCTCCCCCGTTACGACCGGCACTTCAACCGTCCGCTCCGGGAGCTGGCGGTGCAGGCCGCGACACTGATCCCACCCGATCAGAAGGTGATCCTGCTCGGCCTGCGAAGGCGTCCGAGCGTGATCTTCTACGGTGGACGCGGCACGGAGGAGACACGCTTCGGACTCGACGGACAGGAATTGCCGGAATTCGACCGGGAGATCGTGGGCATTTCGACGCGCTACTACCTGCGAAAGGCGAAAGTGCTTCCCCGGGTCGAGATCCTTGCTGAGAACCTGGGTTACGTGCTCTTCCGGACCATCCCCGGAAGATCAGCGCCGGCGCCCAGGGACGATTAACCAGGTCAGGTAGAGGAAGAGCCCGATCGCGATCGCGCGGGTTACTCCGGTGCGTCCGGCCCGGTACTCCGCCTTCATTCGCGGAAGAGTTTCCCCGTCGAACCGGATCACCGGGTTCAGGTACTGAATCAACCCGCCGGTGTAGGCCTCGACACGCACGTAACCCGGCAAGCCGTCGAGAGAGAGCGCCGCCTGGTTCTGCCGCCGAACCTCCTTGATCACCTTGCCGCCCTGGCCGATGAAACGAAAAACGTGCACCAGGCCCTCCATGACGACCCGAAGTTCACCATTCTCGATCACGCAGGAGACGAGCGCGTTCCGGTCATCCCGCTCCGGGACCCGGCAGGCGCTGGCGTAGAACTTCCCGGCCCGGAAGGCGTCGTAAATGGCCGGGGCACTCGACGCGGAGTCGATCTGGATCCAATAGCGACAGTACTGGGTTCCGAACTCCGGGTCGTGGCCGTCGTCGGCCGCCACGCCGAAGACCAGCCTCCCGGCGGACAGCGCCCGGTCCCAGTAGCCGAGATTCTGAGCAAAGCGAGAGGCAATCTCGACTCCGTCGTAGCCGGTGAGCCGGTCGAAATCGGCGAGAACGTAGGAGTCGAAGTGATTGGGGTGGTTCAGGATCACGAGTTCCGCCGAGGCCGCCAGGCGATCGATCACCTCCTGCTTGTGGCGCACGCCCTGCCACAGGGGGTAGTCGAACCAGACGACATCCTCGGACCCGATGACGGTCTGGTGTTGCTTGGTGATGCTCAAGGTGTGCTCGTACGCCGGCAGGAACGGCCCTTCCCAGTCACGGGGGCGCTCGGCGATCTCGAGGTAATTCGTGATACAGGCGACGTCGTACCCCGCCTCGCGATAGAGAGCGTAGATGTCCTCCTGCGAGGCCGTGCCGTAGGTCAACCCGGACCAGGCATGGGAGTGCGTGTGCGTACACACCCGAAGGGGCTTGCCGGAAAACTCCGCGTACGGGTTGTACCACTCCTCCCCGGTGAACGGAGCAGGGGCCGGAAATCGATACTGGGCCGGCCAGAGGGTCTGGAAGAGGAGCAGCCCGAACAGCGCCAGCAGGCCCGCTCTGCCCAGAGCACGAAGCACCGGCCGCCCTTTCCTTTCTGGTTCCTTGCTCATCGGCGGGCGGTATACGGGTTTCGCACACTCGACGCAAGGTCCTTGGATCCGGAGCAGCCGAGAGATGGCCGCCATGCGGGGCGGATGTGATAGTTTACCCATCCTGAGTTCGAGGCCTCACGCACCGGGGATTCGACGGAGGTTGAACCGACATGCGCAGTGCCAGCCAACTCCTCGCACCTGTGATTCTGCTCGCCCTGGCCGTGCTGCTCGCACCGGGTTGCGGAAGTTCCTCCGCCCAGCGGGGCGGCACTGGCGGAGCGGCCCTCGGCGCGCTGGCCGGCGGCCTCATCGGCGGTAGCTGGCGCGCCGCCGCGACCGGTGCGGCCATCGCTGGCGGTGTCGGCTACATCGCCGGAAACGAGCAGGACAAGGCCATCGCAAGGGAACAGGCCGACCGCGACCGCGCCGCCATGAACGCCGCCTACATCAGCACGAATCCAAAGACCGCCTATCGCCCGCCCAATCGTTCCTCCCTCGTCGGCAGCACCTGGCGGATCATCAGCTACGTCAGCAATGAACCCGTTCCGAGGTATCACTCCGTCGTGGTCAGCTTCCAGACGAACACCAGGCTCACAACCCTGACCGTGGACCCGAGCGGCAAGGTGGAGAGCAAGGTGGAGACCTACCGCATCGTGGACGACGTGATCATCATCAGCGGCAACGGCTACGTCATCAACGCGAAGTGGAGCGTGGCGAACGGGCAGTTGATCATCGTCGCCGCCGACCGGAGGATCGTGCTCGAGGAGGTCGAAGAGGGTATCTGAACCTCAAGGTGGCATCCCGGCGATCCCGGCGATCACGTCGCGCCCGCTCGACCGCGGGCCGCCGGGGTCGCCTCGATCCCCCCCACTCTACCCGGCATCAGGCCGCCGCAGCCGGGCCCGGACATACGCCGCGCCGAACCGCAGGCTCTTCAGCAATCTCCCCTGCAACAGGTAGCCCTTCGCCAGCCGACCGGCACAGTCGCGCACGTGGTCCAGCGCAATCCGGCGGGCTTCCGGCTCGGTGAACTTCCGGTACCACTTGTCCGTCAGGTGGAAACGGCCGACGTAGATCCCGAACAGGTCCTTCGAGAGGTTTCCGGCATGGTCGCGGTAGAGCACGCGAGGCTCCTCGTAGACCCCGATCCGATGGTGCTGCAATACGGCGAGCGTGAAGTCGAGATCAGTGAACCGCCTCAGGGCCTCGTCGAAGCCGCCGACCCGATCGTAGACCTCCCGGCGGAACGTGAAGCTGGAGAAGAGCGCGCTTCCCGCACGAAGCACCTCGAGAACGGCCCGGCCCGGAGAAACCGCCGGCTTCAGAAGCCCGGTCCGCGCCCCATCCTGATCGATCACCTCCATCCGGCCACAGACCATGCCCAGTTCCGGATCGGCGTCGAACATCGCGAGATCGCCTTCGAGCTTCCCGGGAAGCCAGAGGTCATCGGAGTCGAGCATCGCCAGGAACGCCCCGCGGGCCATGCGCACGCCGCGGTTCCGCGCCGCCTGCATCCCCCGGTTCTCCTGCTGGTGGTAGCGAATGGCGTCGCCGAACCGCGACAGGCGCTCCCTCGTATCGTCGATCGAGCCATCATCGATGACGATCACCTCGATCTCGGGCCCGTCCTGAGAGAGAACGCTCTCGACGGCCGAAACGACGAAAGCACTCCGGTTGAAGGTAGGAATCACGACGCTGACGAGCGGGCTATCCATCGTGGCCTAGTCGCGCCCCTTTCCGCCTTCGATCAGGTCGTAGAGCCGGACCACGACTCCGCGGAAGCTGGTCTGCCGAAGGAGCAGGTAGCGGGAATCCAGCCGATTGACAATGGTCTCACAGTCCTTGGTCGGCTCATCGCCGGCGCCCTGGAAATGGCTCAGCACCAGCCAGAAGCGCGCTCCCCGCCGACCGAGCGCATCGATCTCATCGAGGTCGGGGAAGGCCTGCCACCTGCCGCTTCGAAAAACGCGGTTCGCCAGGCTGACCTTGACCGGCGCCCTTGCCGTGCCAATTGATCGGGCGACGTAGTAGTCGTAGGGCCGTTCCACACTGTAGTCATAAAAACCGACGAGGTCGCGCTCACCGGAATCGGCGAGGATAAGCTGCGTGGCCGCCCGCCAGTTCTCCCGGTAGAGCGTCCGATACCAGTCCAGCGTGGGTTCTACCGAGAGGGAGAGGAGGATCACCAGGGCCACGGCCGCGGCCGCCCGCCGACGAAGAAGTGAGATCGCCACGCCGCCGAGGATCGTCAATGCGGGCAGGGAGAAGAAGAAGTAGCGGTCCTCGAAAACCGGGACGTAGAGGGAAAAAAGGAACCCGGTCGTCACCGGCACCAGGAGCCAGCAAAGCAGCAACGTGGTTTTCCAGGCGGCCGGAGCACGCGCCCTGCACCACAGCACCGCGGCCGTCGCGACGAAGTAGGCCGCAAGGAGAAGCGGGCTGCCTGAAAGGTGCACGAGGTATCCGATGAGTTCCTCGAGACCGGGCTTCTCCACCCACCCGAGGTTCCCATGTCCGCCGACGATGTGGGCGATGACGAGTGGCAGCACCAGGATGCCCACCGAGAGCCCTGCGACGATCATCTTGCGTCGCAAGCCGGGCCGCTCCGGGCGAACGAGTGTGGCGACGCCGTGCGAAAGCAGCACGAGCACGCAAAAGGTGTGGGCGTAGACAGAGAGCACCGAGACCGCGACGTAGATCGCCCATCGCCGGAAACGCGGTTCCTCGACGACCCGGAAGAGGAGGAGAGTCGATGACGAGGCCAGCAGCAGGGCGAGAGGGTACGTCCGAACCTCCTGGGCGCAGTGAATGAAGAAGAAGTTTCCCGCGAGAAGAAGGGACGCCGCGAACCCGGCCCGGACGCCGGCGACGCGCCGGGCGATGGAGAACACCACCGGAACGGTCAGGATCGCGAACACCGCCGACAGCGATCGGAGCCAGACTTCGGAATTCCCGAGCTTCATCCAGGGCTGGAGGACGACGTAGTAGAGGGCCATGTTGGCCTCACCGGAGAGGGTGTGGCCCAGAAGATCCCGAAAGGTCCCCGCCGCGAAGACGGTGCTGTGAGCCTCATCGAGCCAGAGACTCTCCCTCCCGATCCAGAAGAAGGTAGTTAGCACTGCCAGCAGCGTCGGGATCGCGACGGGAAGGAGCCGCCGCAATCCCGTCGACCATAGATCCGCTGCTTCGTCGTTTGCCCTCATCGATCTCTCCGGCACCTGAGCGAAGAGAGCTTATCAGATTGACGCCGGCCCGCATCCCTCACCATGGCGCACGATCTGAGGGGGGGGCGCGGTGCCCCCCCCTCCGGGAAGGGGAGGCCCCGCGTCGTCGACAACCATTCGCGGCATCCACCCCTGCCTCCGCAGATGCTGTTTCCGGTATCATGGGCGAGCCGGGTGCGCCGAAGGGGCCGGTGCCCGGTTCGTGAAGCTCGAGGACGAGCACCGGTGACTGCAAAGAGAGAGAGAGCCTATCCGATTCTGGACCACCTGGCGTCAGCCACCGGCGTTCTGGCCCTGCTGGGGCGGCGTCTCCGGAGCTCGGTCATCGTGCTCATGTATCATAAGGTACTGCCGGATCGCATCGCCGATGACTGTCCCCACCGGAAGCTGGTGATCCGCGAGACCACCTTTGCCGGCCAGGTCGCCTGGCTCGCGAAACACACGCGGGTCCAGCCGCTTCGCGAGGCGCTGGCGACGAGGGAGTCGGACCTCCCCACCGTCAGCCTGACGTTCGACGACGGCTATCGGGACAACGCCGAGATCGCCGCCCCTCTCCTCGAAAGGGCAGGCCTTCGGGCCACATTCTTCGTCAGCACCGACTTCATCGACGGCACACCGCTCTGGTTCGACCAGGCCGCATTCGCGCACGCGCGCCTCGGTGCCGAAAAGGCCGGTGATCTCCTGAGGATCGAGGGAGAGGCCCTCGATGCGTCCCGGTTCCTCGACCACTTGAAGAGGCTCCCGGCGGAGCGGAGGGCTGCGGCGGTCACCGAGTTGGCGAACCGGGCTCCTCCCCTGCCGGACGACCTCATCTACGCGGCGATGCGCCCTGATCAACTCGCGGAACTCGGAGACGCCGGACACGAGATCGCCTCTCACGGAATTCGCCACGAAATGCTCCCCGACCTCGGCACCGAAGCCCTGACCGCGGAACTCGCCGGGTCGTCCGAGCGGATCCGGGCATGGACCGGAGAGGCTCCCGTGGGCTTTTGTTATCCCAACGGATACAGCAACCCAACCGTGGAGGCCGCAACCGCTGCGGCAGGTTACGAGTACGCCTGCTCGACCACGCGGGGCGTCCATCGGCCGGGGCGAAACCTCTTTCGGCTCCGCCGGCGCCTGATCTCCGAGAAAAACACCGCGGACGTGAACGGACGGCACGTGGATGCCCTCTTCGCCGGAGAGGTTCTCGGGCTGCACCGCATCATCCGCCACGCACTGGGTCGATCAAGCCGTTGAGGATCCGCGCACGGGTGACTTCGGGATCGAGGGCCGCGGCCCTCGAATGCAGCGGATATTTCCAGACGGATCCTATCCTTGCGCCGCCCCCAGGGCGGCAGCGGTAATGTGGGCGATCAATCCCGGCACGTTTCGCATGATGTCGAAGCGTGCGTGAACGATCTCACGACCTCTTTCACCGAGAGTCCGGGCCAGATCGTGATCTTCGATCAGGGTGCGGAGGTGTTCCGCGAGATCCTCCGGCTTTCCCGGTTCCGCGAGGAATCCGGTCTCGCCGGGGATCACGAGTTCGGGGATGGCGGAAACATTGCTGGCAACGACCGGCCGGGCCATGCTCAATGACTCGAGGATCACGTTGGGCAGACCGTCGCGGTCGCCCGTGGCCGAGACCACCGAAGGGGCCGCCAGCACGCGTGCGCCGGCCATTTCCCGGTAGACTTCGGAGACTGGCATCCCTCCGAGAAACGTAACCACGTCCCCGAGCCGCAGGCGCCCGGCGTCCTCCTCAAGCGCCGAGCGCTCCGGTCCCTCACCGATGAGACGAACCTCGAATTCGAGCCCGCTCTCCCTGAGCTGACCGGCAGCCCGGATCAGGTCATGAAACCCCTTTTTCGGAACGAACCGCCCCACCGCGAGGACGACCGGCCGCCCGTGGCCGTTGACCGGAGGCGCCTCGGGGATACCGGAGAGGTCCAGACCGTGATAGGCGAGGTGAATGCGGTCGGCGTGCTCGGGGCAGAGCCGGCGAAGGTGATCGACATTGTGCCGGGTGCAGGTGAGCACCGTCCGCGCTCCGGCCACCTTCTCTTTGAGGATGTTGCGTATCCGGTAGATCCCGGTGGCGTGCCAGGTACAACCGTAGCTGATTCCGAGCAGGCGGGAGAGCCCCATCGCCACCTCGGTCTGAAACCCGGCGAAGTGGCTATGCACGTACCGGATGCCGCGCCGCTCGAGTTCAGGGGCCAGCAGCCCCGCCGCGCGAACACCGGTCACCGCGACGACCTTGTGTTTGAGCGATCGATGCGGAAACCGTTTCATCCAGCGGATCTCACGCCGCACACGTGCGGGGGGAAACGGCGTGAAGATCCTCGCGAGGATGCGTTTCTGGTCGTGGGCCAGGTAGACCCCGTCCCGCTGGATGGACCGCAAGCTCTCGCTGTGAGCCTCGAGTTCGACGCGTCGGGGGCACGTGGAGACGATGTTGACGGGAAGGCCCAGGGCGGCCATCGCCTCGAACTCACGGTGAATGAACGTCTGGCTCAGGGTGGGAAACGGTCCCACGACAAACGCGGTCTTCCGGAATGCCAAAACGGTGTCGGCATCGATGGTCACGCCGCGCTTCCCGGTGCGTCTCCCCTCATCCAGGTCTCGGAGCATCCGCGATCTCTCCTCCGGATCATCCCGCCGGGTCATGCCCACGCCCGTCGGAGTCGAGATCTTAACCGAAGATACGTTCCCAATCGGTCGTTACTTCCGCGGGCCCTGAGGGTCTGGCTGATCGCTCCGCGAATCTCGTGATCCTGCTTGAACACCCGACCCGCCGCGACGATCCGGAGAGCGGGCCCTAAGGACCCGGGTGTCGGAGTTGGCCGAGAAGGACCTGCTCGTAGTCTCGGATCGTCTTCTCCGCGGCGAAGTGCTCACGCACCAGCTTACGGCCGGCCTCGCCGAGTTCCCTGCGGCGGTCCGGGTCCAGGAGGAGGGGCGAGATCGCGTCCGCCAGGCCGATCGGACGTTTTCCGTCGACACCGGCCACGGCCCCCTCGGCGTAGTCCTCCGCGGCGACGCCCTCGCGAAAAGAGACCGACGGCTTGCCGAGACTCATGGCCTCGAGGATCGCGTGGGGAAAGGCGTCGAGGCGGGAAGGCTGCGTGTAGATGTCACAGAGATCGTAATACGGGTAGACCACCAGTTGGTCCCCGGCAAAGATCACGTCGTCCGTGAGTCCGAGGTCCTTCACCAGGGCGAGGCAACTCCGGGCGTACAGCGTCTGGAAACGGGCTTCCGTACCGCCGATCCAGAGGAACTTGAGCGAGAGACCCGGATGACGCTCCTTGAGAATCGCCGCGGTCCGCAGCCAGATGTCGAGCCCCTTGATGAAATTCGGCGTGGCGCAGGAACCGATGACCAGGTCGTGTTCACCGATGCCCAGATCCTTCCGGGTCACGCGGTCGGAGAGGGCCAGTTGCTCGTCGCGAATGGTCCGGTCGATTCCCATGCAGCAGATGGAGATGTCCGCGAGAGGAACGCCGACGCAACCGTGGAGGAAATCCCGGACGTTCGTCCCTTCCACCATGAAGTGGCCGCCGCGATTGACGATCCGCTGCGACTCGTCCTCGCCGAAGAGCGCGAGGCTGAGTTCATAGAGGGTCAGGCATTGCACGGACGGACGAAACCCCGCGACGCCGTCGAAGGCGCGGATCCGGGTGTTGTAGTTGTGAACGATCAGGTCCGGCCGAAACTCGTCGAAGATGCCCCGCAGCCACTTCGACCCGTCACCGGCCTCCCGGCGCTCGATCCTGCGCCCGACGGCCCGGCGAAACTTCTTCGGAAATCCCTTCCCCGCCGAGAAGGAGGCCAGCATGGATTGCCCTTCCCGCTCGGTGAAGACGTGTACCGGGGCACACCTCCGGTACTCCGGCAAGAGCACCCCTCCGGTGTGGAGCACGACCGCCGGCTCGAACTTCTCCCGGTCCATGAACCGCAACACATAGGAGAGAATCCGCATCGTGCCGCCGCGGCTCGCATCCTTTCCGAAGAAGAGGACGCGATGCCGCGTCGTGCCGGCCGGAGGGTTGATCACGCCGCCGCTCCTACTTCCGGATGAAATTGAAGTTCTGGCCACCGACGGAAGCCTCGTACATCAGGCCGCCCTTGGCCATCGTGAAGACCGCGATGCCGTCCTTGAAGCCCGCATCCTTCGAAGCGCCCGCGGTGGCGGCGACCGCCGAAACCTGGGCGGCGAAGGCGAATTCGCCCGCGGTGAAGCGCGTGAGATTCTCCTTCGCCTGGAAGAAGATGACCTCGCTGTAGGCCTGGCCTCCCAGTTGGAAGCCGATGGTGGCCTGGGAGAGGCTCGACCAGCCGATCATGACGCCCTGTTCGAAGACCTGCCCTTTCCCGTAGGCTCCGCCGATGCCCACCGCGCCCTTGCCGACGCTCGGGAAAATGGCGTAGCCGTAGGACGTGTCGAACAAGATCTTCATCCCCGGATCGGCATTGAGAAACGCCGTGATCGTGGATTGAACCTCGGCGTCCTGCGTCTCACGATCCTCGTCCGTGGAAGGCGCCGTGGTGCAGCCGGAAAGAAGGAGACACACCGCGGCCAGCAGTGCGAAAGTGAGGCTGGTGGTTTTCATCAAGTCAGCTCCATTTGGTCCTGGTATCCAGTCGAGAGCGGCAATCTACCTCTCCCGGTTGCCCGCGGGAAGCAATGCGGACGAGGGGTATCATGCTGACTCGGGTTGGGTATCGGAATCCCATCGGTGGGTCGAGGCGGCAGGAACGAGATCAACCGGAGTGACCTTGATACCCCTTATTCGCTTTTCTCATGAGGGCGCGCGCCGCGTTTTTTGTAACTGTGGAAACCAGCCGAAGAAGGAGGTGTCGCGTTCTGGCGGGTTGCAGCTATGCCAAGGTGGTTCTGAGGAGGCCGGCGCGGATGCTGCGAGAGGTTGACCGACGCCGCGAGGCCTTCCCATCCTGAAGGAGGTCTGATGCCGCGATGCGCCGCGACCGTCCCCCAGATCGTTCGCCCTCCTGAGGAATGCGGGCTGGTAGTAAGTCGGTCATTCGATGAGTGTTGATCCAGGCCCGGGTGTCCATGAAGCTGCGTGAACTGATCGCCTTGCCGTTTCGCCTGATCTCGCCCTGGTGCGCCGAGCACGTGGAGTGCTTCTTCGTGGAGTGCCGGGTCGCGGCGGTACACGGGATCGGACGGATGCGATCGCGAAAGTACCGCGGGCGAGCCGGGCTGCGGCTCAATCTCGGCTGCGGCCCGAAGCTCAAGGACGGCTACCTCAATCTCGACTTCCACCCGAAAGCCGACCTGCGCCTGGACCTGCGCCGGCGGATTCCGCTCCCGGACGATTCCTGCCATGAGATCTTCTCCGAGCACTTCCTCGAACACCTCGAGTATCCCGAGGAGGTGGATGGACACCTGCGGGACTGCCGTCGGCTGCTCGCGCCCGGGGGGACCATCAAGCTCTCGGTGCCGGACACGGAATGGCCGCTCGGGGAGTACGGGAATCCGGACGGTTCATACCTCGCCGCTTGCGCGAGGGAGCATTGGCATCCCGAAGACTGCACCACGGTTCTTGAGCACCTGAACTACCACTTCCGGCAACGCTGGACGGGCACGAGCCGGATGGATTTCCAGTGCCATCGGTTCGCATACGATTTCGAGACCATCGAGCAGGCGCTCATCCGCGGCGGTTTCACCGAGGTCCGGCGGCGCGAATTCGAGCCGGGACTCGACGGAGAGCACCGCAGCCCGGGAAGCCTGCTCGTCGCCGCCACGAAGCCCGGGGACGAGGAGGACTAGTCATCGCCAATATTCCCCCCGTCTTCGGCACCCACCTGAAGCTGATCTCGGTAGTGGCGGTCGTCGCGCTCGGCCTGCTGGCCGTCGGTCACTTCGTCGTCGCCGCGGCGGTAACCGGGGTTGTCTTTCTCGTGGTGGGGATCCTCAATTATGCCATCGACCCTTATCAGAAGTACCGCCGTCCCACCCGGCACCGGACGTACTACAGCCGCCCGCGCTACCTGAACCCCGGTCTCGCGCGCCACGACGATTACGACATCGCCCTGGTCGGCTCCTCGATGATCGGCAGCTTCAGCCCGGGCATGGTCGAAGCGGAGATGGGCGGCACGTGCGTCAAGATCCCGGTGTACGGCGCGTCGGGGCGCGAGCTCAAGATGACGCTCGAGCCGGTCCTTGCGGCCGGCAAGGCGAAGACCATCCTCTTCACCCTCGACCACTACTCCCTGAAGGGGCCGTGGGATCGACTCCCCTTCACGCATCGGGCGGTCCCCTACCAGATCTACCGGCGCCATCTGCCGGCGCACCTCCGATACCTGCTCGGATTCGACACCCTGGCCCAGGGGATCAAGGTTCTGCGCAAGAACCGCTGCTGCCGGAAACAGGAGCGGTTCGACAGGAACCACTACGGCTGGCATCCGGACGACACGGACTACGGCCGGGAGATCGCGATCTCGAAGTGGCGCAAGAACGACCCGGTCCTCATCAAGGATCCCGCGGAGCACACCTTCGATGAGATGCGAAAGTGCTACGACGAGAACCTGCTCCCGCTCATTCGCTCCGCCGGAGACATCCGCTTTCTGCTCTTCTTCCCCACCTACTCGGTGCTCGCCTGGGCCGACGCCGACCGGGCCGGGATCGTGTACCACGTCTTTGAGTTGCAGAGTCACGTCGTGGCTTCGGTCGCGGACCGGGAGAACATCGAGGTCTACGACTTCCAGGCCCGGAACTGGATCACCGACCTCGACAACTTCAGCGACGTGATCCATTTTCGGCCGGAGCGCGCGAAGGAACTGCTGGTCGACCTGAACGCCGGTCGGGGCCGGGTGACGGTGGTCGACCCGAGCGAAGCACCCGCGATGATCAGGAGGACCCTGTAGGAGTTCGATCTTCCGGTCCGGTAGCGTCTCTGCTACCGCGAGGCAATGATCCCGTAGGGGCTTTAACCCGGATAATTCACGAGTGTAGAACGTAAAGAGGATGGGCGCGCCTCACGGCACCGGTAAGATGTTGCTACGACGGCACATCCAACGGTGAAGGAGGTCACGCCCGTGTCGGATCCTACTCGACAGC
>JAJSAM010000079.1 GCA_024274785.1 Planctomycetota bacterium | reverse complement strand
GTGATCTTCATAACCGCCCTGTCGGAGACAGCCGACAAGGTCCGGGGTTTCGAGGTGGGCGCGGTGGACTACATCACCAAGCCGCTGGAGCACGAGGAGGTGGTGGCGCGGGTGTGCACGCACCTGGCGCTGCGCCGCCTCCAGCGGGAGCTGCAGGCGATGAACGAGCAGCTGGAGCAGCGGGTGGCGGAGCGCACGGCCGAACTGGCCCGGGCCAATGCCCAGCTGGAGCGCAGGGTGCGCGAGCTGGAGGGGATCGACCAGCTGACTCAGATCCAGATGGCCCCGCCTCTGGAAATGCGCGCGGCGTACGAGGAGATCCTGCGGATCGTCGCCCGGGTGATGGAGGCGTCGGAGGTGAGTATCTACCGGCCGGCCGAAGGGGGAGAAAGCCTGGAGCGGGTGGCGTCCACGAGGCTTTCGGTGCCCGGTCGCGTTGCTGGAGAGGAGCTGCCGGGCGAGAGGAACCGAGTGCCTGTCGAGGATAGCCAGTCCCTGGTCGCCCGGGCCTTCGTGGAAGGGAAGCCGAAGACCGGAGAGGGGGGAGAAGGAGCGACGCCCATTCTCTACAGCGGGGAGGTGCTGGGCGTGCTCCAGGTAGAGGGGCTGACGGACGTTGAGGAAGGGACAGAGGGGCGCCTCGACCCCTTTGCACGTCTGGGACGGGAGGTGGCCCTGGCGCTGCGCGTGATGCAGATGGCAGAGGACATGGAGAACAGCGAGATGGAAGTGAAGTCCCTGCTGGAGAGCTGAGGAGAGCGGACCCCATAGCCGAACGAGAGCACGCGAGAAGCCGGGTGATGAGCAAAAGCAGCGACTACAGAGCCGGGGACCAGGATGCGGCGCCCGCCGACGATCTGGAGAGCTTTCTGGGGGAAATCCAGGATGGAGAAGAGAGGGACGGATCAGGCGATGCGGCCGGAGAAAGCCCCTCGACGCCGGACTCCGGGGAGATCGACCAGGAAGAGGTGATCTTCCTGATGGAAGATGTGTACGCCGCTGGACAGCGGCTGGCCCGACTGGGCGACTGCGTGCTGATGGTCTCGGTGGACCGTCTCCATGCCTTTTTCGTGGGCAACCTCCCGGAGGGCACTACCTACCAGGAGGTCATGAAGGTGCTCCAGGAGGCGGGGATCTCCTTTGGCATCAAGGTGAACCGGATTCACAACGCGCTGCCCCGAAAGAAAAAGACCCGGAGACGCGCGAAAAGGAAAACAGCGGTACCAGACCCGGAAAAAGGCGAAATCGTCATTGCCGAGGGCCAGCCTCCGGTGGCCCCCGGGGAAGCGCGCATCGAATACGGCTTCCGAGTCGTGGATGAAAAAGAAGTGGGGCAGGTCAAAAAGATCATGGGGGAGTACAGCCGCGACCGGATCGAGCGTTGCCGGATACCCCTGCCCCTGGTCCGTTCCGGGCAGCGGCTGGCACAGGCGATCCAGGAAAGCGGCAGGCCGGGACGGGACGTGTTCGGCGAGGAGATTCCGCCGGCTCTTCCTCCAGAGACGACCTTGAAGGTCGGCGAGAACGTCGCCCTGACCGGAGACGGCCAGGGGTGCACCGCGGAGATCTACGGGTACGCGGGGCTGGTGGATGGCCAGGTCGAGGTCCTTTCCCCTATCTGGGTATCCCGGGATCTCCTTCGGGTGTTCTTCGTGCGGCTGCCGCAGACCGGCGACTTTCCCGGGCCGACAGTGGAGGAGATTCACGCACTCCTCGAGCGCGAGGAGATCGTGCACGCCATCGACGAGAAGGAACTCGTCCGGCTCTGCGAGAAGATGGGAAAGAAGGAAGGGGTGGCGCCGATGACCCTGATTGCGCGAGGCACGGAGGCTGTACCCGGCAAGGACGCGGAGTGGGAGTTCCTCTGCGACCCTGATCTGACCCAGTACTTCGGCGAGATTCGGCGCGTCTGCACCCGAAGCCCGAACGTGCAGTACCTGGTGGACTACGGCAAAGGGTTGGCCGGGAAGGCGGCATCGGCCGGGGAGCGGCTGGCGCTCAAGCAATCGCCCACCCCGGGAGAGATGGGAATCGACGTCTTCGGGGAGGAGTTTTCGCCCGATGAGCCGCGGGATGCGGCGCTGGAGGTGGGCGAACAGATCCGCCTGGCCGAGGACGGGATGTCGTGCTATGCGGAGATTTTCGGGTACATCGGCATCGGCAAGAAGAGGGATCGCGTGCAGATCGTTTCGCCGATCTGGATCGCACCCGACCGGATGGCCGCCTATTTCGTCAACCTCTCCCAGCTGGGAGAAAAGCGGTCGCCTACGCCCGGAGAGATGGATCGACTGCTGGAACGACACGGTGTCTGCTACGGCGTAGAACACCGGACGATCGAGGTATTCTGCGAGAAAATGAAGCAGGGGATTCCCACTGCCACGGCGGTGCGGCTGGCCCGCGGCCGGGAGCCGCAGCCCGGCGCAGATGGGCGCTTCGACTTCGCCGTGGACGTAGAGCGCAAACACGGGTTTTTCCGCCAGGACGGATCGATCGACTTCAAGCAGCTCAACCTGACCCCGCTGCTGGAGGAGGGACAGCTGATAGGCGTCCGGATTCCTGCCACGGAGGGAAGCCCCGGAATGGACATCAGCGGGCGGAAGCTACCTGCCCAGGAGGTCCGGCCGATCTCGGTCGATGCGGGCGAGAATGTCCGCCCGGTGCGCGAAGAGGGGAAGCCGGATCGGTTCTACGCCAGGATCGGTGGCGAACTGGTGGTGGTGGAGAGGGTAGAAGGGACTGTGCCGGTGGTGCACTTGAAGGTGTACGAAACCCTGGTCGTAAAGGGAGACGTGGATTACGGCACGGGCAACATCGATTATCCCGGGAACGTGCGCATCGAAGGATCGGTGAAAGCCGGGTTCGAGGTGAAGGCCAAAGGCAACGTGGTGGTCGGGGATAGCGTCGAGGACGGCGCCCGGGTGACCGCAGGGGACCATGTCGCCGTCGAGCACGGGATCAGCGGCGGGCAGACCCGGGTAATAGCCGGAGGATCGGTGTTCGCCAAGTTCGTCAACGGAGCCAGAGTGAGCGCCAGAGGCGATCTCCGCCTCTCGGAGTACGCGTTCAATGCATCGCTTCGGGCGGACGGGGCCGTGGTGGTCTCCGGGACTACCGGCACGCGGTCCAGCGGGGTCATCGCCGGGGGCCTGGTGATGGCCGGCCGGCAGGTCCGCGCGTGCAGCATCGGCACGGACGCTTCGCGACCGACCCAGGTAGTGGCCGGGGTCGATGCCTCCCTGCTCAAGCAGGCGTCCGATCTGCAGAAGGGCATCGAACGGTACCGGGCCGCCATCGACAGGACCCTGCGCGCCCTGCAGGCGGAGAAGATGGCTCCGAACCAGATCCGGAATTTCCTGATCAACCTCCTGGTCAGGGCCAGAGGACCGAGGAAGAGGTTTATCGCCGGTTCGGCCCGGAATCTGCTGGACCTGCAAAAGCGCCTCGAAAAGGCGGAGAGGATGAAAAAAGCCGTGGAGCAGGACCTGGAGGAACGGGCGTGGAGCGCGAGTATAGAGGTGGCGGGGACGGTAGCGGTCAATACGGTGGTGAAGATCGGCAGCCGTTCGACGAAGATCGAAGAGGGCGCGGCCTGTGTCACCAGCGTCAGATTCTCCCTGGGCAGGAAGAAAGACGGAGGACCGGAACTCAGGATGACGGCCAGGTGAGTTCGAATAGCCGACAGAGTGAGAAGATAGATCCATTTCGAGAAATCTACCCGTGGAAGGAAAGCAAGCCATGGCCGACACAGAGCAGAAAGACACCATCCTGATCGTCGACGACACGCCCGTCAACCTGGAAGTGCTCCAGGACATGCTGAGCCGCGATGGGTTCGAGCTGCTGGTGGCGATCAACGGCGAGG
>JAJSAM010000078.1 GCA_024274785.1 Planctomycetota bacterium | reverse complement strand
TCCGCGACGAGTTGACGGCCCTCACCGGTGCATTGGAGACCGGTGGCTGGACGGGCGCCCTCGCCAACGGCGACGGGATCGTGGAAGCGGTCACCGACAACGCCGAGGTGCTCGCCGAACGAACCGGGATCCAGCTGCGAGTGGGATCACCGCTGCCGGAACCGCTCAGGACCCCGTTCCGACAGGGAGTCCATGCCTATGAACCGTCCCAGCCTGCAGTACTGTCCCCGCCGGTACGGATCACCTACGAGGCAAACGGGACCGCCGGTTGGCACGTCCCCGGACCGGTTGCTCCCCATGTCGTGCTCATCCAAACCGATATCGACGCCGCCCCCAGGCGCCTCGAGGAGTCGGGCCTGATGCCACGACAGATCGAGGTGGCCCTCCACCTGGCCCAGGGAGGCACCAACGCCGTCATCGCGGCCCGCCTCGGCATCTCCGAGGGAACTATTCGCAAACATCTCGAACACATCTACCGGACCCTCGACGTAAGCGACCGCGCCAGCGCCATCGCTCGTATTCGAGGATGGTGAGCGCGCACAGTACGCGCATCTGCGTATTGCTCCCGGAGTGAAGCTCTGGTTCCATCGGACCAATGACGAAAACGTGGAGCACCCTTCTCTTAGCCGCTCTCCTGATCGTCGCGGCGGCGTGTTCGTCGGGAGGAGACACCACAGCCACGACGGAGAGTTCCCAGCAGCCGGCTCAGTCCGGTCAAGGCGGCGATGCCGCCCCGGCTGCAGCGCCCGGTGCCGACATCCCCTCCAGCGTCCGTGACGACTTCCCGGTGGCGATCCCCGGCGGCTGGGACAAGGACATCCTGGCCGACTTGGGATTGACCGAGACCACCGGCGCACAGCTCCTCTACCCACGGGAGGACTTCGACCGGATCGTGGCGTTCTACGACCAGTGGACGGCCGACCCGGCCGACGACTACCTCAAGACCGAAGGCCCCGACATCGTCGTCTTCAGCGGCACGGAGTCGCCGATCACCTCAATCACGGTGGGCCGCGACGTCGAATCGGGCGGCACCCTGTACACCCAACTCCTGGTGGTCATTCCCGACGGGTGAGCGATCCTCCTTCGCGGTCACCGAGGACGCCCACCGATCGACCGGGAATCGACGCGCCGACAGCGGCCTACCAGAACCGACACCGCGATCGAGGAAGGGGCTGACCTAGAGACACCCAGTAAGTAGCAGGCGCGCCCATTCCTCCTATCCGCCGAAACCCCAGTTCGACGCGAAGCCCTTGGTGGAGAGGGGGTGGGACTCAGGGCGCGAGCT
The DNA here is from genome assembly GCA_024274785.1 of Planctomycetota bacterium. Taxonomy (GTDB): domain Bacteria; phylum Planctomycetota; class JAJSAM01; order JAJSAM01; family JAJSAM01; genus JAJSAM01. The sequence continues at coordinate 795 of JAJSAM010000078.1, read as the reverse complement.
TCGGGCTGGGAGCCCGAAACACCGCTGCTCTCGCTAACCAGGGGGAACTCACGAACACCTTTGTACCTATGGCGGGCATGGCCGAGGGGACCGGCGAACCCGCCCACCGGCTGAGGGCGCTCGCCGCCGAGCCGGGAACGGGCACATCTCCTTCAGACGACACAGACCGCCGGTCGGACATGGTGATGGACCTGGTCGGTCGCCACATTCGATGGCAGCAGTGGCTCTCGGGAGCGATGACCCACGTGGAGGCGCTCGAAGCCCGGGAGCAGTTCGCCGCCCTCCATCGGTGGCTGGCCGGGCAGCTCGGGGGCGAACTCATGGCGCGGGCTCCCTGCCACGTCACCAGCTACCTCCAGTACGGATACCCGGCAGTCTCGATCACCAGGATCGCCAGGTCGAACATGGCGGTGAAGATCCCCATCCCCGCTCCCCGATTAGCCCCGCCGACCGATCGACGGTGAACTTTGCCCCTCTCACCGGACGATGGTCTGGGCACACACCCGACTCGCAGAGGTGACCGGCCCTCCTGCGGGGGCGAGCTTCACCCCCACCGGTCCCAGGCCCACGTCCGTGCGAATCATCCGCTCGTTCTGGCCCGATGGCCGCCGGGAGCGAAGACGATCGGTTCGCAAGAAGAAAGACTTGACATATGCTATGCCGTTCTGACATAGTCTCTGTCATCATGGCACAGGGTATGTAGTGACGCTGAGAGAACGGCAAACGGAACTCACGAGGTCGGCGATCATCGAGGCGGCAGCGGATCTGCTGTTCGGCGGGGACGACGTCCGGGAC
>JAJSAM010000077.1 GCA_024274785.1 Planctomycetota bacterium | reverse complement strand
GCCGCCCGCCCGCTGGTGATCGGCGCCAGCTTCGCCGCCCGCCCGCTGGTGATCGGCGCCAGCTTCGCCGCCCGCCCGCTGGTGATCGGCGCCAGCTTCGCCGCCCGGCCACTGGTGATCGGCGCCAGCTTCGCCGCCCGGCCACTGGTGATCGGCGCCAGCTTCGCCGCCCGGCGGGAAGTGACCGGTTTCAATCCGGCGGCGCGCCCACTGGTGACCGGCGCGAGCCCGGCGGCCCGGCGGCCCCGGTCGGGCGCCGCAGCCGCGGGAACGGCAACGAGAAGCGTCACCAGCAGAAAGGTCGTGCAGCGGAACATGACTCCCTCATGGTACACCCGATTCCCGCACCCGCGGGCGATCCTCTCCCAGCGAACAGTCCCGGCGTTTTCGCTTGACCGCCTACCGGGTGCCCATAGCATGGATTCCCAGATTTCTGCGCTGCCAAAGCGCCCTTCTTTGGAGCCAGCACCATGGCCGAAGCAATCGTTGCCTGCCCGAGCTGCGGGAAAAAGTTCCGGGTCGACGACAGTACCGGACCCGGTCAGTTCGACTGCACCAACTGCGGCACCGCGGTGCCCACCGGAGCCGTAACCGCCGCCCCCGCCCGCGCGGTCCCCGCCCGCGGCGGACGGCGAGGCGGACGTGGCGGAGGAGGACGCCAGCGCCGCGGTGCTGGTGGTAGTGGTGGTCGACGCGCCCGGCCCGCCGGCCGCGCGCGCGGCGGACGCCGGGGTGGCGGCGGCCGCTACGACGACGAGTACGACATGCCCCCGGAGAAGTCCAACGCCACCCTCTTCATCGTCCTCGGCATCGTGGGCGTCCTCGTGGTCGGCGGCGGCATCGTCCTCGCCATCACCATGAGTGGAGACGGCCCGACGACCCCGGCGCTCAACACGGCCGGTGCAAACAACGGCGGCGGGACGCCGAACCAGCCGGCCGCAGCCAATCCCCCGCCCTACGCCGCTCCGGTACAGCGGCCTCCGACCGACACCGGTGGCGCAAAACCGCTCAACGCCACCCCGAGCGGCACCGGTGACGCGCAGCCGCTCAACGTGCCGGGCGGATCATCTGGAATCGGCGGCTCGAATACCTCGACCACCAGCGAAAACCCGATCAATGCACGGGGCACCGACCACGTGCGCCCGGGTGGCACCGGTGGCCGGGGCGGGTCGATCGGGGCCGGCGACAGCCTGCTCGGCCTGCCGAAGATGAAGCTCCGCCCGCTCAGCCTCGACCGCCTCATGAAGGGGCTGGAGCATCTCGAAGAGACCTCACCGGAGCTCCGGTCCGAGATCGACAAGCTCTGCTCGACCCTGGTTGATTTTTTCGCCGGGAGCGACGGAAACATGGCCCAGAGGCGGCTCGCGGAAATCGGTAAGCCGGGCATTCCGATGATGATCGCCGCCTTCATGAAGGCCGGGGACTTCAGCTCCCGCGAAGGGATGACGAACGCGTGCGTCGTGGACGAAGCCTTGCGCATGACGGTCGGCAAGCCGACGGGCATGATGGAACTTCGCCAGATGGCGAACCCCAGCAAGAATCAGATCGAGCGCACCGCCAAGGGTTGGGCGGTCTGGTGGTTCACAAAGGGCTACGACCAGTCCTCGTACCAGACCGAGGAAGGTGACGACGGCGACGAGTAGAAGCTCGGAGACGAACCGGGAAGAAGGGCGAGCGGCACGACACCTCGCAGCCGGCACTGGAGTCGTGCGCTCTCCTGAGAAATGCCGGTTAAAGGAAGCGGAGGGCGGCGCCGAAGTATAGGTTGTGTGGTAACGGGTATCTCACGTTGGGATCCCCGAAGTCATGCCCGGTTGCGGAACGGGGCGCCGATGGTCGGCGCCCCGTTCCCCATTATGCTCCGCCGTTCTCCCCGCAGTTCACCCCACCGCAAGCAGTACACGCCGGATCACGCCGGTAGCAAACCGTCCGGAATTCGCCGGTCCATCCATCGTAGAGCAGGAGTTTCCCCACCATCAATGCTCCCTTCCCGAGGAGCAGCTTCACCGCCTCGGTCGCCTGCAGCGTCCCCATCGTCCCCGCGATCGACCCAAGCACACCCGCCTGGCTGCAACTTGGAACCGTCCCTTCCGCGGGTGGGCCGGAATAGAGGCAGCGGTAGCAGGGGTGGTCATCCCCGGGCAGGACCGTGGTGAGTTGCCCCTCGAAGCGCAGGACCGCGGCGGAGATCAGCGGGACGCCGAGCCGGACTGCGGCATCGTTCACGAGAAAGCGGGTCTCGAAGTTGTCCGAACCGTCGAGAACGACATCGTAATCGGCGAAGGGAATGTGCTTTTCGCTGATCCGCCCGTGAAGTTCCACGGTGACGTCGGGATTCAGGCGCCGGATTGCCCGCGCCATGCTCTCGACCTTGTCGCGACCGACGCAATCCGTTCCGTGCGCGATCTGGCGCTGAAGGTTCGTGAGATCGACCCGGTCGGAATCAGCGACGCCGAGCGTCCCGATACCGGCGGCGGCGAGATAGAGCCCTGACGGCGAACCAAGGCCGCCGGCTCCGATGAGGAGCACGCGGGAGGAGAGCAGCTTTCTCTGACCCGTTCCCCCCACCTCTTTCAGGAGGATGTTTCGCGAATAGCGCTCTACCTGGTCATCGCGGAGCGGAGTGTCCCTGGCCATGGCCCCTCTATTCGTCGTCCTCCTCCAGGATCTCGACCTTCACACCACGCTCCCCCAGAAAGACGATCGCCTTATCCAGGTTGTCGGGCTCACCTTCCAGCATGAGCGCGAGCAAGGCGACTTCCTCGGTAATGCTGGCGCCCCGGATATTGGTCACGACCTGGTACTCCTGGCCGATCTTCCAGAGAATCGGCTCCTTCACCAACGTCTGGGGAAAGGTCAGGAAGACTTTCCTACGGGACACTGTCGACCTCCCTTTTCCGGATCAGAACCCGGACCACTCCCGCCGTGTACGGCTCGGCGAGAAGGACCTCGTGGCCCTCATCCCGGGCGCTGCGCGGGACGTTTCTGGAGGCTTCGCCATCGTCCACCAGGGCTTCGAGCACCTGCCCGGCGGCCATGGTTTCGAGACGAAGCTTCACCCGAACGTAGTTCATCGGACACTCCTGGCCGGTCACGGTCATCGAACTGTCCGGATCTATCTCTGTCACGGATCGTATCTTAGCTCCCACCGGGCCTCGGCGGAAACCGAATAGCCAATCGGTCGGCGACGACCATGAGGATCAGGCCCAGAACGCCGAAGATGGTCGCCTGTACCCAGAACGTGGGGTAGGCCCAGTCGTAGTACTGTGCGGCGGAAAGCCCCCCCCCGGTGGAGCCCGGAAATCCGCTGTACATGATGGGCAACCGGAGCCAGTCGATCCCGAGTCCGTCCCCCACCGCGCCGCCAAGGGGATTCACCCAGTGCAGGATCGTGATGGCGGCGTGGGAGGGCAGGCCGGCGCCGCCCCACTCGAGGATCGGATCACCGAGGTGGAAGGACGCCACGGCCAGCGTCCCGACGGCGCCGGCGGAGATCACGGCCAGCGTCTCGGAGCGGGCCACCTCCAGAATCGCGGTCGAAAGGCCGCAGAGGAAGAGGAAGAAACCCGCAATCACGAGCCCCGAGGTCACCGCGGAAATATAGCTTGTGCCGAGGATCAACGCGCAGACGAGCGGGCTCAGGCCGCATCCCGCGGCGATGACCAGGCCGCCAAGGAGCGGAGAACGACCGGTTCCCGTGAAGGGAGCCCAGACGACCGCCAGCGCGGCGAGCACCCCGACCACCGCGGCAATTCGGTAATCGGAGTGCGCCGGTTTGATCAGGGCCACCACGACGATGGCCACGACCGCCGGAACTAGGGCACGCAGCGGGAGAGAGCGATCAGGGAGTAGCTGGTGGCGAGCACCGGGTTGCCCTCCATCCATCGCTCGGATTTCTCGTTCAGCCACGATCCGTCCTTCCTCTGGAGAGAGGTCAGGGTCTCAACCAGTTCCTTCTTCCACTCGTGCTCGAGACCGTCCACGTCCTCGACGACATCGACGTCGAGCAGCGAGAGCGCCTTGGCCATCGTGAAGTAGTAGTAGTAGAGGCCCTGGAGGGAGGCGTTCGGGTCCTCGTCGTTCTGAAAGCCTGGATTCTCCTGAAGCGTGTAGTGCGTCCTCACCCACTTCACCGCCGCCATGACGCGCGGGTCATCGGCGGTCAGTCCCGCGAGCAGGTAGCACTTGAGCAGCGCGTAGGTCATGGAGCCGTAGGACCGGAACTCGACGCGGCCGTCCGGGAGTTCCCTGACGCCGGCCTTCGACTCCCCGGGCTTGTAGAACGCACCACCATCGTCCCCCGACATGACGATCCGCCCGTCCTTCAACTCGTAGGTCGAGTTGTTCGACTCCGAACGGTTCTGCACCGACTGGAGAAACCGCAGCGTCTCCGAAACCACCGGATCGTCTGCCTTGACGCCGGCCAGGCGCAGCGATTCGATGGCGAACTGGGTGTTGGAGAGGTCGGCCACGCCGGGGTTCTTGTCGCTGTAGCCGATCCCGCCGGACTCGGTCTGGAGAGTCTTCAGAAAAGCGGCGGCCTTCCCGATGGCCGCCTTGTACACCGGATCGTCGACGCCGGAGAGCGCCATGATCGCGGCACAGGTGGTGTAGTTCGCAAGTCCCTTGGCATAGATCCCGCCGTCTTCCTTCTGGAAGGAGAGCACGAAATCGATGAGCCCCTTCACGAACTCGCGGTCCTCCTCCCGCACTCCACCGGGCCGGTCGACAAAGGCCGCTGCGGCGAAAGCGGTGAGCCCAGGATCCTTGAAGTTCCCTTCCTTGCCGGCGGCACGGAGAAAATCGAGTCCGCGATCGTAGGCAGTCTCGACTGCCGAAGGAGTCGCATCCGGCTGGCCCGAACCGGTCCCGGTGGCCGGACCACCGTTGCCACAGGCGGCGAAGAGCGACGCTAAGACGAGCAAACCGAAGAGAGATCTGGCAAGCATGAGAACCTCCGTGAACCGTTCGATATCCACATGAAACGGAGGAAGAGCCGGAATCGACCGGAAGAATCCGTGTACAGCCACCTCTTGTACAGGATTGTGACGCCGGGCGCCCGGGATGATCAGATCAGCGACAGGCCTTGCAGCGTCCGAAGAGCCGGAGGGAATGGGACTCGATGCGGAATCCCCGGGCCTTGGCGACCTTGCCCTGGAGTTTCTCGAGGTCCGCGTTCTTGAACTCCACGACCTTCCCGCAACCGTTGCAGATCAGGTGATCGTGGTGATCGTGCCCGAGGACGTGCTCGTAGTAAAGCTGCCCGCGGCCAAAATCCCGGGACTCCACGAGGCCACTTTCACAGAGCAGCGAAAGCGTCCGGTAGATGGTGGCCTTGGAGATGCTCTCACCCTTCTCGCGAAGGACATCATAGAGGTCATCGGCCGTGAAGTGATCGTGGCTCACGAAAACCGTTTCGATGATCTTCCTGCGCTGATTCGTCAGCTTGAAGTCGTGCTCTTTCAGGTACTTCGCGACCGTGTCTAGTTCCTTCTCCATGGAGGCTCCGGTGCGTGCAGCGGAAGGTCTCGGCGTTGAGACTGAATACTAGCAGCGGTGCACAGGGGGGTCAAGCTGAGGGGAAGGGTGGGGAAATATACAAAAAAACGCATACGTAAAGCGGCCACCGGGCGGGCGCGTGCAGGCCCCACTAGCCGCTCTCCCGCCCCGGTGGCCAGACTCCGTTACGTTTCTTATCTGAAGGCTCTCAGCAGATTGAGGAGCCGTCCGATTTCCCGATGGACGGCGGGGTAGGTCCGCACGATGACGAAGCGCTCGTTGACCGAGATCCTCACTCCGTCGTCTTCCCAGGTCCCGCTCCCCGTGTTCTCGGTGATGAGATCCATGATGACATCGGGATCGGCAAATGCGGACTCCTGGCCTTCCTCCTCGATCCCCCCGATGTTCCCGAAGTCATCGGCGCCGGCCGGCCGCAGCATCAGGTCGGGTGCCGGGAAATCGCGAATCCGGACCGTGAGATCGCTGATGGAGTACAGGCGAAGGACCGGCTTGCCCCGGGCGTCCTTCGGCGTGGTGATCATGATCACGCCGTGACGGTAGACGGACGCCAGGCCCTTCAGTTCCATGATGATCGTGAGAGCGGTCCTCACCGAGACATGCGTCAGGGTGAGCGTAATACGCAGGTCGTCCTTGTCGTTCTCCTCGTAGAGCGCCGGAGCGAGGACCAGGTTGACGCCGGTGGCGCTCGTGAAAAAGCTCACCGCGTCCTGAAGGGGCAGATCCTCGAAGTTGATGTTGACCCGCCGATCGGAGAGGACGAGGAGTTGATCCCGCAAGGTCTTCGGCATGCTCCCGGCGCCCGCCGTCAGGGTGGGCCCGAACACGAGGGCGAAGAGAACCAGGATCATCAGAGCCTTGCGCATGACGCGTTCCTCCAGCAGTTACCTCTGAAAACGCACCCGGGGGTCGAGTTGTTACAGCTTTGCCGGAAATAAGTGCGACCGCTGCACCGAGAGCGCCGCCGCGCCCGAGAAAACAAGGCGCGAGGAGGGCGCAACCATACTGGTTTCAACCGACGAGCAACGAGCCGTAGCGGCATGCAGCGGCCCTCGAATGCAGCAGCACTTTCCAGACGGGACCTCAGCCCTCTTCACTCAAACCACCCGCCCGAAGCACGCAAGGATCTCCGCCCCGACGCTCTCCCACCCACGAGGCTCGCCCTCGGATATGTCCCAATCCAGCTCGAGCAGTTTCGCGACCCCACGCCTGACCCCGAGCAGGTCGAATCGCGCCAGCAGACCTTGTCGGAAGGGAAACACCCGGTCGCGCATCGCGGGGATGTCTGCGGCGAGCACGGGAATCCGACAGGCCCGCGCTTCCCGGACCGCCTGCACCGCGGTCGTGTCTCGGCCGAGCGCCACCGCCCCGTTCGCTGCCCTCAGGAAAAGCGCGACCCGCTCGCGCCCGACCCGTCCGTGAAAGACCGCCCGTTTTGCGAGTCCCATCACCCGGGACAGTCGTTCCAACCTGCGGCGCGCCGGTCCGTCACCGAGGAAGTGGACAGTGGGAGGGCAGGGGGCATCCCCGCCGACCATGGAGGCCAACAGGAGCTTCACGGTCGAGGCGGCGAAAAGGTTCCCGGCGCAAACCAGGTGGTGACCATCCGCACCGAGTCCGAGTTCGCTGCGAGCCTTCTCCCGTGAACCCGGACGAAAGTGCGTGAGATCGACGCCGTCTTCGATGATCTCGATGTCACGCCGGAAAACTCCCCGACTTCTCAGGTCCTCCGCCAGGTCGGCGGTGACCGCGATCACCACCGCGGCGCCGGGCAGCGTATCCTCGAGCTTCTCGTGAATGGCGGGCAGCCGGGCGGTGACCAGGACATCCCGACCGTGCGCGGTAACCGCCACCGGGACGCCGCTCTTGCGCGCCGCCAGGAGCACGGCGACCCCGTCGGGATAGAGGTCGTGCGCGTCGATGACATCCGGCTTGAATGCGGAGATCTCATCCGCCAGCAACCCGCGAATCGCGCGCGCGCAGGCGGAGGCAGCAAAGCGAGTCCCGATGCCGGGCACCCGGAAGTACCGGACGACGCGCCGGGGAAGCTCTTCGTCTTCTCCCCGGTCCGCCGCGCGGCATGGCCAGGGCGCCGGGGCAATGATCCGCACCTCCGCACCGGCACAGCGCATCGCCTTTACGCGATCGAGCACGAGGGTCCCGCACCCGGGCGCGGCCAGGCGGGGAATGCGGCTCGCTACGGTGAGGACACGCACGGTCTAAAGCGCCCGGTAACCGATGTCCTTCCGGTAGAGGATGCCTTCCCAGGTGATCTTCTCAACCGCTTCATAGGCCCGGTCCCTCGCAGCCGCGAGGTCATCGCCGAGGGCGGTGACTCCCAGCACCCGGCCGCCGGCGGTGACCAGGTCGCCGTCTTCGATCCGCGTACCGGCATGAAATACGGTCACGCCTTCGAGGGCATTAGCGTCGCCGATGCCGTGGATCCGCTTGCCCCTGGCGTAGGCGCCCGGATAGCCGGCCGCGGCCATGACCACGCACATCGCGGCGCGGGGATCCCACTCGAGTTCGACCTGCTCGAGGGTCCCGTCGATGGTCGCTTCCATCAACTCGACGAGATCGGTCTTCAGCCGGGGCAGGACGACCTGGGTCTCCGGATCACCGAAGCGGACGTTGAACTCGAGGACCTTGGCGCCGCCCTTGCCGATCATCAGGCCGGCGTAGAGGATCCCGCGGTACGGCCGTTCCTCCTTGCGCAGGGCATGCACGAGCGGAACCAGGATGTCGCGGCTGACCTGATCGAGCACGCGGTCGGTGACGATCGGCGCCGGAGAATAGGCGCCCATCCCGCCGGTGTTCGGACCGCGGTCGCCGTCGCGAGCCGCCTTGTGATCCTGGCTCGCCTCGAGAACGGCGATGGTCGCGCCGTCGGTGAAGGCCAGGATCGAGGCCTCTTCGCCGTTCAGAAACTCCTCGACGACGACGGTCCGCCCGGCCTCGCCGAACTGCCGGTCCGCCATGATCGAGGTGATGGTCTCCTCGGCATCCTCAAGGCCTTGGACGATGACTACCCCCTTCCCCGCCGCCAGGCCGTCGGCCTTGATCACGACCGGCCAGTCGAGGACGGTGCGCAGGTAGGTCATCGCCTCATCCTGGTCGCTGAAGGCGCGGAAGGACGCGGTGGGGATCATGTGTTTCTGCATGAGCTTCTTCGCGAAGACCTTGCTGCCTTCGAGTTCGGCGGCGGCCCGGTTCGGCCCGAAGATGCGCAGACCATTCTCGGTGAAGAGGTCGACGATCCCGGCGCAGAGCGGCACCTCCGGGCCCACGACGGTCAGGCCGATCTCTTCGTCCCGGGCGAAGGCCAGGAGCCCGGAGAGGTCGGAGTCCTCGAGATCGACGAGCTCGGCATCGACGGCGATCCCGGCATTCCCGGGGGCGCAGTACACTTTCTCGACGCGGTCCGATTCCGCGATCTTCATGACGAGAGCGTGCTCGCGCCCTCCCCCTCCCACCACCAGTACTTTCATGCCTTCCTCCGTGACCCTTCAGCCAGCATTTCTCACCATTGCCGGAGATCTGAGGGGCGGTCACGGCGCATCGTGGCGTCAGACCTCCTCCGCGCAGGGAAGGCCTCGCGTCGTCGGCCTTCCCTGCGCAGCATCCGCGCCGGCCTCCTCAGGTACACCTTGCCGTGGCTGCAATCCGCCGAAACGCAACAGATCTTCCCGTTGGTTCCACGGTTGCACAAACGCGGCGCGCGCACTGGTGAGAAAAGCGGGCGAGCCCGATCCGCGGTTCCATGGGATGATAGGATTGGCGCAAAAGCCCGGTTAGCGAATTCCCGGGAACGGCGGTCGGACCACGTTTTTGCTTGCCCGTGCCCGGCCGGGACTTACAATCCGCCCGTTTCGGGATGGATAGCCGCGGCTCGTGGCGAGATTTCGAAGCCCGTCGGGGCGTAGCTCAGCCTGGAAGAGCGCCTGGTTTGGGTCCAGGAGGCCGGAGGTTCAAATCCTCTCGCCCCGACCACGCTCGGCATCGGAGAGGCTCCACCGCGCGCCGGTAGCTCAGCAGGATAGAGCAGCGGATTTCTAATCCGCAGGTCGGGGGTTCGAGCCCTCCCCGGCGCGCCAGTCCCGAACTGGCAGTCAAGCAGCAAAGACGGAACACGGTGGCGGGAGTAGCTCAGTTGGTTAGAGCGCCTGACTGTGGCTCAGGAGGTCGGGGGTTCGACTCCCCTCTCTCGCCCCACCCTCTTCTCTCCATCCGGCTTGTCCGGTCCCGCGTTTCACACGCGCGAAAACAATCCCCGCGCCATGGGGACGAGAGTCGCACGACACTTTTTCGTAATCCCGAACGTATTCTTGCGCGAGCCCTTGCCCGACTCCGTTTTGAAATTTCCCGGAAGGCCTCTGGGCACTTGCGTAGAGTAGAGTGACCAGGATCCGTCTCGTCCGCTCTCAATAGGCCGGCACCGCCGCGTTTCGAGCAGGACCTGACCCGATGGCAAGGAGCGCCCATGATCCGGCTTTCGAGTTCCCTGACCGCCCTGCTGATCCTCGCCTTTCTCGCACCATCCGCCGTCGCACAGTCCGGCCGGAGAGAACCCGAGAACCTCGATTCGCTCTGGCTCGGTGAGCAACTCGCCGGGCCCCTCCTGACACTCGCCGACCTCGAGGAACGGGTCGTTCTCGCCTACCACTGGTGTGTATCCTGACCACCCTCACGAGGTCGGTTCGACCTCATGAACAAGCTCGCGGCAAAGTACGGCGACCGGGGACTGGTGATCGTCGCGCTCCAGGTGAGGCGACGTCCCGAGATCCTGGCCGAGAACATCATCTACTGGCTCACGAGTATCAAGCCGGCCGTCCCGGTGTACCGTCTCGGCTGGGATCCGGAATGGCCTACACGCACGCTGCCGTGGGTGATCCTGTTCGACCACGAGGGCCGGGAGCTCTTCGCCGGAAAGCCGGACCGAATCGAACCGGTCATCGAGCAGGCCCTCGCAGCCGCACCGGACCACATGATTGGTGGTCCCTACAAGCAGCAGAAGGCGCTCGCGGAGTCCATCATCGCCGACCGCGCGAACCTCGGGACTCACCTCGCCCGACTCAGGACCGCAGAGAACCCCGACCCTGAGCAGACGGCGATGATCGCCGCCGCGGAGCGCTGGTTCGAACGACAGGTCACCCGGATCGAAGAGGACATGATGGGGGTGGTCGAACAGTCCGAAGCATGGAACGTACTCGCGAAGACCTACGCCGGAGACCGTCTCGGAGAGCGGGCCTCGAAGTAGAGGGACTCGCTGCGTTCCCTGCCGACCTTCGCCGCCGAGGAAGCCGCGGAGATGGCGCTGCGGCTCACCCGCGCAACCCTCCGGCGCTGTCCGCCCCACGGCGGCTACTTCCCCTATCACTTTACAAAGATCAACTACACCGTGATCGACGACCCCGCCCATGTCGCGACCCGGGTGCGCATGCTGACGGAGTTCCGCCGGGATCTCGGCCGGATCGCCGCCGCCTGGCCCGACACTCCAGCCGGCGAGGAGGCAGCCGGTCTCCTCTTCGTGTACGACGTTCCGGAGATCTCCGTCGAGGCGGCCCGGGATCGCATCGAGAGCGCGAAACGTCTGCTCTCGACCGCGGCCCGGCCGGCCGAGCTGTACGAAGCGTTCATGCTGCTGCTCGAGGTCCGGGAGGGGTACCCCCATTCGGACGAGATCTCGAATCGAGCGGACGAACTCCTCTCCACGCTCGAGAAGGACCGGGGGAAGGAGTTGATCGCCGGCGAGACCGAAGCCATCTCCCTCCGGGAGGAGACCGATCTCCTGTTTTCGGAGGTCCAGCGTGGAGGCAGCCTGCTGGCGCGTGAGCAGGCGGATGACATCATCGCCCGGCTGCATGACGTCGCAGATCGATCGGGCGGGAACACGACGCTGGCCGGCCGGATCAAGACATTCGTCGCGAACCTGGAAAAGAGCTTCGGCGGCGAGCCGCGCCTGGGCATCCGCTTCGCCCCCCGCTTCCCCGGCCCGGGAGCGCGCATCGCGAAGGTCGACCCCGGCACCGGTGCGGCCAAAGCCGGTCTCGCTCCCGGTGACGTGATTCTGAAACTCGGCGGCACGACGATCAACGGTCTCGACGATCTCAGGAAGGCCCTCTGCGAGAGGAAGCCGGGGGAGAAGGTCGAGATCGAGGTCCGACGGGTCACCGGGCAGGTCTCGAACCTCGAACTCCTGCTCGGACGGCGCATGCGGTAAATGGTGTGGTCGTGGGGAGGCCGGTTCCTCTTGCCGTGCTCCACGCGGCAAACCTCCTGATTCGCCTTCAGATCCTGCTCTGACGTGCCGATTCCTTAATGTCGATCCTGACAGGCGAATCCCGCGGCGCCATGACGTGCGTTCCTTCAACCCGCCCGGGAACAGGACAACACTCTTGATCATCAAGTGGCTCAGCTCAGAACCCGATGCCGAGGGCGACCTTGAAACTGCCCGCAAGATCGGGCTGATCAACACCCTTTCACTCGTGGGGATTGGCGTGCTTTCGATCTACGGCACGCACTATCTGATCGCGGGAAAGACCACCCTCGGTCTGCTGGAGGTCAGCATCGCCCTGTCCTTCGCGCTGGTGTCCCTGCGGCTCCGCAAAACCCGGGCGCCGTGGTTCGCCTGCCTCTACTCGACCACCGTCCTCGGGTTCTTTTTCCTCTACCTGATCGTCCTCTGCAGCCGGGACCATGCGCTATGGGCGTTCGTCTTCCCCCTGGTGGCCTTCTTTCTGATGGGCCTTCGCGGCGGCGCCATCGCCATCCTGCTCTTCTTCGCTCTCTGCGCGACGGCCTTCCTGCTCGAGCTGCCATCGGCCTTCACGCACTACGCCCCCGCCTTCGAAGCCCGCTTCCTCGGCTCCCTCGCCACGGTCAGCTTGATCGCCTTCTTCTTCGAACTGCTCCGCGAGCGTTTCCAGGAGGCATCGCACCAGAAGCAGCAAGACATCGAGTTGACCCTCGGAGCCCTCGAAGCGGCGACGTCCGCGATGCGGGAAAGTGAGGCGAAATACCGGGAAGTGGTCGAGCGGGCCAGCGACGGGATCCTCATCATTCAGGAGCGCATCATCCGCCTGGCGAACAGCCAGATCATCGGCTTCAGCGGTTACACGGAGGAAGAGCTGATCGGGTCTGAGTTCACCCGGTTCATCCACGAGGACGCCCTGGAGAGGATTCTCAACATCTACCGCAACCGGTTGAGCGGAAAGCCTGCACCGCGAATCTACGAGTCGGCGATCAAGCACAAGGATGGCCACAAGATCGAGGTCGAGATCAACAGCGGAGTCATCGCCTTCGAGCAGCAACCGGCCGTTCTGGTGCTGATCCGCGACATCACTCGACGCCGTCGCGCAGAGGAGGAAAAGGCCGATCTCGAGGATCAGCTCCGGCATTCCCAGAAGATGGAAGCGGTGGGCGAGCTCGCCGGCGGCGTGGCCCACGACTTCAACAACATGCTGAGCGCCATCTCCGGCTTCGCCCAGATGATCATGCGCCGGGTCGGAGACGAGGACCCCACGCTCACCGACTACGCCAACACCATCCGCGAAGCATCGAACCGGGCGGCGGATCTGACCGCCAAACTCCTGGCATTCGCCAGGAAGGGAAAGCTCGAAGAGGCACCCCTCGACCTGCACTCGGTCATCACGGATGTCGTGAAACTCCTCGAGCGGACCATCGACCGCCGCATCCGAATCCGCCAGGACCTGAAAGCTCCTCGCGCCACGGTGATCGGGGACCGCAGCCAGTTGCTGAACACCATCCTCAACCTCGCGGTGAACGCCCGGGACGCGATGCCCCGCGGAGGGGTGCTGACGCTCCGCACTTCACTCCACATCATCGATGCAAACGATCCCCTCCCTCCCATGCCCGATCTGTCGATCTGCGATCACGTCTGCCTGACCGTTTCCGACACCGGGATCGGTATGGACATCGCGACGCAGGATCGAGTCTTCGAGCCGTTCTTCACCACCAAGGCCATCGGCAAGGGCACCGGTCTGGGACTCGCCAGCGCCTACGGTACCGTAAAGGCACACCGCGGTTCGATCGCGCTGACCAGTCATCCGGGAAGGGGAACCAGTTTCGCGGTCTACCTCCCCGCCGCCGAGGGGGCCAGTCCGCAGGCGGACGAAATCCCGGACGAGATCGAAACCGCGGAGGGACGGATCCTCGTGGTGGATGACGAGGCACCGGTCCGGGAACTCTACCAGGCGATGCTCGAAGCGATGGGGTTCACCGTCATCTGCGCAGTGGACGGACGCGATGGGCTCGACGTCTACCGGAACCACTCGGAGCAGATCGATCTCGCGATCGTGGACCTGATCATGCCCCGGCTCGGTGGCCGGGAGTGCATCGAGGGCTTGAAGGAGCTGAACCCGAACCTGCCGATCATCATCTCGTCGGGTTACTCCATCGGGGACGAGGTGGCCAAGGTCATGCAGGCCGGAGCGAGCGCATTCATCCACAAGCCCTTCACCATGGACGAACTCGCGCGTGCCGTCACTTCGCTCCTGCGGGGCAGCCTCGTCTCATCCTGACGGGATCTTCAGGCATCCTCGATGTCATCCACAATTCGCAGGTGATGGTCGGTGTGCGTCGCCGCGAACCGCACCCACTCGGCGGCGGTGAAGAGTCCGAGGAAATGATGCGGAAGCTTGAACTCGCAGGCGTCGATCTCCTCGGTGCTGTGGAGCAACGCTTCCCACTTGCCGCGGGACTTCCTGACCGCCGCCTGAATCGTCCGTGACTCCGGATGCTCGTCCGGCCGCATGGCCTCCGGTGCCACTCCCACACCGCGGGGGATCCGGCCCGACGTCAGGATATCCCGGGCCATGCTCCCCGCCGGAGGGCCATCCTCCCCCCTGCCCCGCAGAAGACCGCGGACCAGTGTGGCAATCACGCCCGACACGATGGCCGAGTGGTGGCAGTGTTCGGCGACCGACCAGGCGGAGACGGGAAGCTTCCTGATCCGGCCCCGGCCGGGATCCAGGGTCAGCGCATCGATCGAGTCCAGGCCGAGAAGGACCATGCCGAGGTCCCGTTCCGCATTCGTAGACATCTCATCACCTCCGGCCAAAGAGTACCGTCCCACCGGTGAGCCACGAGGGATTCCCGGGGCAGGGCAGCTCACACCGGCGCCCGTTCCCGGTCAGAACCCCACGGTGAAGGAAGCCAGGGCTTGCCAGAGTTCGAGGTCCACCCTGGCGCCGAGTCCGCTGAAGTCGAAGTCCGTGACGAGATAGCGCGCCCCGACGCCGAAGTACATGTCCTCGTCGAACTGGTACTCGATGCCGGCCCGGCCGTAAAGGCCGACACTGAAGTCCGAATCCGATTCCCTCGTCGTCACCTTGAGGCCGTCGTATCCCCGTTCCTCTCTCTCGTAGTCCAGGTAGGCGAAAGTGAAGCCGGCTCCGGCGCCACCGTAGAGGCGGATCTTGTCGAAGAGCAACACGCTCGCGTAGGGGCCGGCGAAGAGCTCCGCCATCCACATCTGGTTGTCGATGGTGAAGGCGAAAACGCCGCCGCCGCTGCCGGTGGAGAACGCGTACATGTCGATGCCCGAAAGCCACCAGGAGAAGGACCCGCCGATCTCGATACCGGCGTTCACATCCTTGTTACCGACGAGCGGAGCCTGGCCGACGCCCATGATCATCGCAGTGGCGCCGAGATCGGAGCCGCCTTCGACATCCAACGGCTTGCGCTTCCAGGTGACTTCATCGCCGCCGACCGCATTCGCGCCGAGCATTCCCTGGAGGTAGGCGGGAGTACCGCTGCTCTTGCAGCCGACCAGGAGGACGACGAAGGCGAGCAGCGGCAGGAAGAGAGTCCATCGTGGCATGGGTTGTCACCATCGGGCCGGCCGCCGCGAATGCCCCCGGGCTGACGGCCCGATCCGAGACGGTTCGAAGGGAAGGATCCTACCCAACTCGTACCGGAGCAGACCAGATAAGACAGTCTCAGGGCCGCCTGATCCGGGAACCCGGACAGCGGGTCAGCAGACGGACTGAAGATACTCCGCAAGCTCTTCGTGCCCGAGTCCCCGGGCGATATCCATCGGACTCTGCCCACGGTCGTTCTTCACGTCCGGATCCGCACCGTGGGATACGAGGAGTTCCACGAATTCGCGGTCTCCCTGCTGCGCCGCATGGTGGATCAGGCGCCATCCCGCTCCCTGGGGCGCGTTCACATCGACACCACGTTCGATCAGGAGGCGGACGATCTCGTGCTCTCTCCCCGCCGCCGCACTGTGGACCGGCCGGACTTTCATCTTGTGCCTTGAGATCATCTCCTTCGATGCACCGCGATCGAGGAGCATCAGGACGGTCTCCCGATGCCCGTACATGCAGGCCAGGTGCAGCAGGCCGAAACCGTCCGGGGAGAGGTCGTCCGGCTTCGCGGCACCCTCATCGAAGAGCTCGACCAGGCGTTCCGTCCTCCCGAGCGCGGCAGCCTCTTCAGCGAGCAGCGAACCGACCGAATCGAGAAGGAGATCAATGGCCTCCTGGTTGCCGAGGTAGATGGCCGCCAGCAGGAGCGAGTTCCCGTTCAGATCCTTCACCCGGGCGAGGTCCGGTACGGACTCAAGGCGCATGCGGAGCATCTGCAGGTCGCCGTTTTCCATCGCGGCGAAGGCCATGGGACGCCGGGGCGGTCTCTTTGGTTTCCTCATGCCCTGAATATACGCGGATCGAGGTTCGCGGCGCCCGGAATCGAGACAGGCGGCCCGAAGGCCGCCTGTCGATGCGTCCCCTGGACCTGACCCCAGCTAGATCAGCATCGTCTTCGTGTACTCCGTGCCGATGGCTCCCTTCCGGCAGAAACTCGAAGTCATGAACTCCGAGGAATGGCGGGCCTGGATCTCGGCGGCCTCGGCCAGCGTGGCGCCGCAGGACGCCTTCACACTGTCGAGGATCGCCTTTCTCGCCGCCTCGGAACCGGGGCTTCCCGCGGGGGGCAGACCGGCGACGTCCGGGATACCGTCCATTGCTCCGGTTTCAAGCTCCCGCCTGACGAGTCCGTGGTCGCCCCCGCTCGCGACAGCATAGGCTTTGGCGATCGCCGTCTCCGCCGGGCCGGCGAAGTCGATCAGCCAGCCGACCGCATCGGCGGCCTTGACCATGCGGCCGGTGAGCAGCATGTGCAGCACCCTGGACCGATCCTCGGCCTTCGCCTTGCGGAACGGCCAGTGGCAACCTTCCATGCCCGGCACCACCGGAAGCGTAACCTCCGGGAAGCCGAAGGTCGCACCTTCGTGACTGACGACATAGTGGCAGTGTAAGAGCAATTCGAGCATTCCACCGAGGGCCCGCTTGCCCTGGAGATAGCCGACCGAGATGTCGAACTCGTCGTTCAGGCGCCTCGCGGTCCGGGTCCACGGTCCGGCCACCGCCATGCCCGCCGCCGCGTCCTCGAGCGCCGGATAGAACTCGCTCGTGTCCGCACCGACCATCTGGGTGGACAGGTGGAAATCGCCGGTCAGGATGACCCGCAACACTCCCTCGGCCTTCAGCCAGTCGATGGCACGGTTCAGTTCCGCGTCCACGTCGTGGTTGTAGGACTCGCGAGCCATCGTGATGACGCCCACCGTGCCGTCGTGCTCGGCGTTGACGTAGAGCTGCTGCCACGAGGGGTCGCCGATCTTCTCGAAGACCTCGGGATACCAGGCGCCGCCCGCCACGTCCGGACGATGGCGATGGAAGTCCTCCACGATGTTGACCACCGTGTCCGCCCCGGCCTTGCGGATCACCGCGAGGATACCGCTGCGGAACTGCGCGCACAACTCGCCGATGCCGTTCATGTGGGTCAGGTGGCCGCGGTCTTCCGAGAGCATCAGGCTCGTCATCTGGAAGAGCGCGCCGAGGATGTAGGTACTGAACTTTGCGCTCTCGTCCCCTTCGAGCCTCCAGTCCACCAACGGCCGGAAGTGGTTCAGCGGATACCAGTTCTGCCCGGTGGCCTTCTTCTCTTCAAGGCTCGGAGTGGGCTTGAAGAGAGGCCCATAGGTCTCCGAGAGGTGGTGCAGGCAGGACCACGTCAGGAAGTTGGCGCCGGCCGCGCCGATCGCGTCGTGCGCCCTCGTCGGGTTCGGGCCGATCAGCTTCCGCACGTACTTGTCGATCTTCCAGACCGGCATGTTCGTGTCGTCGTGGTACATCAGCGCCGCGTGGGTGACGCCGCAGAACAGCACGTCCAGAATGAAGGACCAGGCGTCCCCCACCGGGATCGGGATCAGACCCGTCGCCCAGAGGAGCTTCGCGATCGCGCCGCTGCCGGGCTCCACGGTCTCCCAGATCTTGTTGATCTCGTGCGGGAAGGCGGGGTGGGCGATACCGACTCCCAGTTCCTTCGCCGGGAAGCCGGATGTCACGGAGCGGATCTCGATGCCCGGGAAGGCTTCGTTGAAGAGCTGGTAATGAGCGCGCTTGACGTCGAGGATCTCGGGGATCGCCTCGAGCAGAAAACGGGGCTTCATGCTGGAAAGTTCCGCCGGCAGGTGCTTGCCGTCGTAGGTCATCCGCACGGTGTTTCCCATGATCGCATCGGCGTTCGCCTGTCCGAAGGCCGCAACCAGGCCCGGATACTTCGCGCCGATGCCGTCAGGCGCGCTCGGGAAGTCGAGGGCGACCATGCGCACGCCATGGGGCATGAGCCGGGAGCCGAGTTGCATCACCTTGCCCGCGCCGACGATGCCGTTGGCGCCGGAAATGACCAGGGAACCGCGGTCGTTCCCGGGCCCGAAGACCTCCTCGACGAGCGACTCCGCGGTGGCCGGCAACCGGCCGTTCCTGAAAATGTCGAGGACGGATCCGAGTCCGAGGGTCTCGAGTGTGGGCTGTCTCATCGTGGATGCCATCTCTACTTCCCTCCTTCCGAAACCTTGAAGAGGCCGGCAATGCCGACGTCTCCCGCCGCGCAACCGAAGATGAGGACGTAGCCTCCTCCGAGGTCGACGGCCTCCTCCAGCGCCTCGATCGTCACCCGGGTCAGGGTCGGTCCCTGCGGGTGGCCCCAGACCAGCGGGCAACCGGCGTTGTTCATCTTGCGCCAGTCGTAGTCCATCTCCTTCGCGAAGACCGCGTCGTTCACCGCAAAGGGGTTGTGGTTCTTCAGCACCGCGATGTCCTCGAGCTTCATCCCGACGATGCCGAGCAGCTTCCGCACCGCCATGTGCGGGGCCTCCGGCATGAGGCCCGGGCTCGTGCGGATGTCTGTCTTCCCGACGAAGCTGATCTCGATCTCCGGCCGGGGCGACAGCTCCTTCGCTTTCTCCTCCGTCGTAACGAGCAGGCACGCCATGCCGTCGGAGGCGTGGGTCTGTGAGCCGCCGGTGACGCAGGTGTCGAGTTCATACATGCCGGCCAGCGTCGCCGCGTCGAGTTTGCGGACGCCGAGGTCGTCGTCGATCCGGCCGAGGAACCGGCCGGCGACGTTCAGGATGTCGAGAGGGACCAGGACGCGGTCGAGGAAGCCGGACTCCTTCGCCGCGAAATACTGCTCGTAGCGGTAAAGGGTGATCTCGTCCACCTCGCGGCGGTCGATCTTGTACTTCCGGGCACCGTTCCCGGCGCAGGCGATCATGGCGCCGCCCGTGGCGGGATCGAACCCGAAGTTGTCCCACACGTCGGCCAGGGCCTGGGTGCGCTCGTAGGCACGGCGCTCCGGGAACACGCCGACCGGCGAGTCGCTGGTGCGGTCGAAGGTCAGGACGCCGACGACATCGTTGCTGCCCCAGTTCACCTCGTTCGCGGCCACGTTGATGGCCTGCAGTCCCGTGGCGCAGGCCTGTTCCACATGGCAGCCGGGGATGCGGGAGCCCATGCACGCGGACACGAGCGGAGCGTTCCAGAACTTCCAGCGCCAGGGAATGGTCGAGCCGATGACGAGGTAGTCGAGAGCGCTGCGTCTGACCCCCCGCATACCGAGAATCCGGTTCATCGCCTCGCCGGCAAACTGACCGATGTTCACCTCAGCCAGTGCGGAAGTCTGCCAGGCCGGAAAATAGCTACTGCCCCAGGTGCCGTAGGGAATTCTGGCTCTGGGAAACATCAGGGGAACCGTCATGTCGCAGTCTCCTTCGATCACCCGAATGCGAGGACCTCTGCCCGCCGGGCGGCGAGCGTCCTCACCCACGGTGATCATGTTAGGGCGAGGGGTGGGATTCACGCAAGCGCAAGGGCAGGGGTGCGCCGGTACTCCCGACCTTTCGAGTCCCCGCAGAGCGTACGGAGATGGCGAAGCACTCCCCGGCAGACCCGGTGCGGGCCGGAACCAGGCCCGACCCTCCGGCGGTCGCTACGCCTGCCGAAGGCGGGCCGCGGGACCACGCACCGGCAGGCCCAATTCAGCTCCGCTACGCCTGATCGGCGTCCGGCGGGATATCCAACTCCGGCGCGGCCCGCGTCATGGCGCCCCACAGCGCGGTCAGACCGGCTCCCCCAGAGAAGATCAGCGTGATCCAGATTCCCGGTCCCTGCCCGGTCTCGGTCACGGTCCCGATGACCTTCAGGCCGCAGGTCCCGGATTCCTGCAGGAAAGCCATCAGCGACATGAACGATGCCACCAGGAGGGGGCCGGCAGCCAGGATCAGCAGGTACCGCGGACGGACCGGGAGAGAAGCCGCGGGAGTCGCCGCCACGAGGGTGCTGACCAGCGCCCCGATGCCGGCGAGGATGATGATCGGCGTACCGCGGAATTCACAGTCGAAGCCATTGTGGGTATAGACCCGGGAACCCGCACTGCCAGCGTCCACGGTAACGGTGCACCAGGGCATCAGGACACCCAGAACCGCGAGCACGGCGGCGATGGCCGCCATTGCGGAATGAGGACGTTTCACCATGTCAGCCTCCCGTCAGCGATATCCGAAGATCATTGTGTAGACGATCAGTGCGATCAGCGTCAGCCCAACGCCGAGCGCGATGAACCCGAAGATGCGAGCCGCCCTTTCCGCCCGCTTCGGGAAGGGGTCCACGAGCCTCTCCTCGAAGTCCCCGTTCGCCATCGCTTCCTCGTACTCCCGCGGCTTGTCGAACTTGAGCTCCGCAACCGACACCCGGCCGGTGAATATCACCGGGTCCATCGGGAACTTGTCCGGTCTGAAGTGCGTGTTGAAGAAGTGGATGGTGAAGATGAACCCCACCGCCAGCAGCGCCTCGTCGCTGTGAATGATCGTGGCGACGTTGATGAACCAGCCCGGAACCACGTGCGTGAAGAGTTCGGGAAACCACAGGATGAAGCCCGTGTTCCCGATAATGGCCACTCCCCAGAACACCGCGAAGTAGTCGAACTTCTCCCAGTACGTAAATCGCCCGTACTGCGGCCGCGGCCCTCGCCCCAGGAACCATTTCGCCGATGCCATGAGGTCCTTCAGGTCGGTCAGGTTGAACATGATCGACCCCGACCCGAAAATCGTTTGCATCCACGAGGCCCCGGCTCGTCGCTTCCGGCGCCTGACGTCGAGCAGATGCACGATGAAGACGATGATGAGCATGCAGGCGCCCATGCGGTGCAGCAATCCCATCCCGGAAAAGCCGCCGAGCGCCCGGGACACCGCCTGCGCCCAGCCCATGTAGGAGAACTTGAGCGACATGCCGGTCAGCGCCAGCGTGAAGAACGAGATCATCATGGACAGATGCAACGTCCGTTGGGTCCGGTTGAAGCGGCGGTAGAGCTTCTCCCCCGGTTTCACCGGGTGATGCTTCCACTCGGCCCTGGTCCTCGACAGCCGGAACAGCCAGGCGACCGTGTGCAGCAGGGCGATGGCCAGAGTCCCGACGAGGAGTGCCGTCATTCCCCAGAACGTCCAGAACAGCCACGGGTACTTGTCCTTGTCGTGGTGTGTGGCGTGGGTCAGGTACCCGGCGAACCTGCGGTGCGCGGAATCGTGGCACTGCGAGCAGGTTTCGACCACGTTATCCCGGCTGAGCCTGGAATTCACGTCCGTGATCGGAAGGATGTCGTGAGTGCCGTGACAGTCGTAGCACTCCGCCGCGCCCTCGTCTCCCAGGCGGGAGACCTTTCCGTGGTAGGTGTCGAAGAAGCTGTTCGCCTGCTCCGGGTGACAGCGCCCGCACTGGTCCATCATCCGGAGCCGGAACCCCGGCTGATCGGTACGGCTGATGGTGTGCGAACTGTGGCAGTCCTTGCAGCTCGGCAGTTCCTGGTCGGTGTCCACGTTGCCCGGCCAGTGGATGCTCTTCCGAAAAACCTCCTGGATCCCGTAGTGACATTTCCCACAGGTGCCCGCCACCCGATCCTTGTGGATCGAAGAGCGGGGATCCGTGGGAGGCAGCTCTCCGTGCGCACCGTGGCAGGAGGCACAGGTGGCGGTGACGACCAGGCCGCTCTTCAGCAAGCCCTTGCCGTGAATGCTGTCCTCATAGCTCTGGATAATGTCCGACACATCGGAATCGATCCGCCGTGCGGCCTGTTGGCCCTCCCGGTGGCATTTTCCGCAGAGGTTCGGGACGTTGCGCGGAAAGGTCGGAGAGACGGGGATGCTCTTGCTGAGTGTGGCGTGGACGCTGTGGCAGTCGAAACATCCGGGCGCGTCCTTGTCCCCCTTCTCATGGAGGCTGCCGTGTGTGCTCTGCCGATACTCATCCACCACTTCGGCGTGACACATCGAACAGTCCACCTCGCCGCTCGCCGTCTCGCAGGCCCGCTCGAGCGTGGGGTCGACATCGGTGTGGCACTGGGCGCAGGATACCCCGGAGTGGGATGAGTTGGCGTAGTCGATTCCGCTCACGTAGAGCGAAACCTGCTCACCTTCCCGCTCCATGCTCAATCCGGGCTGCTGGTGGCAGCCGAGACAATCCTCCGTCCCCACCTGGTACTTGACCTTCCGGATCTCGTGCGGTGAGTGGCAGTCCACGCAGACCGGAATCTTGTGCAGTTCCTCCTCCCACTTTCGCCCCTCGATCACCTTCCGGTGCACCTGCTCGATCATGCCGTGGCACTGCGTGCAGGTCTCCGCGACACGATCCGGGTGGATGCTCGACTCCGGATCCGTGTGCGGAAGGATGCGGTGGCTCGTATGGCAGGAGACGCAGACCGCGGCCACGGTCAGTCCCTTCTTGAAGAGCCCCTCGCCATGAATGGAAAGCGAATAGTTCTCGAGGATGTGATCCTGCTTGATGTCGAGCTTCAGAGAGACCGGCGAACCCTCGTGGTGACAGCGCCCGCAAAGCAGCGGGATGTTCATCATCGCCGTCGGCGATTCGGGATTCAGGTGGGAGAGAATGTCGTGCTTGCCGTGGCAGGTGACGCACGACGGCGCCAGTTCGGCCATCTCGCCCCCACCGGCCGCCGCCTGCCCGTGGAGGCTGCGTCGATGGTCCTTCGCCTGGACTTCGTGGCAACGGGCGCAGTCCACCTTCGCCAGGTCGTCCTCGTGAGGGAGATCCTCCGGGTCGGCGTCCTCATGGCAGCCGCTGCACCCGATTGCCTGGTGCGCGGACCCGGCGTGCATCGCGGGGTCCACGAACACCGAGATCTCCGCACCGTCCCTCTCCCCGGTGATGCCGGGCTTCTTGTGGCACATGACGCACATGGCGTCGTCCGCTGCCAGGACCGACGAGGTGGAGAGGAGGATCGCCAGGAAAATGAACGATCTGATAAGGGCGGGGAGAGATCTGTCGCGATTCTGAAGCATCCAGGCCATACAACGAGTTTCTAACGTTCGTTCGATGGCTGATCAAGAACCATTCCAGGATGCATTGAACACGGCTCTCGCGATCGATTCTCAGGGGCAATTCAGGCGATTACGGGCAGGAAGCCCGGCGAGGGGAGCCAGTTCAGTCTGCTGGCCGGCGAGCCCGGGGAAACCTGGGCATCAGGGCATCACGGCATCCACGAATCCGACCCAGCCGACCATCGAATCCCGGACTTTTCGAAAGGCCTCGAGCCGAGTTTCGTCGGAACCTTCCGCCGAAGCCGGATCCGGATACCCGATGTGGATCTTCCGCGCGACACCAGGCATGACCGTGCAGGTCTCCTTCGCGTGGCCGCAGACGGTGATCACCACGTCGAAATCACGATTGAGCAGGTCCGTCACGCTCCTCGGAGTGCCGCCGGCGTGCTCGATGCCGATCTCCTCGAGGGCGCGGAGCGCGAGCGGGTGAACCTCCGGCGCGGGCAGGGTGCCGGCGCTTTCCGCGTGGACCCGGTCTCCGAGCTTCGCGGTGAGGATCGCTTCGAGCATCTGGCTCCGTGCGCTGTTTCCGGTGCAGAGCACGAGCACCTTCTTCTTCACCATACACCCGGGCCTCCTCTTCCGTCCTTTGACAGGGCATACTATCCTGAGGAAAGGAGCACGTCATGATCCTGATCAGCGTGAAGCTGAAAGACACCGGCCGGGAGATCGAGATCGGCGAGGGGGGGCGTTTCACCGAATTGTCCCTGCGCAACCTGTTCGTCGAGATGCACATGCGGCGGAACAGCGATCCCGGCGGAGAGCCCATACGCTATCGAACGGACGAGGGCCAGGCGCGAGAGATCGACCCGGCGAACATCTCCTCCGTCCGGATTCTGCGCGACGGTGAGGACATCACGGAAGAGATCGTCCGGAAGGACGAGCACTGATCAGCCGAAGTCCTTCTCCGGCGCCGGGTTCTTTGCGAGCCGCTCCTGCACCGCCTTGATGAGCAGCGGCCAGACCGCCGTGGCGTCGGTGAAGACCTCCGAATACATTCCCCCGTCTTCTTGCGCGACGAACTTTCCCCAGGACACGCCCTCGGTGTAGGTGCAGCCGGACAGCCCGCCCCAGTGCACGGGTTCCGGGCAGATCCGGACACCGTAGCTGAACTGACGAAGCGGCTCGTCGATCTGGAGCCGGACCCGGCGAATCTCGAGGTAGGGGGCGACCTGCTGCGCCCAGTTCCGCGGCACCCCTCCGCCGATCGTGAAGATCCCGCACTTCGGAGCACTGCGGATCAGGTCCGTGTACTGCTCGAGATCGCGGTACGGATCGAAGGTCGGATATGATCGTCCGAGGGCGCGGCAGCGCTCCATGTGCAAACCGATATCGAGGCCGATTTCGGAGTCGGTGAAGGCCGGCACGAAGACCGGGACGTCCTTTTCGACGGCGGACTTGAGGATCCCGCGCCCCCCCACATGGTGCGTAAGCCACCGCCCGAGCAACCGGTTCAGTTCCGCGCTGCCGTACGGCGTCCGGGTGTCCATCTCCTCGAGCACGGAGTTCAGGATGATCTCGACGTCATCCAGGCTCTTCTCGAGTTCCAGCGTGTCGTAGACCCGGTCGTAGCCCTTCTCGTAGAGTTCGGTGTCCGACATGGACGGGTCGTGCTTGAAGTGCCGTCCCCCCGCCGCTTCCACGAAGCCGTGCGCCATGAGCGCGCCCGTGGAGACGATTGCCTGCACGAAGCCCTGTTCGATCATGTCACAGACCACGAGCCCCATCTTGGCGATCGTCATCGCCCCGGAGAGGGTCGCTACGACCAGGCATTCCGGATCGCGGATCATGGCCTCGAGCACGTCGGCGGCCTCGCCCAGACGGCGGCCGGCGAAGGCGGTCGTGCCCATCGCCCGGACCAGATCGTCCGCGGTCTCGATCCTGCCGAGATCCAGCGGTGTAAGCGGTGTCAAGCCGTCGGACACACCGTCATGGAGTGCCCGGATCTCCTCGATGGGCGCCCCGTCCCCCGGTACGTTCAGGCTCGCCGGATCCGTCTTGTCTGCCATAGCCCAATCCTCCCGGGACGAACTCAGGATTGCAAGAGACGGCGCGGTCACCTCTGATATAGTGCCGCTTCCGAGTATCGAAGGAGGATGAACCATGGCCGGAAAACACGTGCTCACCCTGCTCACTTTCGCCCTTTACCTGGCCGTGGCCGGCTGCAATTCAGAGGTATCTCCGGAAAGCGGCGCCGAGGAAGCCTCGAGTGAGACCACGGAGCCCGCGACCGGCCCGGACTTCACGGTGAAGTTCGAAACGTCGAAGGGCGACATCCTGATCCGGGTCCACCCCCGGTGGGCGCCGATCGGCGCGGCGCATTTCAAGATGCTCGTCGAGAACGGCTACTACGACGGCAACCGTTTCTACCGCGTGATGCCGAACTTCATCATCCAGTGGGGGATCAACGGCGACCCGGCGATCACCCGCAACTTCGCCCTGCGCCGCCTGAAGGACGATCCGGTGGCGACGACGAACGCCCGGGGCACGATCACCTATGCCACCGCCGGCCCGAACACCAGAGCAACGGACCTGTTCATCAACCTGAAGACCAACGCCTTCCTGGACTCCCAGGGCTTCTCCCCGTTCGGTGAGGTCATCGAGGGAATGAGCGTGATCGAAGCCATCAACGCCGAGTACGGGGAGAAACCGGACCAGGGCCGGATCAAGGGCGACGGCGACAGCTACCTCGAATCGTACTTCCCGCGCCTCGACTACATCAGGAAGGCGACGATCGTCCCCTGATGCCGGAGTTGCCCGAAGTCGAGACTTTCCGGCGGATCATGGAGAAGCGGGCGCTCGGGCGCACGGTCCGCCGCGTCCTGGTCGGTGACCGGAGGATCCTCGCCGGGGTCGCCGCGGTGAGGCTTTCGCGAGGCCTCGTGGGAAAGCGATTCAGCGCGGCGCTCCGCCATGGAAAGCAGGCCTTTCTCACGGTCGAGGGCGGCGGCGCCGTGGGCATCCACTTCGGCATGTCCGGGCTACCGGTGATCCTCGAAAAGGGTGAGCCTGAGCCTCCCCACTCCCGGGTGGTCTTCCGTTTCACGGACGATACCGCCCTCGTGTTCCGCTGCCCGCGCATGTTCGGGAAGGTCCGGCTGCTTCAGAGCGCGAACCGGTTCATCGAGCAGCGTGGCCTTGGCCCCGACGCGCTCGCCGCGGATCTGCGAGCCTTCCGGAAAGCCATGAAGCCGCGGAAAGGCGCGGTGAAGGGGGCGTTGCTGAACCAGAGTGTCCTTGCGGGCATCGGCAACGTGTACGCCGACGAGGTCCTCTTTCAGACCGGCATCGCCCCGGAAACGCCGGGGGAGAGGCTCGATGCCGAGGACCACCGTCGCTTGCACGGCAATCTCCGGAGGATCTTCACGACTTCGCTCCGACTCGAGACCGACTGGACCGCGGTTCCGAAGACCTGGCTGATCCCGAACCGGAACCGCGACGGATCCTGTCCCCGTTGCCGCAACCCCCTCCGGAGAGGGACGGTGACCGGCCGGACGACCTTCTGGTGCGCGAGCTGTCAGTCAGACCGTTCGGAGAATCTTTACAGCGGCGGAACCAGTCGTTAGATTTCCGGTTTCCGGTCGAAAATCGGAGCCGAACGCGCATCCGTAGCTCAATTGGATAGAGTAGCGGGCTTCGAACCCGTTGGTTCCAGGTTCGAATCCTGGCGGGTGCGCCAGGCACAGATCATTTGCCCTCGTAGCTCAGTCGGTAGAGCAACGGATTCTTAATCCGTGGGTCACAGGTTCAAATCCTGTCGAGGGTACCAATATACAGCAAGAAGGCTGCGAGCGTTGCGGCTCCGCGGCCTTCTTCGATTCCCTGCCGAAGAAACGGTAGACGGTCCATCGGTGCTGGAGAGGCACCCCGAAGTTGTTGGCGCAGAGGGAACATCCAGCCCTTCAAGTCGCCCGTCCGGGCGCAGACCACGAGTCCAAGGCAAATCGCTGGCCGTTATCTCCTCTCAGATGGAGCACCTCCAAACGGAGGAAGCCACCCTGAGGACAGCTTGTGCTGAATCCCCTGGCTCACTTTTTCGCGAGCATCTCGTCCGCGGTCTTGTAGCGGTCGTGGATCCAGAGGTACTGGTCGGGGAAGCGAAGGATCAGCTTTTCCAGCGCGAGGTTCATACGGCGGATGAGGTCCTTGACATCGGCGGCGTGATTTCCGGTGATTCTCGGCACGATGACTTCCTCGATCTCCGCCTTGAAGCGGAAACCCACTCCCTGGCGGATGCAGGCGGCGATCACGAACGGATAGCCCTTGCGCACCGCGAGGGCGGCGGCGGCCCGCTCCGTGCTGGCCGGCTCTCCGAAGAACGGCATCAGAACGCCGCGCCGACGCTGGTTCTGATCCACCGCCTGCAGGGCCACGAACCCGTTTTCGAGTGCTCTGGCGACTCCCCTCACGCCGCCCCTGCGGTCATGCACGATCAGACCGGCCAAGGCACGGTTCTCCCGCAGCCATCGCTGCGCCAGGGGATTGTTCATGACGCGCGCGGTGACGTGGGCTTCCTCCGTGATCCGGGCCACTCCGATCGCCGCGCACTCCCAACTGCCGAGGTGCCCGGTGATCCCGAACCACGGCGCTTGGAGATTCAGGGCCACCAGCTCGCTCATGTCGATGCGGTCGGCGAGCGTTCCCTTCTCGATCGCCCGGGACGCGCGGGCCAGGTCGAGGACCACGCGGAGCAGGTTTCCCGTCCCGCGCCGGGCGATCTTCAGCAGCGCCCGGTCATCAGTGACATCGGGGTAGGCGTTGTGGAGCATGCGAAGCGCACACTTGCGGCGCTTCTTCGAGAGGCGGACGTAGAGACCGCCGAGCCACCCTGCGACCCGGTACGACAGTCCCTCCGGGATCACGGCGACGAACAGGAACGCAGCCCGGACCAGGACGTATTCAACCCGATGTCTCAACGACACCGGGGCCGCACTCACCGGCAGATCCTCCGGCCGGTCGTCCGGCCTGGCCTGGGGCTGGTCGAGATGCTCAGCTCCCCTTCTCGAACTTCTTGCGAAGACGCTCCAGCTTCAGGCGGTACTGCTCCTCCTCGGGGAGGTTCTTGTCGATCTCCGGCTCCGGCTTGCGCTTCGCCTTTGCCTCGATGATGCGCGGAGCACGCTTGTCGTCGTAATCGTCGCGACGAGGGCCTCGGCGATCCTTGCCACCGCCCTTGCGGCCGCCGGGCCCGGGGCGTCCACCCGGCTTCCTGCCCGGTCCACCACGACCCGGTCCACCACGACCCGGTCCACCACGACCCGGTCCACCACGGCCCGGTCCACCACGGCCCGGTCCGCCTCGGCCCGGCCCGCCTTGAGCAGGTCCACCGCGTCCGGAACCTCCACGTGCGCCGCCACCACCACCACCAGGCCGGCCACCCGCCTCGGGACGTCCGGCGGGAGTTCCGCGACGCGGCTTCTTCGCGCCGGGAGTGCGGCGGGAGAGGGACAGGCGCTTGCGATCCTGGTCGATCCCGATGATGCGCACCTTCACACGCTGTCCAACGGTGACGACCGATCCGGGATCCTCCACGAACTCATCGGAGAGTTCAGAAACGTGGACGAGTCCCTCCTGGTCCACACCGATGTCGACGAACGCCCCGAAGCTCGCGATATTCGTGACGACACCCTCGAGAGTCATTCCCTGCTCGAGGTCGCCGAGAGTCTTCAGGTCCGCCCGGAAAGTCGGCGCTTCGAAGACCCCGCGGGGGTCGTTCCCGCCGGAGCGCAGCTCACGGAAAACCTCGTACACCGTGGCCAGTTCGAACCCGTTGCCGGCAAAGCCATCCGGATCCAGGCCATCGAGGGCACGGTCGTTGCCGACCAGTTCACCAGGCTCCAGGCCGAGCTTCTCGGCCATGGTCTCGATCAGCGGGTAGACGTCGGGGTGCAGACTCGTGCGGTCGAGGGCGTTCGCGCCGTCGCGGATTCGCAGGAAGCCGGCGGCTACGCGATAGCGGTCGTCGTCGAGGGCTTCCACCTCGCGCACGGCGGCGCGGGTGGCGAAAGGGCCCTTCTCGGTCCGATGGGCGACGATCGCCTCCGCGTGCTTTTCGTCAGGCCGGCGACGTTCGCGAGAAGCATGGTACCGGCGGTGTTGACATCGACGCCCACGCGGTTGACACAGCACTGAACGACCGCACCGAGATGTTCGTCGAGCAGCTTCTGGTCCACGTCCTTCTGGTACGGACCGACGGCGATGGAACCTGGCCGGACCTTCACCAGTTCCGCGAGGGGATCCTGGAGCCGGCGAGCCACCGTCACCGCGGCGCGCACCCGCTTGTCGAGCTTTGGAAACTCTCTCGTAGCGCTCTCGCTCGACGCGTATTCGGCGCTGCCGGCCTCGTTCACGATGACCAGGTTCGCCTCGATCGTGTCGTCTTCAGCGATCACCGTGCGAAGGAACTGCTCGACCTCCCGGCAGCCGGGGCCGCTGCCCACACCGATGAAAGCCGCCTTGTGGTGCCGGCAGAAATCGCCGACGGTCTTCTTCGCAGCCTCGCGCTTCTTTTCCGCGCCTTCCTTTTTCTCGTCCACGAAGGGGTGGATCGAAGCATGGCGCTGGAGTTCGCCGCTCTCGTTCACGACGGCGATCTTGCAGCCCCGGCGCTTCCCTGGTTCGACACCGAGAACGACGTGGCGACCGGCCGGCGGGAAGAACAAGAGCTGTTCGAGGTTCTTTGCGAAGATCCGGACCGACTCCTGGTCGGACCGCTTCTTCAGGCCCTTCAACACCTCCCTCGTCAGCGCCGGCACCAGGTTCTCATCGAGCGCGATCTCGATCGCCTGCTCCAGCACTTCCTTGAAGGGATGTTCTTCCGCGATCGGGAAGACGCTCTTCAGAAGCTCGAGTCCGCGGTCGCGGTCGGCGTCGAGGGAAACCTCGAGGGCTTTCTCCCGTGCGCCGCGGAGCACGGCCAGAACGCGGTGCCCCGGGATCGACTTCGCGGATTGGACGAAATCGTGGTAGGCGGCGTACTTCTTCTGGACGTCGCCGTCGGGAATCAGCTTGCTGCGAAGTTTCCCGGCGGACAGCAGGTGGTTCCGAACCCGGGTCCTGGCGTCGGAACTCTCCGCCATTCGCCGCGCGATGACGGCCCGGGCGGCCGCGACCGCCGCATCGCCATCCGCCGTCCCTTTCTCCTCGGAGACGAAAGGCGCGGCGAGGTCGGTCAACGAGAGGCCGACTTCACCCTGCTCGATCGCCGAGGCCAGCGCGCCGAACGCTTCTTCCGCCGCCGATTGTTCCGCGGTGCGTATTCCGTCCGTGAACGGATAGGTCACGTCCTCGAGTGCGGGCAGAGAGCGGGCCTTCTGAAGCCTCTTCTCCACCGCCTCGGTGAACAACTCCCGTCCCTTCAGATCTTCGGCAATGGCCAGGCGGCGAGCCTC